>NZ_JBHXHX010000002.1:206853-510558 GCF_042723915.1 Streptomyces sp. NPDC058335 | reverse complement strand
GGCGCGCTGCCGGACCGGAGCGACGACGGAGGCCCGCCGCGCCCCCGTGCCTGGATCGGTGGCCCTACGGCCGTCTGCGTCCGGCCTGGTCGCGTCCGCCCGCTTCCCTGGGTGGGGCGGACGGACCGCGTCGGCGCTCCGCCGAACGGGAGGGCCGGCGGAGGCCGGAGCGGTCGCGAGGGCGGCCCGAGCGAAGCCGCCGCAGGACCGGACCGGGCGCAAGGCCGATCCCGAGCCGAGGCAGCCGCAGGACAGGGGCGGCCCAAGGCCCATGCCGAGCCGCCGCAGGACAGATGCGTGCCCGAGGCTGGGCGGAGCCGGCGACTCCCGTTTCTGTGCGGCGGCCGCCTCAGTTGGCGGCTTCCGGCCTCCGCGAGTTCTCCAAGCCCTCGTGTCCGCCAGGCCCCGAGGAGCCGCCCCCTACTCCCCCACTCCCTCCGCCGCCCGGATCGCGTCTCGGTAGGTGCGGGCCGCTGCCCGTAGGGCCGCCTCCGGGTCGACGCCTTCCGCTTCCGCTCGGGCCGCCAGGGCCAGCAGGTCGTAGCCGAGGCCTTCCGATGTCGGGAGCGGTACGTCCAGGTGGGCCGAGCGGACTCTGGAGGCGAGTTTCGCGGCCAGTGCGAGGCCCGGCTGGTGGAGGGGGATGCCGTCGGTGACCGACTCGCGGCGCTTCTCGACCGCCTTCGTGCGCAGCCAGTGCTCCTTGACCTCCTCGGGGGTCGTCGCGGTGGCGTCGCCGAAGACGTGCGGGTGGCGGTGGATGAGCTTGGCGACGATCGTGCCGGCCACGTCGTCGACGGAGAACGGGGCCTCCTCGTCCTCCTCGGCGATACGGGCGTGGAAGACGACCTGGAGGAGGACGTCGCCCAGCTCCTCGCGCAGCGCGTCGCGGTCGCCGTCCTCGATGGCCTCGACCAGTTCGTACGCCTCCTCGATGCCGTACTTCGCGAGGCCCTTGTGGGTCTGCTGGGAGGACCAGGGGCATTCGGCCCGGATGCGGTCCATGACCTGGACGAGGTCGAGGAGGCGGGCGCCGGGAAGGTCGTAGGAGGCGGGGAGCAGCTCCAGGTCGGGCATGGCCACGCGGCCGGAGCCGGCCAGCCGGGCCAGGCCGTCCGTCAGGGCGGGTTCGCCCTCACCGGTCGCCACGACCACGACCGTGCGGCCGCCGGCGCAGGCGGAGAGCAGCTCCTCGGCCGTCGGGGAGGTCTCCGCCACCTCTATACCGGCCTCCCGCAGATACGGCAGCTGCGGATGGGCGCCGTCCGCGCACAGGACGCGGTCCGCCTCGTGCAGGGCCTGCCAGGCGGGCCAGGACAGCAGGCCGGGGGCGATCCGGTGGCTGGTGGTGAGCAGGACGACACGGCCGGGGTTGGAGCCGCCTTCGGGACTCGTTGCGTTCACTCTCCGAACGTAACCCACCCCGCCGACAGCCCCCGAAGTCATCCACGGGCCGGCCGGGACCGGCGTACCGTCAGGCGGTCTGCGGCGGCTGGGACGGCGTCGTCACGTCGCGGACCCAGGGGGTCTTCGCGTCGACGCGGCTGACCTTCTGTACGTCCCAGTCGCCGTAGCGCGGGTTGAGGTCGACGTCGAGGTCCTTGGACGCCTTCGACAGGGCGTTCCAGAACTCGGGCCGGCTGGTGTCGGTGCCGAGCCGCGCGGCGAGTTTCTGGGCCTCCAGCTGGAGGCGGAGGTTCTCGTCGAGGCGCTGCGGCGGGATGCCGTACTGCTGGAGCCAGGTGGTCTCCAGGCCCTTCGCGCCGCCCGCCTGCTGTTCCAGGCCGGCCCGCATCGCCTGGACCTCCTTGCGGCTGACGGTGATGCCCGCGTCCTCGGCGGCGCGGTGCAGGACCCGGTCGAGGACCATGCCGTGCAGCGTGTCGCGGGTGAGGGTGCCGGTGCGGGCGATGGCCTGGGCGTACTGGGTGTCGTCGGGGACGGAGGCGCGCTGGGCCTCGCGTACCTCGTTCACCCGGCCCTCCAGCTGCGAGACGGTGATCCGCTGGCCGCCGACGACGGCCGCCGCTCCGGGGTGGGCCTCGTTGCCACAGGCCGTGAGGAGGGGGCCCGCCGCGACGATCGCGGCGGACAGCAGGAGCGCGGTGCGACGGCGGCGGTGCAAGGAAGCCTCCCGAGGAGATTGTGCGGCGGTGCACAAGGTCTTGCGGTGATCGATGGTAGGCAGTGGTGCGGCTGGGGCCAACCCATTGGACCAACGATTCACCAGGACTTCCGGCACCGCCGCGCCCGCACCGGTACGTGGGTCAGCCCACGAGGGCGACCGGGGCGTCCCAGGCGTTGCGGTCCACGGTGATCGTGTAACCGCCGCGGGTCTCCTTGCTGTTGACCATGTACTGGTGGCCACGGCTGTGGTCGGTGTACTGCGTGGCGCCCCACGGCCAGTCCGCGGTGGTGGTGTTCTGCTTGTCCCACAGCGCGTACCAGAGGTTGCCCGGCAGGTCCGTCCTGTTCGTCGCGGTGGCGACGGCCTTGGCGCTGGAGCTGCTGAAGCCGTAGTAGCCGGCCCGGTAGGTCTTGGCGCGCAGGGTCTTGGTGAAGGAGCGGACGTACGTCAGCACGGCGTCGTTGCACGCCTTGTTCGTGATGTCGTACGGCTCCATGTCCAGGTAGACCGGGCTGCCGGCCTTCATGCCGAGCGCGGCGGCCTTGGCGACGGCGTCGTTGGCATTGCTCACGCCGAGGGAGGCCGCTGTGGCGGCGGTGAACCTCTCCGGGTTGCCGCTCGTCTGGCAGGGCGGCTGGGCTCCGACGTAGAGCGGGATGAGCTTCCAGCCGACGGCGTTGACCGACTTCACCCAGGACGCGGTGAGGTTGGGCTGGGCGCAGCCGCGGTTCCTGCCGCCGATGTAGACGGCGGCGGCGCCGTAGAACCCGTTGGTCTTCCAGGCCTTCATCGCGGCCAGGGAGGGCGCCGTGCAGGTGTCGAAGGCCCGGCCGGTGTAGGTCTTCTGGGCGGGCCAGGTGGTGGCCGCCATCGAGTTCTGCGCGGCGATCCCGGCACCGGCGAGGACGGCGGCGCCGGCCACTCCCCAGGTGATGTATCTGCGCTTTCTGGACTGCCGGTGCTCGGCCATCCCCACCCCATCGGTCGTCTGCGCGCGTACGGCCGGATCCCGGCGTACGGCGTGTGTCTGCGTGTGATGCCCCCTGAATCGAACGCACCGTACCGCGCGCGGGTCTGCGGTCGGGAAACACAGGCCCCTCGCAGCGCCAGGATTCGCTCATGTCACAGTAAAGACAGGGAGGTCCGGGCGGGCCCGGCCGTGGCCTAACCTTGCTCCCTGGCTACTTGGGGGGCGACATGACGACGGTGATGACGGGTGCGGACAAGCGGCTCGAGGCGGGCTGGTTCCAGCGCATCGGCTGGGTGGCCCTGGCGTGGTTCTCCTTCGGCCTGCTGGCGTGGGTGCCGTTCCTCTATGTGGCGATCCGCCGAGGACGGTCCTCGGACTGGGTCGCCTTCGGCGCGTTCGCCCTGTACGAGTGCGTGACCGTGCCGTGGATGGCGACGGACGACAGCTCGGACGGGGACGGGTTCATGGGTCTCGCCATCCTGGTGACGCTGGCGACGGCGGCCTGCATGCTGCTGTGGGCCATGTTCGACAAGCGGATCCCGACGATGCCGGCGATGGCGTACGGGGCGCCCGGCCCGCAGGGGCACTACCAGCAGGGGTACCCGTACGGACGGTAGCCGCCGATGTCGCCGACGTCGCCGGCACTCAGGCGGGCGGCGCCGGTCGGAGCGGGTGCCGCAGCCACACGTTGGGCTCGACGTACACCGCACAGTCGCGCTCCGGCTCGCAGCGCACCGGCACCAGCGCACCGGGCACCTCGACGTCACCCCGCGTGTCGAAGGGAAGCCCCGTCCAGCGGCGCCACTCCGCGAGCGATCCGGCCACCGTCATCGACGCCGGCGCCACCCGCTCGATGCTCGCCCCGGCCCGGACGTGCACCCGCAGCCACGGGTCGTACGGCAGCCCGTCGTCCCGCACCCGGTGCGCGTACTCGTCGATGGGGGTGTGCGGTTCGAGGTGTTTGGCGTTCGGGCGGACCGGGGCGACGACCTCGGTGAAGCCCTTCGCTCGGGCGCTGTCCCGCATCGCGGCGAGCATCCGCCCGGACAGGCCGAGGCCCTGGGCGTGCGGGGCGACCACGATCGAGATCGCGCTGACCGTGTCGGGCCGTACCCCGCGCCGCAGGTCGGAGAACGCCCACAGCAGCACCTGGTCCCAGCCGCGGGCGGGCAGCTCGCCCCGGCCCTCGGCACGCAGGGCGAACGGCACGCTGTAGGCGTGCGCGAGGACCTCACCGCGCTCGTCCTCGGCGAACAGCACGTACTCCGGCAGTTCGGTGGGGATCCGCCCGTAGTGGGCGTTGCCCACCGGATCCTGCGTGGCGAACACCGGCCAGCTGTCGGGCATGTCGAGCACCGGCCCCAGCATCTCGGGCCGGTCGGCGAGGGAGGCGACCTTCAGTTCCATGGGGGCACGGTAAGCGGCGGGGAGGCGGCGGGGGAACGGGATTTCACGTGGCCGTGAGCCGGTTGCCGCGCCGTTGATCGACTGGGCGGCTGAGCGACCGAGCCGCGCGCTCAGTTCGCGTGGAAACGTTCCGGCGCCCTCGTCGGGTTGCCGCCCGTGGGGAGTTTCTGGTCGGGGCAGCCCGAGAGGACCTTCTCCATGGCGGCCTTCTCGGCGGCGGTGACCCACAGTTCGTACTTCTTCTTCACCGCGACCTGCGCCGCCACGTACGGGCACCGGTAGGCCTTGTTGGGCGGCAGCCAGGTCGCCGTGTCGCCGTCCCCCTTGGAACGGTTGGTGCTCGCGTCCACGGCCAGCAGGTTGAGGGGGTCGTTGGCGAGGGCGATGCGCTTGCTCGCGTCCCAGTACTTGGCGCCCTTCTGCCAGGCGTCGGACAGCGCGACGACATGGTCTATGTCGACCTGGCTGCTGCCGCGCCGGTAGGTCACGTCCTTGCCGGAGTAGGGGTCCGACTCCAGCACGCCGTAGGACACCTTGCAGGTGCCGTCGGTGAACCGGACGCTCTCCAGGTCCCGTTTGAGTATGTCGTCGCGGGTTCCGCAGTCGTTGGAGTCGGTGTCGGCCCAGGCGCTGCCGAACCTGTCCCGGTCGTAACCGGTGCGCGGCGCCCGCCCCTTGACGGTGAGGGACTCGGCGGCCGTGAGGGCCGCTCCCCCGGCCCCGGTCCGGCCGGGTCCGGCTGAGCCGGTGCCGGTGACCTGGTCGGTGCAGCCGGTCATGGCGCAGACCAGTACGACGGCGGTCGCCGCCCCGCCCCTCAGACGCTTCACGCGCCCCTCCCCTGCTCGGCCGCTGCCACCCCGCACAGGGCGTTTTCCCCGGCCGGGCTCGCGTACACGGTAGGCGAGGGGCGCGCGGCAGCAGTACGGGAGGTCCAGACCTCCGCGGCCACAAGTGGGCACACGGCGCAAGCCGGGCATACCGTTGGAGGGAGTCACCTCCGGAGGGAGTTGCGCATGGGCATCTTCGACAGGTTCAAGAGCCAGGGGCGGGACAAGGCCAAGGGCATGTCCGACACCGCCGAGAAGAAGGCCAACGAGAAGACCGGCAACAAGTACGAGTCCCAGGTCGACTCCGGGCAGCAGCAGCTGCACCGGCGGATGGGCATGGACGAGGAACGGCCGCCCGAGCAGCCGTAGCCCGAGCAGCCGGAGCCACCCGGGCCGTCCGCGGAGCCGAGCCTCCGGCGGACGGCCTCGTCGTGTCCGATGACCTACGAGACGGCCTACGGCACCTGCCGGCTACCCCAGCACCGTCACCAGGAACTCGCCCACCCAGCCCAGCAGTTCGCGCCCGACCACCGGCTTGCCGCCCATCTTCGCGGGCTTCGGGCGGGGTACGAGGAGCTGGTGCGCGGACGGCTTGATGACCGACCCCGGATACACCCGCTTGAGCCGCAGCTCCTGCGACTCCCGCAACTCCACCGGCGCGAACCGGATGTTGTTGCCCTGGAGCACGATCTCCCCGACGCCGCACGCCCGCGCGAGCATCCGCAGCCCGGCCACCAGCAGCAGGTTCTCCACCGGCTCGGGCAACTTGCCGTAGCGGTCGACGAGTTCCTCGCGTACGGCCTTGACATCGTCCTCGGAGTTGGCCGAGGCGATGGCCCGGTAGGCCTGGAGGCGCAGCCGCTCGCCGGGGGCGTAGTCGTGCGGGACGTGCGCGTCGACGGGCAGCTCGATCTTGACCTCGAGGGGGGCCTCCTCCTCGATCTCGCCGGTCTCCAGCTGGCGCCGGTAGTCCGCGACGGCCTCGCCGACCATGCGGACGTACAGGTCGAAGCCGACGCCCGCGATGTGGCCGGACTGTTCGCCGCCGAGGAGGTTGCCCGCGCCGCGGATCTCCAGGTCCTTCATCGCGACGTACATGCCCGCGCCCATCTCGGTGTGCTGGGCGATGGTCGCGAGTCGCTCGTGGGCCGTCTCCGTGAGCGGCTTCTCCGGCGGGTACAGGAAGTAGGCGTAACCGCGTTCGCGCCCACGGCCCACCCGGCCGCGCAGCTGGTGGAGCTGGGACAGGCCGAAGTTGTCGCCGCGTTCGACGATCAGGGTGTTGGCGTTGGAGATGTCGATGCCGGACTCGACGATCGTCGTCGAGACGAGCACGTCGAACCGCTTCTCCCAGAAGTCGACGACGACCTGCTCCAGCGCGGCCTCCGACATCTGGCCGTGCGCGGTCGCGATCCGCGCCTCGGGCACGATCTCGCGCAGCCTCGCCGCCGCCCGGTCGATCGACTCCACCCGGTTGTGGATGTAGAAGACCTGGCCCTCGCGCAGCAGTTCACGGCGGACGGCCGCGCCGATCTGCCTCTCCTCGTACGGCCCGACGAAGGTGAGCACCGGGTGGCGCTCCTCCGGGGGCGTGGTGATCGTCGACATCTCGCGGATGCCCGTCACCGCCATCTCCAGGGTGCGCGGGATGGGCGTGGCCGACATCGTCAGCACGTCGACGTTGGCCCGCAGCTTCTTCAGCTGCTCCTTGTGCTCGACGCCGAAACGCTGCTCCTCGTCGACGATGACCAGGCCCAGGTCCTTGAACTTGGTCTCCGAGGAGAACAGCCGGTGGGTGCCGATGACGACGTCCACGGAGCCCTCGCGCAGGCCCTCCAGGACCGCCTTGGCCTCCGTGTCGGACTGGAAGCGGGACAGCGCCTTCACCTTCACCGGGAACTGCGCGTACCGCTCGCTGAAGGTGCCGAAGTGCTGCTGCACCAGCAGCGTGGTGGGGACCAGGACGGCGACCTGCTTGCCGTCCTGGACGGCCTTGAAGGCGGCACGGACGGCGATCTCCGTCTTGCCGTAGCCGACGTCGCCGCAGATCAGGCGGTCCATGGGGACCGACTTCTCCATGTCGTCCTTGACCTCGGCGATGGTGGTGAGCTGGTCGGGCGTCTCCACGTACGGGAAGGCGTCCTCCAGCTCGCGCTGCCAGGGGGTGTCCGCGCCGAAGGCGTGCCCGGGGGCGGCCATGCGGGCGCTGTACAGCTTGATCAGGTCGGCGGCGATCTCCTTGACGGCCTTCTTCGCGCGCGCCTTCGTCTTCGTCCAGTCGGCGCCGCCCAGCCGGTGCAGGGTGGGTGCCTCGCCGCCGACGTACTTGGTGATCTGCTCCAGCTGGTCGGTGGGGATGTAGAGGCGGTCGCCGGGCTGGCCGCGCTTGGCCGGCGCGTACTCCACGACCAGGTACTCGCGCGTGGCGGCCTGGACCGTGCGCTGCACCATCTCGATGTAACGGCCCACGCCGTGCTGCTCGTGGACGATGTAGTCGCCCGCCTCCAGGGTGAGCGGGTCGATCGTCTTGCGGCGGCGCGCGGGCATCCTGGCGCCGTCCTTGCCGGCCGCCTTCTGGCCGGTCAGATCGGTCTCCGTCAGGACGACGAGGTCGAGCGCCGGGTCGATGAAGCCGTGGTCGATCGAACCGCAGGAGACGTGCACCAGTGAGCGGGTCAGCTCGGTCAGGTCGGTGTCCAGGCGGGCCGGGACACCCTCGTTGCCGAGCACCTCGGCCGTGCGGGCGGCCGTGCCGTGGCCCTCGGTGACGAAGACGACGCGCCGGCCCTCGGCCAGCCAGCCCTTGGTGTCGGCGAGGGCCTTCGCGGTGTCGCCGCGGTACGCCTCAGGGGCGTGCATGCCCAGCTTGAGGGTGTCCGCCTCCAGCTCCAGGTCGGCGGCGAAGGGGGACACCGACCACCACATCATGTCCAGCTCGCGCGCGCGGTCGCGCACGTCGGCGATGGACCACAGGGAGGCCGCGCCGACGTCGATGGGGGCCTCGCCTCCGCCCGCGGTCGCCGCCCAGGACGCCTGGAGGAACTCCTGGCTCGTCGCCACCAGGTCCGAGGCGCGCGTGCGGACCCGCTCCGGGTCGCAGACGACGGCCATCGAACCCTTGGGCAGCACGTCGAGCAGCAGCTCCATGTCGTCGACCAGGACCGGGGCGAGGGACTCCATGCCCTCCACGGCGATGCCCTCCGCGAGCCTGCCGAGCAGATCGCCCAGCTCGGGGTGGAGCTCGGCGAGGGCACGCGCGCGTGCGCGGACGTCGTCGGTGAGGAGCAGCTCGCGGCAGGGGGGTGCCCACAGGCCGTGTTCGGCGACTTCGAGGGAGCGCTGGTCGGCGACCTTGAAGTAACGGATCTCCTCGACGTCGTCGCCCCAGAACTCGACGCGCAGGGGGTGTTCCTCGGTGGGCGGGAACACGTCCAGGATGCCGCCGCGTACGGCGAACTCGCCGCGCTTCTCGACCAGCTCCACGCGTGCGTACGCGGCGGCGGCGAGGGCTTCCACGATCTCGTTCAGATCGGCGGTCTGGCCGCCCCTCAGGGCCACCGGCTCCAGGTCGCCGAGGCCCTTGACCTGCGGCTGGAGCACCGAGCGGACGGGTGCCACGACGACGGAGACCGGGCCGGTCTCGGGGTCGTCGGTGCGGGGGTGGGCCAGGCGGCGCAGAACGGCGAGGCGGCGGCCGACGGTGTCGCTGCGCGGGCTGAGGCGCTCGTGCGGCAGGGTCTCCCAGGCGGGGTACTCCACGACGCCGTCCGGGGGCAGGAGCGTGCGCAGGGCGGCTGCCAGGTCCTCCGCCTCCCGGCCGGTCGCCGTGACCGCGAGGACCGTGCGGGTGGTCTCCCTCGCGAGGGCGGCGATGGTGAAGGGGCGGGCTGCCGGGGGGCCGACGAGGTCGATGTGCATGCGGTGGCCGTCGGCGGCCGCGGGGATGGCTTCCGCGAGGGCGGGGTCCTTGACTACGGCGTCGAGCAGACCGTGCAGGCTCATGGAGGGGGTTTTCCGTCCGGGGGTCCGAGGTGGGTGGTGGTCGGTGTGGGTGGGCGACGCGGTGTGTGGGTGGACAACGCGGTGTGGGTGGACAACGCGAAGGGCCCGACGCGTGTCACGGGCCGGGGGTGTCCAGGGTACGACGGGGCGGGGCGGTCTGCCTGGGGCTGTGGATAACCCGGGGGGGGGTGGCGGGGTCCGGGTTTCCTCGCCCCCGCCGCCCCTTCCCGTCCCAACCCTGGGGGCTGCGCCCCCAGACCCCCGCTGTCGGCGCTCCGCGCCTCGTCCTCAGACGCCGGACGGGCTGGGTGACGCCCCACCCGAGTCGGGTGGGGCATCAGGCATGGGCCGGGGATCTGGGGGCGGGAGGCCGCGAGCCTCGCCCCTGCCCGCCGGCCACGCACGACGAAGCCGGCGCCGAAGAGCCCCCCGTGGCTCCTCGGCGCCGGCTTCCCCGACCGGGAGGTCAGTCCGTCGCGATCGCGTTCAGGACGTTCATCCGGCCCGCCCGGAACGCCGGGATCAGCGCGGCGAACAGACCCACGAAGGCCGAGGCGATGAAGACACCGATGATCGTCGGCCACGGGATGTCCAGGACGGTCAGACCCTCCAGGGCGAGGAGCTGCTGGGCGGTGGCCCCCCAGCCCATGCCGAGGCCGAGGCCGAGCAGGGCGCCGAAGAGGGCGATGACGACCGACTCCAGTCGGATCATGCGCCGCAGCTGCCGGCGCGAGAGGCCGATCGCCCGCATGAGGCCGATCTCCCGGGTGCGCTCGACCACCGACAGGGCCAGGGTGTTCACCACACCGAGGACCGCCACGATGATCGCGAGTGCCAGGAGGCCGTAGATCAGGTTCAGCATCTGGCCGATCTGGTCCTTCAGCGCCTCCTTGTAGTCGGTCTGGTCGCGGACGGAGTACTGCGGGTAGTCGTGCAGCGCGGACTTCAGCGCGGTGTAGGCGGCCTCCTGCTGCCCTTCCTTCGCCGTGGCGAAGACGAGCTGGTCGAGCGGCATCTTCTCGGCCGGCACGTACTTGGCGACGGTCGAGATGGAGGCGTACATGGCGCCCTTGTCGATGACGACCTCGTCGCTGGTGATCGCGCGGACGGTGAGCGCGGCGGCGGTGCCGTCCTTGAAGGCGACCTGGACCTTCGAGCCGATCGTCAGGCCGTGCTCGTCGGCGAAGCCTTCGAAGACGGACATGGAGTCGGGCTTGTAGGCGTCGGCGAGCTTGCCCGCGACCGTCTCGGTGGTGACGTCGGTGGCGTAGGTCGGGTCGGCGGCGTTGACGGTCTCGCCCTTGGACGTCCTGCCGTCCGGGGTGGTCAGGTCGGCGTCGAGGATCTTGTACTCGGTGACCCGTTCCATGCCCGGCGTCGACTTGACGGCCTGCACGGCCTGCGGGGTGATCAGCTGGCCGGTGTCGCTCTGGATGATGAAGTCGGTGCCGACGGTCTTGTCGAGCTGGTCGGTGGCGGAGGCCACCATGGAGGAGCCGACCACCGAGAGGCAGGCGACCAGGGCGAGCCCGATCATGAGGGCGGCGCCGGTGGCGCCGGTGCGGCGCGGGTTGCGCAGGGCGTTGCGCTCCGCCATCCGGCCGACGGGGCCGAAGGCCCGCAGCACGACCGTGCCGAGCACCCGGACCAGGCCGCCGGCGAGCAGCGGGCCGATCACCACGAACCCGATCAGGCTGAGCACGACGCCCAGACCGAGCCAGAGGGAGCCTTCACTGGCCTTGTCGGCGGCGGAGGCGAGGTAGAGGCCGAACACGCCGCCGCCGGTGAGGAGCAGTCCGAGCACGGCCCGTACGACGCCGGCCTTGGCGTCGGCGGGGGCGCCGGCGTCGCGCAGCGCGGCCATCGGGGAGACCTTGCCGGCCCGGCGGGCGGGCAGGTAGGCGGCCAGGACGGTGACGACGACGCCGAGGATCAGGCCGATGACCGGGGTCGTCCAGGCCACTGTGAGGTCGTCCGTGGACAGGTTCATGCCGGTCATGCCCATGAGCTTCATCAGGCCGACGGCGATGCCGACGCCCGCGGCGACGCCGAGGACGGAGCCGACGACGCCGAGCAGCAGGGCCTCGGCCAGGACCGAGCGGTTGACCTGCTTGCGGCTGGAGCCGATGGCCCGCATCAGACCGATCTCACGGGTGCGCTGGGCGACCAGCATGGAGAAGGTGTTGATGATCAGGAAGATGCCGACGAGGAAGGCGATCCCGGCGAAGCCGAGCATGGCGTACTTCATCACGTTCAGGAACTCGCCGACGTCCTTCTGGTTGGCGTCGGCGGTCTCCTTGGCGGTCTGCACCTTGTAGTCGCCGCCGAGCGCGGCCGTGACGTTCTGCTTCAACCGGTCGTCGCTCACCCCGGCCGCGGCCGTGACGTTGACGTTGGTGAAGACACCGGATTCGCCGACCAGGATGTCCTGCGCCGTCCTGGTGTCGAGGTAGAAGATCGCCGCGCCGGGGTTGGTGATCTGGAAGGCGGCGACGCCGGAGATCTTCGCGGTGTGCGTGCCGACCGCGCTGATCACGCCTATCTCGTCGCCGACCTTCAGGTCGTGCTTGTCGGCGGTGTCCTCGTCGACCATGATCTGCGCGGAGTTCCGGGGCGCGGCACCTTCGGTGATCTTCATGGTGCGGGCGTCGTTGGCGTTCCAGTTGCCGACGATGGTGGGGCCGCCGCTGGTGGGCGACAGGCTGTCCTTGTCGGCGTCGACGACGGTCACGGAGGTGGAGAAGACGGTCCCCTCCGCCGACTTGACGCCCTGCGCCTGCTGAACCCTGCCCACGACGTCGGCCGGCATGACCGGTGGCTTGCCGTTGCCGGAGGTCGTCTCACCGGTGTCGGAGGCGCCCTTCGCGCTCACCGTCACATCGGAGGAGGTGGCCGCGAACAGCTTGTCGAAGGTGGTGTTCATGGTGTCGGTGAACACCAGCGTCCCGCAGACGAAGGCCACCGACAGCAGGACGGCCACGGCCGACAGGGCCATCCGCCCCTTGTGCGCGAAGAAGTTGCGCATCGAGGTCTTCATGACGGTCATGACGTACGCCCCCGGGCGTCGAAGTCCTTCATGCGGTCCAGGACCTGTTCGGCCGTCGGCTGGTTCATCTCGTCGACGATGCGGCCGTCGGCGAGGTACAGGACGCGGTCGGCGTAGGAGGCGGCGACCGGGTCGTGGGTGACCATGACGATGGTCTGGCCGAGTTCGTCCACGGAGCGGCGCAGGAAGCCCAGGACCTCGGCGCCGGCTCGCGAGTCGAGGTTTCCGGTCGGCTCGTCGCCGAAGATGATCTCGGGGCGGGCGGCGAGGGCGCGGGCCACGGCGACGCGCTGCTGCTGGCCGCCGGAGAGCTGGGTGGGCCGGTGCTTGAGACGGTCGGCCAGCCCGACCGTCTCGACGACCTGCTGCAGCCAGGCCTTGTCCGGCTTGCGGCCGGCGATGTCCATCGGCAGCGTGATGTTCTCCAGCGCGTTGAGCGTCGGCAGCAGGTTGAACGCCTGGAAGATGAACCCGATCCGGTCCCGGCGCAGTTGCGTCAGCTTCTTGTCCTTGAGCCCGGTGATCTCGGTCTCGTCCAGGTAGATCTGCCCGGACGTGACGGTGTCCAGGCCGGCGAGGCAGTGCATCAGGGTGGATTTGCCGGACCCCGAGGGACCCATGATCGCGGTGAAGCGGCCACGGGCGATGTCCACGTCGACGTGGTCGAGGGCGACGACGCGGGTCTCCCCGGACCCGTACGCCTTGACGACCTGCCGCGCCCGAGCGGCAACGGCCGTACGCCCTCCAGTGCCCCCGTGCCTGGGAATGGTCACAGCCGAAGTCACGGTAGATCTCCTATGTCGGAAGTCGGTGGGACGCGCGAGTGGTGCCGCGTCGGTGGTGGTGCGTGGTGTCACGTCTTCGGTGCTACGTCGAAGAGTCTGTCGGCGCGACCGGGTGCGGCGCGCTGGTGCTCGGGCCCGTCTTCGTGGGGGGTTAACCCCACCTCCGGCCGGTGGGGTTGCCCGTCCCAGCGGCGTAAAGCCAGGTTAAGGAGCGACCCGGCCCCATCTCCTCCTCCGGCAGTACGAACCCTCCCCGAGCCGTACTACGGAGGTACCCCTAGGGGCTGTCCACCGGTAGGTGGAGTGCTCCTAGGGGTGATGTCCACCCTCCGGCCCGGTCAGGCTCCACCCTCCCGTCGCGTCAGGGTCAAGTGGGAAGCTGTCCGCGGCGATAGGTGCAAGGGGCACGGGACACGGGACGGACAGGGGTGGGGCATCGCATGGGCGACATCAGACCCGCGACACGGGAAGCCGCCGGGCAGGGCACGGCCACCTGGAAGCGGGGAGCGGTCGTCGCCGCGCTGATGCTGTCCATGGCGCTGGCCGCGCTCGACTCCACCATCGTCTCCACCGCCGTACCGCAGATCGTCGGCGACCTCGGCGGGTTCTCCGTCTTCTCCTGGCTGTTCTCCGGCTATCTGCTCGCCGTCACGGTCACCCTGCCCGTCTACGGCAAGCTCTCCGACACCTTCGGCCGCAAGCCCGTGCTGGTGGCCGGCGCGATCCTCTTCCTGCTCGGCTCGCTGCTGTGCGCGCTCGCCTGGAACATGGGCGCGCTGATCGCGTTCCGCGTCGTGCAGGGCCTGGGTGGCGGCGCCTTGCAGGGCACCGTGCAGACCCTCGCCGCCGACCTCTACCCGCTGAAGGAACGCCCGAAGATCCAGTCCAAGCTGTCCACGGTGTGGGCGGTGTCCGCGGTCGCGGGACCGGGTCTGGGCGGGCTGCTGGCGGCGTACGCCGACTGGCGGTGGATCTTCCTCGTCAACCTGCCCATCGGCGTGGTGGCGTTGTGGCTGATCGTGCGTCACCTGCACGAACCGCAGCGGGAGTCGCGGGCACGCGCGCGGGTCGACTGGGCGGGCGCGCTGGCGGTGTTCGCGACCGGCGGGGTGCTGCTGACCGCGCTGGTGCAGGGCGGGGTGGCCTGGCCGTGGCTGTCGGCGCCGTCGCTCGCCCTGTTCGCCGGGGGCCTGGCCCTGGCCTGCCTCGTCGTGGTCATCGAGCGCCGGGCCGCCGAGCCGATCATCCCGGGCTGGGTGTGGCGCCGCCGTACGATCGCCGCGGTCAACCTCACGCTGGGCGCGCTGGGCCTGCTGATGGTGGCGCCCACGGTGTTCCTGCCGACGTACGCCCAGGCGGTGCTGGACCTGGATCCGGTGACCGCCGGGTTCGTGCTGTCGGTGTGGACGCTGAGCTGGCCGCTCTCGGCGGCCCTCAGCCAGCACGTGTACCGGCGCATCGGCTTCCGCGACACCGCCCTCTTCGGCATCGGCGCGGCGACGCTGGTCCTGCTCGCGTTCCCCTTCCTGCCGTATCCGGGCGCGGCCTGGCAGCCGACGCTGCTGATGCTGCTGCTCGGCGCGGCACTCGGACTGTTCCAGCTGCCGCTGATCGTCGGTGTGCAGTCGACGGTCGGCTGGTCGGAGCGGGGCACCACCACGGCGTCGGTCCTCTTCTGCCGCCAGAGCGGGCAGACGATCGGGGCGGCCCTCTTCGGCGCGGTCGCCAACGGGGTACTGGCGGCGCGGCTGGGCGGCACGGGCGACCTTGACTCCGTCGCCCGCGACCTGGACGCGGGCGCCCCGGCCGAGGCGACCCGCCACGCGGTCGCGGACGCCGTGCACGCCGTGTACCTGGGCGCGGCCGGAGCCGCCGCGCTCGCCTTCCTGGTACTGCTGTGCGTGGCGCCACGCCGCTTCCCGGTCCTGAGCGAACCGGACCACTGACCCGCACCGACTCAGCCCTCCCCGGCGCCGGGCGACCGACCCGCCGTCAACTGCGGTCAACCGCAGCTGAGCGAGTCGGGCGACCGCCCGCACGACTCACCGCTCCCCCGGCACCTGCACCTGCACCGGACGCCGGACGACCGACCCCCACCGACTCCGATGCCGGGAGCCTGGCGACCGGCCCTCCGTCACCTCCGACCACCCGGCACCCGCCACCGGGCGACCGACCCTCCCCCGGCACCGCTCGCCCGCACCCGACAGCCACGCGCCCGGCCGGATCCTGGCGGGGGCCGTGCGCAGGGGCGACTGACAGCAGGAGACGGGCGCCTATTCCACCGCGCGCCCCGTCAGCGCGCTCAGACTGCTGCGTACGTGATCGATGTGCGCCTGCACGTCGTCCCACCGCTCGCCGTGCTCGCGCAGCATGCGTTCCGTCTCGCGCGCGATGTGTTCCGCACGCATGCGTGCCTCCGTGAGGATTTCGGCGGCATGCGCGTGTGCCTCCTCCTGACGCCGGCGGGCGGACTCCTCGGCGTCGGCGAGGGCCTGCTTCGCCTCGGACAACGCCGCCTCGGCGCGCGCCACCTGCCGCGCGTGGTGCGCGTCGAGCGCGGCGGCCCGTTCGGCCTCCTCGCGCTCGGCGGCGGCCCACCGCTGCGCCTGGTCCTTCTCCCGGTCGGCGAGCAGGGCCGCCGTACGCCGGCGCATCTCGCGCAGGGCCTCCAGGGCCTCGCCCCGGTTCTCCTTCACCTCGCGCCGGGCGCCGATGCGGATCTCGTCGGCCTCGGCGCGCGCCGCGAGCAGCCTGTGCCGGGCCCGTTCCTCGGCCTCCGCGCGCATCTCGTCCGCCCGCTCCCGCGCCGCCGCAAGCACCCCGGCGGCATCCGCCTCGGCCTGCGCGACCTGCTCCTGAGCCGCGCGCCGGGCGCCTTCCCGTACGGCCGCCGCCTCCTCCTGCCCGAGCTGGAAGAGGCGCCTCGCACGCTCCCCGAGGCCGTCGTACGTCTGCGGTACCAGCCGGCTCACGGTGTCCCGCAGCCGTACGGCCTCCGCCGCCATGTTCTTGGCGAGCACGGTCAGCCGGGCGGCCCGCTCCCAGGCGGCGTCCCGGTCGGCCGAGAGCGCGGCGGCGTACGCATCGACCTGTTCGGGCCGGTAACCGCGCCCGCGCACGGTCATGAAACCGGGTGGTGCCATCGAAGCGCTGATCACTTGGGACCCCTCTCCACCAGACGGACGCGGAATGGATTATTTCGCGCATATCCTGATGTATCAGGCGTAAGTGTTCATAACGCGACACTCCGCGAGCAGGTCACGGTCGGCCATGCATGCGAGAGGGCCGGACCCGGTCACACGACCGGTCCGGCCCTCACCCACGAACGGGTCAGCGGGACGCACGCCTCACAGCAACCCGTCCCACATCTCCTCCAGCAGCACCGACCACCAGCTCTCCGGCGAACCCAGCGCCGCCGGGTCCAGCGCCGCCAACTGCGCCTGGAAGTCGACGGTCCAGCGGCCCGCCTGCTCCTGGTTCAGACCGAACCGCAGCCGCCACATCCGTCCCAGCAGCGCGAGGCAGCGCGCGAACTCCGGCAGCCCGCTGTTCACGAACTGCGGCGGCACGGGCGCCCCGCCCGGCCCCGCCTCCACCGGCACGGCGACGATGTTCGCCGTGCCGTACTGCACACAGATCGCCTTGCCGAAGTCGCTGCCCATCACGAGGTACGAGCCCGCGTCCGCCGCCGGCTGCACACCCCGCTCCGCCGCCAGCTCCGCCAGCGTCGGCACGGGCCGCCCCGGCTGGGCCTGCGCCCAGAAGAACGGACCCAGATCCATCGGCAGACCCGCCACCACCAGCGTGTGCGCCACGACCGGCGGCACACCCTGCCGGGACACGGCCGCCTGCTCGAACCGGAACACCCCCGGCCCGAACGCCGCGCCCATCTCCTGCGCGATCGCCTCAGGCGGGATCGGCGGCGCCGGCTGCACCGGCGGCAACGGCGCCCGCACCGGGGCGGGACGAGCGGGACCGTCGGCGACCTGATGCAACTCGCCCTGATGAGCCAGCAGTTGACGCATCCCCTGCTGCCGGCTCGCATGGTCCGTGCCGTACGGCGCGATGCTCGTGATCCGCGCCTGCGGCCACTGCTCGCGGATCATCCGCGCACAGTAGGCCCCCGGCAGCTCGCACGACTCCAGCTCCGTGTGCAGCTCCAGCACCTGGTCCGGCGGCACGTTCATCGCCCGCAGCTCATGGAAGATCTGCCACTCCGGATGCGGCGTACCCGGCGCCGAACGCCGGATCAGCTGCTGCTCCGACCCGTCGTGCGCCCGGTACCGCAGCACGGCCTGGTAACCCGGCCCGACGGTCGGCTGCCCCTGCTGGGGATAGCCGTACGCCGGAGGCTGCCCCGGCCCGGCCATACCCGGCGGCGGCATGGCACCGGGCGGCATCCCACCGGGTGGCGGCATCGCGCCCGGCGGCATCGGCGGCTGCGGTGCGTGCGGCGTGTGCGGGGCGTTCGGCGTGTGCGGGGCGTTCGGTGGCGGCGGCGTGCCGGGGCCGCCCGGCCCGGCCAGCATCGTCGCGGCATGGTGCGCGGCACCCTGCGCCCCTCCGGCCGACCCGTGAGGGCCCGGCGCACCGGGCATACCAGGGGCGGCCGGGGGCTGCGGAGCACCGGGACCACCCGGCGCACCCGGCGGCCGGGGAGCACCAGGAGGCTGCGGCGCACCCGGGCCCATCCGGCTCGGGTCGGCGAACATCGTCGCGGCGTGGTGCACCCCACCCGGAGGCGTACCGCCCGGCTGGTTCGGCGGGGCGGGCGGGTTCGGCCCACCGGGAGCACCAGGAACGCCCGGCGCACCGGGCGCACCCGGCCCGGCCAGCCCCTCGGGACCGAGCGCCGACACCAACTGCGTAGGCACATAACCGCCCGCCGGCGCACCGGGAGCACCCGGACCGGCGGCCGGCGGAGGTGTCGCACCCGGCCGCGCGCCCGGCGCACCCGGCGCGCTCGGCGGAGGCGGCGCCCCACCGACACGCCGACGCGGCGGCGGAGCCGCCTTGCTGGTCGCGGCATCGGCGATGTCCCCGGCGTTCGGCGCGAGCGACCGGGCCGAAGCGCTCGGCGCACCCGGACCGGCCGGCGGCTGCGGAACACCGGGCGGCTGCTGACCGCCGTAGGACGACGCACCCGGCGGAGGCGTGCCCTGCGGCCCGGCCGGCGGCGGTGGCGGAGGGGGCGGAGTCCCCGGCCCACCCGAAACCGGCGCCGGAGGCGGAGGCGGAGGGGTGGGGCTGGGGGGAGGAGTAGGAGTGGGCGCGGGCGTCCCGCCCGGCGCATCCTGCCCGTTCGGATTCTGGAGCGCCGGCGCGACCGTCGTGGACGGAAGCCGGCTGCCGCCCGACATCAGCGCCGTCTTGGCCTCTGGCACCGACGACGGCGGCGGCACGTCCTCGTCGTCCGAGCCGCTCAGCTGCGGCGCGAACACGGTCGCCGGCAGCGGTACGGAACGGTCGTCACCGGAATCGCCATTGGTGTCCGTACCCGCCCAGGGCGTAGCCCCGGCAGGCGGGGCGGACGGCGTCGGCACGCCCGCCTGCGTCCGAGGCAGCGAGGGATCACCCGGTTCCCCGACCGAAGCCGCAGAAGGGGAAGGGGAAGACGACGAACCAGCCGCCTCCCCGATCCCCAGCCGGTCCGCCGCTTCCTGCAGCCACTCCGGCGGCGACAGGAGGAACGACGTCTGATTCAGATCCACCCGCGCCGCAGCCGGCTGCACCGGCTCCGGCTCACCCTCCGGACGGCCGTACTCCTCCTCGTACCGGCGGACCACCTCGCCCACCGGCAGCGCCGGCCACAACGTGACCTCACCACTGTCCCGGGCCAGCACCAACCGCTGACCGCCCCCGTCCGAACGCGGCCCCTCCGCACGGTCCTCGGCCCACACCACGAACCCGAGCCCGAACTCCCGCACCCGCACCTCACGGTGCTGATACGCCGGAACGTCCCCGTTGACCCACTCTTCACCGCGCTCCTGCGCCTGCGCGAACGTCACCATCGCCGGATCACTCCCCCACGCCGACGGACGGAACAGAAGAACCGGAAGCAGCGGGAGCAACCCGCGCGAAACCACCGTCCACCATCAGATTCGCCACCGTCTCCAACTCGGGCGGCCGCCCCGCCAACCGCGACAGGAAGGCATCGAAATCCTCACCGCACGGCAGCAACAACCGCTCCACCCGCTCTGCCGGCGACCACGCCGGATCAACGTCCCGCACATCGTCGTACGCGCAGAACCACACCGAACCGATCCGCTCGCCCTTCACCTTCACGGCCAGCAGACCACCCTGCACGAACCCGACACCCAGGTAATCCTTGGTCAAATGGTCACGCAGGCACTTGTTCACGTACACCAGATCGTTGACCGCCGCCTCGTCCCGCACCGTGAAGAACGGCTGGTCCACCAGCAGCCCCAACTCCGCGTCCAGTGCCGGCCCCACCGGAGCACAGCCACCCGCGGCCTTCAAGAACGTCCGGTACGCACCGGGCAACCGGTACCCGAGGTCCTCCTCGACCCCCTGCACCTGCTGCTCCGACACCGCCACACCCGACTTCGGCAGCCCGAAATGCGCCGGACGCGTCTCCTGCAACGGCCGCGTCCCACGCTTCGCCTGATCCACCACCGCCGTCACGATCCCGCCGTGATGTCGCAGCAACGCCTTCACCTCGACCGGAACCAACTCCAGCCGCCGGGAACCCACCACGTGATGCCACGTCCAGCCATGCGGCGTCGCCACGCTGTCCACCGTGTCCCACAGCTCGTGCCCCGACGCCGACAACGCCGCGTTCGCCGACACGTAGTCCGTCAGCCGCAGCTCATCGACGCCGAAACCCTCCGGCGGCTCCGCGATCTCCGCGGCCGCCCGCGCATAGGCCGAGAAGTCCGGGTAGCCGCGCTCGTCCACCCGCACCCCCCTCGGGTGACGTGCGGCCCGGACCGGATCCGGGAAATGCACGACCTGCCCGGCGTAGGCCGCGTTCGGCGGCGCGGCTTGCTGCCCGAGCCGACCTGTCGTCATGGCGGTTGCCCCCTGCGGCACTCTGGACGGACCCCGGCGGCCGAATCCGCATCCGGACCCGACCACCACACTCCGTATCCGACTGTCTCCAACGGTCTCCAACGCGCGTCAACCGCGCGCCAGGCGGTGCCGACAGCCTATGCGGTACGGCGACACCGGTCACCGGCCCTCCACTTCCGTGACCTGCCGTCACCCCGCCGTGACAGCCAGCCCAAACACGGGCGTGTCGCGCCGCCCCAGCTTTCCCACACCCCACGCCATTTGGCACTCTGAGTCCTCCGGGGGATGCACGGGAGGGGAATGACGATCATGAACGCCACACAAACGGGACCGCACACGAGCCGCTCCGGCGACCCGCGCATCGGCTGGAGCAGCGACGAGACCCTCCACGCACCCGTCCTCCGCCACCGCCGCGACGGCATACTCCCCACCGTCGCCGCCGCCCTCTCCGTCCGCGGCGCCACCCTCACCGGCACCGCCGCCCGCGGCGACCAGCCCCCCGCACTCCACCCCCTCGTCCAGGACTTCCTCGACACCCTCCCCAGCGACCGACGCGACCGCTACACCGGCCGCTGCGCCGAAGCGCTCCTCATCTCCCGCCACATCGCCGCCGCCGACGCCACCCGCAGCAGACGCGCCACCCGCAGACCCATGACCAACGGCGAGGCCCGCAAAGCACTCAAACATGCCAAACTCACCGCCCGCCGCATCCGCGAGGACGGCGACCCCCTCCACGGCAGCTTCGCCGCCCCCTGCCGCGCCTGCACCGCCCTCAGCGCCCACTTCGGCGTCCGCATCGTCGACCCCACCACCGACGGCAACTGACGCCCGCACACGTACGGCCTCGCACCGACCCATGACCCCGACGAACGAAGGGCAGATGCACCCCGACCGCACCACCACGCGCTTCCCCGTACCCGCCGACGCCGCCCTGCGCGCCGCCGGCTGGCAACCCGGACGCTGGGACATCAAACAAGCCGAGATCTGGGCCGACACCCTGCGCGAACACACTTCACCGGCCGGCCACCGCCACGCCGTCTTCCCCGCCGCCGTCGAAGCCTGGGCCGAATTCGGCGGCCTCCACATCGCCCCCACCGGACCCGGCCGCCA
This sequence comes from Streptomyces sp. NPDC058335, assembly GCF_042723915.1. Lineage (NCBI taxonomy): Bacteria > Bacillati > Actinomycetota > Actinomycetes > Kitasatosporales > Streptomycetaceae > Streptomyces > Streptomyces sp. NPDC058335. Next base: position 489,248 of record NZ_JBHXHX010000002.1, on the reverse strand, counting down.
GATCGCCCCCGCCGCCGTCCACCTCGACCCCCTCCACGGCCTGCACCTCGCCCGCACCCTCGCCGACCTCGGCCGTGCCCTCGACACCGACGTCAGCCCCCTCGGCGCCGAGACCGACAGCCACTCCCTCCTCGCCATCGACGCCGAAGGCCGCGTCTACGCCCTCGACCACACCGGCGACTGGTACCTCGGCCCCGACATCGACCAGGCCCTCGGCGCGCTCATCTCCGGCATCGAGCCCGTCCGCCTCACCGCGGGCTGACCCCCCACAAGGGCCCCAGGCCATGCACCGCCCTACCCCGCCGGAATCACCGCCGACACCCGAAACCCCCCCGCCTCGGTCGGCCCCGACACGAACACCCCACCCAACGCCAGCACCCGCTCCCGCATCCCCACCAGCCCGTTGCCCCCCGACGGCAACCGCGCCGACGACGCCGACCCCACCTCCGGCGGCGGCTCGTTCTCCACCTGCATCGCGATCTCGGCCACCCGATGCGCCAACCGCACATACGTCTTCGCACCCGCCGCATGCTTGTGCACGTTGGTCAACGCCTCCTGCACCACCCGGTACGCCGTCTGCTCGATCTCCGGCGCATACCCCCGCACCTCACCCTCGACCGACAGGTCCACCACCATCCCCGCGGCGGCCGACTGCCCGATCAACACGTCCAGCTCCGACAGACACGGCCCCTCCCCCTCCTCCACCGCCCGCGAAGCGGCAGCCGCCGCGGCCACCCCCACCGCCGCCAACGGCACCGAGGCACCCCGCGCCCCCACACCGTCGCCACTGCGCAGCACCCCGAGCATCTCCCGCAACTCGGTCAACGCCTGCCGCCCCATGTCCCCCACCAGCGCCGCGTTCCGCACGGCCTTCTCCGGGTCCTTGCGCGCCACCGCCTGCAACGCCGCCGCGTGCACCACCATCAGGCTCACCCGATGCGCGACCACGTCATGCATCTCCCGCGCGATCCGCGTCCGCTCCTCGCCCCGCGCCCACTCCGCCCGCTCCTCGGCCCGCTCGGCCAGCAGCTGCAACTCCCGCTCGAGACTGTCCGCCCGCTCCCGCAGACTCTCCATCAACCGCCGCCGCGCCCCCACATACAGCCCGAGCAGCAACGGCGGAGCGGTCAGTCCCAGCGAGGTCGTGATGGCGGCGAACGGAATGAACCAGTCCCCGATCGTCAGACGCCCCTGATCCATGCTCTGGCGCACCCGCACGAACGTCACGATCAACGTCCCCACCAACTGCATCCCCGCCAGCGAGGCGATGATCCGCCGAGGCAGCTCGGACGCGGCCAGCGTGTACAGGCCGACGATCCCCATCAGAAAGCCCATCTGCGCCGGTGTGATGGCGATCGACACCAGCACCACCGCGATCGGCCACTTCCGCCGCACCAGCAGCACGGACCCGGCGAGCAGCCCGAACACCATCCCCGCGGCCACCGGAACGCCCGCGTCCTGCGCGAACGGATACCCCTCCAGCGCACACTCCGCGGCGGACAACACCGCAAGACTCCAGTCGAACACCGCACTGCGGCGCCTCGCCCACCACCAAGGCCCTCCCCGGACCGCCGTGCCCTCTTCCCCCGTCGTGGTCATGCCCCCAGCCTACGGGCGCGGCCTCTGCCATTTCCGGCGACTTTCCCCGACTGGCCTACACCACACTCCGCAACCGGACATCACCGAAACCCACCGGTATCCCTCGGACTGACGAACCAGGCCTGTTCGATCCCGGAATCCCCTATTCCGACCTGACGGTACGCCCATGGCACATTCCCATGGCAAGTACGTGGACTTCGAGGGGCTCCGGGAGCAGGCGGTCGCGCTGAGACGCGAGGGCTATAGCCTTCGGCAGATCCGCGACGAGCTCCAAGTACACAACAAGGAGGCACTTCAACGCCTCGTCGAGGGCGAGCCACCCCCCGAGTGGACGAAACGCCCACGAGCGAAGGACGACCTCCGCGAGAGGGCGCGGGAGCTACGGCAGCAGGGGGGACGTACACCCGAATCCGGGCGGAACTGGGCTGCTCGAAGAGTTCCGTGTCACTTTGGGTGCGAGATCAGCCCCACCCGGAGCTCAAGTGCACTCCGGAGGAACGACCGGAGCGGATGAACGCGGGGCTCGCGCGACTGCAAGCCTCTCGAAACCAAGAGCGTGAGGCCACAAAACAAACGGCAGCAGCAGCCATTGGCGAGCTGTCGGATCGCGAGCCATTCATCGCAGGCGTTGCGCTCTACTGGGCCGAGGGCACCAAGGACAAGCCGCACACCCGCCGCGAAAGCGTGGAGTTCGTCAACAGCGATCCCGGAATGATCACCGTCTTCCTCGCCTGGCTGGACCTGCTCGGAATAAGTCGAGACCGGCTGCACTGTCGCGTCATGATCCACGAGTCCGCAGACGTCGCTGCCGCCGAGCGCTACTGGGCCGACCTCGTCGGCGTCGACCGGTCAGCCTTGGGCAGGACGATCCTCAAGAAGCACAACCCGGCAACCGTGCGCAAGAACACAGGAGACGCATATCGAGGGTGCCTTGGCATCAAAGTGCGGCGAGGGGCCGATCTGTACCGTCGCATCGAGGGCGCTTGGTACGGCATAGTAGGAGCTGTCCGTCCGGGCGATCTACCGAACCGGACATAAGGGCAATCCCGGGTCGTCTAAGGGCAGGACAGCGTCTTTTGGTGTCGCTTATGGAGGTTCGAATCCTTCCCCGGGAGCTCTGGTGAAGGTGGGCCCTGACAGCACTGTCAGGGCCCGCTCTCATGTCCGCCGGGAAACGCCCCGGTATCCTTCGGATGTCCCACCTCTCCACAGCCGAAGGGCAACTCCGTGAGCGCCATTCGCCCGGCAGCCGTCGTCGTTCTCGCAGCGGGTGAGGGCACCCGTATGAAGTCGGCCATACCCAAGGTCCTGCACGACATCTGCGGCCGCAGTCTCGTGGGCCATGTGCTGGCCGCCTCTCGTGAGTTGGACCCCGAGAACCTGGTCGTCGTCGTCGGGCACGCGCGCGAGAAGGTCACCGCGCATCTCGCCGAGGTCGACGCCGCCGTACGGACCGCGGTGCAGGAGGAGCAGAACGGCACCGGGCATGCCGTACGGATGGGGCTGGAGCAGCTCGGTGGGGCCGTGGACGGGACCGTTGTGGTCGTCTGCGGTGACACTCCCCTGCTGACGGGTGCGACTCTCGCGCAGCTCGCCGCCACTCATCGGGCCGACGGGAACGCCGTCACGGTGCTGACGGCCGAGGTGCCGGACGCGACCGGGTACGGGCGGATCGTCCGGGACGAGGTGTCGGGTGCGGTCACGGGGATCGTGGAGCACAAGGACGCGTCGGAGGCGCAGCGGGCGATCCGGGAGATCAACTCGGGTGTGTTCGCGTTCGACGGGCAGCTCCTTGCGGAGGCGTTGAAGCAGGTCCGTACGGACAACAGTCAGGGTGAGGAGTACCTGACCGATGTGCTGGGGATCCTGCGGGAGGCCGGTCACCGGGTCGGTGCTTCGGTTGCCGGTGATCACCGGGAGATCGCCGGGATCAACAACCGGGTGCAGCTGGCGGAGGCTCGCCGGATCCTGAACGACCGGCTGCTGACCGCCGCCATGCTGGCCGGTGTGACGGTCGTCGACCCGGCCACGACGTGGGTCGATGTCGCGGTGACGTTCGAGCAGGACTCGGTGGTTCTTCCGGGGACGCAGCTGCTCGGGGTGACGCATCTGGGCGAGGGTGCCGTGGTGGGTCCGAACAGCCGGCTGAAGGACACGACGGTGGGTGCGGGGGCCCGGGTGGACAACACGGTGTCGGACGGGGCCGAGGTCGGTCCGGAGGCGACCGTGGGGCCGTACGCGTATCTGCGGCCCGGTACGCGGCTCGGCGTGAAGTCGAAGGTCGGTACGTATGTGGAGACGAAGAACGCCGTCATCGGCGAGGGCACGAAGGTGCCGCATCTGTCGTACGTCGGTGACGCGACGATCGGTGAGTACACCAACATCGGTGCGGCCAGCGTGTTCGTGAACTATGACGGAGAGCACAAGCACCACACGACCGTCGGCTCGCACTGCAAGACGGGTTCGGACAACATGTTTGTGGCTCCTGTCACGATCGGGGACGGCGCGTACACCGCTGCCGGGTCCGTGATCACGAAGGATGTGCCGCCCGGTTCGCTGGCCGTGGCCCGTGGTCAGCAGCGGAATATCGAGGGTTGGGTGGCTCGTAAGCGTCCGGGGAGCGCGGCGGCGAAGGCGGCCGAGGCGGCTTCCCGGCAGGGCGACGGCGAAGACTGACCGGAATCGAGTGCGTCGTACACGGCGTACCGTGATAAGTGCACACCCGCACCCCCACCAGCTGAGACGGCCCGTCGCGCCCAGCGGCGAGGTCTCTCGACAGCCGGCTGAGACACCTCTGAGGAGACAGTGCTGTGACCGGGATCAAGACGACCGGCGAGAAGAAGATGATGTTCTTCTCCGGCCGCGCCCACCCCGAGCTTGCCGAGGAGGTCGCCCACCAGCTGGGTGTCGGGGTCGTCCCGACGAAGGCCTTCGACTTCGCCAATGGTGAGATCTACGTCCGTTACGAGGAGTCGGCTCGTGGTGCGGACTGCTTCCTGATCCAGAGCCACACGGCTCCGATCAACAAGTGGATCATGGAACAGTTGATCATGATCGACGCGCTGAAGCGTGCGTCGGCGCGTTCGATCACCGTGATCGTGCCGTTCTACGGCTATGCGCGGCAGGACAAGAAGCACCGCGGCCGTGAGCCGATCTCGGCGCGGCTGATCGCGGACATGATGAAGACGGCGGGTGCGCACCGGATCCTCACCGTCGATCTGCACACGGACCAGATCCAGGGCTTCTTCGACGGTCCGGTGGATCACCTGTTCGCGCTGCCGCTGCTGGCGGACTACGTGGGCAGCAAGGTGGACCGCTCGAAGCTGACGGTCGTGTCGCCGGACGCGGGCCGGGTCCGGGTCGCGGACCGCTGGTGCGACCGTCTGGGTGCGCCGCTGGCGATCGTGCACAAGCGGCGCGACAAGGACGTGGCGAACCAGGTGACGGTCCACGAGGTCGTGGGCGAGGTCGAGGGCCGGGTGTGTGTGCTGGTCGACGACATGATCGACACGGGTGGCACGATCTGTGCCGCGGCGGACGCCCTGTTCGCGCACGGTGCGGAGGACGTCATCGTGACGGCGACGCACGGTGTGCTGTCCGGTCCGGCGGCGGACCGTCTGAAGAACTCGCCGGTGAGTGAGTTCGTCTTCACGAACACGCTGCCGACCCCGGGCGAGCTGGAGGTGGACAAGATCACGGTGCTGTCGATCGCGCCGACGATCGCGAACGCGGTGCGTGAGGTGTTCGAGGACGGTTCGGTGACGAGCCTGTTCGACGAGCAGTAGGCGTACGCGGCCTTCCGTTCTGGTTGATCGATTTTTCTGCGGCCTCCCCTGCCGAGTAGACTGCTCAGGTTGCTCGGCGAGGGAGGCCGTACGCGTGTGTCACGTGGTACGGCGGTCCGTTATCGACGCGCTCTTCGTAGCAGGCCGTTCGTGGCCGGGTGACCTTGTCCGTCGCTGTTTCTACGAGGAGTGATTTCCATGTCCGAGGTAAAGATCGCCGCTGAGTCCCGCACCGAGTTCGGCAAGGGTGCGGCCCGCCGCATCCGTCGTGACAACAAGGTTCCCGGTGTTCTGTACGGCCACGGTTCGGACCCGATCCACCTGACGCTGCCTGGTCACGAGCTGCTGCTGGCGCTGCGTACGCCGAACGTCCTGATCTCCCTGGACATCGACGGCGAGTCCAAGGAGCTGGCGATCCCGAAGTCCGTGCAGCGTGACCCGATCCGCGGTTACCTCGAGCACGTCGACCTTCAGCTGGTCACGCGTGGCGAGAAGGTCAACGTCGAGATCTTCGTGCACACCGAGGGCGAGCTGGCTCCCGGTGGCAACCTGCTGGAGCACGTCCTCAACGCGCTGCCGGTCGAGGCCGAGGCGACGCACATCCCCGAGTCCGTCACGGTGTCCGTCGAGGGCCTGACCGCCGGCGACTCGGTGCTCGCCAAGGACATCCCGCTGCCGTCGGGCACCAAGCTGGGCGTCGACGGCGACACCGTCGTCCTCCAGGTGCTGGCCGCGCAGGCGGAGGAGGCCGCGGCGGGCGAGGGCGAAGAGGCTTCCGCGGAGGCCTGATCCTCACCGTCGTCGTTTGTTCGTCAGCCGCTGTTCCCTTCGGGGGCAGCGGCTGGCGCGTATCAAGGAGACATGGACGTGACGACCGACGCCAATGCCCCCTGGTTGATCGTGGGGTTGGGCAATCCGGGCCCGGAGTACGCGATGAACCGGCACAACGTGGGGTTCATGGTGGCCGATCTGCTGGCCGAGCGGATCGGGGGGAGGTTCAAGCGGGCGGGGCGGGCGCAGGCTCAGGTCGTGGAGGGGCGGATCGGTCCGCCGGGGCCGGCGAACCGTCGGGTGGTGCTGGCGAAGCCGATGTCGTACATGAATCTTTCCGGTGGGCCGGTGAATGCCCTGCGGGAGTTCTACAAGGTGCCCGTGGCCAATGTGGTGGCCGTCCATGACGAGCTGGACATCGACTACGGGGTGCTGCGGCTGAAGCTGGGTGGCGGGGACAACGGGCACAACGGTCTGAAGTCGATGACGAAGGCGTTCGGGGCGGAGTATCACCGGGTGCGGTTCGGGATCGGCCGTCCGCCGGGGCGGATGCAGGTGGCGGATTTCGTGCTGAAGGACTTCTCGGGGGCGGAGCGCAAGGAGCTGGACTACTTCGTGGACCGGGCGGCGGACGCGGTGGAGTGTCTGGTGATCGAGGGCCTGGAGCGGGCGCAGGGGACGTACAACTCGTAGGTGCGGGGTGTGGGTCGCGGAAAGGTACGGACAACTCGCGACTTGTCACCCGCCGAGGTTGACGTGCCGTTCGGGCATGGCCAATGATCCCGGCCATGCCTGCCACCGTCGCCGCCGCCACGTCCCATCGGGGTCCCGCTCGCCGGGGTTCCTCCCGTCGGGCCGCGGCGGCCGCGTTGCGGTTCGGCCGGCTGGCGGCGATGTGGGTGGTGGCCTCGCTGATTCTGGTGGCGGGGGTGTGGGGGTCCTGGGGGACGGCGCAGCACGTGATGCTGACGAAGGGCCGGGAGCAGGGCACGATCGAGGTGGCACGCTGCGGTGCGGACAGCTGTTCGGGGCCGTACACGCCGTTGTCGTCGGGGTCGCAGGCCCGTGCGCGGGTGGTGATCGAGAAGACGGTGGCGGTGCGCAAGGGGCGGACCTACACCGTGGTGATCAAGCCGGGCGGTGACGAGGTCGTACGGTCCGGTCCTGCCGGGGTGTTGTACGCGTGGGTGCCGATGGGCGGTGCGCTGCTGCTGGCGTCGGTGGTGGTCGCGGGTGGGCTGGGGCGGGCGCGGTGGGGGTGGGTGCTGGCGGGGTCGGGGATGGCGTTGCTGACGGCGGCGTTCCTGGCGGTGTAGGAGAGGACGTACGACGCGCGAAGGGCGCCCCCGGTTTCTCGGGGGCGCCCTTCATGTCGTGTGCGGGTCAGCCGGTGTTGCGCAGGCCTGCCGCCACGCCGTTGACGGTGAGGAGGAGGGCGCGGGCGAGGAGCGGGTCGGGTTCCTGGCCGGCGGCCGCGGCGTCACGCTGGCGCTTGAGCAGGGTGACCTGGAGGTAGGAGATGGGGTCCAGGTAGGCGTCGCGGATGGTGAAGGTCTGCTTGAGGACAGGGGTGGCGTCCAGCAGCTCCTGTTCGCCGGTGATCTTGAGGACCTCGGCGACGGTGAGCGCGTGTTCGGTCCTGATGGTGTCGAACACGTGGCGCAGCTCGTCGGGGACGAGGGTGTCGACGTAGTGCTGGGCGATCCGCAGGTCCGTCTTGGCGAGGGTCATCTCGACGTTGGAGATGAAGTTGCGGAAGAAGTGCCACTGGCCGTGCATCTCGTCGAGGACGGTGTCGAGGCCGGCCTCGCGCAGGGCCTTGAGGCCGGAGCCGACGCCGTACCAGCCGGGGACGATCTGGCGGGACTGGGTCCAGCCGAAGACCCACGGGATGGCGCGGAGCCCGTCGAGGCCGGCGCCGGAGTCGGGGCGCCGGGAGGGGCGGGAGCCGAGGTGGAGGTCGGCGAGCTGGTCGACGGGGGTGGAGGCGAAGAAGTACGACGGGAGGTCGGGGTCTTCGACGAGCTTGCGGTAGGCGTCGTGGGCGGCGTCGCTGACGAGGTCCATGGCCGCGTCCCAGCGGGCGAGGGCCTCGTCGGACTGGCGGGGTGAGGTGTGCAGGGCGGAGGCCTGGAGGGTGGCGGCGACCGTCAGTTCCAGGTTCTCGCGGGCCAGCGACGGGATGAGGTACTTGTCGGAGATGACCTCGCCCTGCTCGGTGACCTTGATCTCGCCTTCGAGGGTGCCCCAGGGCTGGGCGAGGATCGCGTCGTGGGAGGGGCCGCCGCCGCGGCCGACGGTGCCGCCGCGGCCGTGGAAGAGACGCAGGCGGACGCCGTAGCGGTGCGCCACGTCGCGCAGGCGGCGCTGGGCGCGGTGGATCTCCCACTGGCTGGTGGTGATGCCGCCGAACTTGGAGGAGTCGGAGTAGCCGAGCATGACCTCCTGGACGTCTCCGCGCAGCGCCACCAGACGGCGGTACGACGGGTCGGAGAGCATGTCCTCGAGGATGGTGTCGGCGGCCTTCAGCTCGTCGGTGGTCTCCAGGAGGGGCACGATGCCGATCTTGGCCCAGCCGGCGTGCAGGTCGACGAGGCCGGCCTCGCGGGCGAGGACGGCGGCGGCGAAGACGTCGTCGGCGCCCTGGCACATGGAGATGATGTACGACTCGATGACCTCGGGTCCGAAGACCTCCAGGGCGCGCTTGACGGTGAGGAAGACGCCGAGGGTCTTCTCGCCGGCGGCGTCGACGGGTGCCGGGGTGGGCGCGAGGGGGCGGCGGGAACGCAGTTCCTTGGCGAGGAGCTTGGTGCGGTACTCGCGGGGCATGTCGGAGTAGCGCCAGGATTCTTCGCCGAGGCGGTCGAACAGCTGGCCGAGGGCGTGGTGGTGGGCGTCGGCGTGTTCGCGGACGTCCATGGTGGCGAGCTGGAGGCCGAAGGCGGCCAGGGTGCGGATGGTGCGGTTCATGCGGCCGTCGGCGAAGAGGCCGCCGCGGTGTTCGCGCAGCGAGGTCTGGATGAGGGTGAGGTCGCCGATCAGCTCGCTGGTGCCGAGGTAGTCGCGGCCGGGCTCGTGCGGGATGCCCTTGGCGAGGCGCTGCTTGGTGTTCTCCAGCTTCTGCCGGATGCAGGTGGCCTTGAGCCGGTAGGGCTCCTCGGCGTTGAGGCGCTTGTAGCGGGGGCTGATCTCGGGGAGGCGTTCCAGGTCGGCCTTGAGGGAGGCGAGGAGTTCCTCGGTGGCTCCGGTGTAGCGGATGGAGTTGGAGAGGAATCCGCGGAGTTCGTCGATCATCTCCAGGGCGTCGTTGATGCCGTGTTCGTGCTGGAGGATGAGGACGTCCCAGGTGACCTGGGGGGTGACGTTGGGGTTGCCGTCGCGGTCGCCGCCGATCCAGGTGCCGAAGGTGAGGGGGCGGGTCTCGGCGGGGATGGTGACGCCGACGCGTTCGAGTTCGGCGGTGAGGTCCTCGAGGACGTCGCCGACGGCCCCGGCGTGCAGTTCGTCGAGGTAGTAGATGGCGTTGCGGGCCTCGTCGGCGGGCTCGGGGCGGACGACGCGGAGTTCGTCGGTCTGCCAGACGAGGTCGATGTTCTCGGCCAGCCGGGTGTCGTAGCGGCGGCGGTCGGCCTCGATGACGGGGGTCTCCAGGAGCGCGGCGATGCGCCGGAGCTTGTTGAGGACCGACCGGCGCGCGGCTTCGGTGGGGTGTGCCGTGAAGACGGGGCGAACATTGAGGTTCCGGACCGTCTCGCGGATGTGGTCCGGGTCGGCGTCCTTGAGGCGGTCGGCGGTGCGGGCGAGGAGGCCGCCTTCGGCGGCGCGCTTGGCGCGCAGTTCGCGGCCGCGGTGGACCTGCTCGGTGACGTTCGCGAGATGGAAGTACGTGGAGAAGGCGCGGACCAGCTTGGCCGCGGTCTCCAGTTCGGTGCCGCGCAACAGCGCGGCGGCTGCGTCGCCGTCCTCGCGCGTGAGGCGGCGGACCTTTTCGACCAGGTCGAGGAGCTCGGGGCCCTCCTGCCGGACGAGGGTCTCACCGAGGAGGTCACCCAGTCGGCGGATGTCGGCGCGCAGCTCGGGGGTGGTTGTCGTCTGGTCGTCGGCACTGCTCACAGGTGCGGCTCCTTGCAGTGTTGAAGCTCGTCCGGGAGGGAACTCGGACGTCAGGCCCCGCGGCGGGGCCGCATACAGACCTGACATCCGGGAAGAAAACAGAGCGGACCGCGCTGTCCGACCGTCTCCAAGGATAGGTGTCCGTGCGGACGCGCAGACTCGCGGGCCTTGCCGCCGGGCGCCGCACTGCCATACTTACGACGCCGTAGGTTACGGGACCGTAGGAAGTGTGGTGCGGTCTCCCGGCCTGGCACCTCTCTCAACCCACGACCCCACAGGGGACGCGCATGACCTCTAGCTCCGACGTGATCGAAGACCCTTCACCGGCGCCCGACGACTCCCCCACCAGCTCCGCCACTCTGGGCGGTGAGCAGAAGCGATCGATCGAGCAGATCGCACTGCTCGTCTTCATCATCGTGCCGTTCCTGGCCCTGCTGGCGGCGGTGCCGCTGGCCTGGGGCTGGGGGGTGAGCTGGCTGGATCTCGGCCTGCTGGTCTTCTTCTACTACCTGGGGTGCCACGGCATCACCATCGGTTTCCACCGGTACTTCACGCATGGTTCCTTCAAGGCGAAGCGGCCTCTGCGGATCGCCCTGGCGATCATGGGGTCGATGGCGGTCGAGGGACCGCTGGTCCGCTGGGTGGCGGATCACCGCAGACACCACAAGTTCTCCGACGCGGAGGGTGACCCGCATTCGCCGTGGCGTTTCGGTGACACGCTGCCGGCGCTGATGAAGGGCCTGTGGTGGGCGCACATCGCCTGGATGTTCGACGAGGAGCAGACGCCCCAGGACAAGTACGCGCCGGATCTGATCAAGGACCCGGCACTGCGGGCGATCTCCCGGCAGTTCGTGCTGTGGACGGTGCTCTCGCTGGCGCTGCCGGCGCTGATCGGCGGGCTGGTGACGATGTCCTGGTGGGGGGCGTTCACCGGGTTCTTCTGGGGTTCGCTGGTGCGGGTGGCGTTGCTGCACCACGTGACCTGGTCGATCAACTCGATCTGTCACGCGGTGGGCAAGCGGCCGTTCAAGTCGCGCGACCGGTCCGGCAACGTGTGGTGGCTGGCGGTTCTGTCCTGCGGTGAGTCCTGGCACAACCTGCACCATGCCGACCCCACGTCGGCGCGGCACGGTGTGATGCGCGGCCAGTTGGACTCCTCGGCGCGGTTCATCCGCTGGTTCGAGATGCTGGGCTGGGCGTACGACGTGCGCTGGCCGTCACGCTCGCGTATCGATTCGCGCCGGAACACGGGCGGGGACGGCTCCCGGCGCGGGAAGGTGGCCGCCGACGCGGCATGATGGACGCCGTGGCGACCGACTCCAGCAGTACCCCGAGCAATGAGAAGCCGCGGCGAGTGCGTCGCACCCGGATGACCGGTGCGGAGCGTCGCCAGCAGCTGCTGGAGATCGGTCGCACGCTCTTCGCGGCGAAGGGGTTCGAGGGCACGTCGGTGGAGGAGATCGCGGCGAAGGCCGGGGTGTCCAAGCCGGTGGTGTACGAGCACTTCGGCGGCAAGGAGGGGCTGTACGCGGTGGTGGTGGACCGTGAGATGCGGCGCCTGCTGGACATGGTGACCAGCTCCCTCACGGCCGGTCACCCGCGCGAGCTGTGCGAGCAGGCGGCGTTCGCTCTGCTGGACTACATCGAGGAGTACACGGACGGTTTCCGCATCCTGGTGCGCGACTCCCCGATCCCGCAGTCGACGGGTACCTTCGCGTCTCTCATCTCGGACATCGCCACCCAGGTGGAGGACATCCTGGGCCGTGAGTTCAAGAGCCGCGGCTTCGATCCGAAGCTGGCGCCGCTGTACGCGCAGGCGCTGGTGGGGATGGTCGCGCTGACCGGTCAGTGGTGGCTGGACGTGCGGCGCCCGAAGAAGGCGGAGGTCGCGGCGCATCTGGTGAACCTGGCGTGGCACGGCCTGGACGGCCTGGAGGCCAAGCCGCACCTGATAGGCCGCCGCAAGAGCTGACGTACGCGTACGAGGGCCCCCGTCCTGTGGACGGGGGCCCTCGGCACATCGGTCCGTCAGTGCTTGAAGACGTCCTTCGCCTTCTCCTTCGACTGGCGGGCGTCACCCTTGGCCTGCTCGGCACGTCCCTCGGCCTCGAGCCGCTCGTTGCCGACGGCCCGCCCGGCCGCTTCCTTGGCCTTGCCCTTGGCCTGCTCCATCTTCGCCTTGGACTTCTTCTCGCGTGCCACGTTCCATCACTCCTAGTGAGGTACGGCGTCTGTCGCACTACTACGGGTGACCCGTCGCGTCTGTCTGAAACAACCATTCACGCGACCGCCCCTGACACGCTGTGCGGATGACGAGGATTCCGGTCGACGAGGCCGGCTCCCAGCTCGATGACCTGGTACACCGCGTGGCCCACTGCCGAAGATCTCGAAGGCGCCTTGGCCGTCGCGGACCACGAGCGCCGCCAGGCCGAGGGCACGCCGGCGCCCGGCATCCCCATGGCAGAGGTACGCAAGCGGCTGGGACTTGAGCACAAGTGACCTACGAGATCGAGTTCGAGCCGCCCGCCCCGGACGTGGCCGCTCGGGTCTCGACGGCATCGACAAGCTGGCCGACGATCCCCGCCCGGTGGGATCGTCCCCAACGGATCCCCCGACCTCCGCCGGCTCCGCATCGGCGACCACCGGGTCCTCTACGTCATCGACGACGCCGCGATCCGCATCCTGGTCACCCACCTGGGCCGGGCACCGTAGATCTCACTTCCCCTTCCGGGCCACCGCGAACAGGCGGCGGAACGGGAGGACCGTGCCGTACGGGCGGGGCGGGTAGGCCTCGCGGAGCAGGTCGCGGTACTCGGTGACGAAGGTGTCGCGGGCCTCGGGGTCGTCGGCGAGGGCGGTGAGGACGGGGCGCAGGCCGGTGCCCTTGACCCAGTCGAGGACGGGGTCCTCGCCCGCCAGGACGTGGTGGTACGTGGTCGTCCAGACGTCGGTCTCGCAGCCGAGGCGGGCGAGGTGGTCGAGGTAGACCTCGGGGGCGTGGACGGAGTCCTCGGGGCGGAGGACCTCGCCGAGGCGGCCCTTCCAGCGGGGCGTGTTGCCGAGTTCGCGCATGAGGGCGTGCAGGGGCGCGTCGATGTTGTGGGGGACCTGGAAGGCGAAGGTGCCGCCGGGTGCGAGGCCGGCCAGCCAGGCGGGGAAGGCGTCGAGGTGACCGGGGACCCAGTGGAGGGCGGCGTTGGAGACGATCAGGTCGTACGTCTCGGTGGGCGTCCAGGTCGTGAGGTCGGCGTGGGCGAAGTCGAGGCGCGGGCCGGCGTGCGCCCTGGCCTCGGCGAGCATCTGGTCGGAGTTGTCGTAGCCGGTGACGCGGGCGGTGGGCCAGCGGTCGGTGAGCACGGTGGTGACGTTGCCGGGGCCGCAGCCGAGATCGGCGATGCGGGGCGGGTCGCCGGGCAGGCCGGGGACGCGGGCGAGGAGGTCGGCGAAGGGGCGGGCGCGGTGGCCGGCGTGGCGCAGGTACTGGGCGGGGTCCCAGGTGGGGGTGGACATGGGGCGGCGGCCTCCTCGTGGTGAAGTCTTCCTCGTTCGGTGGGTCCACGGTCCCAGCCGATTTAGCTTGACGTCAAGAGACTTCACATCAAGAGACTTCACATCGACACAACCACTACACTGATCGTCATGGAGGACGAGGTCGATCGACTGGTCGCAGCGTGGCGCCGGGAGCGCCCGGACCTCGACGTGGAGCCGCTGGAAGTACTCAGCCGGGTGAGCAGGCTGGCCCGGCACCTGGACCGCGCACGCCGTCTGGCGTTCTCCGAGCATCAGCTGGAGCCCTGGGAGTTCGACGTGCTGACCGCGCTGAGGCGCGCCGGTCCGCCGTATCAGCTGTCGCCTGGGCAGTTGCTGACGCAGACGCTGGTCACGTCGGGCACGATGACGAACCGTATCGACCGGCTGGCGAAGAAGGACCTGGTGGAGCGGCTGCCCGATCCGAGCGACCGGCGCGGTGTGCTGGTGCGGCTCACGGACGACGGCAAGGACCGCGCCGACCAGGCACTGGCCGGTCTCCTGGAACAGGAGCGGGCGATCCTCGCCGAGCTGTCCCACGCCCAGCGGGGCGAGCTGGCCGCGCTGCTACGCCAGCTGACCGCCCCGTTCGACAACATCCCCGGTTAGGTCCGCCGGTCCGACGCCCGCCCGCCGGGCGAGCGCGACCGCGGCGAGCGTGGAGTGCACCCCCAGCTTGCCGAGGACGTTCTGCATGTGGGTGCGGACGGTGTGCGGGGACAGGAACAGCCGCTCGGCGACCGCCTTGCGCCCCAGCCCGGCGACCATGCAGCGCAGCACCTCGCGCTCCCTCGGCGTGAGGGACTCCACGAGCCGCTCGCTCTCCGTACGGTGCTTGCGCGCGGCGGTCAGCTCCTTGAGCACGCCCGTGAGCAGGGCGGGCGGCAGATGCGTCTCCTCCCGCAGCACCCCGCGGACGACGGTGAGCAGCCGGGACAGCGAGCAGTCCTTCGCCACCCAGCCGGACGCCCCGGCCTGGAGGGCGAGGGCCGCGCGGCGCGGGTCGTCCTTCTCGGCGAGGACGACGATCCGGACGTACGGCTGGCTGACGCGGACGCCGGCGACCAGGGAGAGCCCGTCGACGAGCCCGTCCTCGCCCACCTCCCGCACGGGTACGGCCGACCGGACGCCGGGCAGGTTCCCGCCCAGGTCGGCGTCGACGAGCAGGACGTCGTAGCGGCGTCCCTCGGCGGCGGCGCGCTCCAGACTGCGCAGCGCGGCCGGGCCGCTGCCGGCCGCGGAGACGTCGACGTCGGGCTCGGCCGCCAGGGCGGCGGCGAGCGACTCGGCGAAGATACGGTGGTCGTCGACGACCAGAACTCGGATACGAACCACGAAACCCCCTTCCCCAGGCTCCTTCACGGAGCAGGGGATACCCCAGGCGCGGAGAACGGCGGAGAAACGACGACCGGCGCGGGCACGACGCCCGGAAGGGGTGTTCGACCGCACGGCCGCCGCCGTGCAGAGAGTGCTACCCCCACCGCGGGCGTCGTACCCGGCTGTCTCGCCCCCTGATCAGTACCGGCCCCCACCGGTGCTGGTGAACAGCGTAGGGCTGTGCGCGGGGAGGGGAAGGCGAATGGCAGAACTGGCCGTCCCGCGCGCTTATGGTGTGCCGCATGTTCCGTCTTGAGGCAGAAGTCGACAGGTCCCGGCGTGATCTGCTCCGCTCCCGGCTGCGCGACACGAACACGGCGGCCTCCCCCGTCCTGCGCGCGCTGCGCGGCACCCCCGCCGAACGCGAGGCGCCGCTGCACGTGTGGGCGTCGGACGACACCGGCGCGCTGGCCGGCGGTCTGGTCGGCCACACCTGGACGACCTGGCTGCACGTCACCTACCTCTGGGTCGACGAACGCCACCGCGGCACCGGCCTCGGCACCCGCCTGCTCGCGAAGGCGGAGCGCCTGGCCCGCGACGAACGCGGGTGCCGGCGCTCCCGCGTGGAGACCTGGGACTTCCAGGCCCCCCACTTCTACCGCCGGCAGGGCTACGAGGTCGTGTGCGTGATCGAGGACTACCCGCCGGGAATCACGGAGTACACGCTGACCAAGCGGCTGGGGTGACGGCCTCGGAGCCGTCCGCGCCCGCCGCGCTCCCCCGGAAAAGCCGTCAGCCCCGCACGGGTGTGCGGGGCTGAGGCGTTGTCCGAACGGTTCAGCCGAGTCGGCGGGCGCCCGCCGACGGGACCGCTTCGAAGATCCGCGGGGCCGTGAAGCCCGCCGCCGCGAAGGCCTCTTCGACGGCCTTGGTGATGGTGTCGACGTCGGCCGCTTCCGCGAGGACGATCGCCGAGCCGCCGAAGCCGCCGCCGGTCATGCGGGCGCCGAGGGCGCCGCCGGCGAGGGCGGTGTCGACGACCAGGTCCAGTTCGGGGCAGGAGATACGGAAGTCGTCGCGGAGCGAGGCGTGGCCCTCGACCAGGACGGGGCCGATCGCGCGGGTCTCGCCGGACTTCAGCAGGGACACCACCCGTTCCACCCGCTGGTCCTCCGTCACGACGTGACGGACGAGCCGGCGGACCTCTTCCTCGTCGCCCAGCCGTTCCAGCGCCGCGTCCAGGTCGGCGTAGGGGATGTCCCGCAGGGCGTCGACGCCCAGCAGGGCGGCACCCTTCTCGCAGCCGGCGCGGCGCTTGCCGTACTCACCGTCGCTGTGGGCGTGCTTGACCTGCGTGTCGACGACGAGCAGGCGCATGCCCTCGGCGGCGAGGTCGAAGGGGATCTGCTTCTGCGAGAGGTCGCGGGTGTCGAGGAACAGGGCGTGGCCGGCCTCGCAGCAGGCGGACGCGGTCTGGTCCATGATCCCGGTGGGGGCGCCGACGTAGACGTTCTCGGCCCGCTGGCACAGGCGGGCGAGCTGCCAGCGCTGGAGGCCCAGCTCGAACAGGTCGTTGAGGGCCAGTGCGACGACGACCTCCAGGGCCGCCGACGAGGACAGTCCCGCGCCCGACGGGACCGTCGAGCTGAGGTGGATGTCGGCGCCGGTGACCGGGTGCCCGGCCTCGCGGAGCGCCCACACCACGCCGGCCGGGTACGCCGTCCAGGCGCGGTCCGACTCGGGGACGAGGTCGTCCAGCCGCAGCTCGGCGACGCCGTCCTCGATGTCCGCCGAGTGCAGGCGCAGGACGCCGTCCGTGCGGCGGGAGACCGCGGCGGTCGCCGTGTGCGGCAGCGCGAAGGGCATCACGAAGCCGTCGTTGTAGTCGGTGTGCTCACCGATGAGGTTGACCCGGCCGGGCGCCGCCCAGACGCCCTCGGGCTGGGTTCCGTACAGCTCGACGAAGCCGGCCCTGACCTGCTGCTCTGCCCCCACTTACCGCTCCTTTGCGATCTTCTGCGTGAACTCCCACGCGTCGGCGACGATACCCGCGAGGTCCGCGCGGGACGGGTTCCAGCCGAGCCGCTCGCGGGCGGTGGCCGCCGAGGCGACCAGGACCGCGGGGTCGCCGCCGCGGCGCGGGGCCATGACCTCGGGGATCGGGTGCCCGGTGACCTTGCGGACCGTCTCGACGACCTCGCGGACGGAGAAGCCGTTGCCGTTCCCGAGGTTGCAGATGAGGTGCTCGCCGGGGGTGGCGGCCTCGACGGCGAGGAGGTGGGCCTCGGCCAGGTCGGCGACGTGGATGTAGTCGCGGATGCAGGTGCCGTCCGGCGTCGGGTAGTCGTCGCCGTAGACGGAGATGGCGTCCCGGCGGCCCTGCGCGACCTGGAGAACGAGCGGGATGAGGTGCGACTCGGGGTCGTGCCGCTCGCCCTGCGCGCCGTAGGCGCCCGCCACGTTGAAGTAGCGCAGGGACACCGCGCCGAGCCCGTGGGCGGTGGCCTCGCCGGTGATCATGTGGTCGACGGCGAGCTTGGACGCGCCGTACGGGGAGGTCGGCGCGGTCGGGTCGGTCTCGGTGATGGGGGTGCTGACCGGCTCGCCGTAGGTGGCGGCGGTGGAGGAGAAGACGAGCTTGCGCACGCCCGCCTCGCGCATGGCGCCGAGGAGGGCCATGGTGCCGCCGACGTTGTTCTCCCAGTACTTCTCGGGCTTCACGACGGACTCGCCGACCTGCGAGAACGCGGCGAAGTGGAGGACCGCGTCGAAGGAGGCGTCGAGCCACTTCCCGGCGTCGCGGATGTCGCCCTCGACGAACGTGGCGCCCGCCGGGACGCCCTCGCGGAAGCCGGTGGACAGGTTGTCGAGGACGACGACCTCGTGTCCCGCTTCCAGCAGGTGCTGGGCGACCACGCTGCCGACGTATCCCGCTCCGCCCGTGACCAAGTACTTGCCGCTCATCAACTCGCTACCTCTCGCAGTCGCTTCGCCGCGTGCTCCGGCGGCACGTCGTTGATGAACACGTTCATGCCGGACTCGGAACCCGCGAGGAACTTCAGCTTGCCGGACGTACGGCGGATGGTGAAAAGCTCGAGGTGCAGCGCGAAGTCGTCGCGGTTGACGCCCTCGAACTCCTCCAGCGCGCCGAACGGCGCCTGGTGCCAGCCCGAGATGTACGGCGTGAGGGGTTGGTTCTCCCCGAATATCCGGTCGAAGCGCCTCAAGAGTTCCAGATAAACCTGGGGGAACTCTGTGCGCGCGTCCTCGTCGAGACCGAGCAGGTCGGGCACCCGGCGCTTGGGGTACAGGTGCACCTCGTACGGCCAGTGCGCGGCGTACGGCACGAAGGCGACCCAGTGTTCACCCTCCAGGACGACCCGCTCGTCGGCGAGTTCACGCTCCAGGACGGCGTCGAAGAGGTTCTCCCCGCCGGTGGCCTCCTTGTGGGCGGCCACCTGGCGCAGCATCAGGGCGGTGCGGGGCGTGGTGAACGGGTAGGCGTAGATCTGCCCGTGCGGGTGACCCAGAGTCACACCGATCTCGGCACCGCGGTTCTCGAAGCAGAACACCTGTTCCACGGAGGGCAGATGCGACAGCTCGGACGTCCGGTCCGTCCACGCGTCGAGGACCAGTCGCGCCTGCTCCTCGGTGAGGTCGGCGAAGGAGGCGTTGTGGTCGGAGGTGAAGCAGACCACCTCGCAGCGCCCGGAGTCACCGGCCAGCGAGGGGAAGCGGTTCTCGAAGACGACGGCGTCGTACGACGAGTCCGGGATCTCGCTCAGCCGGTCGCCCTGCGAGGGGCACAGGGGGCACTCGTCGGCCGGGGGGTGGTAGGTGCGCCCCTGCCGGTGCGAGGCGATCGCGACGGAATCGCCGAGGAGCGGGTCCCTGCGTACCTCCGAAGTGGTGACCGTGGGGTCCAGCGGACGCCGGTCCACCGCGTCGCGCACCGCGTCGTCCCGCAGGTCGTAGTAGATGAGCTCACGACCGTCGGCCAAGCGGGTCGAGGTCTTCTTCACCGCGGCTCTCCATCCGTACACCGAGCGAAGCGCGTCAGTCTTCGCGTCGAGCGAGGCTCGCTTCACACCGAGCAGAACAAGCTTCCAACAGAACTAAACACATCAAACCACAATCCCCCACGAGAGTCACCACCACAACCAAACAAAGACCACCAAGCAAAGTGAGCAGTGCATGCGAACCCCCACGTATCTCGCGGCTGAGCTACGCCTTCCGACCAACTGGCTCGACTACACGATCATGGCGATCTACTTCGTGGTCGTCCTGGGCATCGGCTTCGCCGCGCGCCGCTCGGTGAAGACCAGCCTCGACTTCTTCCTCTCGGGCCGCTCCCTGCCCGCCTGGATCACCGGCCTCGCCTTCGTCTCGGCGAACCTGGCGGCCACGGAGATCCTCGGCATGGCCGCCAACAGCGCGCAGTACGGCGCGTACACCGTCCACTGGTACTGGATCGGCGCCATCCCGGCCATGGTCTTCCTCGGCCTGGTGATGATGCCCTTCTACTACGGCTCCAAGGTCCGCTCGGTCCCCGAGTTCCTGCTGCTGCGCTTCGACAGGGGCGCGCACCTGCTCAGCTCGGCCCTGTTCGCCTTCGCCGCCATCCTGATCTCGGGCGTGAACCTGTACGCCCTCGCGATCGTCGTCGAGGCGCTGCTGGGCTGGCCGCAGTGGTTGGCGATCGTGGTCGCGGGCTTCTTCGTCCTGGCGTACATCACGCTGGGCGGTCTGTCGTCGGCGATCTACAACGAGGTGCTCCAGTTCTTCGTGATCCTGGCGGCCCTGATCCCGCTGACGGTGCTGGGCCTGAAGAAGGTCGGCGGCTGGGGCGGCCTGACGGACTCGCTGACGGCGGCCAAGGGCGACAACTTCGTCAGCGCCTGGGGCGGCACCGGCATCGGCAGTGACAACCCGCTGGGCGCGAACTGGCTGACGATCGTCCTGGGCCTCGGCTTCGTGCTCTCCTTCGGCTACTGGACGACGAACTTCGCCGAGGTGCAGCGCGCCCTGTCCGCGAAGAACCTCTCGGCGGCCCAGCGCACCCCGCTGATCGCCGCGTTCCCGAAGATCTTCATCGTCTTCCTGGTGATGATCCCGGGCCTGGTGGCGGCGGTCCTGGTCCCGAAGATCGGCACGGCGGACTCCGACCTCCAGTACAACGACGCGATCCCGTACCTGATGGAACAGCTGCTGCCCAACGGTGTGCTGGGCATCGCGGTGACCGGTCTGCTGGCGGCGTTCATGGCGGGCATGGCGGCGAACGTGTCGTCCTTCAACACGGTCTTCACCAGCGACATCTGGGCGAAGTACGTGGTGAGGGGTCGCGAGGACGCCTACTACGTCCGCTTCGGCCGCCTGATCACGGCGATCGGCGTGGTGGCGTCGATCGGGACGGCGTTCCTCGCTTCGTCGTTCTCCAACATCATGAGCTACCTCCAGACGCTGTTCTCCTTCTTCAACGTGCCGATGTTCGTCGTCTTCATCGTCGGCATGTTCTGGAAGCGGGCGTCGATGAAGTCCGGCTTCTGGGGCCTGCTCGCGGGCACTACGGCCGCGATGGTCAACTACTTCGTCCTCTACAAGCAGGACATCATCGGCATCCCCACCGACCAGGGCGCCAACTTCGTCTCCGCGATCGCGGGCTTCGTCGCCGGCGCGGTGGTGATGGTGGCGGTGTCCCTGTTCACCGCCCCCAAGTCGGCCGAGGAACTCCAGGGCCTGGTCTACGGCACCGTCTCGCCCGGCAAGGCCGAGCCGGCCGCCGAAGGCGACGACGCCTGGTACCGGCGACCTGCGCTGCTGGGCTGGGGCGCGATCATCCTCGCCGCCGCCTGCTACATCCCGTTCTCGTTCTAGGCCCGACCGCGGGAGGATGGAAAGACCATGTCCGAGCAATTCGAACCGTCCGAGCGGGCGGAAGCGGCCGAGCGGCTGCGCAAGGCCGGCTACTCCGAGGCCGACGTCCAGCGTGAGGTCTCCGAGCTGGAGGAGAAGTCGGCGACCGCCGCCCGCATCTTCGACCTGCGCCGCATCATCGGCGGCCTGTTCGTCGTCTACGGCGTCATCGTCACGATCGCGGGCCTCACCGACAGCGACGCGGAGATCGCCAAGGCCCAGGGCATCAACATCAACCTGTGGACGGGCCTGGGCATGCTGGCCCTCGGCATCTTCTTCCTGGTCTGGATGAAACTGCGCCCGTCGGTCCCGCCGGCGCAGCTGCCGCCGGAGGCGGTGGAGCGCCGGGACTGAGAGGGCGTTTCGCGTACGGGGCCGGGGTCCGCGTGGGTGGCGGGGTCCGGCCCGGTGCGTGTGCGGGGATCAGGCGGTGCCCGTCCTGTCTACTCGCCGGTGAAGAGGTCGTCGGCGGTGGCGGCATGAACGGCTCGCTGGGACCAGGTGGTGAGCTGGTCGAGGTCGGTGCAGGATTCGACGCGCTCGCGGACGTGGTCGCCGACTTCGATGCCTCGCCAGCGGAGGATGTTCAGGGTCATCTCAGCAAGCGCCCCGACCCTGCCTTCTTCCCTGCCTTCTTCCCGCCCCTCCTCGCGCACCTGCTCCGCGAGCGGGTGCCGCCAGAAGTACTGCATCGCCGTCATCAGGTCCCTCCCATCTGCTGTGCCTGGGGTTCCGCCAGGCAGGAGTCGACGAACTGCACGAAGACCGCGGCGGTGTCCGCGTCGAGCGTTTTCAGGGCGGCCACCAGCGCCGACGCCTTCGCGATCACTGGCACGTTGTCCGGGCCGAGGACGAACGGACGCACCGTCAGTGACGGGCACCCCCGTACCCCGAGATGGATCGGCTCGGCCGCCCACCGAGCCGTGGCGCTGTTCTGCGTGACCACGATCAGGACCGGCTCGCAGCGGCACTTCTCGTAGAGGTAGCTGAGGTAGTACGGCCAGCTTCCGCGCTTCCTCTCGTCCGGCTTCCCCTGCGACTCCACCACCAGCAGATACGTCCCCTCGTCCGTCTCGGCCCGCAGCAGCGTGTCCACACGCCGCTCGACGGGCTCGATTTCGGTGAGGTCGACGTTCATGGCGGCGAAGTCGTGCGGCTCGGGGAAGGGGATCTGTAACACCTGTTGCAGGGCACGGGTCAGCAGCGCGGGATCCTTCTGGAAGATCCGGTGCATGGCCTCGTGCGACGAGCCGACCACCTACGCCGCCGCCAGGTCGCACCACACGTACTTGCCCCGGTGCCCGAACCGGGACAGCGGGTGCCAGCCCCATACGTCGGCGCAGGCCCGGACCAGCGCGGTGCCGCGCCCGTTCTCGGCGCCCGTCAGCTCCGCCAAGTCGCGCGGCGGGTCGGGGGGTTCCGGGTTCGCGTCCCACGCGCCGATCCGCAGGACGCCGTCCGCCCAGCCGACACGCAGGGCCGCCGGGCCCTTGGTGTGCAGTACGGCGTTGGAGACCAGCTCCGAGGCGATCAGCTCCGCGGTGTCCACGAGGTGGATCAGGCCGTACATGGTCAGGATCAGACGCAGGGTGCGGCGCGAGATCGGGACGGCTCTGAGGTCGTTGGGGAGGGAGAGGGAGTACTCCCAGGAGTCGGAAGTGCGTTCAGGCATGCGTCAGCTCCGGGTGGGGGGTGGGTGAGTGAAGGCGCGGTGGCATTGCCGCGACCGCCATGGCAGGACGGTGCGGTGCGCTTCCGCAGGGTGTTCAACGCATCACCGACGGTAAGGCATTAATTTCTGCCCCTGCAACCCATTGCCGTAATCTGACACCCGAACGTGGCACGACAGCAGGGGTGTTGAGACAGGAGCACGCATGGCACCGAGGAGCCAACCCACCGCGCGACAGATGCGCCTGGGAGCGGAGCTGCGCAGGCTACGCGAGGCGGCAGGCTTCAAGGCCCGCGAGGTGGCGACGTTCCTGAATTCGACCTCGGGCCAGATGAGCCAGATAGAGGCCGGCATCGCGGCCGTCAGCGCGGACCGCATTCGTCGCCTCGCAGCCCATTACGCCTGTACGGACGAGGCCTTGATCGACGCGCTCGCGGCCATGGCGGGCGATCGCCCTCGCGGCTGGTGGGACGAGTACCGGGACGTTCTCCCTCAGGTGAACCTGGACGTGGCCGAGGCCGAGCATCACGCGACGTTTCTGAGGGAGATCGTGATCAACCGCGTCCCTGGGCTTCTTCAGACCCCGGACTACGCCAGAGCGGTCTTCAGGTACATGCGCCCCGAACTGCCCGAGAGGGAGCTTGGGCCCCGTGTCGAGTACCGATTGAGGAGGCGCTCCGTCATCGAGGGCGATTCTCCAACCCCGTACGAGACGATCGTTCACGAAGTCGGGCTGCGCATCCGCGTATCCGACCGCCAGACATCGCTGTCTCAACTCCGCTGGATTCTGCGTCAGATCGAGCTAGGCCATGCCACCGTGCGCGTCATCCCCACCGATCAGGACGGGTTCGCCGGTGCCGGAGCATCGATGGTGTACGCGGGAGGCCCGGTGCCCCGACTCGACACCGGGCTGCGGGACGCTCCCACCGGTGTGGTCTTCATTGATGCAGAAGCGCAGCTGGAAAGGCTTCGAAAACTCCTTCGTAAAGTGGAGGAAGCGTCGCTCGACCCGGTTGCGTCACGGGACTTCATCCACCGACTGACAAAGGAGCTGTGAGGCAGCTTATGAACCACACACTGCGCTGGCAGAAGTCGACGTTCTCCGACGGCGGCGAAGGAGACACCTGCGTCGAACTCGCCGCCTCCCCCACCCACATCCACCTCCGCGAGAGCGACACTCCCGCCGTCACCCTCACCACCAACCCCACCACGCTCGCCCACCTGTTGAAGGGCATACGCGCGAGCCACGGCCGTCAGCGCAGTCTGACCAGCTGAGCGTCGGCGACGGCGGCCGGGATCGACGGCGTGCCGCTGAGGTACGCCACCGTGTTGCCCGAGCGCAGGATCACGGCCTTGGCCGGAGTCTTCCCGCCGCCCCGCTCCACCGTCGCGCCCAGGCCCATCGCCTGGTCCGTGCCCTCGGGGGCGAGTTCCGGGGTGACCTTGCCGACCTTGTGCGCCACGCCGTCGACCGTCGCCGTGAAACCGGCCGCACACTCGTCGAGGGCCGTACCGATGGCGTCCATCGCCGTCCGGGCCTCGTCCGAGGTGTACTCGGCGAGGACCACGGTGACGGTGGCACCTTCGCCCGACGCCTCCCGCACGACCGTGGAGGTCGGCTTGCCGACCGTCGTGCCGGACAGGGCGTAGGCGAGCGGGGCGCAGGCGTCCTCCGTCACCCGTACCTTGCGGAGGCCGGCCGTGGTGGACACCGTGAAGCCGTCCACGTCCCTGGCCGCCAGCGCCGCAGTGCCCAGCCCTCCCGCCCGCGTCGTCGCGCCCGGCTGGGCGGTGGGCTTCAGCAGACCGTCGGTGCTGCCGCCCCCGCCGTCGCCCGCCGCGTCACATGCCGACAGCAGCGCGCTCAGCACGACGGCAGCGGTTGCCGAACCCCGTCGCTTCACCCGGGCCTCCTTCATTCCACCCCTCGGTTCTCCTGAGCGAAACGTCGTCATTGCGGACGTACGAGTCTTTGGTACTGCAGCGCCCATACGCCGGACCGCTTGCGGATCTCCCTGACGGCGCTCTCCTCGACAGGGCCGTCACCGGAGAGGATCCGCGCCGCCTCTTCCTGACAGGACCGCTCGAACTCGGCGGCCTCCCGGGCCGCGGGAACGCCGGCCGCCAAAGTTCCCGCCGCACGGAGGGCGATTTCGGAGAAATCAATCCCGGTTACCGTGCTCTGACCTGCGGGTAGCGCCCGGAAAAGATTCCTGGCCAGTCGCGAGTAATCGGCCATGAATTCACGCGGCAACAGTGCGGGCGGAAATTCACCCAGGAGTTTCTCGTTCGCCGAGGCCGCGTCCGCCAGCAGGCGCTCCCTCAGTTCGTATCCCCGGAAAGACCGCCAGACGGCGCTGACTCCCGCGTCGACCCGGTAGTAAAGCTGCTGGAGACGTTCCTCGTCGGAGGCGACGACGAAGACGGCCCCACCCACACGGGCAACCGCGGAACAGCCGAACAGCACCGCCTTCTCACCCTGCAGTGACGGCATGGGAAGAACTCACCTCCAGGACGACGGGGTTGTGCTCGGAGTCAGGCACCTGCGAGCACAACCCGCATCCTATCTTCAGGGCCATTCGGCCGTTGTGTCCGATGTGATCCTGGCTCCCACCCGTGAGAGGAAGTTCTGGCATGCGGGACAGATGGGCCGGCTCACGACCAGAAGTCTCGGCTTGATCTGGAGAATTCCGGCCGCCTCGAAGAACATCTTGGTCTCCGCGTGCCAAAGGTGTTCCTTCGGCACCGTCTTCAACGGCTGCGGAACCCGGATGGCGAGCGTTCCGGCCCCGAGGTTCGGGAGCCGCTGCCACTGCCCGGCCGTCAGGTCCGCGCGGGCACCGACCGCGACGACATCCAGCCCCTGGGAGCTGCCGGGCACGTCGGCGTGCAAAGCACCCATTGTGCGCCAGCCCGCTCCGGCTCCGGCCGCGTCCGTGATGTCGTCGACCATGTCGGTGAGATGGTCGATGTCGGCGCCACCGGTGCCGCAGTTGTGGACGAGCAGCGGTGCTCCGCCCGCCAGCACGTAGTAGGAGTGCAGGTCGCTGACCGTGAGGTTGTGCACCCGCGCGTGCTGGTCGGTCCAGCGTTCCACCGCCGTGACCTGGACGTAGGTGCCTGCGCTGGTGCGCAGCCACTCCCCCGTCCGCAGGTCCGTGGCGTCGACCCACTCACCGAGTTCCGGAACCCAGAACGGGTGTCCCTCGGTGGCCGTCACCTGGGCGGTCTCCTTGCCGTCTCCGACCGCGACGGTCACCTCGACCAGGTGCTTGACGCCCTCGCCGACGATCTCGGTGGTGACCGTCTCGACAGCGGTCTCGCCGGTCTCCGGAGCGGTCGCCAGGACCTTGTCGCCGTTCTCGACGTCCTCGATCGGCTTGGTGGTGCCGTCGGCCATCAGGACCCGGGTGCCGGGGACGAAGCTGTTGTTGATCGGGCAGCTGGCGCCGGACGCGCCGTTGTCGCCGCCGCCTCCTCCTGACGACTGCTTCCTCGCCTTCGCCTGCTGCGGCTTCGGTTCCACCTTCTTCGCCGCCGTCTTGCGCGCCTTCTGGATCGCGTTACCCGTCTTCTGCGCGGCCTTCTTCGCCTGCCGGGTAGCCGCTTCCTTGGCCTTCTTCTTCAGCTGTGCCGCCAGCGCGGCCGCCTTCTTCTTGGCCTCGGCCGCCTTGCGGGCCAGCTCACGGGCCTTACGGGCCAGTTCGAGGACCTTGCGGGCCTTCTCCTTGGCCTTCATCAGGGCGTTGACGGCCTTGGCGATCCGGTACGCCGCCTTGGCCAATCCGAAGGCCTTGTACGCCTTTGTCCATGGGATGGCGTTGAGGAACAGCTCACCGCACGCCCAGACGTCACCGCGGGAGAAGCAGCCCACCACGCTGTTCCAGCCGACGAACTCCTTCAGAGCCGCCCAGCCGATGGACAGGATGACGTCCGAGACCGAGGTGTTCAGCGTCTTCTTCGCCGCCGCCTCCTCCGAGGCCGACGGGCCGCCGTACTCCGAGGTGCCACCCTCCGACGCCAGACCTGACGGGTCGCTGAAGGTGACCGGGTTGTTCTCGCAGTAGACGTAGCCGTTCATCTGAACCGGGTCGGCCAGGTCCAGGACCGGGTCCGGGGAGAGGAAGCGGCCCGTGTTCGGGTCGTACTCGCGGGCGCCCAGATGGACCAGGCCGCCGCTCGTGTCGTCGTCGCCGCCCACGTAACTCTGGTGCGACCGCCAGGTCGACGACTCCGAGCGCTTCGCGCCGAACGGGTCCGTCCTGGAGAACTTGACCTTGTTGCCCGACGCCAGCGCCACGTTGACGTACGCCGTGCCGTTCTGGTCGGTCACCTGGACCGACAGCTCGGCCGCACCCGCGCCCTGCGCGTGCCGCATCACGGTCGGCGCGCCGGGCTGGGAGTAGTAGCGCTCGGTGTAGGCGGGACCGCCCGCCGCGTTGACCGAGATGGTCGACTCGCCGAGGTACAGCGTGCGCTCGGTGGCGGAGATCGCCATCAGGCGCGAACCGTCACCGCCGTAGATGTACTTGGTCTCCTTGTCCGGCACCCACGACTGCTTCGCCGACGCGTCGCACGTGTACAGCTGGAGGTCCGTGCCGTCCGCCGAGTTGGAGCTCGGGACGTCCAGGCACCTGCCAGACGAGACGTGCTTCAGGGTGCCCGTCGAGGTCGCCGTCCACTGCTGGGCCGTGGTACCCGTGCAGTCCGCAATGACGACCAGGGTGCCGTTGGCCGTGCCACCGTCCTTGGGGACCACGCACTTGCCGAGGACCTTCAGGGCGCCCGTCGAGGGGTCGGCGGTGGACGCCGAGTCGATGCGCAGCTTCTGCGCCTTGCTGCCGTTGCAGGTGTACAGCTGGAGCGCGGTGCCGGCCGTGGTCGACGAACTGGACAGGTCCAGGCACTTCTTGGAGAGGCCCAGCCATGCGCCGGAGCCGTTCTCGCCGAAGCCGGTGATCTTCTCGACCTGGCCGTCCCAGGTCCAGTCCAGGGCCTGCTCGGACCCGTCGAAGGTACGGGTCTCGGTGTTGCCCGCCGCGTCGTACGTGAGGGTCGTCGCCTTGGTGACCTGGGCGCCGGAGTCCGCCTTGTACGTGGAGGACATGCCGGTCAGGGTGTGCGGCTGGGTGCCGTCCGCCTTGCCGTAGACGTAGTCGGTCGTGGCGTCCTTGGTGGTGTCCAGGCCCGGGTCGTGCTCGACGAGCTTCTTGCGGTTGCCCATCGCGTCGTACGTGTACGACTGCCAGTAGCCGCTGTTCGCCGCCGTGACGTTGGTCGTGCCGTCCGAGTACTTCGGCGCCGCCGTCGTCTTGCCCGTCGCCGTGCAGGACGTGGGAGCCGTCCACGCCTCGGCCAGCTGGCCCAACGCGTCGTAGGTGAAGCACTGGCGGTCGGTCGACGAGTTCGCGGTGTCCGCGATCGACGTGACGTTGCCGGCCGGGTCGTAGGCGTAGGCGCGGGAGTTGACGCGGTGGCCGGTGACGGCCGTGGTGTCGCTGGTCGACTCACGGTCGACGATGCTCCGGGTCAGCTCGCCCGTCGCCTCGTCGAACAGGTTCGTCGTCCAGACCCGGTTGGGGTTCTCGCCGCTGACCGTCCGCAGGACCTGGCCGTACGGGGAGTACGAGGTCTGCGCGGTGTACCAGGCCAGGCCCGAGGTGGAGACCGGCATGCCGTCGTCGTTGTAGCGGATCACCAGCTTCTCGGCGGGCAGGGTGCCCACCGAGGGCAGGTTGACCGCCTCCATGGCTCCCGACTCCGAGTACTCGAAGCTGTAGGTGTACTCCTTCTGCAAGCCGTAGGAGAGAGCCACCGACTCGGGGATGGAGATCTTCTGGCCGGTCGGCTGGTAGTCGGCCGTATAGCCGGTCACCGCCTGGGTGTACGCCAGGTTGTCCGTGTAACGGGTCTGCGAGGTGGCCAGCCCGACGCCGCCGATCAGCGTGTCGTACGTGGTCTTCATCAGCAGGGCGCCGGTGGCGGAGTCCTGGTGCTGCTCGATCGGGCGGGACAGCTTGTCGTAGACCGTGTGGACGGCCGCGTTCTCGTCCGTGACCAGCTCGGGCCGGTCCAGGATGTCGTACCTCGTCGTGGTCGTACCCGTGTCCGGGTCGACAGCCTGGGTCTGACGGCCCCGGGCGTCGTACTTCCAGGTCCAGAGGTTGCCCTCCGAGTCCCTGGCCTCCACGCGGTCGCCGCGCTCGTCGTACTTGTACGTCGTCGAGCGGTACGCCGCCCGCAGCGCGTCCGTGAAGGTGTCGACTCGGACCATGCGGCCCATGGCGTCGGACCAGGTGCGCTGGGCGGTGGCGCCCTGCGGGTTGATGACCGTGGAGTTGTCGAGGCCGTACTCGTATCGGGTCGCCTTCGCCGGGACCTCGGTGCCGTTGAGGTACGGGGTCTCGGTGAGGGTGCGGCCCAGGCCGTCGTAGGCGTAGAGGGTGGCGTTGGGGACCTGGTAGTCCGAGGCCAGCTCGAACAGGACGGTGGAGGGCTCGTCCTTGTCGTAGTAGGCGTTGTTGGTCTGCTTGATGGTGCCGTTGGCGCTGTACAGGGTGTCCGTGATGAGGCGTCCGCCGCCGACCGCCGGTTCCTGCTTCTGGCGTTCGCGGCCGAGGCCGTCGTAGATGACGGTGGAGACGCCGTAGTCGCCGGTGTCGGTGAGGGACGCGGTGGTGATCGAGACCGGCTGGCCGATCGTGGTGTCGTAGGTGATCTTCGCCGACGGGGACTTGGACGTGGCGCGGTTCGGGTTCCACACCTGGGTGGCGCGGCCGAGGGCGTCGTAGGTGTAGGTGGTGACCCGTCCGTTGACGTCCTCGTCGGTGAGGGCCACGCCACGGCCGGGCTCCAGCGTGCTGGTCTCGCTGTGGTTCAGCGCGTTGGTGGTGGTGATCTGGAAGACCTGCCCCTTGTCCGGGGTGTAGGTCGTGGTGTCCTTCGAGTCCTCGTCGTTCGCGATCGCCAGGGCGTTCTTCGTGGACGTCGTGCGGCCGTACGCGTCGTAGGTGACCTCGGCGTCCTTGACCCAGCCGCCGCCGGTGCCGGTGACGGCCCAGGTGGCGGTGGCGTTGCCGACGGTCGGGGCGGCCTGGTAGGCGAGGCCGTCGTAGGCGACGCGGGAGCCGTCGATCCAGTCGGCGGCGGTCGCGGTGGCCGCCTGTGCACAGGTGCCGGCGGTGGTCAGGGTCTGCTCGGGCAGGCCGATCAGGTGCTTGGCCGTGTTGTGGACGTACGACATGACCGTGCAGGTGTCGTCGTCCGTGTTGTTCGCCGCGGAGTCCGACGACCAGTCGTTGTACTCGGTGACCCGCGTCGGCAGGCCGTAGGTGTCCTCGTACTCCGTCACCGTGCGCAGGACGCGCACGGTGCGCTTGTCGGTGCCTTCGCCGGAGGAGCGGGTGTAGGTGAGGGACTCGGGGGTGAGGACCCGCCAGGCCTTGAGGTCGGGGATGCCGCCGGAGCGGCTGCGGGCGGCGAGCTTGACCGCCTTCGGCTTGTCGACCGTGCGGGTCAGCCAGGTGGAGGCGGTGGCGGAGGCGTAGGTGAGGGACTCGGCCACACGGCCGGCGAAGGGCTCCTCGTCCGTGGCGACAGTGGCGCCCTCGGAGTCCTTCACGATGACCGACCGGCTGCCCCCGCCGGGCAGGGGATCGCCGTCCATGCCCCGGAAGAAGCGGGTCTCCGTCATGCCCCGCTTCGTGGACATGTACGCGGTGCCGCTGTCGTCACCGGTGTAGGTGCGGACCCGGGCAAAACCGCGCCACTGGTCGTAGGTACGCGTCTTCTTCTTGGAGAACTCGGCCTGGTTCAGGCTCCAGGCGGCGTCACCGAGGTACTCGTACGTCGTGGTGATCGGATCGAGTCCGCTGAGGGCGGGCAGTTCCTGGACCTTGTCGACGACGTACTTGTGGAACCAGTCGATGGTCTCCTTGTCGGGGTCCGCGTTCCAGTACGCCGGGAAGCACAGGCCGACGTTGGACTCGGGTTTGGGGAACGCGCCGTCCACCTTGCATGCGTCGGTCCTGTAGGTGACCAGGGTCTCGCCGCCGTACTCACTGACGACACGGGCGATGCGCAGTCGGTCGAAGGCAGGGTTGGGGTCGTCGCTGCCGCGCTTGACGCGGTTGGGCATCGAGACGCTGTTGGCGAGGAACTCCACCGGGTTCAGCGCGATGGCCTCGCCGTCGGTGCCGTAGCCGGTGCGGGTGATCGACTCCAGCCACAGGGCCGTGCCCTCGTCGGTGAGGTCGGCGGGCAGGGACTGCTGGAGCGTCCAGCTGTCCAGCTTGGTCAGCGCGGTGGAGCCCTGGGTGCGCTGCGTCCACGTGGTCACCTGGGCGAGCCGCTTGCGCGACCAGAAGGTGGGGACGGGGACGAAGCACTCCTTGCCGGCGGCGCAGTACAGGTCGGCCGGGGTGTCGTACCAGATGCGGTTCTTGGCGAAGTCACCGGAGGCGAAGTTGTCGTTCTCGTCGCCCTCCGCCGTGCAGGTGATCTCGCCTTCCTTGAAACAGCGCTCGTCGACGTCGAAGGTGACCTTGGAGATCGGGGTGGCGTACGGGTCGGCCGAGGTCAGGCCGTACTCGATGCGCTTGAGGTAGCCGCCGCGGTCGTAGGAGACGGGCGTCTTGTACTTGTTGTTCCTGGCGTAGTGGTTGGTCTCCTTCGCCCACCACAGCGTCATCGCGTTGCCGTTGGTGTCGACGACGTAGTCGAGGTTCCAGCGCCAGGCCTGGTCGCAGAAGGAGCCGGCGAAGTCGCCCGCCTTGTAGCAGGGTTCGCCGTCCTGGTTGCCGGCGACGGGCGCGGCGAACACCGAGTTCGTCACCGGGTCCCCACTGGCCCAGTCGGCGGCCAGCTTGTGCTTGCCGAAGTAGTACTGGGTGCCGTCGCGGGTGGTGACCCGCCAGTACTCACCGTCGGCGTCGCCGTTGGCGAGGCCGCTGTCGCGCAGCAGTTCGACGCGCGATCCGTCGCCGTTGGCGGTGACCCACTTGTCGCCGTACGGGCCGCTGCCGTCGGGCAGGACCAGTTCGGTCGTCGTGCCGCCGAGCGTGAGCGTGGCGTTGTACGAGCCGAAGCAGAGGTCGCTGGTCTTCTTGGTGTTGTTGCCGTTCGTCTGGTCGTCGCGGCAGGAGGTGTACGTGCGGGTGATGGAGCCCGCGTTGTACTCCCAGCCGTCGCCGATCCAGGAGGGCTGGTTGTTCGAGGCGGACGTGCGGCCGTCCACCACCTGCGAGTTGTAGCCGAAGGACACCGACGGGGACGGCCCGCCGGGGACGCTCGGGGTCTGCAGCGTGTACGAGTACGTGAAGGCGCCGGAGTTGCCGCCGGCGGACCAGGAACCGGCACTGACCAGCGGGGTCGCGCCGAAGTCGCCCTTGGAGCCGGAGCCGGAGTCGGTGGCGAGGAGGACGGAGGAGCCGGAGCCGTCGGCGGTCGCGGCGGCCAGGGAGGCGAGGCGGGTGCCGCCGCCGGCCTCCGGCTCGCGGTAGACCGCGTCGGTGACCGTGCCCTGTTCCCGGGCGGAGGCGGTGGACGCCGTCGGCGCCGTGCTGGTGCCGCCCGCCGCCAGGTCCTCGGTGGCGACGGTCGCCAGGATGCGGCGCTCGTAGACGGGCTTGCCGTCGGCGTCGGTGCCGGTCTGGGCGACCACGTTGTCGGTGGAGACCTCGGTCGGCTCGGCGCAGCCCGCGGTGTCCGGGGTGGTCAGGAAGCACGCCGGGTACTGCACGAACGACAGCCGGTCGGCCCAGTTGGCGCCGTACAGCTCGGAGAAGTCGCTGTAGTCGAGGGCGATGACGGCGTCGCCGCTGGCCTCGGCGGGCGGGGTGACCGTGAGGGCCACGCCCTCGATCGCGGTGGTGGACAGCTCGTTCTGGCCGGCGAGGGAGACCTGCCACTCGCCCTCCAGGGCGGCGGCCTCGGTCGAGGTGGCCGTCTCCGGCGCGCCGACCTCGACAGGCAGCGCGGTGCCGTCGGGCTGGTCGAGCGGGACCAGGGTGCCGGGGGCGAGACCGGTGAGGTCCTTGGTGACGGTGCCGCCGGTGGGCGCCGTCACGTCGGTCGGCTCGTACTCGACGGGCTGCTCGGCCTCGGCCGTGGTGAGTTCGGCGAGCTTGCCGCCCTCCTCACCGTCCGCCTGTTCGACGGACGGGAGGTCGACCAGGTCGACACCACTGCGGTCGTCACCCGGCGGCAGCGCCGACGCGGTGGGCGCGACGCCCACCATCAGCGCCACCACGAGCGAGCCGACGACGCCGGCCCGTATCCGCGCCTGCCTGCGGCGGTCGGCGCGCGTGCTCACGCGCCCCCTCCTGCCGCTCCATGACAGCGATCCCCACACAGCGGCAGCCCCCGCGCACACAGTTCCGGCCATTGACGATCACGAATGCTCGGGCACATGTTCACGGAAAGTCAACAAGCGGAATAGGGCCGGTGATCTAGGTCACGAGAGCAATTCACACGGCTGGCGATAAATGCATTCCGCAGGGTTTATCCCGGTCAAGATCATCCCAAACGGAGGGTAATCACCCCCTGAACAAGGGCACATTGTGATCCTTTGCTCCCACCTGACCTGGAAGTGAACCTGCTGGTCAGCCTCACCCTCAAGACGAACCTGCGAGCCGCTTCGCTCACTTCACAAAGTCACGGAAAGGCAAAGTGGATCGAGCGATGTGGCGC
Source organism: Streptomyces sp. NPDC058335 (assembly GCF_042723915.1). Classification (NCBI taxonomy): domain Bacteria; kingdom Bacillati; phylum Actinomycetota; class Actinomycetes; order Kitasatosporales; family Streptomycetaceae; genus Streptomyces; species Streptomyces sp. NPDC058335. The sequence continues at coordinate 455,864 of NZ_JBHXHX010000002.1, read as the reverse complement.
ATCCGCTTCGCATCGGCCATGCTCTGTGATCGCTTTCCCCGACTTCCGAACGGAACACGGCGGACGGCACAGGGAGCACACAGAGTTCCGGGCACTCCGGAATTCCAGGGGGAGGGGACGCAGTACCATGCAACGTCGTCGCTTCGGCCTGCCCGCGTCCGGGCGAGGACGGGCAGGGGTGGGCGCGCTGGTCGCCGGCGCGCTGGGCATCGGTCTGCTCGCCGTTCCCCTGTTCGACGATCCAAGCCCCGCGGACTCTCCGGCCGGGACGAAGAAGGCCGCCACCGGCCCCCTCACCCAGGACACCGCCCAGGAGAAGGCCGCCGCCACCGGCAAGCGCGTCGAGGTGACCGCGCTGCGCGACGAGACGTCCACGACCTACGCGCGACCCGACGGCAGCTTCGAACTCGTCGCCCACGGCGCGCCGGTGCGTGCCCGGGTGGACGGGGTCTGGAAGCCCATCGACACGACGCTGGCCGAGACGGCCGGGGGCGGGTGGGCACCCAGGGCGGCGGTGGACCCCGTGGTGTTCTCGGCGGGCGGCGGTGCCGCCCGCGGCACCGGTGCGCGCGGAGCCGACGCTTCCGGCCGCGGTGCGACAGCCGTCCAGCCGGCCGTCTTCACCGTCGCGCGCGGCGGACGTGCCGTACGCGCCGCCGATGCCCCCGAGGGGTACACCGAGCTGGCGACCATGACCAGCGGCGGCCACGAGATCACGCTGAGCTGGCCGGGAGCGCTGCCCGAGCCGGTGATCAGCGGGCCGAGCGCCCTGTACCGGAACGTGCTCAGCGGCGTCGACCTGATGCTGACCGCCCAGGCCAGCGGCTTCAGCCACGTCCTGATCGTGCACAGCGCGCAGGCCGGGAAGGACGCGGGCGTCTCCGGGCTGTCCTACGGCCTGTCCTCACCGGACCTGACCTTCCACCTCGACCCGGTCACCAAGGTCGTCAGCGGCAGGGACCGCGACGGCCAGGAGATCGCCGTCTCCCCCACGCCCTACCTGTGGGACTCGGCGGGCCGCACGGCCGTCACCGCGGGCGCGGACCCCGAGCCGGCGGAGAGCCCGGAGCCCACCCCCTCGTACTCGGAGGAGCCCGGAGCCCCCGTCCCAGACGAGAAGGCCGTCCCCGAGGGCGGTCTCGACACGGACGCACCGCAGGAGCCGGCCGCGTCCGAGGAACCGGACGCCGACACCGCGGGAACCGGAACCGCCGATCCGGCGGCCTTCCGCGGCGCGGCGAACGCCGGCCCCGCCGTCCTTCGGCAGGCCGCGTACCGCGATGCCGCCCCCGCCGACCTCCCGGACGAGCAGGTGTTCGCGCTGCCCGGACTCGCCGGCCCCGACCCCGGCACCCACCTCGCCGCCGCCGACGCGAAACTGACCGCGCCCGGCGCCACCGCCACCGGGCTGTCCCTGGTCCCGGACGCCGGACTGCTCACCGACGACGACACCGTCTACCCGGTCTTCATCGACCCCACGATCTACGGCAAGACGAAGAACTGGACCACGGCGTACAAGAAGTACCCGAGCTCCAGCTTCTACGACGGCGCCAACTACAACAGCGGCACCACCGAGGCGCGTGTCGGCTTCGAGTCGACCACCTGGGGGCTGTCCCGGTCCTTCTTCCGCCTGGGCTGGTCCACCAGCATCAAGGGCGCCCACGTCTCCTCGGCCTCCATCAAACTGCGCGAGACGTACTCCTGGTCCTGCTCCGCGCGCGAGATGCAGGTGTGGCTGACCGGGGGCATCTCCTCCAAGACCACCTGGAACAACCAGCCGGACTGGAAGTCGGAGATCGGCACCAAGTCCTTCTCGTACGGCTACAACTCGTCCTGTCCGGACGCCTACGTCAGCTATGACGCCAAGTCGGTCGCCCAGGACGCGGCGGACGGCGGCTGGTACTCGATGACGATCGGGCTGCGCGCCAGCACCGAGGACTCCGCGTACTCCTGGAAGAAGTTCCGGGCCGAGGGCGACAGCGCGCCGAAGCTCACCGTGGTCTACAACCGCAAGCCGAAGACGCCGAGTTCGCTCGCCCAGGCCCCCGGCGGCGGCTGCGACCGCACCACGCCGTACATCCACATCGGCAAGCGCGACCTGACGCTGTCGGCGGTCTCCTCCGACGCCGACGACACCTCCACCCGGCAGGACCTGGAGTACCTGGACTTCGAGCTGTGGCGGACCGGCTACGGCGACACCAAGATCCTCGACAAGAACGTCGCGGTCACCAGCACCGGCAAGGCCTCGGCCGTCGTCACCAAGGACAAGTTCACCAACGGCTACCAGTACTCCTGGCGGGTGCGCGCGATCGACTCCAGCGGGGCCGCCTCACCGTACGCGCCGACCTCCGATCCGTACGTGTGCCGGTTCATCTTCGACAGCTCCAAGCCCAATGAGCCGCTCGTGACGTCCACCGCCTTCCCGCCGGCCGACGAGGACGGCTCGGTGTGGTCGACGGTGAAGTTCGGCTCGTCCGGCAACTTCACGTTCGCGCCGGACGAGGACACCGACGTCACCAAGTACGAGTGGTCCTTCAACACCACGAGCTACGCCAGCAGCAAGACGGTCACCGCGGGCTCCTCGGCGACCGTGTCGCTGCCGCCGCCCACGGCGGGACCCAACGTGCTCTACGTGCGTGCCGTGGACAGCTCGGGAAACCCGTCGCTGGGCACCAAGTACCTGTTCTACGTGACCCCGCGCGACGCGGCCGACAAGCCGGGCGACACCACGGGCGACGGCATCCCGGACCTGTACGCGATCAGTTCCAACGGCAACCTGCTGATGTACCCGTCCACCATCGCCGGTGACCTGCACGTCGGGCTGGAGGCGGGCCAGGACGACGGCGTCGGCCTGCTCTCCGACCCGGACGGCGACGGCGAGGACCACCTGCCCGGCTACTGGATGGGCAGCGACGGCAAGCCCGCGCTGATCGCACACGCCGGCGACGCGCTCGCGGCCGACGGTGTGGGCGACCTGTTCGCCCGTATGCCGGACGGCAAGCTCTACGTCTACCCCGGCGACGGCTACGGCAGCGTCGACATCTCGCAGCGCAGCACCGTCCGACTGCCGTCCGGCTCACCCGACCCGGCGACGTTCGACCAGCTCATCGTGGGCGACTACGACGCCGACGGCCGCCCCGACCTCTTCGCCACCGCCACCGGCGGCGAGCTGTGGGCGTTCGAGGGGTACACCGGGGCCACCTTCCTGACGGTCACCAAGATCGCCTCCACGGCGTGGCTCGACCGGGACCTCGTCTCGGTCGGCGACCACGACAACGACGGTGCCCCGGACCTGCTGTGGCGCTCCGGCTCCTCCAGCCGCCTCTACCTGAGGTTCGGCGTCAAGGACGGCGCGGGCGGCTCCACCATCGCCTCGCTGTCCACGGCGGCGGCCTCCAAAACGGGCGCCGACGAGGTCTACGCCGAGGGCTGGTCGACGGCCACCGTGCCCGTCACCCACCTCCGCGGCACCCCGGACGTCACCCAGGACGGCATCCCCGACATCTGGGCCCTGTCGAGCGCCGGGAGCATCTACTTCCACAAGGGCGGCGCAGCGACGATCGGCACGGGAACGGCGGTGATCAGCGGGGACAGCGCCTGGGCCACGACCAAGCTGACATTCGGCTGACCTCGGGACCGGACGGGCGGCCCACCCGGTCGGGCGGGCCGCCCGTCGCCGCCGAACACCGCGCGCGGGGCCGGAGTTCCTACGGGAACTCCGGCCCCGCCTCCGCGTGCCGAAGCTCCCGCGTCAACGGTCCCGCCCGGTCCAGCAGCCCCGTCCTCGCCGCCAGCGCCGCCGCCTCCAGGCGGGAGCCGACGTTCAGTTTCATCAGGACTCGCTGGACGTGGGTGCGGGCCGTGGAGGGGGCGATGTTCATGCCGGCGGCGATCAGGCGGGTGTCCTCGCCGTCGGCCACCCGGACCAGGACCTCCACCTCGCGGGGGGTCAGGAGCTGGAGGAGACGCTGGCCCTCGTCGTCGGGCTGGGCGGTGGGGTTGAGGAGTTCACTGAAGGCTCCTTGCAGGAGTTGGGGGGCCACCGCCGCCTCTCCCGACCTCGCCTTCATGATCGCGCGCTCCACTCCCTCGATGCGCTCGTCATGGCGTACGTAGCCGGAGGCACCCGCGGCGAAGGCCGCCGCGATGCCGCGCGGGCTCGGGACCGGGCCGAGGACCAGGACGGCCACCTGGGGCCGCTCCCGCTTGATGCGGACGACCGGGTCGAAGATGCCCGGCTCGGCCGGGGTCGCCGTGCCCATCAGGCACACCTCGGGTGCCCGCGTGATCACCAGTTCCGCCGCGCCCGCGGCCGGCGCCGCCGCGGCGAGCACCCGGTGCCCCCGTAGTTTCAGTGCCGAGGCCAGCGCCTCGGCGAGCAGTCGGTGGTCGTCGACCACCATCAGCCGCACTCCCATCGAGCAACCCCCCAGTCCCCCCATGGATGCCCACACGGGCAAACAGGCAAAGCCAGATACCGGCACATGTACAGACAGACAAAGGGTGCCCCCCGGCACCCCGTCCTTCATGCCCCCGGAAGCTACACGCTTGTTCGACGTTGCGCTCCCCCTACCGGCGAGAAGTGCCCCGGATCGCCGAAATTCCTCGCATTCGAGGGTGATGAGCGGTACGTGCACGGCCCCGCCCCTGAACAGGGACGGGGCCGTCACGGCAGCGGCGCGACGATCAGCCGCTGGTGCCGAACGCCAGGGCCAGGTACTCCTTGTCACCGGAACTGGAGCTGGAGTCGTCCGCGTACTCCGAGGCCATGTACAGGTGCCCCTGCGAGTAGATGATCTCCGAGTGCTCGGGGAGCATCCGGCTCTCGGCGTCCCGCACCGCCTCCGTCGACGGGTTCTGGAGCAGCTTGGTCTGCTTGAACGTACCGCCGTCGATGCTGACGACCTGTCCGCCCTCGTCGTACGGCGCTCCCTTGTACGCGATGACGTTGGTGCCGTCCGTGCGCAGCGGGAACAGCGTGTAGCCGTCGCCGGCGTCGGCGCGCTGGCCGGTCTGCTTGCCGGTGGTCAGGTCGAAGGCGAGGATCTCGTTGGTCCGGCTGTACTCGCCGGTGCCGTCGTGCTCCTCCGTCGGGAGGTACAGCCGGTTCGCGCCGACGGCGATGCCGCTGCACTGTTCCATCTCGGTGATGCCGTCGCAGCGGGCCGCGAACTGCTCACCCGGGGCGGAGATCTTGGCCAGCAGCTTGCCGGTCTTGTTGTCGATGGAGAAGAAGTCCGAGACGCCGCTGCCGTCCTGGGCGCTGTCGCCGACGTCGGCGGCCACGACCAGCGGGTCCGTCGACACGATGCTCGCGTACTCGATGCCGGTCGCCATCTTGTACTCGGAGAGCACCTTCCCGGAGGCCGGGTCGATGGTCTGGATGTGCAGTTCGCGCGCGTCGTACGTACCGCACTTGCGCACCGCGACCAGCTTCGTGCCGCCGCCGTAACCGGCGTCGTAGCAGGTGTCGGCCGCCTTCGGGGACCACAGCAGCTTGCCGGTGGTGATGTCGAAGGCCGAGCCGCCCTCGGTGGCGCCCAGCGCGACGGTGTTCCCGCCGACGGTGACGTTGTCGAAGGTGATCGGGTAGTCACCGGACTTGACGGTCTTGCGCCACAGCTCCTTGCCCGCGGCGAGGTCGATCGCGGCGACCTCGCTGCAACCGGCCGAGGAGTCCTTGGCGGGCATCTTCGGCTGGAAGACCACCGCGGTCTTGCCGTCCGCCGTGGCCTTCCGGCTGGCCGTGCACACCGGGCCGGGCAGCTTGATCGTCCAGAGCTTCGTGCCCTTGTCCGGGTCGTAGCCGACGATCTCGGCGACGCCCGACTTCACGTACGCCTTCTCCGTCAGCCAGGAGCCGCTCACGATGACCGTGTCGTCCTTGGCGACCGCGGGCGACGGGATCTGGAAGAGGACCTTGGAGGCCGGGTCGCCGGGCACCTTCTCGGTGCCGCCGGACGACGTCGTGCCGCCGGTGCCGCCGCTGCCGCCCTTCTCGTCACCGCCCCCGCCGGTCGTGCCGCCGGTGCTCGCGGTGTCCGTCCTGCCCTCGTCGTCTCCGGAGCCGGCGTACCAGATGCCACCGCCGATGATCAGCGCGATCGCGACGACGGCCGCGACGATGATCGCGACCTGCGCGTTCATCTTGCGGCCACCGCCGGTGGGCTGCGACGGCATCGGCACGGTGGGCTGACCGGGGTAGCCCGGGTAGGCCTGCTGCGTCGGGTAGCCGGGCTGGCCCGGGTAGCCGTAGCCCGGCTGCTGGCCGTACGGCGCCTGCTGGCCGAAGGGGACGGTGGCTGGCGCGGGCTGCTGGCCGTAGGCGTTCGGCTGGCCCGGCTGACCGGGGTAGCCGTAGCCGGGACCCGTCGGTGGCTGGGGCGGCTGGGCGGGCTGGGCCGCCTGCGGATAGCCGTAACCGGGTGCCTGCGGCGGGCCCGCGGGGGGCGGCGTCGGCTGGCCGGGATAGCCGTAACCGGCCTGCGGGGCCTTGCTGAGCTGCGGTCCCGCGGGCGGGGCCGCAGGCGCGGCGGGGGGCTGGGGTGCCGCGGGGGGCGGGGTCGGTGCGCCGAAACCGGCCTGCGGCGGGGCGTCCTGCGGCTCCTCGGGAGCGCCGAAGGCACCCTGCGGCGGGGTGTCCTGCGGCGGGGTGTCCTGGGGTGCGCCGGAGGTGCCCTGCGGGGGCTGGTCCTCGGGGGTGCCCTGGGGCGGCTGGTTCGGCGGCGGGGGCGGCGGCTGGGTCATGGTGGGTACCTCGGGAGAACGCTGGGGGAGACGGGGACGGGAGTACGGGACCTCGCGGACGCGGGGTGACCGGGCGGCGACGAGAGGGCCGCACGCTGCGGCCGGGGTGGCCCGCCGGACTGAGCCTCGGGCGAGCCGCGCCGACCGGGGCGGCGGCCCGCCCGACCGGCCGCAGGCGGATCGCTCCGGCCGGAGCGGTCCGCCTGACGGACTATCGACGGACGGACCATGGACGAGCCGTGCCGACCGGGGGCGGCGGCCCGCCCGACCGGCCGTGGCGAACCGCTCCGGCCGGAGTCGCTCGCCTCACTTGCCGTAGGCGAGCATCAGCTTCTCCTTCGAGTCGTCGTTGCCCGCCAGCCGGGTGGAGGAGATGAAGAAGCGGCCGTCCGCCCAGGCGAGGTCGCGGGAGAAGAAGCTGTCCTCCAGGTCGACCGTGCTCTCCGGCATCTGGAGCAGCGTCGTCGGCGTGTGCGTGGAACCGGCGACCGGGATCGACACGACCCGGCCGGCCGCGTCGTACGACGGCTCGACGTAGGCGACGAGGTTGCCGCCCTCGACGCTCATCGGCACCATCGACTCGTCCGCCGGGGACTTCACGCGCCACTTCTCCTTGCCGGTGGCGAGGTCGATCGCGACGATCTCGTTGGCTCCGGTGGTCGCCTCGGTGGGCAGGTAGAGGGTGTTGGCGTCGGCCGCCGTGCCCTCGCAGCCCGTCAGGTTGCGCTGGAGGATGGCCCAGCCGCACTCGGGGGCGAAGTCCTCGTCGACGCCGACCTGCGAACGGAACGTGCCGTCCGGCTTGAGCGTCGAGATGTTCCAGGCGTTCTTGTCCTTGTTGGTGCTGTAGATGACCAGCGGGTCCATGGAGTACGCGCGGGCGACCGTCCAGCCCTTGTCGAACTTCTGGGTCCACTTGACCTTGCCGGTCGCCGGGTCCAGTTCCTGCACCTCGTCGTGCTCGGTCGGGTCGGTCGCGTCGCAGGAGGCCACGGAGATCAGCTTGGCGCCGCCCGCGAAGGCCGTCGGGAAGCAGGCGTCGCCGTACTTCTTCTTCTCCCACAGCTGCTTGCCGGTGTTCACGTCGTACGCCGTGCCCGACTGTGAGCGGCCCACCATCAGCGTGTTGCCGGTGACGGACAGTTCGACGGTGATGGCGCTGTCGAACAGCGCGCCGTCGGCGACCGTCCCCGTCCAGCCCTTGGCGCCGGTGTTGAGGTCGATCTGCTGGAGCTGGTTGCACTTGGCGCGGTCGCTGCTGCCGTTCATGTAGGCCACGACGATCTTGTCGGTGGCCGTCTTCTGCGGGGTGACCGCGCAGACCTTCTGCGGCAGGGCGATGGTGTCCCAGGCCGGTTTGCCGTCGCCGACGTTGTACCCGACGACCTCCTTGTACGCGGCCTTCACCGCGGTCTTGGAGGTGATCCACATGCCGGGGGCCTCGGCGCCGGAGGCGGGCGCGTCGGGCGCCTCCTTGTACCAGAGCACCTTGGCCTCGCCGCTCTTGCGGTCGGCGTTGAAGTCCTCGGGGTCCTCGCCGCCGTCGCCGTCGCCGTCACCGGGGTTGACGGGGCTGTCGCTCGCCGACGGCTTGCCGTCGTCGCTCGGCCCGGCGACGGGCTTCTTCTTGCCGCCGCCGTCGTCACCGCTCGTGACCGCGAACACCGTCCCGCCGATCACCAGCAGCGCCGCCACCGCGGCCCCGACGGCGAGCGCGGGCTTCCCCTTGAAGGGGTTGCGGGAGCCGGGCCCCGGGGTGCCGGGGGCACCGGGGAACTGCGGCGGCGGATAGCCGTATCCGGGCTGCTGCCCGTAGGGACCGGCCGGCTGCCCGTACGGTCCCGGCACGCCCGGAGTACCCGGTGTGCCGTAGGGACCGCTCGGCTGGGCGTACGGCCCCGGCTGCGGCGGCTGTTGCTGCTGCGGAGGCTGCTGCGGGTAGCCGTAACCGGGCTGCGGAGCCTGCGGCGGCTGGGCGGGCGGGCCCTGCGGCGGTGGCGGCGGCGTCTGCGGTGCGCCGAAACCACCCTGCGGCGGCTGCGGCGGCTGGTCCTGCGGTGCGCCGAAACCACCCTGCGGCGGCTGTTGGTTGGGCGGCTGAGTCATCAGCGTCTCCCCCTCGCTCACTGATTTTTAGCCACGCCCTGAGGCTCGTGACGGTCCCGGACTCGTGCTCAGAAAGTTCTCAGACGGCTCTTTCTATCACCCGGGACCGACAGCCAAGGGGCCCGCATCCGCCCCTGTTCCCAAGGGAGGACCGGGCCGTGATGCCGCCGTTACGCGCCTTCACGCCCCCTTCACGCGGCGCACGCGCCGTCACCGCGCGCGGGGGCCCGTTCACCGAGCGTGCAGCTCGCTGGCGAAGCCCCCGACCAGCCGTGGCGCGCGTTTCGGTCACGCACGCCGGTCGCCCGCACCGGGCACCCGCAGGTTCAGGCGTCCTCGGCCAACTCCAGCCAGCGCATCTCGAGTTCCTCACGCTCCCCGGCCAACCCGCGCAGCTCGGCGTCGAGTTTGGCGACCTTCTCGAAGTCGGTGGCGTTGTCGGCGATCTGCGCGTGCAGCTTGGTCTCCTTCTCGGAGACGCGGTCCAACTGGCGCTCGATCTTCTGGAGTTCCTTCTTCGCGGCGCGCTGGTCGGCGGCGCTCCTCTCCGGCACCGCCTTCTGCACGGCGGGCACCGCGGCGGCCGCGGCCTCCTCCATGCGGCGGCGGCGCTCCAGGTACTCGTCGATGCCGCGCGGCAGCATCCGCAGGGCGGAGTCGCCGAGGAGGGCGAAGACGCGGTCCGTGGTCCGCTCGACGAAGAAACGGTCGTGGGAGATCACGATCATCGAGCCGGGCCAGCCGTCGAGGAGGTCCTCGAGCTGGGTGAGGGTCTCGATGTCGAGGTCGTTGGTGGGCTCGTCGAGGAAGAGGACGTTGGGCTCGTCCATCAGCAGCCGCAGGATCTGGAGGCGGCGGCGCTCACCGCCGGACAGGTCCCCGACCGGCGTCCACTGCTTCTCCTTGCTGAACCCGAACGTCTCGCACAGCTGCCCGGCGGTCATCTCGCGGCCCTTGCCGAGGTCGACGCGCTCCCGCACCTGCTGGACGGCCTCCAGGACCCGCAGGTTCGGGTCGAGTTCGGAGACCTCCTGGGAGAGGTACGCCAGCTTGACGGTGCGGCCGACGGCGACCTTCCCGCCGGCCGGCTGGGCCTCGCCCTCGGTGCGGGCGGCGTCGGCCATGGCGCGCAGCAGCGACGTCTTCCCGGCGCCGTTGACGCCGACCAGGCCGATGCGGTCGCCGGGGCCGAGCTGCCAGGTGACGTGCTTCAGCAGCACCTTGGGGCCCGCCTGGACGGTCACGTCCTCCAGGTCGAAGACGGTCTTGCCGAGCCGCGACGACGCGAACTTCATCAACTCGCTGCTGTCCCGCGGCGGCGGCACGTCCGCGATCAGCTCGTTGGCGGCCTCGACCCGGAAGCGCGGCTTGGACGTCCGCGCGGGCGCCCCGCGCCGCAGCCAGGCCAGCTCCTTGCGGACCAGGTTCTGCCGCTTGACCTCCTCGGTCGCGGCGATCCGCTCCCGCTCCGCGCGCGCGAAGACGTAGTCGGAGTAGCCGCCCTCGTACTCGTGGACGGCGCCGCGCTGCACGTCCCACATGCGGGTGCAGACCTGGTCCAGGAACCAGCGGTCGTGGGTGACGCAGACGAGCGCGGAGCGGCGCTCGCGCAGGTGCCTGGCGAGCCAGGCGATGCCCTCGACGTCGAGGTGGTTGGTCGGCTCGTCGAGGACGATCAGGTCCTGCTCGTCGATCAGCAGTTTCGCGAGCGCGATACGGCGCCGCTCGCCACCGGACAGCGGTCCGATGACGGTGTCCAGTCCCTGTGGGAAGCCGGGCAGGTCGAGCCCGCCGAACAGTCCCGTCAGGACGTCGCGGATCTTGGAGTTGCCGGCCCACTCGTGGTCGGCCATGTCGCGGATGACCTCGTGGCGGACGGTGGCGGTGGGGTCCAGGGAGTCGTGCTGCGTGAGCACGCCCATGCGCAGCCCGCCGGAGTGCGTGACCCTGCCGGTGTCCGCCTCCTCCAGCTTGGCGAGCATGCGGATCAGGGTGGTCTTGCCGTCGCCGTTGCGACCGACGACACCGATCCTGTCCCCTTCGGACACGCCGAGCGAGATGCCGTCGAGCAGCGCACGGGTTCCGTACACCTTGCTGACGTTCTCGACATTGACCAGGTTGACGGCCATTTTTCTCCTGCCAGGGGGATCGGTCAGCCTCCCAGCCTAATGGGAGCCGGTCGGTCGCCGATCCCCCCGCAGGTCAGCGGCCCGCCTCGCGGACCTCGTCGAGCAGGTCGTACATCGTCTGACCGGGACACTGGGTGACCAGCCAGTCGCGGTGGCCGCCGACCGTCGTCACGTCCTTGGTGACGCCGTTCACCGGGTTGACGTAGGTGATCCTCGCCTGCTGGTCGAGGCCCTTGAAGCGGGCGATCACCTTGATCAGGCGGATCAGCGCCTTCTTGGCGGCGGCCGTCGGGGGCCGGTCGGTGAGGGTGCCGAGGAGGGCGATGCCGAGGTTGCCCGAGTTGTAGCCGGCGGTGTGGAAGGCGGTGCCGAGCTGGCCGTCCGGGTCGAAGGCCGGGAGGAGGTCGTCGCCGGAGTAGCGGCCCTCGTAGACGGTGCCGGCCTCGTCGATGAGGAAGTGGTAGCCGATGTCGCCCCAGTCGAGGGTGACCGCGTGGTACTCGTAGATGCCCCGGACGGTCGCCGCGGGGTCCGGGTCGTCGTTCGGGGTGTCCGTGTGGTGGACGGTGATCGCCTGCAACGGGCAGGGGACGCGAAGACCCCCAGGCCTGGAAGGACTCTCAGGACGCGCTGACGACCGTGGCGCCCGGGGCGGGGCCGGACGCCGTGCGCACGCTCCTGCACGTGCCGGACGCCCGCAACGCCTCCGCGATCTTCTCCGCGGCGGCGGCGTCGCGCGCCAGGAACGCGGTGGTGGGGCCCGAACCCGAGACGAGGCTCGTGAGCGCGCCGGCCGCCTCCCCCGCGGCGAGGGTGCCGGCGAGTTCGGGGAAGAGGGAGAGGGCGGCGGGCTGGAGGTCGTTGGAGACGGCGGCCGCGAGGGCGTCGGGGTCGCCCTTGGCGAGGGCGTCGAGGAGTTCCCGCGAGGCGACCGGCTCCGGGATGTCGAGGCCCTCGGCGAGGCGGTCGAACTCCCGGAACACGGCCGGGGTCGACAGGCCGCGCCCGGCCATCGCGAACACCCAGTGGAAGGTCCCGCCGGCCTCCAGCACGGTCAGCTGCTCGCCCCGCCCGATGCCGAGGGCGGCACCGCCGACCAGGCTGAACGGTACGTCGCTGCCCAACTCGGCGCAGATCTCCAGCAGTTCCTCGCGGGAGGCGCCGGTGCCCCAGAGCGCGTCGCAGGCCAGGAGAGCGCCCGCACCGTCCGCGCTGCCGCCCGCCATGCCGCCCGCGACGGGGATGTCCTTGGCGATGTGCAGATGCACGTCCGGGGTACGGCCGTGGCGCTCGGCCAGCGTGATCGCCGCGCGCGCGGCCAGGTTGCTGCGGTCCAGGGGGACCTGGGCGGCGTCCGGGCCCTCGCAGGTCACGCGCAGGTCGTCGGCCGGGGTGACCGTCACCTCGTCGTAGAGGCCGACCGCCAGGAAGACGTTCGCCAGGTCGTGGAAGCCGTCGGGGCGGGCGGCACCGACGGCGAGCTGGACGTTGACCTTGGCGGGCACGCGGACGGTGACGACGCTCACTCGGAGTCCTTCTCGTGCTGTTCGTTCTCGGGGTCGTGGTGTTTGTTCTCGGCGATCCGCGCGAACTCCTCGACCGTCAGGGCCTCTCCGCGGGCCTGTGGGGAGACACCCGCGGCCACCAGCGCGGCCTCGGCCGCCGCCGCGGAACCGGCCCACCCGGCGAGCGCCGCCCGCAACGTCTTGCGCCGCTGGGCGAACGCCGCGTCGACGACGGCGAAGACCTCCTGCCGGGAGGCGGTCGTCTTGACCGGCTCCGCCCTGCGGACGAGGGAGACGAGGCCGCTGTCGACGTTCGGGGCGGGCCAGAAGACGTTGCGGCCGATCGCGCCCGCGCGCTTGACCTCGGCGTACCAGTTGGCCTTCACGGACGGCACGCCGTACACCTTCGAGCCGGGGGCGGCGGCGAGGCGGTCGGCGACCTCCGACTGGACCATCACGAGGGTGCGCTCGATGGTCGGGAAGGTGCCGAGCATGTGCAGCAGCACGGGCACGGCGACGTTGTACGGCAGGTTCGCCACCAGGGCGGTGGGGGCGGGGCCCGGCAGCTCGGTCACCTGCATGGCGTCGGAGTGCACCAGCGCGAAGCGGTCCGCTCGCCGCGGCATGCGGGCGGTGATCGTCGCGGGGAGCGCGCTCGCGAGTACGTCGTCGATCTCCACGGCCGTGACGCGGTCGGCGACCTCCAGCAGCGCGAGTGTGAGGGAACCGAGGCCCGGCCCCACCTCGACGACCACGTCCTCGGGGTGCACCTGCGCGGTGCGGACGATACGGCGGACCGTGTTCGCGTCGATCACGAAGTTCTGGCCGCGCTGTTTGGTGGGGCGCACGCCGAGGGCTGCCGCGAGTTCGCGGATGTCGGCGGGGCCCAGGAGGGCGTCGGGGGCGGGGCTCGTCACGGGACAAGGGTACGGGGGTGTGCGGACCGGGAGTGCCCGGGGCGAGCTGGGCGGGGGCGGGGTGGCCGGGGTGCACTGGACGCGGGTGTGCGGGTCACCCCGGTGCTGGTGCGGGGGGGGCGGGGTGGCCGGGGTGCACTGGACGCGGGTGGGGTGTGCAGGTCACCCGGTGCTGGTGCGGGGGGCGGGTCGCGCAGCCCGGCGCTTACGGGGTGCCGCCTGCGCCCACCCGTGCCGCCCCAGGCGGCACGCATGCCCGCAGGCTGAGCGGGTGGGGCGCAGGCCGGGCGGGTGGCCGCGCGCCGGGCGGCGGGTGGCCTCGGGCCGGACAGCAGGCCGCAGGCTGAGCGGGTGGGGCGCAGGCCGGGCGGGTGGCCGCGCGCCGGGCGGCGGGTGGCCTCAGGCCGGACAGCAGGCCGCAGGCTGAGCGGGTGGGGCGCAGGCCGGGCGGGTGGCCGCGCACCGGGCGGCGGGTGGCCTCAGGCTGGGCGGGTGGCCTCAGGCCGGACAGCAGGCCGCAGGCTGAGCGGGTGGGGCGCAGGCCGGGCGGCTCAGCGCGTGGCCGCGCGCCGGGCGGGCGGTTCAGCGAGTGGCCGCTGGCCGGGCAGGTGGCCGCTGGCCGGGCAGTTGGGCGCGGACCCGGCGGCGGCAGGTGGCCGTGGGTCGGGCAGGTGGTCTCAGGCTGCGGGGGCGTGGGGGCCCGCGTCCGGTGGCTCGGTGCGTCGCGTAGGCGGTGCGGGGGTGGCCGAAGGGGCGGCGGCGGGTTCAGTTCTGGAGGTGGGGGCCGCAGTGGGGCCAAGGGGCTGTGCCTCGGCGGGTGTAGAGCTTTTTGGCTCGGAAGGTCTGTTCGGAGGCGGGGGCGTCCTGGGGGCGGCCGGTGCCGCCGAGGCTGTGCCAGGTGTGGGTGTCGAACTGGTAGAGGCCGCCGTAGTTGCCGGAGGGGTCCACCGCGTCGGGGCGGCCGCCGGACTCGCAGACCGCCAGGGCCTGCCAGTCGAGGTGGTCGGCGCCCCGCACCGAGGCCGGCAGCGGCTTCGTGCCGACCTTGACCACCTGCGCGCGGGGCTCGCGCACGATCTCGGTCCTGATGTGTCTCGGCTTCTGGCGGACGCCGTTGACGGTGCGCAGGGCGTACGTGACCCGCAGCAGCCCCGGTTGCCCGGCCTGTTCCACGACCTCCGTGCCCCGGAACAGCGTGGGGTCCTCGGTGCGCCGTACCAGGAAGGGGATCGCCTCCTCGCGCACTTCCCTCATGGCGGTGATCCGCAGGACGGTGATCGTCTGGCCGTCGCGCGGGAAGCTGCCGAGCGCGACGGACGTGGTGTCCTGGCCGCGCAGGGTGATCCCGGCCTCCTCGACGGCCTCGCGCACGGTCGCCGCGTTGGTGCGGACGGTGCGGGCCCGGCCGTCGGCCATGATCGTCACGGCGCGTTCGGTACGGACGTCCAGCGCCAGCCCCTCGCGCCCGATGCGCTGGGAGCGCGACACGGAGAGGTACGCGCCCTCTGCGCGCACCCCGAGCTGCCTGAGCGCCTCCTCCACGGTGTGGGCCGTCGTCCACACCTCGTGCCGTTGGCCGTCCAGCACGAGCCGGACGGGGCGGCCGTAGCGCACGGCGATCTCGTCGCCGTTGCCGAGTGCCGTGCCGGGGGCGGGCGCCACCATGTCGTGCGCCCCGATCCGCACGCCCTCCTCCGCGAGCAGCTCGCTCACGTCGTCGGCGAAGGTGTGCAGGGTGCGCGGCTTGCCGTCGACGGTCAGCTCGATCGCCTTGTCCTTGGCGACGAAGGCGGTGGTGCCGCCCGCGAGGAAGGCCACGACCAGCGCCTGGGGCAGCAGGGGGAACAGGGGCAGCAGGCGGCGCATCGGGGAGTCCGAGCGCTCCGACTCGCGCGTCCTGCGCCGGCGTGCGGCCCGGCCGCCCACCCGTTCGTCTCCGGCGTACGCCTGGCGGGGCAGCGTCGGCTCCGGCGACTCGTAGGCGGGCCGGTAGGTGTCCTCGTACGCCGTCCCGAGCGGCGTGCCCTGCTCCCAGGGGGCCGCGTACACCCCGTACGCGAGGGTCTCGGCGTTGTGGACGTCGACGTACGTGTCGTCGGCGCCGTGGGCGAGGGGTTCCGGGTTCTGTGCGTACTGCGCGTCCCGCAGGTGGTGCACGTTGCTCACGCCGACACGCTCCAGGGGTCCTGGGGTCCGGAGGGGTCCGGATCGGGCCCCCAGAACCTAGCGGAGCGACTGTCACTCTCCAAAGCGGCGCGGCTACCCAGAGTTGTGTTCGGATCCGCTGTCCACGGGTCAGTAGCCGAAGGCGCGGGCCGTGTTGGCGGCCAGCGCGGCCGCCAGGGTGTCCTCGTCGATACCGCGTACCGACGCCATGGCGCGGACCGTGACCGGAACGAGATAGGGGGCGTTGGGCCGTCCGCGGTAGGGCGCCGGGGTGAGGAAGGGCGCGTCGGTCTCGACGAGGACCAGCTCCAGCGGGGCGACGGCGAGGGCGTCGCGCAGGTGCTGGGCGTTCTTGAAGGTGACGTTGCCGGCGAAGGACATGAAGTACCCGGCGCGGGCGCAGGTCTCCGCCATCCCGGCGTCGCCGGAGTAGCAGTGGAAGACGGTCCGCTCGGGGGCGCCCTCCTCCTTCAGCACGCGCAGCACGTCCGCGTGGGCGTCGCGGTCGTGGATGACGAGGGCCTTGCCGTGCCGCTTGGCGATCTCGATGTGGGCGCGGAAGGAACGCTCCTGCGCGTCCTTGCCCTCGGGGCCGGTGCGGAAGTAGTCGAGGCCCGTCTCGCCGACGCCCTTCACCTGGGGGAGGGCGGCGAGACGGTCGATCTCGGCGAGCGCCTCGTTGAGCGCCCCGGCGCCTCCCGCCTCGCGCGCCCCCTGCCGGGACCATCCGTCGGGGTCGCCGTGGACGATGCGGGGGGCTTCGTTGGGGTGCAGGGCGACCGCCGCGTGGACACTGTCGTGCGCCGCCGCCGTCTCGGCCGCCCAGCGGGAGCCGGAGACGTCGCAGCCGACCTGGACGACCGTCGTCACGCCGACCGACGCGGCTTTCGCGAGGCCCTCCTCGACCGTGCCGGACTGCATGTCGAGGTGGGTGTGGGAGTCGGCGACCGGTACCCGCAGGGGGGCCGGGAGCGGCGGCGCCGCGTTCTTGTCGGCGTTCGAAGGCATGCCCCGATCCTACGGAAGGCGCACTCCCCCGGTCCCGGCCGCCTTCGGCTCAGCTGGCCCGGCGCTGGAAGGGGTGCAGGAGGTCGGACAGGTGCCAGTGGTGCTGGTCCGCCGGCCGCTCCGCCGCGGCCACCGGCGCCTCCACCGGTCCGGCCGGGGGCGCGGGGCGGGGCCGGGCCGCGCTGAGCACGGAGGAGACCTGGCCGGCCCGCATGATGCGCACGACGTGGCCGTCGCAGTTCTGGCAGGCGGGACGGCTCAGCGGGGACGGCACGAGCCGTCCGTTCGCCACGTACTGGACGAACTCGTGCCCCTCCGCATCCGTGTGGTGCTCGATCTCGTACGACTGTTCCCATGCGTGCCCGCAGCGCATGCAGGCGAAGGAGTACGACTCGTGCACGACGGGGATCGCCGCGCTGCGCAGGCCGCTCTGCCCGCTGATCTGCCCGGTGATCTCGCTGATCCCGCTGGTCTCGCTCATGCCAGCTCCTCTGGTCCGCTGGACGGAGGGACGGGTGCGTCCCTGCGTCCAGTGGACTGCCGCGCCGGGGCGAACGCAGCCGACCTGTCGAGTGTTGGGCCCGATTTGGGGGTTCCTTGCCGAAGCGGGACGCGGAGCGACTTCTGGGCTTTGCCGTCGGCGACACTTCTTTACCGCCCGATGGGCATTTCTCTCACGCGGTGGCGTTCTTCGCCGCGACGACCGCGTCGAAGACCTCCCGCTTGGGCACCCCGGCCTCCGCCGCCACCGCCGCGATCGCCTCCTTGCGCCGCTCGCCGGCCTCCTCGCGCACCCGCACCCGCCGGACCAGTTCGGCCGCGTCGAGTTCGCCGGGGGCACGCTCGGGCGCCCCGGTGACGACGACGGTGATCTCGCCGCGCACGCCCTCCGTGGCCCACTCGGCCAGTTCGCCCAGCGGGCCGCGCCGGACCTCCTCGTACGTCTTGGTCAGTTCGCGGCACACGGCGGCCCGCCGGTCGGTGCCGAACACCTCGGCCATCGCGGCGAGGGTGTCGTCGAGCCGGTGCGGGGCCTCGAAGTAGACGAGGGTGCGGCGCTCCTCGGCGACCTCGCGCAGCCGGGACAGCCGCTCCCCCGCCTTGCGTGGCAGGAAGCCCTCGAAGCAGAAGCGGTCGACGGGCAGGCCGGACAGGGCCAGCGCGGTGAGGACGGCGGACGGGCCGGGTACGGCGGTGACCCGGATGTCCTTCTCGACGGCCGCGGCGACCAGCCGGTAGCCGGGGTCGGAGACGGACGGCATCCCGGCGTCGGTGACGAGGAGCACGCGCGCGCCGCCGAGGAGGTGGTCGACCAGGTCGGGGGTGCGGGCGGACTCGTTGCCCTCGAAGTAGGAGACGACACGCCCCTTGGGCGTCACTCCCAGCGCCTGCGTGAGCCGGCGCAGCCTGCGGGTGTCCTCGGCGGCGATGACGTCGGCGCCGGCCAACTCCTCCGCGAGCCGGGGCGGGGCGTCCGCGATGTCCCCGATGGGAGTGCCTGCAAGGACCAGAGTTCCGGGTGCGACTGTCACGTTTCCATCCTCGCAGGGGGAGAGGGGCCGTACTCGACCGGCCGGACCCGGGCCTGGGATGGCAGGGCGAGTAGGGCCCATGCACGGGACTCCCACAGCCCTGTTCCCTACGATGGCGCGGTGACCAGTACAGCGTCCTCCATGGACTCCACGGACTCCACGGACCACCGGCAGGACCAGGCACCGCCGGACCGGCGGCCGGGATGGCCGTCGCGGCTGCGCCGGTTCGGCTATGCGGCGGAGCCGGACGGCGACGTCCGTGAGCGGCTGGTGCCGCCGTTCGCCGAGCCGAGCCCGCGGCTCTGGCAGGCGCTCGGCGTGCCCCCCGGGCTCGCGGACCGGATCACCCGCTGGTCGGGCTGGCTGGGTCCGCTGCTGGTCACGCTGGTGGCGGGCGTGCTGCGGTTCTGGAACCTGGGCAGCCCGAAGAAGGTGATATTCGACGAGACGTACTACGCCAAGGACGCGTGGGCGCTGGTCCACCGCGGCTTCGAGGTCAACTGGGACAAGAACGCCAACGACCTCATCCTCAACAGCGGCGGCCATGTCACGATCCCGACGGACGCGGCGTACGTCGTCCATCCGCCGGTCGGCAAGTACGTCATCGGGCTCGGCGAACTGATCTTCGGATTCGATCCGTTCGGCTGGCGGTTCATGACGGCGCTGCTCGGCACCCTGTCGGTCTTCCTGCTGTGCCGGATCGGCCGCCGTATCTTCCGCTCCACGTTCCTGGGCTGTCTGGCGGGCGCGCTGATGGCGGTCGACGGGCTGCATTTCGTGATGAGCCGCACCGCGTTGCTCGACGGGGTGCTGATGTTCTTCGTGCTGGCCACGTTCGGCTGTCTGGTCGTCGACCGGGACAGGGCGCGGGCGAGGCTGGCCGCCGCGCTGCCGCCGGACGCGGACGGCCGGTACCGCCCGGACGTGCACATCGCCGAGACGACGCGGCTGGGCCTGCGCCCATGGCGCTGGGCGGCGGGTGTGATGCTGGGGCTGGCGATCGGCACGAAGTGGAACGGCCTGTACATCATGGTCGCGTTCTGCCTGATGACGGTGTTGTGGGACGTCGCCGCACGCCGGGTGGCCGGTGCCCGGCACCCGTACCGGGTGGTGCTGAAGCGGGACACGGGCCTGGCGTTCCTGGCCACCGTGCCGGTCGCGCTGGTCACCTACCTCGTGTCGTGGACGGGCTGGATCCTCTCCTCGGACAGCGGCTCGGGCGGCTACTACCGCAACTGGGCGGCCACCGACGGCAAGGGCGGCAGCTGGACGTGGCTGTTCCCGGACTGGCTGCGCAGCCTGTGGCACTACGAGCACGAGGTGTACGAGTTCCACACCCACCTCACCTCACCGCACACCTACCAGTCGAACCCGTGGAGCTGGCTGGTCCTGGGCCGTCCGGTGTCGTACTTCTACGAGTCCCCGGCGCCCGGCACGGACGGCTGTCCGGTGGACACGGGCGGGAAGTGCGCGCGGGAGGTGCTGGCGATCGGCACGCCGATGCTGTGGTGGGCGGCCTGCTTCGCGGTGCTGTTCGTGCTGTGGCGCTGGTTCTTCCGCCGCGACTGGCGGGCGGGCGCGATCGTGTGCGGCATCGCGGCCGGGTATCTGCCGTGGTTCCTGTACCAGGAGCGCACGATCTTCCTCTTCTACGCCGTCGTCTTCCTGCCGTTCCTGTGTCTGGCGGTGGCGATGATGATCGGGGCGCTGGTCGGCCGACCGGGATCGAGCGACACCCGGCGGGTGGTGGGCGCGACGGGCGCGGGCGTCCTGGTGCTGCTGATCGCGTGGAACTTCATCTATTTCTGGCCCCTGTACACGGGGACCGCCATCCCGATCGACGACTGGCGTTCACGTATGTGGTTGGACACCTGGGTCTAACGATTCAAACAACTCCTGCCCCGTAGGTCTCCCTTCCGCTTACTGTGAGCTTGAGGGGAGCTTTCTGAACGCGTTCAGAAAGGCCTGGGAGGCCAACGGGGAGGGGTGGCAATGCGCAAGGGGGCCAAGGCGGCGGTCGTCGGATCGGTCTTCGCCGTCATGGTGGGCGGGGCCGGGTACGGCGCCTTCAACATCGTGAACGCGCTGGACGGGGACGGCGGCGGCGCACCGGGATCGAGCGGACCGGCGCCCGTGAAGACCGGGCCGCCGAGCGCCGCCGAGGTGAAGGACACCAGCGCCGCGTTCTTCGCCGCCTGGGAGCAGGGGCAGGCGGCGAGCGCGGCGGCGCTCACCAACAACGCCGGGAAGGCGGAGCCGCTGCTCACCTCGTACGGCCAGGCCGCGCACATCGTCGGCGTGAAGATCACACCGGGTGCGCCGGCCGGGGACAGTGTGCCGTTCACGGTGAAGGCCACGGTCTCGTACGAGGGGAAGTCCAAGCCGCTCGCCTACAGCAGCCGGCTGACCGTCGTGCGCGGGGTGACCACGGGCAAGGCGCTGGTCGACTGGCAGCCGTCGGTCGTACACCCCGAGCTGAAGAGCATGGACGACACGCTGGTCACGGGCGAGTCGGCGGCGCCGCCGATCGAGGCCGTGGACCGCGACGGCAAGGTCCTGACGAAGGAGAAGTACCCCTCGCTGGGGCCGATCCTGAACGAACTGCGCGCCAAGTACGGCGACAAGGCGGGCGGCACCGCCGGAGTCGAGCTGGCGATCCACCACGCCGCCCCGGAGTCCGCCGACACCCCGCTGCTGACCCTGGCCGAGGGCAAGGCGGGCCGGGTGCCCACCACGCTCCGGGCGAGCGCGCAGGCCGCCGCCGAGAAGGCGGTCCTGAGGTACGCCGAGTCGTCGGTGGTGGCCGTCCAGCCGAGCAGCGGTGAGGTGCTCGCGATAGCCAACAACCGCAACGACGGCTGGAACGCCGCCTTCCTGGGACAGGTCGCGCCCGGCTCCACCATGAAGATCGTCAGCGCGGCCACCCTCATCGACAACGGCATCACCACCGCGACCGGCCCGGCGCCCTGCCCGCCGGACGCGACCTGGCAGAGCCAGACCTTCCACAACATCAAGAACATGAAGCCGAACGAGAACGCGACCCTCTCCGAGAGCTTCGCGCGCTCCTGCAACACGGCGTTCGTGAAGTACGCGGACGAGGTGAAGGTCGACTCGCTGACCAACGAGGCCACGGACCGCTTCGGGATCGGCCTCGACTGGCAGACCGGTATCCCGTCCTTCGACGGCTCCGTCCCGGCCTCCGGCGGCCCCGACACCGCGGCCGCCCTGATCGGCCAGGGCCAGGTCCAGATGAACCCGCTGAACATGGCGTCGGTGACGGCGACCGCGATGACGGGCGCCTTCCGGCAGCCGGTGATCGTGCCGCAGAGCCTCGACGGCCGGGAACTCGCCCACGCGCGCGGGCTGCCCGCGAGCACGGTGGAGCAGCTCCGCGCCATGATGAACCGCACCGCGACCAGTGGCACCGCCGCCGAGGTGATGTCGGGGCTGAGCGGCCGGATCGGCGCGAAGACCGGCTCGGCGGAGGTCGACGGGAACGCCCGGTCCGACAGCTGGTTCACCGGCTACCGGGGCGATGTCGCCGCCGCGGCCATGGTCCAGGACGGCGGTCACGGCGTCGACGCGGCCGGCCCGATCGTCGCCGCCGTACTGCGATCGGGCGCCTGACGCCACTCGTTGGGCGTGGCTGACGTCACAGGTGACGTCACCCCCACAGGCGGGGACTCTAGGCTGGGCGCCGTCGTTGGTGCCGGTGAGGGCGGCTCGCACAGCGGGGACAGCGGGGACAGTGGGGCGAGGCGGCCCCCCGTAGAACACGGAGGATCGCGGGCAGTGGGCAAGAGAAGGCGCGTCGCCGAGCGACGGAGCAAGCGGCCGGCCATGGTCGCCGGCATGATCGCCGTCGTCGTCGGCGGCGCCGGCATCGGCGTCTACGCGCTGTACGGCGGTGGTGCGGCGGCCGAGGACGCCTCGGCCACCGCGGCGAAGAAGCCGGCGGTCAGGACCGGCCCCCTGTCGGCGACCGAGGTCACCACCGCGGCCCGGACCTTCCTGACCGCCTGGCAGCAGGGCAAGGTCGCCCAGGCCGCCGCGGTCACCGACGACCCGGCGGCCGCCACCGCCCTGCTCACCGGCTACACCAAGGACGCCCGCATCACCGGCGCCACCCTCACGGCGGGCACGCGCGCGGGCGACAAGGTCCCCTTCGCCGTGAAGGGCACGGTCACCTTCGGCAGGACCAGCAAGCCGGTGGCGTACGACAGCGCGCTGACCGTGGTGCGGCGGGCCGCCGACGGCAAGCCGCTGGTCGACTGGCACGCGTCGGTGGTGCACCCCGATCTGGCCGACGGGGACAGGCTGGTGACCGGCGAGGCCGGCGATCCGCCGGTCAAGGCGCTCGACCGCGAGGGCGGTGAGCTGACCGCGAAGAAGTACCCGTCGCTGGGCACGGTCCTGGACGGGCTGCGCGAGAAGTACGGCAAGAAGGCCGGCGGTACGGCGGGGGTCGAGCTGCGGGTGGAGCGCGGCAAGGCGTCGAAGGCGAAGAAGTCCTCCGACAAGACGCTGCTGGAGCTGAGCGAGGGCACGCCGGGCACGGTGAGGACGACGCTGAACCCGTCCCTCCAGGCCGCCGCCGAGAAGCAGGTCGCGAGCCGCGCGCGGGCGTCGGTCGTGGTGACCCGCGCCTCGACGGGCGAGATCCTCGCGGTCGCCAACAGCAACCCCAACTTCAACACGGCGTTCCAGGGCTCGCTGGCGCCCGGCTCCACGATGAAGGTCATCACCTCCTCGCTGCTCATCGAGAAGGACCTGGCGTCGGCGGACCAGACGCATCCGTGCCCGAAGTACTTCACGTACGGCGGCTGGAAGTTCCAGAACGACGACAAGTTCGAGATCAAGAACGGCACCTTCAAGGCGAGCTTCGCGCGCTCCTGCAACACGGCCTTCATCAGCCAGGCGGGCAAGCTCGACGACGACAGCCTGACCAAGCAGGCCCAGCAGGTCTTCGGCCTGTCGCTGAACAACTGGGCGATCGGCGTGCCGACCTTCGACGGCGCGGTGCCGGTCCAGTCGGCGGCCCAGAAGGCGGCGGAGCTGATCGGCCAGGGCGGGGTGCGGATGAACCCGCTGAACATGGCGTCGGTCGCGGCGACGGTCAAGTCGGGCAGCTTCCACCAGCCGTATCTGGTCGCCCCGTCGGTCGACGACCGCAGCCTGGCGAAGGCCGCGCGCACGATGTCCTCGGAGACGGTGTCGCAGCTGCGGGAGCTGATGAACTACACGGCCGCCTACGGCACGGCTGCCGAGGCGATGGCCGGGCTCGGCCCGGACTACGGCGCCAAGACGGGCTCGGCGGAGGTCGACGGGCAGAAGCAGCCCAACGGCTGGTTCACCGCCTACCGCGGTGACCTGGCGGCAGCCGGCGTGGTCCAGCAGGGCGGCCACGGCAGCGAGTCGGCGGGACCGATCGTGGCGGCGCTGCTGAAGGCGGGCGGCTGACGGTTCAGTTGCCGACCGGCTGCGCCGTGGCCGTGTAGGTCCGGCGCAGGAAGCGCATGAGCGTCTTGGACTCGAACTGCACGACCGAGACGCCCTGCGCGGAGTGGAACTCGACGATGGCCTGGACGCGTCCGCAGGGCCACACACGGACCTCTCCGCTGCCGGCCGGGGCGCGCAGGCCCTGTTCGAGGAGGGCGCGGGCTATCGTCCACTCATGGGTGCCGGGGAGTCCGACGCGGACGGCGCGCGGGTCGTCGTCGGGGTCGTAGCGCAGGACGACGGGGACGGCGGTCTGTTCCTCCTCGACCAGGTCCGCGTCCGTGACGATGTGGGCTCGCGCGTACTGCTCGACTACAGACATCGACCACCCTCTCACTCTGCGTGACCTGTGCGGAAGCTGTGCGTCCGCTCCCCCTCCAATGTCGCATATTTTGCGGCTCCCGCCCTCTGGGGCGGGCGTATCTCACATGTGCGATACACGAACCTCACCACCGGGCCACACGCGGAAGCCGCACAAGACGGACTCGCTCTTGCAACCCATTCGCATTAAGCCACTATCATCGAACGGTGCACGTACCCGACGGATTCATCAACGCCCCGACCTCTGCCGTGACCGGAGTCGTCGCCGCGGGCGCCATCGCCGTGAGCCTGCGCGGGGCGCGCCGCGAACTCGACGAGCGCACCGCGCCGCTGGCCGGCCTGGTGGCCGCGTTCATCTTTGCCGTACAGATGCTCAACTTCCCCGTCGCGGCCGGAACAAGCGGCCATCTTCTCGGCGGTGCGCTGGCCGCGATACTCGTGGGCCCCTTCACCGGGGTCCTGTGCGTGTCCGTGGTCCTGCTGATGCAGGGCATCCTCTTCGCCGACGGCGGCCTGACCGCGCTCGGCGTGAACATCACCAACATGGCGGTCGTGACCACGGTGGTGGCCTACGCCGTCTTCCGCGGCCTGCTGACGGTGCTGCCGCGCACCCCCCGTTCCGTCACCGCCGCCTCGTTCGTCGCGGCACTGCTGTCCGTGCCGGCCGCAGCCCTCGCCTTCACGCTGATGTACGCGGTCGGCGGCACCACCGACGTGGCGATCGGCAAGGTGGCCACCGCGATGGTCGGCGTGCACGTGCTGATCGGCATCGGTGAGGCCACGATCACCGCGCTGACGGTCGGCGCCGTGATCGCCGTACGGCCGGATCTCGTGTACGGGGCGCGCGGGTTGCAGCAGAAGCTCCGGTTGCGGGTGAACGGCGAACTCGTGGACGCGCCCGCCGAGGAGCCCCGCACGGCGCCCGTCGCCGCGCGCACCTCCCGGCGCACGCTGTGGGTGACCGGCCTCGTCACCTCCCTCGTCCTGGCCGGCTTCGTCAGCTTCTACGCCTCCTCGAGTCCGGACGGCCTGGAGAAGGTCGCCGCGGACAAGGGCATCGACAAGAAGACCGAGGAGCACGCCGTCTCGGACTCCCCGCTCGCCGACTACGGCGTCAAGGACGTCACGGACGCCCGGCTGTCCGGCGGGCTCGCGGGCGTCATCGGCGTCGGCGTGACCGTCGTCGCGGGCAGCACCGTGTTCTGGGCGGTACGCCGGCGCCGGGACACCGACGCGTCCCCGACGACCGTAGAGAACGTCTGACGTGGGCGCGGGGCACGCGCACCGGCTCTACCGGCACGGACACTCGCCCGTGCACGTGCTGCCGCCGCACACCAAGCTCGCCGCCGCCTTCGCCTTCGTCGTGGTCGTCGTGTCGACCCCGCGGGAGGCGATGTGGGCGTTCGGCCTGTACGCCGTCCTGCTCGGCGCCGTCGCCTTCCACGCGCGCGTGCCGGCGGGTTTCCTGCTGAAGCGGCTGCTGATCGAGGTGCCGTTCGTCGCCTTCGCCGTGCTGATGCCGTTCGTCGCCGAGGGCGAGCGGGTGGACGTCCTCGGACTCTCCCTCAGCGTCAACGGACTGTGGGGCGCCTGGAACGTGCTCGCCAAGGGCACCCTCGGCGTCGCCTCCTCCGTCCTGCTCGCCTCCACCACCGAACTGCGCGAACTCCTCCTCGGCCTCCAGCGCCTCAGGCTGCCGCCGCTGCTCGTGCAGATCGCCTCCTTCATGATCCGCTACGGCGATGTCATCACCGACGAGATGCGGCGCATGAGGATCGCGCGGGAGTCACGCGGGTTCGAGGCGAGCGGCGTCAAGCACTGGGGCATCCTCGCCAAGTCCGCGGGTGCCCTGTTCATCCGCTCCTACGAACGCGGGGAGCGCGTGCACCTGGCCATGGTCAGCCGGGGGTACGCCGGTTCCATGCCGGTGATCGACGAGGTGACCGCCTCGCGCGCGCAGTGGTCCCACGCGCTGACCCTGCCGTTCGCCGCCCTCGTCGTCTGCGTGCTGGGATGGACCCTGTGACTGCTTCCCTCGAGGTCTCGGGCCTCGCCTTCGCCTACCCCGACGGCCACCAGGCCCTGTTCGGCGTGGACTTCTCGGTCGCGCGCGGGGAGCGGGTGGCCCTGCTCGGGCCGAACGGCGCCGGCAAGACCACCCTCGTGCTGCACCTCAACGGCATCCTCACCGGCGGCACCGGCACGGTGACGGTCGCCGGGCTGCCCGTCGGCAAGCGGGACATGGCGGAGATCCGGCGCAAGGTCGGGATCGTCTTCCAGGACCCCGACGACCAGTTGTTCATGCCGACCGTGCGGGAGGACGTCGCGTTCGGGCCCGCGGCGGCCGGGCTGAGGGGCGCGGAGCTGGAGGAGCGTGTGGACCGGGCGCTCGCGCAGGTCGGCATGGCCGAGTTCAAGAACCGTCCGCCGCACCATCTGTCGTTCGGGCAGCGCCGCCGGGTGGCGGTCGCGACCGTGCTGGCGATGGAGCCGGAGAGCCTCGTCCTGGACGAGCCGTCCTCCAACCTCGACCCCGCCTCGCGCCGCGAACTGGCCGACATCCTGCGCTCCCTCGACGTCACGGTCCTCATGGTCACGCACGACCTGCCGTACGCCCTCGAACTGTGCCCGCGGTCCATGATCCTCAGCGAGGGCGTGATCGCGGCGGACGGGCGGACGGCCGAACTGCTCGCCGACGACGCGCTGATGCGCGCGCACCGGCTGGAGCTGCCGTTCGGTTTCGACCCGCGCTCCGTGACAATGGGTGCGTGACGAATGCGCGCGTGACCCACCAGGACCGGCCGGGCGAGGGCTCGCTGTCGCTGGACGAGCAGCTGTGCTTCGCGCTGTACGCGGCCCAGCGCGCGGTGACGGCCGCCTACCGGCCGCTCCTCGACGACCTCGGTCTCACGTACCCGCAGTACCTCGTCCTGCTGGTGCTGTGGGAGCGCGGCGAGACCACGGTCAAGGAGCTGGCGACGGCCCTGCGCCTCGACTACGGCACGGTGTCGCCGCTGCTGAAGCGGCTGGAGGCGGCGGGGCTCGTGCACCGGGAGCGTTCGGCGCGCGACGAGCGCTCGGTGCTCGTCGCCTGCACGGGGCGCGGGGAGGAACTGAAGGCGCGCGCGGAGCGGGTGCCCGGCGCGCTGCTCGCGTCGACGGGGCTCGACACGGCGCAGGTCGCGCGGCTGCGCGAGGAGCTGTGGGGGATCGCGGAGAAGGCGCACGGGGCGGCGGAACGGGGGCGCTGAGCCCCTCGGGCGGCGCCCGCTCCACTCCCCTCGGTTACCCGTGGTTACCACCCTGGTGCCCCGAGAACTTCCTACCGGCCGGTACCTTGTGCACGATGCAATTGGGCACAGCTCTGGGGGAGGTCCCACAGTGACCGAAGGCGCCGCCGTCGACACCGTCAGCACCGCCGACACGATCGACACCCGTCCGACGAAGATCATGTACGTCGCCGAGGCCACCGCGCACGGTGGCCGGGACGGCTATGTGACCAGCCAGGACGGACAGATCGAGCTGAAGGTGGCCATGCCGCCGGAACTGGGCGGCGACGGCAACGGCACCAACCCGGAGCAGCTCTTCGCGGCCGGCTACAGCTCCTGCTTCCACAACGCGCTGATCCTGGTCGGCAACCGGGCGGGCTTCGATCTCACCGGCTCGACCGTCGCCGCGAAGGTCGGCATCGGCCCCAACAGCACCCAGGGCTACGGCCTCGCGGTCGCCCTCAGCGTCTCGCTGCCCGTGCTCGACGCGGCCCTCGCCGCCCAGCTGGTGGACGCGGCGCACCAGGTCTGCCCGTACTCGAACGCGACACGCGGCAACATCGACGTAACGATCCTCCTGGGTTAGCCGGACCAAGGAATCGACGGTTCCGCGGCGGGGTTGTCCTCGGGGTCGCAGGTGAGCCGAGAGGACGTACGGACGTGGATGTGCACGGCACGGTGACCGCCGGCTTCGAGCCGGTCAGGGAGGCGTTCGCCCGCAACTTCGAGGTGCTCGGGGAGCGGGGAGCGGCCGTCGCCGTCTACCGGGACGGGCACAAGGTCGTCGACCTGTGGGGCGGCAACCGGGACGTCGACGGCGGGCCGCCGGACTCGGAGGGCGGGACGCCCTGGGAGCGGGGCACCGCCCAGATCGTGCGCTCCGCGACGAAGGGCGTCGCCGCCGCCGTCCTGCTGATGCTGTGGCAGCGCGGGGAGCTGGATCTGGACGCGCCGGTGGGGGCGTACTGGCCGGAGTACAAGACGGCCGGCAAGGACCGGACCCTCGTGCGGGACGTACTCGCGCACCGCGCGGGCGTGCCGGTGCTGGACCGGCCGCTCACGCCCGCCCAGGCCGCCGACCCCGGTCTCGGCGCGGCGGCGGTCGCCGCGCAGGCACCGGTCTGGGAGCCGGGGACGGACCACGGCTACCACGCACAGACCTACAGCTGGCTGACCGGCGAGCTGATCCGGCGGGTCACCGGGCGGACCGTCGGCGCGTGGATCGCCGACGAGATCGCCGGACCGGCCGGGGCCGAGCTGTGGCTCGGTCTGCCGGAGCGCGAGCGGGCGCGCGTGGGGCGCGTCGGGCAGACCGAGGCACCCGCGCAGGCGGGTGCGCTGCGCACCCGGCCCAAGCGGGCCGTCGCCGACGCCTACGCCGACCCGGACTCCCTCACCCGGCGGGCCTTCGCCGCGATCACCCCACTGCCCGACGAGAACGATCCGGCGTACCGGGCGGCCGCCCTGCCCGCCTCCAACGGCATCGCCACGGCCGACGGCCTGGCCCGCTTCTACGCCTCACTGATCGGCGAGGTCGACGGCAACCGCCGCCTGTTCGCCCCGGAGACGGTGGACACGGCCCGCGGTGAGCGGTCGGCCGGGGCGGACCGGGTGCTCGTCGTGAACACCCGCTTCGGCCTCGGCTACATGCTGCACGGCAGCGCCTCGCCGTTGCTGTCCCCCGCCTCCTTCGGCCACCCCGGCCGCGGCGGCCCCCTCGGCTTCGCCGACCCGGAGTCGGGCATCGCCTTCGGGTACGTCACCAACGGCTTCCGGTCGAGCGTGACGGCGGACCCGCGGGCGCAGGCGCTGGTACGGGCGGTGCGGACGGCGACGACGACCGCCGGCTGAGGAGCGGACGTTCTCCTCCCGCCCGCTCACACGTGGATCGGGTGCGAGGTCCTCCCCGAAGCGTCGTCGATCTCCCTGTGGGCCTTGGTCAGCAGCTGCATGGCGATCTCGTTCAGGGCTCGGGCGCCGGCGATCTCCTCGCCGACCCGCGGCTGGTTGGGGTCGACCCGGTGCCGGCTGGCATGCCCATGGGCCCGGACCTCGGACCCGTCGGGCAACCTGACCAGCGCCGCCGCGCGCGTGTGCTGATCATCCTCCTCGAACTCCAGCTCGACGTGCCATCCGACTGCGGTGTGCACTGCGGTGTGCGTCATGACGGTCACCTCCGGAACATCTGCTTCCAGGGTGCTCCTCGATAAGCCCACGCGCACCCACTCGGTCAGGTCAGCAGGTTCGTGCCGTCGTCCGGGACGTCGATGCCGAAGTCCTCGGCGAGCACTTTGCGCACCTCCGCGCTCTGGGTCAGTTCCCGCTCGGTGACCGTGCCGTCGGCTCGGGTCTCGGTGAGGAGGGCGCCGTTGAGCAGGAGGTGGCGGTCGGGGGTGACGCGCTGGGCGTAGGGGCGGCGGCTGAAGGGCGAGCGGGGGTTGGTGGCGATGTGCCAGTTGATGACCTCGAAGTCGGGGTGCTCGAAGGGCTCGAGGGTGAAGGCGTACTGGGCCTGCCAGGGGGTTCCGTCCCCTGC
Source organism: Streptomyces sp. NPDC058335 (assembly GCF_042723915.1). NCBI lineage: Bacteria > Bacillati > Actinomycetota > Actinomycetes > Kitasatosporales > Streptomycetaceae > Streptomyces > Streptomyces sp. NPDC058335. The sequence continues at coordinate 426,129 of NZ_JBHXHX010000002.1, read as the reverse complement.
GGCATGCGTCTCCAGCACCCACAGCTCCAGCGGGCCGCGGTGCGGGGCGTGCACCAGGCGGTGCCGGCGGCCCGCGGCGCGGAACTCGGTGTCCGACGTCAGCGGGACGGGCTCCAGGAGTGCGCCGGGGGCGCCGAAACCGACGTCGGCGAGGTACGGCCGCGGTTCGCCGGGGATCTCGACGAGCAGCGTCATGTGGGTGCGCGGGCGGTCCTCGAACCGTTCGGCGCCGACGACCACGCGGGCCGCGAGCCGTGTCACCCCGAAGCCGAGCGCCTCCAGGACGCCCGCGAAGAGGGTGTTGTGCTCGTAGCAGTAGCCGCCGCGCCGGCTGCCGACGAGCTTGGCGATCAGGTCGGCGGGGGCGAGGGAGGGGGCAGTGCCACGGACCGGGTCGAGGTTCTCGAAGGGGATGGCGCGGGCGTGGGCCAGGTGTACGCCCTTCAGCGTGGCCACGTCGGCGCGCCGGGCGCCGTCCCGGCCGATACGGCGGAAGTAGGCGTCGAGGTCGTCGGGGGTGAACGGGGCGCTGTCAGACATGACTTCACCGTAGCCACAGCCGCACCGGGCTGCCTCGGACGGGGGCGGGAGCGGGCCTGAGCCGTCGGTCCCAGGTCGCGGAGGCACCGGTGGTCCGGTCCGGCCGGAAACATCCTTGCGGGCAGTTGGGGCGGCCACTACCGTCACCCGGGTGACTGCCGGGTCGGCCATGGGCCACGCACGAGTGAGGCGCCCGGCCTCGGCGTGAGCGCGAGGCGGGCCAGAGGCCCGCCGTCCCCTCTCCGCGTCCTTCTTTCCCGCCCTCCCCGCCGAGGGCACCACCCTGGACACCGAGACCGGAGACCTTCACTCACCATGCCTGCCCAGTCAACGCTTCCCCAGCTCAACCACCTCGCCGTGCACGCCCATGACCGGCAGCTGTCGGCCGAGTTCCTCGCCACGATCCTGGGCCTGCCGGTGGGCGCGCCCTTCGGCCCGTTCCTGCCGGTCGACCTCGGCAACGGCGTCACGTTCGACTTCTACGAGAAGCGCGACGAGCCGATCCAGTCCCAGCACTACGCGTTCCTCGTGGCGGAGGAGCAGTTCGACACGATGATCGCCCGCCTGGAGGCGGTCGGCGTCACGTACTACGCCGACCCCCGGCACAGCCAACCCGGCCGCACCAACAGCCTGTTCGGCGGCCGGGGCGCGTACTTCCTCGACCCGGACGGCCACAACCTGGAGATCATGACGCGGCCGTACGCGCGGCCGTAGCAGGCGGAGGGGGCTTCGCCGGCGCCCTCCTCTCCCGCGGCAGGCAGCCGGGACTCATCCCGTGTGCAGCATCAGGCCGATGCCCACCACGAGGAGGGCTGCGGCGGCGATGCGTGGGGCGCCGAAGCGTTCCTTGAAGAAGATGGCGCCGATCGCCGCTCCGACGATGATCGATGACTCGCGCAGGGCGGAGATCGGGGCGAGTTCGGCGCGGGTCTGGGCCCACAGGACGAGGGCGTAGGCGGTGACCGAGAGGGCCGCGCCGACGAGGCCGAGGGTGGCGTGGGGGCGGAGGACGGCCAGGGTCCGGCCGCGCCAGCGGGTGGCGGCGTACAGGGGGAGGACCGTGCCCTGGACGGCCATCAGCCAGGCGATGTAACCGAGGGAGGAGCCGGACGCGCGGACGCCGAGGCCGTCGACGACCGTGTACGCGGCGATGGTCACGCCGGTCGCCAGGGCCGCGCCGATCGCCGCCCAGTCCGGACGCCGTCCGCGCAGTCCCCACAGGGCGACGCCGGTGAGGCCCGCGCAGGACACCGCGATGCCGGCGGCTGCCCAGCCGTCGGGCACCTCGTGGGCGAAGACGGCGGCCAGGACGGTGACGACGAGGGGCGCGGAACCGCGCGCGATCGGGTACGCCTGCCCGAAGTCGCCCAGCCGGAACGACCGCATCAGCAGCGCGTAGTAGGCGATGTGGATCACGGCCGAGACCAGCAGGTACGGCCAGGCCGCCGCCGCGGGGATGGCGGCGAAGGGCGCCATCGCGAGGCCGATGAGCAGCCCGCCGCCCGAGATGAGGGCGAAGCCGGTGAGCTTGTCGGTGATGCGGTGGGCGATCGCGTTCCAGCTGGCGTGGGTGACCGCGGCGAGCAGGACGGCCGCGGTGACCAGTGGCGTCACGCGGTGCGCTCGCGCACGTCCACGACGGTGGCGCCGGCGTGCGAGACCAGCGCGTCGGGTGCCATGGGGAAGACCGTGTGCGGGGTGCCGGCCGCGGCCCACACCACGTCGTGCGCGAGCAGGCTCCGGTCGGCGAGGACCCGGGTGCGGCTACGGTGCCCGAACGGCGGCACGCCCCCGATCGCGTACCCGGTCGTCTCCCGTACGACGTCGGCGGCGGCCCGCGTCACCTTCTGGGCCCCGAGTTCCTTCCGCACCAGCTCGACGTCGACCCGCGACGCCCCGTCCATCAGTACCAGCACCGGCACCCCGTCCGCCGCGAAGATCAGCGACTTGCAGATCTGGCTCAGCTCGCACCCGATCGCGGCGGCGGCCTCGGCGGCGGTGCGGGTCGCGTCGGGGAAGCGGCGGATGCGCGTGTGCAGGTCGGAGAGGCCGAGGGCGTCCAGGGCCTCGGCGAAACGGGGATGGGCTCCGGAGCTCGCGGCGGTCACGGAGTTCCCGGGCTCGTCGGCGTCAGTGGCGGCTGTCGTCGTCATGCACGGCACGGTAGCGGTGCGTGTAGGGGGCAGGCGACCGGATTGGCCACCGTCGCCGGGCGGGCCGTCCGTGCGGGATCGTCGTCAGTGGCGGTCGCCGCCGTGGCCGTGGTGACGGGCGCCGTTGCGGGAGTGGTGCTCGTCCCAGGAGGCCTCGTCGATCACGCGGTCACGGTGGTTGCGCAGCGTGGCCGTGTCGGAGCGGTTGTCCCACCCGTGGTGGCGACGGTCCCGGAACGGGAACAGGGGACGCGGACACGGGGGTCTCCTCGGGTGGTGCGGGTGACGGCCGGTCGGCCGCGGCACGCGCACCCGACCACCGGACGCGGCCCGGACGCCCGACCTATGCGCTGCGTTCCAGATCGCCCCTATAACGGTGACACTCGCCTGCCATGTCCATCAATGAACCGAATGCACGCCGAACGGGCAGAACCGCCGCTCGGCGGCCCCGCTCGCCCCGCACGGTTCCCGGCGTTCATCCGAAAGTGCGTCACGACGGCGGGCCCCCGTGCGGACGGGGTCGTGAAGAAGGCCGGTGAGGACGCCCCGTCCCCACGGAGCCCTCACCGGCCGTCTCTCTACTGCGCCCGCTCAGCGCAGCGTCATGCGCGGACCAGTTCCCGGTCCTTGTCCGGGTCGGGGTCCGAGTTCCTGGAGTCGAGGGCCTTGAGGCCTTCGCCCTCGACGTCCACGTTGGGCAGCGCCCGGTCCAGCCACTTCGGGAGCCACCAGGCCTTCTTGCCGAGCAGGGCCAGGACGGCCGGGACGATCGCCATGCGGACGACGAACGCGTCGAAGAAGACGGCGATGGCCAGTCCGAAGCCGATCATCTTGATCATCTGCTCGCTGGAGGTGATGAAGCCGCCGAAGACGGCCATCATGATGACCGCGGCGGCCGCCACGACCCGCGAGCTGTGCCGGAACCCGGTGACGATGGCCTGGGCCGGTGTCTCGCCGTGGACGTAGGCCTCTCGCATGCGGGTCACGAGGAACACCTCGTAGTCCATCGCGAGGCCGAAGACCACGCCCACCATGAAGATCGGCATCATCGACATGATGGGGCCGGTCTCCTCGACACCGAGCAGGCCGCCGAGCCAGCCCCACTGGAAGACCGCGACGACGGCGCCGAGCGCGGCGAGCACGCTGAGCAGGAAGCCGAGGGCCGCCTTCAGCGGGACCAGGATGGAGCGGAAGACGACGATGAGGAGGAGGAAGGCGAGGCCCACCACCAGACCCAGGTACGGGATCAGCGCGTCGTTGAGCTTCTGCGAGAAGTCGATGTTCATCGCGGTGGTGCCGGTGACCAGGACTTCCGCGCCGGTGTCGGCCCTGATGTCGGCGCCCTCGTCACGGATGGCGTGCACCAGGTCCTCGGTCTGTGTCGAGGACGGCTTGGAGTTCGGGATCACGGTGATCGTCGCGGTGTCGCCGGCCTTGTTGAAGGCGGCCGGGGTGACCGTCACGACGTCCTCGAGGTCCTTGATCCCGTCGGTGACGGTGCTGACCGCGGCCTGCGGGTCGTCGCTCTGCTGGGCGTCGACGACGATCATCAGCGGGCCGTTGAAGCCGGGGCCGAAGCCCTCCGACAGCAGGTCGTACGCCCGGCGCTGCGTGGTGGACGTCGGCTGCGAGCCGTCGTCGGGCAGGCCCAGCTCCAGCTGGGTGGCCGGGACGGCGATCGCCCCGAGGCCGACCACGCCGAGCAGCAGGACGGCGGCCGGGCGGCGGATGACGAAGTTCGCCCAACGGGTGCCGAGACCGGCCTTGGCCGCCGCCTGAGGCTTCGCGGACTTCTCGGACGTGTCGAACTTCTTGCGGGACTCCTGGGAATCCTCGGTCCGTGCGGCCTTGCCCGCGCCGCGCGGCTTGCGCTTCTCGCCCGCCGGACGGATCTTCCGGCCCGCGTAGCCGAGCAGTGCCGGGATCATGGTGAGGGCGATGAGGACGGCGACGACGACCGTGCCGGCCGCGGCGAGGCCCATCTTGGTGAGCATCGGGACGTTGACGACCGCGAGGCCCGCGAGGGCGATCACGACGGTGAGTCCGGCGAAGACCACGGCCGATCCGGCGGTGCCGGTGGCGCGGCCCGCCGCCTCCTCCCGGTCCCGGCCGTCGGCGAGTTCGCCGCGGTAGCGGGAGACGATGAACAGCGCGTAGTCGATGCCGACCGCGAGGCCGATCATCAGCGCGAGGGTGGAGGTGGTGTCGCCGAGGTCGAGCGCGTTGGCGAGGGCGGTGATGGTGGAGACGCCGATGCCGACGCCGATGATCGCCGTCAGCAGCGGGAGTCCGGCCGCGACCAGCGAGCCGAGGGTGATGACGAGGACGACCGCGGCGAGCGCGAGACCGACGATCTCACCGACCGCTCCCGGCTCGGCCGCCGCCTGGAGGGCGTCACCGCCGATGTCGACGGTCAGCCCGGCGGCCCGCGCGTCGTCGCCGGCCGCTTCCAGGGCGTCCCTGGTGGAGTCGGCCAGTTCCATGCCGGGGGCGTCGTACTTCACCGAGGTGTAGGCGACCGTGCCGTCCTTGCTGACGGCGTTCGTGGTGAACGGGTCGGTGACCGAGACGACCTCGGAGCCGTCGCTCAGTTCCTTGACGGTCTTGGCGACGGTCGCCTTGTTGTCGGCGTCCGTCATCTTCTCGCCCTCGGGCGCCTTGAAGACGATGCGTCCGGTCCCGCCGTCGGCGCTCGCGCCCGGGAACCGCTGTTCCAGCAGGTCGAAGGCCTTCTGCGCCTCCGTGCCCGGGATGGAGAAGGAGGTGGTGCCCGGTGTGGGCGCGGAGGCGGCGCCGACGCCCGCGAGCGTCAGCAGGGCGACCCATATCAGGGCGACGAAGTGCCGTCGCCGGAAAGCGAGCCGGCCGAGTTTATAGAGGAACGTGGCCACGGAGGCGTACTCCCGGTCATGTCGTGGGGTGATTCAGGGCAGGGGTGACCACCACCCGCTGGAAGGCAGGGGTGATCGGCCCGACGACGTGAGCGGTGACGTCAGGAGGGGCGGACCGCGGGGACGGTCAGGTGGTGGTGGGGATGCCGAGGGCGGGGAGGACCACGGCGTCGACGTACGAACGCAGGAACTCCTGCGTGGGAGGCAGACCGTCGATCATGGTGCGGGTGGCGAAGGCGCCGACCAGCATGTGCACGACGTACTCCAGCGCGGGGCGGTCGGCCCGCACCTCGCCTCGGTCCACCGCGCGCTGCATGACGCGCTGGAACTCGTTCATCTCGGGCTCGATGAGCAGTTCCTTGAACGCCCGCATCAGATCGGGGTTGGAGTGCACGGCCATCGCCAGGGCCCGCATCAGGTCGGAGTTCCGCTCCATCGTGCAGTCGTCCTCGCGGGACATGAACGTATGAAGGTCTCCCCGGAGGGATCCGGTGTCGACGTCGGCGATGCCGCCCGGCTTGCTGTGCCGCATCGCCCGCACGACCAGTTCGGCCTTGCCGCCCCACTGGCGGTAGAGCGTGGCCTTGCTGGAACGGGTGCGGGCGGCGACGGCGTCCATGGTCAGGGCGTCGTAGCCGACCTCGCGGAGCAGGTCGAGCACGGCCGTGTACAACTCGGCCTCGCGCTCGGGCGTGATGCGACTGCGACGCGCCGTTGCGACCTCAGTCATGTCACTCACCTTCCGACTCCGGCACGGACTCGTCCCGTACACCTTGAACATACCCTGCCAGCCTGCGAAACGAAACCGTTTCGTACGTGTGCTGGCTCACGTCGGTGAAGAACACATAAGTTGCCCGGCCCCTCGTGCCGGAAAAGCATGGAAACGTGACCTACTTGCGCCTGCCCCACCTCAGCGGTGACCAGCTCTGTTTCGTGGCCGAGGACGACCTCTGGCTGGCCCCGCTCGACGGACCCGGCCGCGCCTGGCGGCTCACCGCCGACCGCACCAAGGCCGGCCACCCCCGCTTCTCGCCCGACGGCCGCCACATCGCCTACACGAGCTGGCGCAGTCTCGTGCCCGAGATCCACCTGATCCCCGCGGACGGCGGCCCCGGGCGGCGGCTCACGTACTGGGGCAGCCCCGACACCCGGGTCTGCGGCTGGACCCCGGACGGCGATATCCTGGCCGTCGCCTCCCACGGCGAGCCCTTCTCCTACTTCACCTGGGCGTACAAGGTCTCCCCCGACGGCTCCCCCGGCCGCAAACTGCCCTGGGGCCCGGTCGCCGACCTCCAGGCCGCCGACCTCGACGGCGAACGCCGCACCCTCCTGCTCACCGGCACGCCGCCGCACGAACCGGCCGCATGGAAGCGGTACCGGGGCGGCGCCATGGGCCGGCTCTGGCTGCACGGACAGCGGCTGCTCGCCGACCTGGAGGGCCACCTCGACGCCCCCATGCTCGTCGGCGGCCGGGTCGCCTTCCTCTCCGACCACGAGGGCGTCGGCAACCTCTACTCCTGCGCCCACGACGGCTCCGACCTGCGCCGGCACACCGACCACGACGCCTTCTACGCCCGCAACGCCGCAAGCGACGGCACCCGCGTGGTGTACCAGTGCGCCGGGGATCTGTGGATCGTCGACGACCTGTCCCCCGACTCCGAGCCGCGCCGGATCGACGTACGGCTGAGCGGGCCCCGGACAGGGCGGCGGCCGTACCAGATCCCGGCCGCTCAGCACGTGGACGGGATCTCGGTGGACGAGACGGGGCGGGCGAGCGCGGTCGTCGTACGCGGCAGCCTGTACTGGCTCACCCACCGCGACGGGCCCGCGCGGACCATCACCGACTCACCGGGGGTACGGGTCCGGCTCCCGGAGATGCTCGGCTCGGGCGGGCAGGTCGCCTATGTGACGGACGCGGAGGGCGAGGACGCCGTCGAGATCGCCCACCTGCCCCGCGCGACCGGCGACCGTGCGCCGCGCCGCCTGGCCTCCGGTGGGCTGGGCCGGGTCCTGGAGCTGGTGTCCGACCCGGCGGGGGAACGGCTGGCGATCGCCGCCCACGACGGCCGCCTGCTGCTCGTCACCGTGTCCGACGGGGTGGCGGAGGTGGCTGAGGCGGCGGAGGCAGACGGGACGGCCGAGACCGCGGACGCCGGGGACTCCGACGGCTCCGACAGCTCCGACAGCTCCGACGGTGAGGTCGTCGAGCTGATCCGGTCGGTCAACGGGCCCGTGCGCGATCTCGCGTTCTCGCCGGACGGGGCCTGGCTGACCTGGTCGCATCCGGGGATCGGGCGGTCGCTGCGGCAGATCAAGATGGCCCGCATCTCCGGGCTCGGCAAGGGCGACGGACTGATCGTCGACGTCACGAACGGCCGCTTCGAGGACGAGAACCCGGTCTTCACCCGCGACGGCCGCTATCTCGCCTTCCTCTCCTGGCGCGGCTTCGACCCGGTGTACGACGTCCACACCGGCGACCTCTCCTTCCCCCTCGGCTGCCGGCCCTACCTGGTGCCGCTGAACTCCGCGACCCCGTCCCCCTTCGCCCTCACCCCCGAGGGACGGCCGGCCGCGGGCGGGCTCGACCCGGTCGAGGACGAGGCCGGCGACGGCACGGTGACCGTCGAGGTCGAGGGCCTGGCGAGCCGGGTGACGCCGTTCCCGGTGACCGCCTCCAAGTACTCGGCGCTGTTCCCGGTCGCGGGCGGCGGCCTGGTCTGGCTGCGCTGGCCGATCTCCGGCGCGCTCGGCGAGACCTTCGCCAACCCGGACGACACCAGCGGGCGGCCGACACTGGAGTACTTCAACCTCGGCAAGGCGAAGAAGTCCGAACTCGTCGACCACCTCGACTGGTTCGCGGTCAGCGGCGACGGCAGCCGGCTGGTCGTCGTCGACGAGGGCGAGCTGCGCGCGGTGCCCTCCACCGAGTCCGGCGACCTCGACTCCACGGTCTGGATCGACCTGCGCCGCATCCTCCACGAGGTCGACCCGGGCGCCGAATGGCGCCAGGCCTACGCCGAGGCGGGCCGGCTCATCCGCGCCTACTTCTGGGACCCGGGGATGTGCGGCATCGACTGGGACGCGGTCCTCGACCAGTACCGGCCCCTGGTCGAACGGGTCGCCTCCCCCGACGAGTTCGCCGACCTGCTCCGCGAGGTCCTCGGCGAACTCGGTACCTCCCACGCCTACGTCACCGCCGCCCGCCGCAACGAGGGCCCGCCCCACTACCAGCGCCGGCAGGGCCTCCTCGGCGCCAACCTCGTCTGCAGGGACGGCAGCTGGACGGTCAAGCGGATCCTGCCCGGCGACTCCTCCGACTCCAAGGCACGTTCACCGCTGGCCGGGACCGGCATCCGCGAGGGCGCGGTGCTCACCCATGTCGACGGACGGCCGGTGGACCCGGTCACCGGGCCCTACCCGCTGCTGGCGGGAGCGGGCGGTACGACCGTGGAGCTGACGTTCACCCCCGCTGAGGGCGAGAACCGGCGGGCCCGGCGGGTCGCCGTCGTCCCCCTCCTCGACGAACGGCCGCTGCGCTACCAGGACTGGGTCGCCAAACGGCGCGAGGTCGTACGGGAGTTGAGCGGCGGGCGGTGCGGCTATCTGCACATCCCCGACATGGGCGGCTCCGGCTGGGCCCAGTTCAACCGCGACCTGCGGATGGAGATGTCCCGGCCCGCACTGATCGTGGACGTCCGCGGCAACGCGGGCGGGCACATCAGCGAACTCGTCGTGGAGAAACTGACCCGCACCATCCTCGGCTGGGACCTCACCCGCGACGCCCAGCCCGTGTCGTACGCCTCCAACGCGCCCCGCGGCCCCGTGGTCGCCCTCGCCGACGAGGCGACCTCCTCCGACGGCGACATGATCACCGCCGCGTTCAAGCTCCTGAAACTCGGGCCTGTGGTGGGACAGCGGACCTGGGGCGGAGTCGTCGGCATGACCGGACGGCACCAGCTCGGCGACGGGTCGGTCATCACCGTACCGATGAACGCGGCCTGGTTCGACGTGTACGGGTGGTCCGTGGAGAACCACGGCGTCGCCCCCGACCTGGAGGTGCTGCGGACTCCGCTGGACTGGGCGGAGGGGCGGCACGCGCAGCTCGACGACGCGGTGTCGCTGGCGCTGGCCCTGCTGGAGACGGAGCCGCCGGCGTCCCCGCCGAGCCTCGCCGACGTGCCCGACCGGTCCCGTCCGCGGCTCGCTCCGCGGGGGGACGGGTGGTGACTCGGCTGCGGGCCGGTGGGGGCTGGTCGTGCAGTTCCCCGCGCCCCTCAAGGAGCTGTACTGCCGCTTGCTCAGGGGCGGCGGGGAACTGCGCGACCACACCCCCGGTGCACAACAAGCGCGGGGTGCCCCCCAGAAACGGGGGGCACCCCTCTGCGCTCAAGCCCAGCGGCCAGCGTTACCGCATCGCCTCGGGGTCGAAGTCCGCGTCGTAGCGGTCCTCCTCGTCACGGGCCGTGCGCTGCGGGTCCTGCTCGCGGCGCTGCGGGTCCTGCTCGCGCTCACCACGCTGGCGTCCGCGCTCCTTGGCCTGTTCCTTCGTCTCGTCCATCTTCTGCTTGGCCTTGTCCTGCCACTGCTCGGCCTGGTCCTGGAACTTGTCCTTCATACCCATGTGGGTTCACTCCCGAATGAGGGTGAGGGGGATTGGCCCTTGGTCGGGCCTCGACCAGATTCACACGGCAGGACATTCCGCGCATTTCGATCAACTACGCTGTGTAGCGCGGGCCTGTTCGTCGGCCGCGCCCCCCGCTCCGACCAGGCCCGTCCGCATGCCCCGCAGCCGGGGCTCGAACCGCTTCATCTCCCGTTGCCCGACGGTCCCGATGAGCCCCGGCAGATATCCGCGGACCCCCTGCATCCCGCGCAGCCACCACTGCCCGTACACGTGCGAGGAACGCCGCTCCATCCCGGCGACGATCCGGTCCACGGCCGGGCCGAGCGGGTAGGTCTTGTTGGACGGCCAGGGCAGCCGCTGCCGCAACTCCCGCATCACGTCGTCCTGGTCGGCGCCGCGCACCATGTCGGTGTCGGTCCAGGACAGGTAACCGACGCCCACGCGTACGCCCTTGTGGCCGACCTCGGCGCGCAGGCTGTGCGCGTACGCCTCCACCCCCGACTTGGACGCGCAGTACGCCGTCATCATCGGGGCCGGGGTGATCGCCGCGAGGGAGGCGATCTGGAGGAGGTAGCCGCGGCTCTCCATCAGCATCGGCAGGAAGGCGCGGGCGGTGACCGCCGAGCCGATGAGGTTGACCTCGATGACCCGGCGCCAGGCGTCCGGGTCGGAGTCGACGAACGGGCCGCCGGTGGCCACGCCCGCGTTGGCGACCACGATGTCCACCTTGCCGAAGCGTTCCTTCACCTCCTGGGCGACGCGGGCCATCGCCACGTGGTCGGTGACGTCGGCGTACCAGTGGCCGCTGTCGCCGTGCAGCCGCTCCGCGACCTGCTTGAGCGCGTCCGGCTCCAGGCCGACCAGCGCGACGGTCGCCCCGCGTGCGGAGAGCTTGCGGGCGAGGAGTTCGCCGACGCCCCGCGCGGCGCCGGTGACGACCGCGACCTGTCCTTCGAGGCTGACCTTGCTCATGCGCCCTCCTTCATGGCTATGTGGGTGGTGACGAGGTTCCGGATCGTGCCGGTGACCAGCTCCGGTGCCTCCACCGGCGTCATGTGGCCGAGGCCGGGCAGCTCCGTCAGGCCGACGCAGTGCGGCAGCGCCTCGGCGAGCCGACGGGAGTGCACGGGCGGGGTCATCCGGTCCGCCGAGCCCACGATCACGGCCGCCGGTACCCGCAACTCCCGTACGGCGTGGTCGAGATCGAGCAGGTCGAGGACGTTCGACCAGGCGTGCCGGACCCGGCGCGGGCAGGCGTGCACGATCCGCGCACAGGCCTCCACCATGTGCGGGGCCGAACCGGCGCCCATCGTGGCGTACTTGAGGATCCGGCGGGCGAGCGGCGTGACCGGGCCGAGCGGGGCCCGCGAGCCGAGGATGTGCCCGGTCAGCCAGGTCCGCAGCCGGCCCGGCCGGAGCGGTACGACGGTGGACTCGGCGACCAGCCGCGAACTGCCCGTGCTGCACAGCAGGACGGCCGCCGCGTGGTCACGGAACGCGGGCCGGGCGGAGGCGGCCATGATGGTCATGCCGCCCATGGAGTGCCCGGCGAGCACGGCCTTCTCGCCCGGCGCGAGGGTCGCGGTGAGTACGGCTTCGAGGTCGTCGGCGAGCAGGTCGGCGCTGCACGCCGGGCTCGCCGCCGTACGGCCGTGGCCCCGCTGGTCGTAGGCGACGACCCGGTGGTCGGCGGACAGGGCGCGGATCTGCGCCGCCCAGAACGCGGTCGAGCAGGTCCAGCCGTGCGCGAGGACGACCGCCGGGGCGTCGTCCGGGCCGTGCACCTCGACGTGCAGTTCGGTGCCGTCGGCGGAGCGGGCGGTCAGAACGCGGGCGGGGGCGGGCGGGGCGTACGGGCCGAGGGCGACGGTGGTCGTCACGCGGTCACCTCCGGCCGCTCGGTCCGGTCCGCGGTCTCCTCGGCGGCCGGGGCGCGCAGGACCTCGTACTCGGCGAGGTCCACCCGCCGGGTCGCGCGGCGGAACTCGCTCGTCGTCCCCGGCCAGATGGTGGTGTTGCGGCCTCCTGCGTCCATGTACCAGCTGGTGCAGCCGCCGGTGTTCCACACCGTGCGCCGCATCCGGTCCTGCACCCGCCGGTTCCAGGCGTGCACGGCGCTCGGGCGGGCGTCGAGGGCCGCCCGGCCGCCGAGGACGTCGAGCTGGCGGAGGTAGTCGGCCATGTAGTTCAGCTGGGACTCGATCATGAGGATCATGGAGGAGTTACCGAGGCCGGTGTTGGGGCCGATGATCGTCATCCAGTTGGGGAATCCGGCCGCGGAGGCGCCGCGCAGGGACTCCATGCCGTCCTTCCAGCTCTCCGCGAGGGTCCGCCCGTCGGCGCCGACGACCCGCTCGGCGATCGGCATGTCCGTGACGCGGAAACCGGTGCCGAAGACGACCGCGTCGACCTCGGCCTCGCTGCCGTCGGCGGCGACCAGGGTGTTCCCCCGGATCTCGCGCAGCCCGCTCGCCACGACGTCCACATTCGGGCGGGTGAGCGCCGGGTAGTACTCGCTGGACAGCAGGATCCGCTTGCAGCCGATGCGGTAGTCCGGGGTGAGCTTGGCGCGCAGGGCCGGGTCCTTGACCGCGCGGGCCATGTTCCCCCTGGCGAGCCGCTCGACGAAGCCGAGTTCGTTCGGGTGCTTGGTGAAGGCCTGCACCTGGAGTTCGCGGATGCCCCACAGCAGCCCGCGGCGGGCCTGCGTGGTGAACGGCAACCGCTTGTGCAGCCAGCGCTCGGCGCCGCTGATCGCCCGGTCGATGCGGGGCATCACCCAGGGCGGGGTGCGCTGGAAGAGGGTGAGGCTGCCGACCTTCGGCTGGATCGCGGGCACGATCTGGATGGCCGAGGCACCCGTGCCGACCATGGCGACGCGCTTGCCGGTGAGGTCGTAGTCGTGGTCCCAGCGGGCGGAGTGGAAGACCCTGCCGGGGAACGACTCCAGGCCGGGGATCTCGGGGATCCTCGGGTCGGAGAGCGGTCCGGTCGCGGACACCACGACGTCGGCGGAGAGCGATCCGCTCGCGGTCTCGATGTCCCAGCGCAGCTGCTCCGGGTCCCAGGTCATCAGCTTGACCTCGGAGTCGAAGCGGATGTGGGGGCGCAGCCGGAACACGTCCGCGACGTGCTCCAGGTAGGCGCGGATGTGTTCCTGCCCGGAGAAGGTGCGGGGCCAGTCGGGGTTGGGCGCGAAGGAGAAGGAGTACAGGTGGGACGGCACGTCACAGGCGCACCCGGGGTAGCTGTTGTCCCGCCAGGTGCCGCCGACGCTGCTCGCCCGCTCCAGGACGACGAAGTCGGTGATCCCCTCCCGGCGCAGCCGAACCGCGGCCCCCAGCCCGCCGAACCCGGACCCGATCACCGCCACCCGTACATGCTCGTGCTCGGTCATCCCGACGCCTCCTTGCCTCGCGACACTGCGACACCCATGCCGTGACTCTGCGACTCTGCCAGTGAACACTGGCGCAATCGGAGCGTAGAGCAGCTCCGTACTGATGGGTAGGGGCCGGAAGAAGGAAAGTTACCGACGGTACGACATAGGCTTCCCGGGTGACCGACAAGCGGGAGTACCGGACGGAGGAGCTGGCCAGGGAGGCCGGCATCACGGTGCGCACCCTGCGCTTCTACCGCGAACGCAAACTGCTCGCGCCACCCCGGCGCGAGGGCCGTATCGCCTGGTACGACGACCATCACCTGGCCCGTCTGCGCACGATCGCGGCACTGCTGGACCGCGGCCACACCCTGACCGGCATCGCCGAACTGGCCGACGCCCTCGACCACGGCCGCGATGTCGCCGACCTGCTCGGAGTCGGCGGACCCACCGAGGAGGAGCCGGTCCACCTCACCCCCGAGGAACTCGCCGCCCGCTTCGAGGGCCAGGTCACCCCGGAGAACCTCGCCGCCGCCCTCGACCTCGGATACCTGGCCACCGACGGCGACGAGATCGTCCACATCAGCCGCCGCCTGCTGGAGGTCTCCGCCGCCCTGGTCCGCGAGGGCATCCCCCTGGCCGAGGTCCTCACCGCCGGCGCCCGCGTCCGCGACCACGCCGACGCCCTCGCCGAACTCTTCACCGCCGTGATCCTCCGCCATGCGGGCGAGGAGGCACTGCCCCGCCTGCGCCCGCTGGCGCGCAGCGTGGTGGAGGCGGAGCTTTCACTCGCGCTGGACCGGCGGCTGCAACGGGTTCAGAGGTCGTAGACCACCGTGACCGGCGCGTGGTCCGACCAGCGCTCGTCGTGCGTGGCCGCCCGCTCCACCAGGCCCTTCACGGCCTTGGCCGCGAGGCCGGGGGTCGACACGTGAAGATCGATTCTCCATCCGGAGTCGTTGTCGAACGCCCGTCCCCGGTACGACCACCACGTGTACGGGCCCGTCACGTCCGGGTGCAGCCCTCGCACGACGTCGACGTAGCCGCCCGCCTCGGGGGTGAGGACCTGGGTCAGCCAGTCGCGTTCCTCGGGGAGGAAGCCGGAGTTCCTGGTGTTGGAGCGCCAGTTCTTCAGGTCGGCCTGCTGGTGGGCGATGTTCCAGTCGCCGCAGATCAGGACCTCGCGGCCGTCGGCGGCGGCGCGTTCGCGGAGGGTCTTGAGGTAGGCCAGGAACTCGTCCATGAAACGGACCTTCTCGTCCTGGCGGTCGGTGCCGACCTCGCCGGACGGGAGGTAGAGGGAGGCGACCGTCACACCCGGCAGGTCGGCCTCGACGTAGCGGCCGCTCGCGTCGAACTCGGTGGACCCGAAGCCGACGCGGACGGCGTCGGGTTCGCGGCGGGTGTAGAGGGAGACGCCCGCGCGGCCCTTGGCGGCGGCGGGGGCGTGGGTGACGTGCCAGCCTTCGGGGGCGCGGACCGTCTCCGGCAGTTGCTGGGGTTCGGCGCGCACCTCCTGGAGGCACAGCACATCGGCGGAGGTGTCGGCGAGCCACTCCACGAAGCCCTTCTTCGCGGCGGCCCGCAGCCCATTCACGTTTACGGAGGTCACGGTCAGCACCCGGGCACGATACCGGCACACTGGACGGGTTCCAGATTTTCCTCCGCCGCCTAGTGATGCATGGATGTGCCGTGAGCAGCATGAATATACGTCGCGTTCCGTTCGACCACCCCGACGCCGTGAAGCTGAACGACGAGGTCCAGGCCGAGTACCACGAGCGCTACGGCGACGGCGGTGACGCCACGGTGCTGGAGCCCGCCGACTTCGATCCGCCGCGCGGCGTGTATCTCATCGCCTACGACGAGCTGGACCGGCCGGTCGCCACGGGCGGCTGGCGCAGCCAGGACGAGAACGGCGAGGGCAACCAGGACGGCGACGCCGAGCTGAAGCGGATGTTCGTGGTCAAGCAGGCGCGGGGGCGCGGGCTGGCCCGGCGGATGCTCGCCGCGCTGGAGGAGGACGCCCGCGCGGCCGGCCGGCTCCGCATGGTCCTGGAGACCGGCACCGAGCAGCCGGAGGCCATCGCGCTGTACACCTCCAGCGGCTACGAGCCCTGCACCAAGTTCGGCTACTACCGCTTCCACGACGACAGCCGCTGCTTCGCCAAGCCGCTCCGCCCCTGAGGCACGGGCCGCTCAGCTCCTGAGGTAGGCCAGGACCGCGAGGACCCTGCGGTGGGTGTCGTCCGCCGGGGGCAGGTCCAGCTTGGTGAGGATGCCACCGATGTGCTTGCCGACGGCCGCCTCGGAGACGACCAGCGTCCTGGCTATCGCGCCGTTGGACCTGCCCTCCGCGACCAGCGCCAGGACCTCCCGCTCGCGCGGGGTGAGCCGGGCCAGCGGGTCGCGGCGGCGGCGCAGCAGTTGTCGTACGACCTCGGGGTCGACGACCGTGCCGCCCGAGGCGACCTCCGTGAGCGCGTCCACGAACTGCTCGACCTGGCCGACGCGGTCCTTGAGGAGGTAGCCGACTCCGGTGCCGTCACCGGAGTCGAGGAGCTCGGCGGCGTAGGCCCGCTGGACGTACTGGCTGAGGACCAGGACGGGCAGGCCGGGGCGCTCGGTACGCAGCCGGACCGCCGCGTGCAGGCCCTCGTCCTGGAAGGCGGGCGGCATCCGGACGTCGGTGACGACGATGTCGGGGGTGTGGTCGGCGACCGCGGTGAGCAGGGCCTCCGCGTCTCCCACGGCGGCGACGACCTCGTGGCCGAAGCGGGTGAGGAGGGCGGTGAGGCCGTCGCGGAGCAGGACGCTGTCCTCGGCGAGGACTATGCGCAGGGCGGGCCGGACGCCCCTGTCCGTACGCGTACGGCTTCCGTCGGCTCGCAAGGGATCTCCACACGCAGCAGGGTCGGTCCGCCCGGCGGACTGGTCAGGGACAGTTTTCCATCCAGGGCCGACACCCGGTCGGCGAGACCGGTGAGGCCGGTGCCGCGGGTGCTGTCGGCGCCGCCGCGGCCGTCGTCCCGGGTCTCCAGGACGAGCCGCCCGTCCCGGTGTTCGCCACGGACCAGGGCGCGGTCCGCCCCGCTGTGCCGGGCCACGTTGGCGAGCGCCTCGCAGACGACGAAGTAGGCGGCGGACTCGACGGACCCGGGCAGCCGGTGGGGGAGGGTGAACTCGACGTCCACGGGGACCGGCGAGCGGTCGGCGGCGTCGGCGACGGCGGCCTCCAGGCCGTAGTCGGCGAGGACTTTGGGGTGGATGCCGTGGATCAGCTCGCGCAGCTCGGCGAGGGCGGCTCCCGCCTCCTCGTGGGCCTTGGCGAGCTGGGCGGCTAGGGGGCCGCCGGGCGGGGCGTCGAGGCGGGCCAGGCCGAGGGTCATGGTGAGGGCGACGAGGCGTTGCTGGGCGCCGTCGTGCAGGTCGCGTTCGATGCGGCGGCGTTCGGTCTCGAAGGCGTCGACGAGGCGGGCCCGGGAGCGGGTGAGTTCGACGACGCGGGCGTCGGGGTCGCCGCCGCGGGGGGCGATCAGCAGCCGGGTGAGGGCGGCTCGGGCGCCTGCCGCGACGCCGAGGACGTAGGTGCCCGCGGCGAGGAGGAGCAGGCCGAGCAGGGCGGCCGCGAGGGCGGTCGGCCAGTCGGTGACCGTCCAGGTCTTGAGCACCTTCGTCTCACGGCCGCCGCCTGCCGTCGCCAGCAGCAGCGGGGTCGCGGTGACCGCGAGCGGGCCGGCCAGGGCCACGGTGAGCAGGAGCGCCTCGGCCGGCCAGAGCAGGCAGGCGAGGAGGAGGGTGTGGCCGAGTTCGAGCCAGGTGGCGCGTTCGCGGAGGCGGGTGGTGAGCCAGCTGCGCAGGCCGGGCGCGGGCGGCTCGGTGTGCGGGTCGGCAGCCTCGTCCGGGTCGATGAGCCGCAGTCGGCGCCGCTCCAGCGCGGCCACGGGCAGCCCGGCGAGGGCGAGGGCGGCGAGGAGGGGCAGGCCGACGAGGGCGAGCGCGAGGACGCCGCCCACCACGGCGAACAGCATCAGCGCCACCAGGACGGCCGCGCCGGTCACCGCCCCGGTCAGCAGGTATGCGGTGGCGCGCCAGGGCCACGGCGACAGCGGGTAGCGCGGGCGGGACAGGGCCTGCCACACGGTTCGGGGGTGCATGCGGATCACCGTAGGAGGCGGGGCGGGGGCGGGGCCATCCGGTCAGGGGGAGGTCCGGAGGTATGCCTGGCCCTACCCCGGGTCTCGTCCCTGCCCCAGCGACCGCGCCGGGCCCCTCGCGGTGGGGTGGACCCACCGGAGTCCAACAGGTGGGAGCAGCAGTCGAGATGAACGCACACGCCGTCCAACTGACCGCCGTACGGCGGAGGTACGGTCCCGTCGATGCCGGGGTGACCGCGCTCGACGACGTGACGCTCGCGTTGCCGCGCGGCTCCTTCACGGCGGTGATGGGGCCGTCGGGGTCGGGCAAGTCGACGCTGTTGCAGTGCGCGGCCGGGCTGGACCGGCCCGACGCGGGATCGGTGCGGATCGGCGGGACCGAACTGACCGGGCTGAGCGAGCGGCGGCTGACGCTGCTGCGGCGGGAGCGGATCGGGTTCGTGTTCCAGGCGTTCAATCTGCTGCCCGCCCTGACCGCCGAGCAGAACGTGGCCCTGCCGCTGCGGCTGGCCGGCCGGCGTCCGGGCCGGGCTCGGGTGCGGGAGGCGCTGGCGCGGGTGGGGCTGGCCGATCGGGGCGGGCACCGGCCCGGTGAGCTGTCCGGGGGGCAGCAGCAGCGGGTGGCACTGGCCCGCGCACTGATCACCCGGCCGGAGGTGCTGTTCGGGGACGAACCGACCGGCGCGCTGGACTCGACGACGGGCCGCGAGGTGTTGGCGCTGCTGCGCGGCATGGTCGACGAGGAGGGCCGGACGGTCGTGATGGTCACCCACGATCCGGTGGCCGCGTCGTACGCGGACCGGGTGGTGTTCCTGGTCGACGGGCGGGTGCACGGGGAGCTGACCGGGGTGGACGCGGGGACGGTCGCGGCGCGGATGGCGGAGCTGGAGAGTCCGGAGAGTGCTGAGGGGGTCCCGGCATGCTGAGCGTGGCGTTGCGGACGATGCGGGTCCGGTGGGCCGGGTTCGTCGGGAGTTTCGTCGCCCTGGCGCTGGGGGTGGGCCTGGTAGCGGTGATGGGGCAGGCGCTGGCGGCCTCACTGGAGGCGCCGGTGCGGGTGCCGGAGCGGTTCGCGGCGGCACCGGTGGTGGTGAAGGGGCAGGACGCGCTGCGGGTGGAGACGCCGAACGGCGTGCGGACGGCGGAGTTGGCTCAGCCGCGGCCCGTGCCGGCCGGGGTGGTCGCCGCGTTGCGGGCGCTCGGGCCGGTGACGGAGGACCGTTCGTTCCCGGTGCGGGTGGCGGGCGGGCCGGGCGGTCTGGTCGGGCATCCGTGGCCGACGGCACGGTTCGCCCCGTACGAGCTGACGGCCGGGCGGGCGCCGCGCGCGGACGGGGAGGTCGTGGTGACGGGCGGCTGGGCGCGTGTGGGTGAGCGGCTGAGCACGGGGGACGTGGTGGTGGGGGCGGTACGGGGGCTCGGCTTCGAGGACGCGGTGTTCCATACGGAGGCGCGAGCCACCCAACTCGCTCCCGTCTCGGTCCAGTTGGTGGTGGAGGCGGACGCGGTTGCCGTGCGGGCGGTCGTGGACGGGTCCGGGGCGCGGGTGCTCACCGGTGACGGGCGGCGGCTGGCGGACGCGGACCCCGGGCGGGACGGCGAGGCGCTCACCGCGCTCAACGCGCTGTTCGGGACGGCGGGTGGGGTGACCGCGTTCGTGTCCGTGTTCGTCGTGGCGTCCACGTTCGCCTTCGCGGTGGAGCGGCGGCGCCGGGAGTTCGGGCTGCTGCGTCTCGCGGGCGCCACGCCGGGCCAGCTGCGGCGGACGGTCCTGCTGGAGGCACTGCTGGTCGGCGTCCTCGCCTCGGCGGCGGGCTGCGTGCTGGGGGCGTACGGGGCGCCGCTACTCGGCGAGGCGGTGGTCGAGGGCGGTCTCGCACCGGTCTGGTACGCGATCGGTGGGCACGCGTGGCCGTACCATCTCGCCTTCTGGACGGGCCTGTCGGTGGCCCTCGCCGGCGCGGCCGTCGCCTCCTGGCGGGCCGGACGGACCTCGCCGACGCGGGCGCTGCGCGAGGCGGCGGCCGACGGGCGGGCACTCCCGCGGGGGCGGCTGGTGTGCGGGGCTGCCCTGCTGCTCACGGCGGCGGCGACCCTGGCGTACGCGCTGGCCGCCGATCCGGGTGACCTGCTGCACCGCAAGACGTATGTCAGCCGGCCGATGCTCCTCATCACGGCGGCGGCACTCCTCGCACCCCTGCTCGTACGGCCGTTGGTGCCCCGGCTGCCCGGTACGACCGGACTGCTGGTGCGGGCGCACGCCGTCGCCGGGGTCCGGCGCACGGCGGCCGTCGCGGCACCCGTGCTGGTGACGGTGGCGCTCGCGGGCTCCCTGCTGGGCGCGACGGCCACCCTGGACGAGGCCGGGGCGGCGGAGGTACGGCGGCAGACGGCGGCGGACTTCGTGGTGACGGGTGTCGGGGCGGGCGCGCCGGCGCGGCTGCGGCGGGTGCCCGGTGCGGAGCTGTTCCCGTCGTCCGCCACGGCCGTGTACACGCTGGAGGAGGGGGTGGCGCTGGTGCGTTCGGAGGCGCGGGCGGTCGATCCGGGGGCGCTCGCCGGGGCCGTACGGCTGCCGGTGGTGGCCGGGCGGACGGCGGATCTGGACGACGGGTCGATCGTCGTGAACGAGGAGTGGGCCGAGCACCGGGTGGGGCAGCGGGTGCGGGTGTGGCTCGGGGACGGGACACCGAGGACGCTGCGGATCGCCGCCGTAGTGGCCACCGGGACCGGCGACAACGGCGCGTACGTCACCGCCGTCAACGCGGGCGGGGCGGCCGTCGACCGGGTCGACGTGCGGGTACGCGCCGGGGCCGACCCGGCGACGGTCGCGGCCGGGCTGCGGGCGGTCGACGGGGTACGGGTGTGGCCGAAGGAGCGGTGGGTGGCGGCGAGTCACCCGGCGACCGATGGCACGACGCGGCTCGGCCTGCTGCTCGTCCTGGGCATCGCGCTCCTCTACACCGGCATCTCCCTCGCCAACACCCTCGTCATGGGCGCCGCCGAACGCGCCCGCGACGTGACGGCGCTACGGCTGGCCGGGGCGACCGGCGGGCAGGTCCTGCGCTGGGCCGCCGCGGAGGCGCTGACCGTGGTCGCGGTGGGAGCGGTACTGGGGCTGGCGGTGACGGTCGTCAACCTGGCCGGCATGGCAGGCGCGTTGGGGCTGCTGTCGGCACCGGTGACGGTGGTCGTGCCCTGGCCGGCACTCGGGTGGACGACGGGGGCGTGCGCGCTGGTCGCGGTGACGGCGACGGTGTTGCCGGTGGGGGTGGCGCTGCGTGAGTCGCCGAGAGAGACGCTCACCTGAGGAACGCCAGCACCGCCAGGACCCGCCGGTTGGCGTCGTCGGAGACCGGCAGGTCCAGTTTGGCGAAGATGTTCGAGGTGTGTTTGATGACGGACCGTTCGGTGATCACCAGGGCCTGGGCGATCGAGGCGTTGGAGCGGCCCTCGGCCATCAGGGCCAGTACCTCCCGCTCGCGCGGGGTGAGCCGGGCGAGGGAGCCTTTGGGGCCGTTGCTGTCCTTGGCGAACAGCTTGGCGACGACGTCGGGGTCCATCGCGGTGCCGCCGGCGGCGACCCGGCGGACGGACTCCACGAACTGGTCGGGGTCGAAGACGCGGTCCTTGAGGAGGTAGCCGATGCCTCCGCTGCCGTCGGCGAGCAGCTCACGCGCGTAGAGCTGCTCGACGTACTGGGAGAGGACCAGCACCGGCAGGCCAGGGACCTGCCTGCGGGCCTGGAGGGCGGCCTGGAGGCCCTCGTCGGTGAAGGTGGGCGGGAGGCGTACGTCGACGACCGCGACGTCGGGCCGCTCGTCGACGAGGGCCCGTAAGAGGCTGGGCCCGTTGTCGACGGCGGCCACGATCTCGAAGTCGTACGCCTCCAGCAGCCTCACCAGGCCGTCGCGCAGGAGGAACAGGTCTTCGGCTAGGACAACGCGCAAGGGATCTCCAGGGTGAGGGTGGTGGGTCCGCCCACCGGGCTGTGGACCGCGAGCACTCCGTCGAAGGCGGCGAGGCGGCGCTCGATGCCCCGCAGGCCGGTGCCGCGCGAGGGGTCGGCTCCGCCGTGGCCGTCGTCGCTGACCTGGGCGCGGATCCGGCCGTCGGCGTACCAGAGGTCGACGGCGACGTGGGTCGGGGAGGCGTGCTTGGCCGCGTTGGTGAGGATCTCGGAGACGGCGAAGTAGAGGGCGGACTCGACGGGGGCGTCGGCGCGGCCGGGCAGTTCGGCGGTGACGGAGACGTCGAGCGGGCTGTCCAGGGCGAGGGCGCGGACGGCGTCGGCGAGGCCGCGGTCGGCGAGGACCGGCGGGTGGATGCCGCGGATCAGGTCGCGCAGCTCGGTCAGGGCGCTGGCGGAGGCCTTGCGGGTGTCGGCGAGGATCGCGCGGACCGCCTCCGGGTCCTTGGCGAGGAGCTGCTCGGCGACGCCGAGGTTCATGCCGAGGGCGACGAGCCGGGCCTGGGCGCCGTCGTGCAGGTCGCGCTCGATGCGGCGCAGTTCGGCGGCGGAGCTGCTGACGACCTCGGAACGGGTGCGGGTGAGGTGCAGGACCTTGCGGGAGGTCTCGGTGGGGGCGAGGAGGGTGCGGGCGAGCTGGGCGTGGGCCCGCATCAGGGCGGGCGCCGAGACCAGACCGATCAGCAGGGTCGGGATGCCCAGGCCGAGGGCGTACAGCGCGCTCCGGCTGTCGGTCACCTTGATGAACCAGTACCAGTTGTTGCCGCCGTTGCCGCTGATGTCCTCCCACAGCACGGGCATCAGCAGACCGAAGACGCCGAACGCGATCAGGGCGAGCGGCAGCAGGACCAGGACGAGTCCGACGACCGGGTTGACCAGCATCCAGGCGAGGTCCCGCCAGGTCGCCGGGTCGGTGAGGATCCACTGGGTGCGGGCCCACCAGCTCTTGAGACCGCCCTCGCGCGGCGGCTCCGGCAGGTACGGCTCGGGGATGCCGTCCTCCAGGCGGGCGCCCGCCAGCCGGCGGGTGATGTTCACCGTGCCGCGGGCGGCGACCGCGGCCGCCGGGATGAGGAAGAGGCCGATGCCCGCCCCGAGCAGGGAGACCGCGGTGACCAGCACGGAGAAGAAGAGGACCTCGACGACGGCCAGGCCGGCCAGCGGAAGTCCGGCGACTGCGGTACGCGCGTCCTTGGCGATATTCATGCCACAACTCCTGGGATCTGGCGGCTCGTTGCCGCCGTACGTGTTACATCCTGGTGCGCCACGTGCCGCCGATCACGGGACCATTGTCCCCTCTCGGGGGGTGTACCTGGGTACCCCCCGGACACCACACAGGGCCATGGGGCGCGACGGCCGCGGCGGGTGGAATCGAAGGCATGACGAGCCGAGAGCGAATCCTCATCCTGGTGGCGGCCGTGGTGACCGCCGTCCTGTGCGTGGTGACCCCGGCCGCCGCCGCGGACGGCGTCCGTAAGAGCCCCGGTGCCGGTACGGCCTCCGCACGGCAGGGCGGGAGCCTGTCCGCGCTGCTGGACGAACTGGTGCCGAAGCAGCTGGCCGACTACCGCGTCCCCGGCGCCTCCGTCGTCGTGGTGGACCGCGACGGGCAGACGCTGACCAAGGGATACGGCCTGGCCGACGTGGAGCGGAAGGTGCGCAGCGACCCGCGCCGCACCGGCTACTTCATGGCCTCCGACGCCAAGCTGTTCACGGCGGTCGCCGTGCTCCAGCAGGTGGAGAAGGGCAAGCTCAGCCTGGACGCCGACGTCAACCGGTACCTGACCGCCTTCCAGATCAAGGACAGCCACCCGGGCCACCCGGTGACGGTCCGTCATCTCCTCACGCACACCGCGGGATTCGACACCAGCATCCTCGGCCGCGGCGGCACCTCGCCCGAGCCGGCGGGCGCACTCGGCGAGAGCCTCGACAAGCACCAGCCGAAGCGGGTACGGCCGCCCGGCCAGGTGGCGAGCTACGACAACTACGGTGTCGCGCTGGCCGGTTACCTGGTCGAGCAGGTCACCAGGACCCCCTTCGCCACCTACGTCGACCGCGCCATCCTGAACCCCCTCGGCATGACCCGCACCACCTTCGCGCGGCCCGACGCCCGCACCGCCGACGCCCTCGCCCTCGGCTACCGGCCCGACGGCGGCCGGCAGCGCGCCGAGGACGGGCAGTACGGCGCCTGGACGCCGACCGGCGCCGGTGCGGTCACCACCGCCGCCGACATGGGCCGCCTGATGAGCGCCCTGCTCGACGACGGCGGCCCCGTCCTCACCCGCGCCTCCACCCGCGCCATGCTGCACCGCCAGTTCGCCAACGACCCCCGGCTGCCCGGCATCGGCTACCTGCTGGAGGAGCGCCGGCGGGCCGGAGAGCGCATGTGGGTGAAGGACGGCGACCTGCCCGGCTTCCACGGCAACCTGGCCCTGCTCCCCGCGTCCGGAATCGGCGTGTACGTCGTCTACAACGGCGACGGCGTCGACGGCAGCGCCTCCTACGCCGGCCAGGAACTGGTGAACCGAGTGGCGGACCGGCTCGGTGACGGCGGCAAGCGCGCCGCGGACACCCCGTCCACCACCACCGGGAGCAAGCCCGCCGGCAAGCCCTCGGCCGGCGCCGCCGCCCGGCTCGCCCAGCAGGACAAGGCCGCGTCCTCCCCCTACTCCGGCCACTACCGCACCACCCGCACCAGCACCTCCGACCTGACCCGGGTCGCGGCGCTCACCACCTCCGTGCACGTCACCGCCGACGCGGACGGCACGCTCACCACGACCGGGCTGGCCCGGGACCCGCGGGTCGGCGAGCAGCACTGGGTGCCGGTCGCGCCGGGCGTCTTCCAGGAGCGCGCCGGGCAGGACCGCATCGCCTTCCGCGACGGCCGGCTGGCCCTGGCCTCCGACCCGACACAGGTCTTCGAGAAGCTGCCCTGGTACCAGTCGCCGGCCCTGCACCAACAGGCCCTGCTGGGCGGCCTCGCGGTCCTCGGCGCGGCCCTCCTGTTCCTCCCGCTGGTGGCGTACGTACGACGCCGGAAGGTCAAGGCGCCCGGCGGCCGGCTCGCCTGGACGCTGGCCTGGCTCACCGGCGCGATCCTGGCCACGGCCACCGTGTGCTTCATCCGGCTCACCGGCGACGGCAACGCCCTCAACCGGACCGTCCTCGTCGGCGACTCGCCCCTGCTGACCCTGATCCCCCACCTGGTCGCGGCCGCGGCCGCCGCCACCGCCCTCCTCCTGATCTGCACGGTGGTGGCCTGGCGCCGGGGCTGGTGGCCGGTGGCCGGCCGGGTCACCTACACCTGCCACGCCCTCGCGGCGACGGTCGTGGTCGGCCTGGGCGCGGCCTACGGACTCCTGCCGTAACCCGGCCCGGCCCCGCACAAGGAGCCCGCCGCCGCCCGGGACGGACCCGGACGGCGGCGGGCTCACCGCGTGACGGCGGGCAGAAGCGGTCATCCCCGGTCCCGCCAGGAACCCGCGGTCCCGTACTCGCCCGGCCGCCGGCGCCACCACTCGGCCACCGAACGGGCGGCCTCCGTCGACTCGGGGCGGGACTGGGTGAAGGCGTACAGGACGAGGGTGAGGGCGGCCAGCTCGGTCATGTCGGGTTCGCCGGAGGTGACCTCGAAGGCGGGTGCGGGAAGCCCCACGGGCAGCGGGAGCGGGAGCGGCATCGGCGTGGGCATCGACATCGGCATCGGCATCGGCATCGGCGTCGCGGGCGGGTCCGTGTACATGATCGGCTCCTCCCCCTCAGCCCAGGCCCGCGGCGGCGCGGAGCTTGTCGGCGCGGTCGGTGCGCTCCCACGTGAAGTCGGGCAGCTCGCGGCCGAAGTGGCCGTAGGCGGCGGTCTGCGCGTAGATCGGGCGCAGCAGGTCGAGGTCGCGGATGATCGCCGCCGGACGCAGGTCGAAGACCTCGGCGACGGCGTCCTTGATGCGGTCGACGGCGACCCGGGCGGTGCCGAACGTCTCGACGAACAGGCCGACCGGCTCGGCCTTGCCGATCGCGTAGGCGACCTGGAGTTCGCAGCGGTCGGCGAGACCGGAGGCGACGACGTTCTTCGCCACCCAGCGCATCGCGTACGCCGCCGAACGGTCCACCTTGGAGGGGTCCTTGCCCGAGAAGGCACCGCCGCCGTGCCGGGCCATGCCCCCGTAGGTGTCGACGATGATCTTCCGCCCGGTCAGTCCGGCGTCCCCGGTCGGGCCGCCGATCTCGAACCGGCCGGTCGGGTTGACCAGGACCCGGAAGTCGTCGGTGCCGAGATCGATACCACGCTCGCGCAGGGCGGCCAGCTCGGGCTCGATGACGTGCATCCGGATGTCGGGGGCGAGGAAGGTGTCCAGGTCGACGTCGGCGGCGTGCTGCGCGGACACGACGACCGTGTCCAGCCGGACCGGCCGGCTCCCCTGGTACTCGACGGTGACCTGCGTCTTGCCGTCCGGCCGCAGGTACGGGACGGTGCCGTCCTTCCGTACGGCCGTCAACCGCTGCGCGAGCCGGTGCGCGAGCGACACCGGCAACGGCATCAGCTCCGGGGTGTCCCGGCAGGCGTACCCGAACATCAGCCCCTGGTCCCCGGCCCCCTGCGCGTCCAGCGGATCACCGGCCGCGGTGTCGGCGTCCACGCCCCGCGCGATGTCCGGCGACTGCTGCCCCAGGGACACGGAGACCCCGCAGGTGGCCCCGTCGAACCCCTTGACGGAGTGGTCGTACCCGATATCGAGAATCTGCCGCCGCACCAGCGAGGCCACATCGAAACAGGCAGTGGAGGAGACCTCCCCCGCGAGATGCACCTGCCCGGTGGTGATGAGCGTCTCGACAGCGACCCGCGCATACGGATCCTGCGCGAGATGAGCATCAAGAACGGCGTCACTGACCCGATCGGCGATCTTGTCAGGATGCCCCTCGGTGACGGATTCGGAGGTGAAGAGATGTCGCGTCATGGGTTGGTTGCTCCTGGGTGGATGGGTGGGTGGGTGGAGCAGGGGGGCGGGGGCGAGGGGGGAGATGGGGGTGCGGTGAACGCAACCCCCGGAGGGATGGGGAGGGGGTCCGGGGCGGAGCCCCGAGAGGGATGCAGGGGACGCAGTCCCCGCGGGGTCCGGGGCAGAGCCCCGAGAGGGGTGCAGGGGACGCAGTCCCCGCGGGGTCCGGGGCAGAGCCCCGAGAGGGGTGCAGGGGACGCAGTCCCCGCCGGGGTCCGGGGCGGAGCCCCGTGACGGTCCGTCTCGACTGACCGAGTCGGGCGGGCGGGTGGGCAAGGACGGGGTCCGGGGCGGAGCCCCGTGGGGGCCACCTCCCCACCCACCGAGTCGGGCGGGCGGGTGGGCGAGGACCGGGTCCGGGGCGGAGCCCCCCGCCCCACCCACCCCGTGGACTAACGCCCCGCCAGCAACACCCGATGCATCGGCGTGTCCAGCAGAGCGACCCGTCGCAGCCCGGCATCCGCCAGCCACTGGTCGTAGTCCTGGACGGTGTACGCGTCCCCACCCCCCGTCGCCAGCATCGACGCCGCGAACAACCGGAAGAACCGGTTCTGCACATTCCCGGCGCCGGCCTCCTCATCGACGATGTGGTCGACGATCGCGATGACCCCGCCCTCGCCGAGCCCCTTCGCCGTCTTCAGCAGCAGCTCGTGCGCCGACTCCGGCGTCTGGAGGTGGAAGATGTTGACGAACAGCGCGAGGTCCGTCCCGTTGCCCCAGTCGTCGTTCCAGAAGTCCGCCGTGAGCGGCGAGAACCGCTCGCTGACGCCCAGCCGCCCCGCCTGCTCGGCGGCGATCGCGGTGATCCGCGGAGCGTCCAGTCCGCGTGCGGTGAGCTGCGGGAACGCCTTGAGCAGCAGGTGGCTGTAGATGCCGGTGCCGCAGCCGACGTCGAGGAGGACGGCCTCGGTGTCGTCCCCCCAGCCCCGCTCGCGCAGCGCGTCGGCGAGGACGGAGACGACGGGCGGGGCCCAGAAGTTGATGCCGCGGGCGAGGGAGGTGTAGTCCTCCTCGGATATCTGGTTGACCTGCTGCCCGCCGTGCTCGCCGCGCGCCCCGTTGCGGACGTTCTCGGCGAGGTTGCGCCAGGCCTGCCAGGCGACGTTGCGGTCGTGGGTGATCTTTCCGGCGAGGCTGTAGAGCCCGTCGGGCGCGAACACGCCGTGCAGGGAGGCGGGCAGGGTGTAGACGGCCTGGCCGTCGCCGCCGCGCTCGCGCCGGACGATGTCGTAGGCGTGCAGTCCGTCCAGCAGGACACGGGTGGCGCGCAGGTCGGTGCCGAGGGTCTCGGCGAGGCCGGCCGCGGTGGCGGGGCCGTCGGTGAGTGTGGCGAAGACGCCGAGGTCCTGGGCGGCTTCGATGACTCCGGGCGCCCACATGCCGATGAGGTGCTCGTAGACGCGGTGGGTGGCGCGGGCGCCGTCGTCGTCGGCGGGCAGCAGGCGGGTGTCGACGAGCGGGGTGTGGTTGGCGGTGGCCTTGGGCGTGAGATCGACGGGCGCGGTCATGGCAGGTCTACTCCCGGTCTGGGGTGGTTGGGTGAGGTCGGTGGAGCGGCCGGTCACACGACGATCCCGCCGTCGATCCGGAGCACGGCGCCGGTGATGTACGAGGCCTTGTCGGAGGCGAGGAAGGCGATGGATTCGGCGACTTCCTCAGCGCTGCCGAAGCGGCCGAGCGGTACGGCGGCGAGGGTGCGGGCGCGCTGTTCCTCGGTGAAGGCCCCGGCGGTCATGTCGGTTTCGATCATGCCGGGGGCGACGGCGTTGACACGGATGCCGAAGCGGGCGGCTTCCTTGGCGAGGGCGCAGGTCAGGCCGATGATTCCAGCCTTGGACGCCGAGTAGTTGCCCTGTCCGGGGTTGCCGGCGCCGGAGACGCTGGACAGGGTGATGATGACGCCGGACTTCCGTTTGACCATGGGGAAGAGGGCGGCCCGGCACAGGTGGGCGGTGCCGTCGAGGTTGGTGTCGATGACGTCCTGCCAGTCCTGGTCGGACATCAGCAGGAGGGGGCGGTCGCGGGTGATGCCGGCGGAGGCGACGGCGACGGCGACGGGCCCGAGGTCGTTCTCGGTACGGGCGACCCAGTCCCGTACGGCCCGCGCGTCGACGACGTCGAGCTGCTGGGCGAGCCAGCGCACGCCGAGTTCGTCCAGTTCCTTGCCGAGCCGGGTCGCCGCCTCCTCGTCGGAGCGGTAGGCGAAGCTGATGTCGTACCCGTCCTGGGCGAGCCGCAGGGCGGTGGCCCGCCCGATGCCGCGCGACCCTCCGCTGATCAGTGCGGTCCCGACGGCGTTCCCGGCGCCACTCCCCGCGGCGGTCCCGGCAGCGCTGCGGGCGTCCGCCCCTGCGCGGCTTCCCCCACGGCTCTCCTCGCGGCTCCCCGCGGCGGTGTTCTCCGCGTTCACGGCGCCTCCCCGAGGAGCCGTACGACCGCGCAGGCGACCGAGCCGTCGCGGTCGACGGAGGTGATCACGGCCGGTCTGCCGTGGGCCTCCGGCGTGCGCCGGGCGGTGGCGAGGAGCGCGGCGAGCTGGAAGGCGGTGGAGGCGCCCGCGGTGTCGCCGATGCGGTCGTGGACGTCGACGCGGGTGACGGCGGTGGCGCCGAACAGCCGCCGCAGCAGGGCGGTCTCGACGTGTCCGACCCGTCCGGTGAGTCCGCCGCCGACGGCCGCCCACACCTCGGACGGGTCGACGCCGGCGGCGGCGAGGGCGTCCCGGACGGACGACTCGGCCGTGCTGGCGAGTTCGTCGTCGACGTCCACGCGGACGTCGACGGCGAGGAGTTCGGCCAGAGCGGTGCGACCGGCCGGTATGCCATTGCCCGGCTCGACCAGGAGGAGCGCGCAGCCCTCGCCGAGCGGCCCGGCCGTCTCGTCGGCGCCGCGGGTGTGGTGCTCGATCCAGGAGCGGGACGGCGAGTACTCCTCGACGGCGCCGACGAGGACCCGTTCGGCGCGGCCTGCCGCGAGGAGGCGGCGGGCGTAGCCGAGCGCGATGAGCCCGGTGGGCCGGCCGCCGGCGAGGGTGGTGTTGGGCCCCTTGAGGCCGAACCGGATGGCGCTGGCGGCGGCGGGGCAGTTCATCAGCACGTTCGGCATGAACTGGGCCGGCACGTCGTACGGCTTCTGGCCGGTGAAGGAGGCCATGGCGAAGTCGTGCTGGCTCTGCGCGCTGCCGAGGGTGGTGCCGAGGACCAGCGCGGTGCCGGTGCCGACCGGGACCGGCCGCTGTTCGCGGGAGGCCTCGTCGAAGAGTTCCCGTACGGCGGTGACGGCGAGGCCGGTGGCCCGGTCCATGGTGCGGGTGCCGGCCCGGCCGAGCACCTCGCGCACCTCGAACCCGGGTACCAGGCAGGCCTCTCGGGCGGCGTGGCCGTCGGGGACGGGGACGGCCCGGCTGCCGCCGGAGCCCTCCGTCACGATGCCCCGCGCGTAGTCGGCGCTCGCCACGCCGTAGGGCGAGACGGCCGACCAGGCGGTGATGAAGTGGCGGTCCGTGGGGACCGCGACGGTCGTCATGATCAGGTCTCCTCGTGTCTGCCGAGGACGACGGCGGCGTTGTTGCCGCCGAACGCCAGGCCGTTGTTGACGACGACCCTGAGGTCTGCCTCGACGGCGTGGTTGGGCACGCAGTCGACGGCGCATTCGGGGTCGGTGGAGCGGTGGTTGACGGTCGGCGGGATGAAGCCGTGGGTCAGCGCGAGGGCCGAGGCGGCTGCCCCGAGGGCGCTGGCGGCGCCCATGGAGTGGCCGAGCATCGACTTCAGGGCGACGGTGCGTGGCGGGCGGTCTCCGAACACCTGGCGGACGGCCCGGATCTCGGTGACGTCGTTGGTGGGGGTGCCGGTGCCGTGCGCCGAGACGAGGTCGACCTCCTCGGGCTTGACGCCCGCGTCGGCCAGCGCGAGCCGCATGACCTGGGCGACGCTGTCCATGTTGGGTGCGGTGGGGTGGTGGGCGTCGCAGTTGAGGCCGTAGCCGAGGAGTTCGGCGTAGATGCGGGCGCCGCGGGCGCGGGCCGAGTCGAGGCTCTCCAGGAGGAGGATGCCCGCGCCCTCGGCGGTGAGCAGTCCCTCCCGGTCGGCGTCGAAGGGCCGGCAGCGGTCGGAGGCGACCAGGCCGAGCCGGTGGAATCCGGCGAAGGTCCGCCTGGTCAGGGCGTCCGCCCCGCCGACGAGCGCCCACTCGGCCTCGCCGGAGCGTACGGCGTCGTAGCCGTCGCCGACGGCGTAGTTGCCGGCCGCGCAGGCGGTGCCGAGCACGGAGGGCACCGCGCGCGGCAGCCGCAGCTCCTTGACGACGGCGAGGGCCAGCCGGTGGGCGGCGAGCCGTCCGACGCCGACCGGGTCGAGTCCGGCGGGTTCGGTGCCGTTCGCCTGGGCCTCGACGAGCCGGTCGAGGGCGTCGGCCTCGCCGTCGGTGGTGCCGACGGTGACCAGGCCCGGCCCGCCCCGCAGGTCCGCCGGGTCGAGCCCGGCGTCGCTCACCGCCATCCGGGCGGCGGCGACGGAGAACTGCGTGGCGCGGCCGAGCTGTTCGGCCGGCGTGTGGCGGACCCATGCGGACGGGGTGAAGTCGTGCACCTCGTGGGCGAGTTGCCTGCGGAATCCGGTGCTGTCGAAGCGGGTGATGGGACCTGCCCCGCACCGGCCCTCACGCAGGCCCCGGGTGAACTCGGTGACGCCGTTGCCGATGCTGGACAGGACCCCGATCCCGGTCAGCACCACACGCCGGGCGGTCATCGCGCCGCGGCCCGGGACAGCACCTCGAGGACGGCCTCGAGGTTGACCATCTTGGGCAGTTCGTCCTGCTCGATCGTCACGCCGAAGGTCTTCTCCAGCGTGGACAGCAGCTCGATCGCGGCGAGGGAGTCGGCGCCGTACTCGTCGACGAACAGGCCGGTCGGGGTCAGCTCCTCCTCCAGTTCGAGGGCGTCGGCGACGATCGCTCTCACCTGGGCCTCGACGGTCTCGTCGATGGTGATGGCACTCATGGTGTCGGTTCCTTTCCTGGGTGGTGTGGTGGTGCGTGGTGTGCGGTGGGGTCTTGCCGTCAGGTCAGCTCGCCTCGGCGAGGCTCCTGGGCCGCAGGTCGGTCCAGTTCCGCTCGATGTGGTCGAGGGCCTCGGCCCGGCCGGCGTCGGACAGGACGGCCTTCCAGCCGTCGGGTATCTGCGCGAACGCCGGCCACAGGCAGTGCTGGCCTTCCTCGTTGACCAGCACATGGAATGTCCCGGTCTCGTCGTCAAACGGATTTCCCATTACCGTGACGTGTCCCTTCTCTTTCCACGGACGCGGGCACGCTCATCCCGCGCGGGCATTTCATGGAATTCCTCAGAATTCGCATCCGATTGCTTCGGATGTCATTCCATGAGGTCGGTCAGCACGCGGGCCACGGCCGCCGCGGGGGCGGCGTCCAGCATTCCGTCGTGGTCGGCGTCCACCTCGTGGCGGACGATCCGGCCGGTGGTGTGGGGGGCCCAGACGGATTCGCCGGTGGCGTGCGTGTCTCCTCGCGTCGCCGCGAAGAAGTGCAGGTCGCCCTGGTGGAGGCGGGGACGGTGGGTGTCGGCGAGCGTGTCGAGCGCCCGGATGACCCGCAGCAGGCGGGCGTACTGCTCGTCGGTCAGCTCCGCCAGCGCGTCGCCGGCGGCGCCGAGTCTGGCGCGCAGTTCGCCGCTCAGGAGGGCGTCGTCGGGAACCTCGTCCGGCGACGCTCCCGAAGCCTCGCCCGCCTCCGCCGGGAAACCGTCGAGGTTCGCCAGCAGGGCGACCTTCTTCCCGGACTCCACGAGCTGGCAGGCCATTTCGTGGGCGACCAGTCCACCGAACGACCAGCCGAGAATATGATACGGGCCGTCCGGCTGAATTTCCACCATTCTTTCCACGTATTGCGCGGCCATTTCCGATACGGATTCCGGCTGCGGGGCGTCGTCCTGGATTCCGCCGGCCTGGAAGGCGTGGACGGGCGTGTCCGGGAGGTGGGCGGCCAGGGACAGGAAGGGCCAGCCGAGGCCCACACCGCCGTGCACGCAGAACAGGGGCGGGCGGCTGCCGTGCGGGCGGATGGGCAGCACGGGCGCGAAGGCGGCGTCCCCCGAGGTGTCCGAGTCGGCGACACCGGCGCCAAGGGCCACGGAGTCCAGCGCGGCCAGCGCCGCCGCCGTCCGGTGCACGAACACGTCCGCGGGTGTGAACCGGACTCCGGCCGCCTTCGCCCGGCCCACCAGCCGGATGGAGCGGATGGAGTCGCCGCCGAGGGCGAAGAAGTCGTCGTCGGCGCCGACCTGTCCGGCGCCGGTCCCGAGGGTCTCGGCGAACAGGCGGCACAGCAGTTCCTCGCGCGGGCCGGCCGGTGGGCGGCCGCCCGTCGGGGACGGTGCGGCGGGTGCGGGCAGCCGTTTGCGGTCCACCTTGCCGTTGGGGGTGAGCGGGAGGGCGTCCAGGACGACCAGGGCGGCCGGGACCATGTAGTCGGGCAGCCGGCGGGCCACATGGGACCGCAGGTCGGCCGGTTCGGTGCCGCTCGCGGTGACGGCGTATCCGGTGAGCCGGTCCTCGTGGAGCACCACCGCCGACTGTTCGACGTCGGGGTGGCCGGTCAACGCGGCCTCGATCTCACCGAGTTCGATGCGGAAGCCGCGCACCTTGACCTGGTGGTCGACGCGGCCGAGGTAGTCGATCGTGCCGTCGGGCCGCTGCCGTACCAGGTCGCCGGTGCGGTACATGCGCGCGCCGGGTCCGGCTGCGAACGGATCGGCGACGAAGCGTTCGGCGGTGAGTCCGGGGCGGCCGTGGTAGCCGCGGGCCAGGCCGACACCGCCGATGTACAGCTCGCCGGTGGCGCCGGTCGGCACGGGGTGCAGGTCGGGGCCGAGGACGTAGGTGCGGTTGCCGCCGAGGGGGCGGCCGATGGGCGGGGTGCCGGTGCCGTCGAGTTCGGTGGCGGTGGACCAGATGGTGGTCTCCGTCGGGCCGTACAGGTTGGTCAACTTCCGGGTGGCTGCCGCCAGTCGGGCGGCGAGGGCGGGGCTGATGGCCTCGCCGCCGGTCAGTGCGTGCAGGCCCGCGAGGGCGTGCGGGTGCTCGGTGACCAGGGCGTGCCACAGGGTGGGGGTGGCCTGCATGACGGTGGCGCGGGAGTCGGTCAGCAGGGCGGCGAGGGCGTCGGGGTCGCGGACGGTGTCGTGTCCGGCGAGGACCAGGCGGGCGCCGGAGATCAGCGGCCCGAACAGTTCCAGGTTGGCGATGTCGAAGCCGAAGGTGGTGACCGCGACGAACCGGTCCTTCTCCCCCAGTTCCAGGCGCACGCGCAGGTCGGCGAGGAAGTTGGCGAAGGCGGCGAAGGAGATCACCACGCCCTTGGGGCGGCCGGTGGAGCCGGAGGTGTAGATGGTGTAGGCGGCGTCGGCGGGTGCCGGGTCGCCGGTGAAGCCGGGTGCGTCCGGGACGGGTTCGTCCAGGAGCAGCCGCGGTACGGCGTCCAGGGCGGGCAGGCCGCCCGCCACGTCGGTGGTGGTGAGGGCGAGGACGGGTCCCGCGTCCTCGACGACGTACCCGATGCGTTCGGCGGGGTAGGCCGGGTCGATCGGCAGGTAGGCGGCGCCGGCCTTGTGGACGGCGAGGACGGCCACGGCCAGTTCGGCCGAGCGGCGCAGGGCGACGGCGACCAGGCTGCCGGGTCCGGCGCCCCTGGCGCGCAGGGCGCGGGCCAGGTGTCCGGCCTGTTCGTCCAGCTCGCGGTAGGTGAGGGCGCGGTCCTCGGAGACGAGGGCGGTGCGGTCGGGGTGGGCGGCGGCGCGCTGTTCGAACCAGCGGTGCGGCGGGCCGTCGTAGGGGTGGGCGGGGGTCCGGTTCCACTCCTGGAGGAGGGTCTCGCGTTCGCCGGGGAGCAGGGCGGAGACCGCGCTGAGGGGCCGGCCGGGGTCGGCGGTCATGGCGTCGAGAAGGTGGGCGAACCGGTCGGCGAGGCGTCGGGCGGTGTCCTCGGTGAACAGGTCGGCGCTGAACTCCAGCCGTCCGGCGAGCCCGGCGGGCGCGCCCGCGGTGTCCTGTTCCTCGGCCAGGTCGAAGGCCAGGTCGAAGCGCGCGCCGCCGGTGGCGGCTGCGCCGAACTCGACGTCCAGACCGGGGAGTTCGAGGTCGGGGCGGGTGTTGTTGTGCAGGGCTAGCAGGGTCTGGAAGAGGGGGTGGCGGGCCAGGGACCGGGTCGGGGCGAGTGCCTCGACGAGCTTTTCGAAGGGCACGTCCTGGTGGGCGTACGCGGCGAGGTCGGCCGTGCGGACGCGGTCGACGAGGTCGGTGAAGGTGGGGTCGCCGGAGACGTCGGTGCGCAGGACGAGGGTGTTGACGAAGAAGCCGACCAGGTCGTCCAGGGCCTCGTCGGTGCGGCCGGCGACGGGGGTGCCGAGGGGCACGTCCTGGCCGGCGCCCAGCTTGGCGTAGAGGGCGGCGAGGGCGGCCTGGAGGACCATGAAGAGGCTGGCGCCCGAGCGTGCGGCGAGGGCGGCGGCCCGGCGGTGGGTCACGGCGGGGACGGTGAAGCCGACGGTGGCGCCCCGGTAGGAGGCGACCGCGGGCCGGGGCCGGTCGGCGGGCAGCTGGAGTTCGTCCGGCAGCCCGTCCAGGGCCTTGCGCCAGAAGCCGAGTTGTTCGCTCGCGAGGCTGCCGGGGTCGTCCTCGTCGCCGAGGAGGTCCCGCTGCCACAGCGCGTAGTCCGGGTACTGGACGGGCAGCGGCGCGAACCCGGGGGCCGTGCCGTCGAGCCGGGCCCGGTAGGCGGTGCCGAGGTCGCGGGCGAGGACGGCGTTGGACCAGCCGTCGGCGGCGATGTGGTGGATGACGACGGCGAGCAGGTGCTCCTCGCCGCCGGCCGTCACCAGGCCGGCCCGCAGGGGCGGTTCGGTGGCCAGGTCGAAGCCTCGGGCGACGAACTCCGGGAGGTCCTCGACGGCGGCCAGCGGCACCTCGGCCGTCTCCAGCACCCGCTGGTAGGGCTCGCCGCCCGCCTCCGGGAAGACGGTCCGCAGCGCCTCGTGCCGGGCGACCACGTCGTTCAGGGCCGCCTGGAGGGCCTCCCGGTCCAGCGGCCCGGTCAGCCGCAGCGTCCACGGCAGGTGGTAGGCCCCGGCCGTCCCCTCCAGCCGGTTGAGCACCCACATCCGCCGCTGGGCGTACGACAGCGGCGGCCGCGCGGGCCGTACGGCGGCGGCGAGGGCCGGCCGGGCCGCCCCGGCCGTGCGGAGGGCGGCGGCGAGGCGGGCCGGGGTGGGCTCCTCGAAGACCAGCGCCATCGGCAGTTCCGCGCCGAGCAGCGCGCGGACGCGGCTGATCAGGCGGGTCGCGAGCAGGGAGTGGCCGCCCAGGTCGAAGAA
This sequence comes from Streptomyces sp. NPDC058335, assembly GCF_042723915.1. NCBI lineage: Bacteria > Bacillati > Actinomycetota > Actinomycetes > Kitasatosporales > Streptomycetaceae > Streptomyces > Streptomyces sp. NPDC058335. Next base: position 390,045 of record NZ_JBHXHX010000002.1, on the reverse strand, counting down.
GTCGTCGTCGGCGCCGACCCGTTCGACGCCGAGGACGTCGGCGAAGGCCTGGCAGAGCGCGGCCTCCTGCGGGGTGCGCGGCTCACGGGTGGTGACCCCGGCGAGGTCCGGGGCGGGCAGCGCCTTGCGGTCCACCTTGCCGTTCGAGGTCAGCGGCAGCGCGGGCAGGACGACGAACGCGGCCGGGACCATGTACTCGGGCAGCAGCGCCGCCAGTTCCCGCTTCACGCGCGCGGGGTCGGCCTGGCCGGCGAGGTGGGCGGCGAGGCGGGCGCTGCCGGTCTCGCCGAACACGGTGACCACGGCGTCCGCGACCCCGGGCAGGGTCCGCAGGACGGCCTCGATCTCGCCGGGTTCGACGCGGTGGCCGCGCACCTTGACCTGGTGGTCGCGCCGCTCCAGGAACTCCAGCCGGCCGTCCCCCTCCGGGAGGACGGTCCGCACCACCCAGTCGCCGGTGCGGTACATGCGGGCGCCGAGCGTCCCCGCGAACGGGTCGGCCACGAACACGGCCCCGGTGCGCCCGGCGTCGTCCAGGTAGCCGCGGCCGACCCCGCGCCCGCCGACGTACAGCTCCCCCGGCACCCCGGCGGGCACCGGACGCAGCGCGTCGTCGAGGACGTACAGCCCGGTCTCGCGCACGGCCCGCCCGATGGGCGCCCGTACGTCGCCGAGGCCGGTGGCGTCGGTGATGAGGGCGTGGGTGACGTCGTCGGAGCACTCGGTGGGGCCGTAGGCGTTGACCAGGGGGATGCCGGGGAAGCGGGCGAGCCAGCGGCGGCACAGGTCGGCGGGCAGGGCCTCGCCGGTGACGACCAGCCGCCGCAGTGCGGCGAGGACCGGCGGGCGCGCGCCCGCGTCCCAGGCGTCGAGCGCGGCCCGCAGCAGCGAGGGGACGACCTCGAGGACGGTGACCGCCTCGGTGTCCGCGAGCCCGAACAGGGCCTGCGGGTCGGCCGCCGTGGACCGGCCCACGACCCGCAGCCTGCCCCCGCTCACCAGGGCGGCCAGCATCTGCCACACGGAGATGTCGAAGGTCACCGGCGCGTTGTGCACGAGCACGGTGTCCTCGTCGAGGCCGAGGTCCTCCGCCTTGGCGAGAAGGTGGTTCACCATGCCGTCCCGGTGCACCATGGCGCCCTTGGGCCGTCCGGTGGAGCCCGAGGTGAAGATGACGTAGGCCAGGTCGAGCGGGCCGCCGGGGGCCGCCGGGAGGGGCGCGGAGGACAGGCCGGTCACGGGGGTGACGGGCAGGTCGGCCCCGGCGGCGGCCAGCACCTCGCGTGCCGCGCCCTCGTGCTCCCCGTCGACCAGCAGGTGCCGTACGCCCGCGTCCTCGACCAGGGAGGCGCTGCGGGCCGTCGGGGCGTGGACGTCGAGGGGGACCCAGGCGGCGCCCGCCGCGAGAGTGCCGAGGACGGCGGCGACGAAGTCGCGGCCGGGGGCGGCGAGGACGCCCACCAGGGAGCCGGGGCCGACGCCCGCGCCGGTGAGGTGCGCGGCGATGCCGCCGGCGCGTTCGGCCAGGCCGGCGTAGGTGAGGCTGCCGTGGTCGTCGGTGACGGCCTCGGCGTCGGGCCGGGCCGCGGACAGCTCGCGCACTCGGGCGACGACGTCCGTGAAGGCGTCCCCGCCGGACGGCACGGGCAGGTCCAGTACGTCCTCGCCCGGCAGCAGCGTGCCGATCCGGCCGGACGGCGTCCGCGGTTCGGCGACCGCCGACCGCAGCACCCGCTCCAGCCGGGCCACCACGTCGGCCGCGTCGGCGGCGGTGTATCTGCCGGGGTCGTAGGAGACCGTCAGCTTCAGCCGTTCGCCGGGGATCGCCATGAGGCTCAGCGGGTAGTGCGTGGCGTCCTTGGCCTCCAGGCCGGTCACGGCGAGGCCGGGGACCGGGTCGCGCAGGGCGGCCGGGTCCAGCGGGTAGTTCTCGAAGACCAGCACGGTGTCGTACAGCTCGCCCAGGCCCACCGCCCGCTGGATGCGGGCGGCGCCGAGGTGCTGGTGGGGCAGGAGCGCGGCCTGCCGCTCCTGGAGCCGGCCGAGGATCTCGGGGAAGGTCGCGTACGGGTCCAGCGTGACCCGCACCGGGACGGTGTTGATGAACAGGCCGACCATCGACTCGACGCCGGGCAGCTCAGGCGGGCGGCCGGAGACCGTGGAGCCGAAGACGACGTCGGAGCGCCCGGTGAGGGTGCCCAGGACCGTCGCCCAGGCGCCCTGCACGACGGTGTTGAGGGTGAGCCCGCGTTCCTTCGCCCAGGCGGTGAGGCCGGCGGTGAGGCCTGCCGGGAGGTCGAGGACGTGATGGTCGGGCAGCCGGGAGCCGTCCGTGCCGCCGGGGGCGACCAGGGTGGCCTCGGTGAGCCCGTCCAGCGCCTCCCGCCAGGCCGTCTCGGCGCCGGCGTCGTCCTGCCGGGCGAGATGGGCGAGGTAGGTCTTGTACGGGGTGACGGGCGGCAGCGGGGCCGCCGGGTCGCCGTACAGGGCGAACAGTTCGCCGATGATGATGGGCATCGACCAGCCGTCGAACAGGATCTGGTGGGCGGTCAGGACGAAGCGGTACGACGTGTCGCCGGTGCGGATCAGGCGGAACCGGAGGAGGGGCGGGCGGGCCATGTCGAAGGGCCGCAGGCGGTCCTCCTCGGTCAGCTTCCCGATCCGGTCCCCGTCGGTGACGTGGTCCTCCTGCCAGGGCAGGGCGATGGTGCGCGGCACGAGCTGGACGGGGTCGCCGTTGTCGCGGTAGCGGAACCCGGCCCTGAGGTGCGGGTGGCGGTCGAGGAACCGCTCGGCGGCGGCCTTCAGGCGCGCCCCGTCCAGTGGCCCGGACAGGTCCAGGACCAGCTGCACGGTGTAGACGTCCAGCTCCCGCCGCCCGGAGACCGCGTGGAAGAGCAGGCCTTCCTGGAGCGGGGTGAGCGGCAGGACGTCGCTCAGGTTGGATCGTCCTCGTGTCACAGGGAGGCCCCCCAGTCGTCCATCTCGTTCTCGAATGCGTCCAGTTCGTCCTGGCTCAGGGCGATCAGGTCCACGTCGCTGGGCGTGTGGCCGCCCGCGTCGGGGTTCTGGGCGTGGGCGACGAGCGCGCGCAGCGCCCGGAACCAGCCGTCGGCGACGTCGGCGGCGTCCGCCTCGTCGAGCAGTTCGCCCGGCCAGGTCCATACGGCGGTCAGGCGCGGCCCGTCCGGTCCGTCCTCGGTGAGGGCGTTGAGGCCGAGCGCGTGCGGCAGCGCGAGCCCGGGGTCGGCGCCCGCCGCGATGAGCGGGGACTCCTCGGTGGTCGCCCAGTCCACGTCGCGCGGGGCGGGCAGCCGGCCCAGGTAGTTGAAGCCGAGCTGCGGGCTGCGCTCCAGGCCCGGCAGGGCGGCGATCCGGCGCAGTACGCCGAAGCCGACGCCGTGGTCGGGCACGGCCCGCAGCTGCTCCTTGACCTGCTTGAGGACGCGTCCCGCCGAGGGCCCGCCGGCCCACACCTCCGCCCAGTCCGGCGCGCCGAGGTCGACGCGCAGCGGGTAGGTGGTGGTGAACCAGCCGACCGTGCGGCCGAGGTCGATGCCGTCGGCGATCTCCTCGCGGCCGTGGCCCTCCATCTCGATCAGCACCGCGGCCGCGTCGTCGCGGGTGCGGCGCCGCCAGTCGGCGACGGCCAGCACGTAGGCGGTGACCAGCACGTCGTTGATCTCGGCGTGGAAGGCGGCGGGCACCTCGGTGAGGACCGCCCGGGTCGCGTCGGTGTCGAGGGTGCGGCGCAGGGTGCGGGCGGTGGCATGGGTGTCCCGCGCCGGGTCGAGGGGCCGCCCGGCGAGCAGCGGGTCGGGGGCGGCCAGGGTCCGCTGCCACAACTCGCCCTCTGCGACCCGCCGTTCGGAGACGGCCTCCTCGGCGAGCAGTCCGGCCCAGTGCCGTACGGAGGTGCCGACCGGCTCCAGCTCCGCCGGACCCCCCGTCACCGCCGCCTCGTGGGCGCGGGCGAGGTCGTCCAGGAGGATCCGCCAGGAGACGCCGTCGCAGACCAGGTGGTGCAGGGTCAGGACGAGCCGGCCGGGGCGGTCGGCGCCCGCGTCGAGCCAGGTCGCGCGGAGCATCGTGCCCTCGCGCGGGTCGAGGCGTCCGGCGTCGGCCAGCGCGGCCCGCCGTACGGCGTCGGCGAGGGCGGGGCCGTCCAGCCGGGCCACGTTCTCGCGCCCCAGCAGCCAGGGCGCGTTGACCGCTCCCGGTTCGCGCACCTTCGGTGTCCAGGTGCCCTCCTCGTCGAGCAGCTTCGTCCGCAGGGCGTCGTGGTGGTCGATCACCGTCTGGAGGGCGGTGGCGAGACTCGCCCGGGTGGCGCCGGCCGGGGTACGGACGGCGACCGCCTGGCGGAAGGCGTCGTAGGGGCCGTCGAGGGCGTGCAGCCAGCGCATGATCGGGGTGGGTGAGAAGGTGCCGATCGCGTCGTCCCTGCCGCGCACGACCTGCTCCTCCACCGGGCGGGCCACCGCGGCGAGGCCGGCGGGCGTGCGGTGCAGGAAGACGTCCTGCGCGGTGAGCAGCAGGCCTGCCGCGCGGGCCCGGCCGACGAGCTGGATGGAGCTGATGGAGTCGCCGCCCAGGTCGAAGAAGCCGGCGTCGGCGCCGACCTCGTCGAGCCCGAGCACCTCGGCGAACACCGCGCACAGCGCCCGTTCCTGCTCGGTGACCGGGGCCCGGCCGCGGGTGGCGTCGGTGTAGTCGGGGGCGGGCAGGGCGCGCCGGTCGAGCTTGCCGTTGGTGGTGAGCGGCAGGCCGTCCAGGGTGACGACGGCGGCCGGGACCATGTAGTCGGGCAGCCGTCCGGCCACGTGGCTGCGCAGGGTCGCCGGGGGCGTCGTCGTGCCGGCCGCCGGGACGACGTAGGCGACGAGGCGTTTGTCGCCGGGGCGGTCCTCGCGGACGACGACTGCGGCCCGGTCCACCTCCGGGTGGGCGGCCAGGGCGGCCTCCACCTCGGCCAGTTCGATGCGGAAGCCCCGCAGTTTGACCTGGTCGTCGGCGCGGCCGACGTAGTCGAGGGTGCCGTCGGCGCGGCGGCGCACCAGGTCGCCGGTGCGGTACATGCGGGCGCCGGACGGCCCGTACGGGTCGGTGACGAACCGCTGCGCGGTCAGGTCCGGGCGGCCGAGGTAGCCGTGCGCGAGGCTCGCGCCGCCGACGTACAGCTCGCCGGTGACGCCGGCCGGGACGGGCCGCAGGTCGTCGTCGAGGACGTGCACGACCGTGCCCGCCAGCGGGGTGCCGATGGGCGGCCTGCCGCCGGGCACGAGCGGGTCGCTGACGGTCGCGCAGACCGTCGTCTCGGTGGGGCCGTAGGCGTTGAGCAGGGTGGTGTGCGCGGCCCACTTCTCCACCAGGGCGGGCGGGCAGGCCTCCCCCGCGGTGATCACGGTGATCCCGGACGGCACCGGCCGGTCCTCCGGCCAGGCCGCGAGCACGGCCGGCGGCAGGCATACGACGTCGATGCCGGCGTCGGTGAGGCAGGCGGCGAGCGGGTCGCCGGGCGCGCGCTGGTCCTCCGTGGCCAGGACCAGGACCGCGCCGGTGACCAGGGCGGTCAGCAGCTCCCAGGCCGCCGCGTCGAAGCTGAGCGAGGCGAACTGGAGCAGCCGCGTCCCTTCCCGCACCCCGAACCGCCCGGCCTGCGCGGTCAGCGCGGCCGCCGAGGCGTGCCCGACGACCACTCCCTTGGGGCGGCCGGTGGAGCCGGAGGTGTAGATGACGTACGCCGGGTCGCCGGGCACCGGTCCGTGCTCGGGGGCGCGGTTGGGCCGGCCGACGAGGTCGGCGAGGGTGGTGTCGGCGTCCAGCACGAGCGGCTCGGGGGCCGTCGCGGGGACGCGGTCGGCGACCGCGGCCGTGGTCAGTACGGCGGCGGGGCGGGCGTCGTCGAGGACGTACGCGATCCGCTCGTCCGGGTAGGCCGGGTCGATGGGCAGGTAGGCGGCTCCGGCGGCCAGGACCGCGAGGACCGCGGTGATCGTGTGCGCGGAGCGGTCCGCCATCAGCGCCACGACCTGGCCGGGGCGCACGCCACGCTCCACCAGCAGGTGCGCGAGCCGGTGCGCCCGGTCGGCGAGGTCGCCGTAGGACACGGTGGTGCCGTCGGGCAGCGCGAGGGCCGGGCGGTGCGGGTCGGTGGCGGCGCGGACGGCGAACAGGCGGGCGATCGTGGTGGGTTCGGGCGCCGCGGCGGCGGAGCCGTTCCACTCGCCGAACAGGTGCTCCCGCTCGGCGGGCAGCAGGGCGTCGAAGCCGCTGAGCGCGGCGTCCGGCCGCTCGGTGAGGGCGTGCAGGAAGTTCACCAGGCGGGCGGCGACCGACTCGGCGCTCTCGTGGGTGAACAGGTCGGCGCTGTACTCCAGCAGACCGGCGATGCCGTCGGGGCGGCCCTTGCCGTCCTGCTCCTCGGTGAGTTCGAAGGCCAGGTCGAAGCGGGCGGTGCCGGTGGGGACGGCGGTCGTCTCGGCACGGGTGCCGGGCAGGGCGAGGTCGGTCGCCGCGTTGTTCTGGAGTGCCAGGAGCACCTGGAACAGGGGCTGGCGGGCCAGCGAGCGCTCCGGGTTGAGGGCCTCGACGAGCCATTCGAAGGGCACGTCCTGGTGGGCGTAGGCGGCCAGGTCGGTGGTGCGGGCGCGGCCGATCAGCTCGCGGAAGGTGGGGTCGCCGGACACGTCGGTGCGCAGCACCAGCGTGTTCACGAAGAACCCGACCTGCCGCTCCAGGGCCGCGTCGGTGCGGCCGGCGACGGGGGTGCCGAGCGGGATGTCGGTGCCGGCGCCGAGCTTGCGCAGCAGGGCGGCGAGCGCGGCCTGGAGCACCATGAAGACGCTGGCGCCGGTGGCGCGGGCGAGGGCGGTGACCGCCTCGTGCAGCTCCCGGTCCAGCCGGAAGGCGACCTGGCCGCCGCGGTGACCGGGCAGCGCCGGGCGCGGGAAGTCGGCCGGCAGTTCCAGCTCGTCGGGTATCCCGGCGAGTTCGCCGCGCCAGAAGTCGAGCTGGCGGGCGGCGAGGGAGCCGGGGTCGGCGTTGTCGCCGAGCAGTTCGCGCTGCCACAGCGTGTAGTCGGCGTACTGCACGTCGAGCGGCGCCCAGCCGGGGGCGTGCCCCGCGGTGCGTGCCGTGTACGCGGTGCGCAGGTCCTCGGCGAACGGCAGCACCGACCAGCCGTCGCCGGCGATGTGGTGGAGCACCACCAGCAGCACGTGCTCCTGGTCCGAAAGTGTGAACAGTTCGGCGCGCAGCGGCAGGTCGGCGCCGAGGTCGAAGGGGCGTACGGCCCGTTCGGCGAGCACCGTGCCGAGGTCACCGGCGGCGACCTCGGTGACGGGGAGGTCGAACGGTCTGTTATCGGCGGACAGGACGACCTGGACGGCCCGGCCGTCGCGCTCCGGGAAGACCGTGCGCAGCGACTCGTGGCGGTCGACGACGTCCCCGAGGGCCGCGGCGAGCGCCTCGTGGTCGAGGGGGCCGGTCAGCCGTACGGCGCGCGGCAGGTGGTAGCCGACGGCCGCGTCCGCGTCGAGCCGGTCCAGGAACCACAGGCGCTGCTGGGCGAAGGACAACGGCAGTTCGGCGGGCCGCTTCCGGGCGGTGACCGCTGGACGCGCGGCCTCCGCCTCCGTGAGGTGTTCGGCGAGCGCGGCGACGGTGGGGGCCTCGAAGAGGATCCGGACGGGCAGTTCGGCGCCGAGCAGCACCCGGATCCGGCTGATCGCGCGGGTGGCGAGCAGCGAGTGGCCGCCGAACTCGAAGAAGTCGTCGTCGATGCCGACCTGTTCGACGCCGAGGACCTCCGCGAACACCGCGCACAGCACCTGCTCGCGCGGGGTGCGGGGGCGGCGTCCCGTCTGTCCGGCGGTGAGGTCGGGCGCGGGCAGCGCCTTGCGGTCGACCTTGCCGTTGGCGGTGAGCGGCAGCCGGTCCAGGACCACGAAGGCGGCCGGGACCATGTAGTCGGGCAGGGTGGTGGACAGCTCGGCCTTCACCTCGGCGACGTCGACGTCGCCGGTGACGAACGCGGCCAGCCGGGTCGAGCCCGCGCTGTCCACGGCGACGTCCACGGCCGCGTCGGTGACACCGGTGACGCCGCGCAACGCGGCCTCGACCTCGCCGAGTTCGATGCGGTGGCCGCGGATCTTGACCTGGTGGTCGACGCGTTCCAGGAACTCCAGGCGGCCGTCCGTGCGGTGCCGTACGCGGTCGCCGGTTCGGTACATGCGGGCGCCCGGCTCCGGCGCGAACGGGTCGGCGACGAACACGGCCGAGGTGCGGCGCGGATCGTCCAGGTAGCCGCGGCCCACGCCGACCCCGCCGACGTACAGCTCGCCGGGCGCGCCCACGGGCACGGGACGCAGGCCGTCGCCGAGGACGTACAGGCGGGTGTTGCGGATCGCGGAGCCGATCGGGGTGTGGACGTCGCCGAGGTCGGCCGCGGAGCGGATGAAGGCGTGGGTGACGTCGTCGGAGGCCTCGGTCGGGCCGTAGGCGTTGACCAGAGGCACGTCGGGGAAGTGCGTGAACCAGCGGCGGCACAGGTCCGCGGGCAGGGCCTCGCCGGTGACGACGAGATGGCGCAGGGAGGCCAGCGTCGGCCGGGCCGCCCCGCTGTCCCAGTCGTCGACGGCCGCCCGCAGCAGTGAGGGCACGACCTCCAGGACGGTGATGTCCTCCTCGTCGACCAGCGCGAACAGGCCCTGCGGGTCGGCGGCCAGCGAGCGCGGCACGACCCGGGTGCGGCCGCCGGCCACGAGCGCGGCGAGCATCTGCCACACGGAGATGTCGAAGGTGACGGGCGCGTTGTGCACCAGCACGTCGGCGGGTGTCAGCCCGAGGTCCTCCACCTTGGCGAGCAGGTGGTTGACCATGCCGGCCCGGTGCACCATGGCGCCCTTGGGGCGGCCGGTGGAACCGGACGTGAAGATCACATAAGCCAGGTCGTCGCCCGCGCCCGCAGCCGGTACAGCAGCCGTCGGAGCATCGCCGGATCCTCCGTCCCGCAGTTCGACGATCTTCGGCCAGTGGTCGCCGGCCGCGAGCAGCTGGTGGGCGTATCCCTCGCGGGCGGGGCTGAACAGCAGGGCGTCCGCGCCGCTGTCGGCGAGCAGGGCCGCCCCGCGGGCGACGGGCGCGTGCACGTCCAGCGGGATCCAGGCGGCGCCCGTGGCGAGCACTCCGAGCACGGCGGCGACGAACTGCGTCCCCGGATCGGCGGCCAGCGCCACCAGCGACCCGGTGGCCACCCCGGCCCCGGCCAGCCGCAGGCTCACCTCGTCGGCCCGCGCGCACAGTTCGGCGTACGACAGCCGTACGGTGCCGTCGTCCACGGCGATCGTGTCCGGGCTCGCGGCGGCCAGTTCGCGCACCCGCTCCACCACGTCGGTGAAGCCGCCGGTGCGGACGGTGGCGTTCCAGTCCTCCAGGACGATCTGCCGCTCGGCGGGCAGCGTGACGTCGAGCCGGCCCAGCGGCAGCGCGGCCGGGGCGAGCGCGAAGCTCTCCAGGTGGCCGAGCAGCCGCTCGCCGTGCGCGGCGAGTTCCTCGTCGGTGAACAGGCCCGGGTTGGCGTCCAGCCGTAGTGTCCAGCGGCCGTCGGGCGCGTCCAGATAGATGAGCTGGAGTCCCGGCACGGGCCCGGTGGACAGGTTGTGCAGCCGGCCGGTGCACTCGCCGAAGACCAGATCGGCCCCCGACTCCAGCACATTGACGGTCGGCCCGTACGACAGCTCCGCGTCCCCGGCGAGACCCAGCTCGCGGCGCAGCCGGTCACCGCGGTAGCCCTGGTGGCGCAGGGTGGTGCGCAGTGCGGCCGCGGTGAGTCCCAGCAGGCCGTCGCGGGTCAGCGCGGGAGTGACGTCCAGCGGCAGCGGCAGGAAGTTGGCGCGCATCCCGGGGACCGTGCGGGCCGTCGGCGTGGTCCTGGCCGGCACGGGCAGCGTCAGCAGCACCCGGCTGCCGCCCGTGACCCGGGCCAGGTAGGAGGCGGTGGCCGCGACCAGCGCGGCGGGGAGGGTGACCCGGCTCTCCCAGGCGACCCGCTCCAGCCGGGTCACGGTCGCTGCGGGAACGGGGGAATTCCACCTCAGCGTGTGCCGTGCCCGCAGCGGGCGGCGCGGGGAGAGCCGGGTCGGCTCGGGGGTCTCCGTGAACCGGCTCGCCCAGAAACGGGCGTCCCGCTCGTGCTTCGCGGAGTCGAGATAGGCCTGCTCGTCGTCGACGAGGACCCGCAGCGGCGGCAAGGACTCACCGCCGGCCGTGCCTGCGTACAGCTCCGCGAACCGCCGGTAGAACGGGGTGCGGCTGAAGCCGTCCAGCAGGATGTGGTTGGCCGACACGTAGAAGCGGTGGTGGTCGTCGGCGAGCCGGTGCAGCTGCCACCGTACGGCGCCGTCCGCCAGCGAGGACGGCAGCGCCAGGTCCTCGGCCATCAGCTGGCGTGAGACGGTGTCCGGGTCGGCCTCGGTGCGCAGGTCGCGCACCGCGACACCGGGCGTGGTCAGCGGGGCGGTGGGGTCGGCGGGGTCGGCCCGGTCCAGGGCGCCCTCGTGGACCTCCCAGGTGAACTCACGGATCGTCTGCACGGCTTCGCCGTCCCGCTCGGTGAACACCGCGCGCAGGGCGTCGGTCTCGGCGAGCAGGCCGTGCCAGGCCGCCGCGAAGCGGGCCGGTTCGAAAGGGCCGTGCAGGTCCAGGTGGTCGGCCATGGTGAAGACCGGGTTGCCGGGGTCGAGCTGCTGGGCGTACCACATCTCCCGCTGCGCGAGCGAGAGCGGCAGTTCGTGGCTGAACGACTCGCTCATCGTTGATTCACTCCAGAAGTGGCGGGGGTCGGCCCGGTCCCCAGGCCGAACTCGTCGAGGCCGTAGATGTCCTGGACCCAGTTGCTCTGGTAGATCGTGTCCAGGTAGCGATCACCGAGGTCGGGGGAGATGGCCACGGCGGTGACGTCCTCCCCGGGCCGGTGCTCGGCGAGCCAGCGCACCGCGCCGTTGACGACCGTCCCGGTCGAGCCGCCGAAGAGGAATCCGCTGCGCGCCAGCTGGTGGCAGGTGCGGATGGTGTCGATCTCCGGGACGAGCACCATGTCGTCGACGTAGGACTCGTCGAAGAGCGCCGGCCGTACGCCGGCGCCCAGGCCGGGGATCATCCGGGGGGCCGAGGGCCCGCCGAAGGTGACCGAGCCGACGCTGTCGACGCCCACGATCGTCACCTGTGAGCCGGGGCGGTCCTTGAAGTAGCGGGCGCAGCCCATCAGCGTGCCGGTGGTGCCGGCGCCGACGAAGAGCAGGTCGAGCCCGGGGAACTGTTTCTCGATGGCGGGAGCGGTGGTGCGGTAGTGCGCCATCCAGTTGTTGGCGTTGGCGTGCTGGTTGAGCCAGAGCACCCGTTCGTCCTCGGAGCACAGCGCCCGTACGTGGTCCAGCCGGGCACCCAGGAACCCGCCCGCGCCGGTGGCCTCGGTGATGACGTGCACCTCACCGCCGAGCGACTCGATGGCCTGGCGGGTCGTCAGGTTCGTGCGGGCGTCGACGACGCAGATGAAGCGATATCCCTTGGCCGCGGCGATCATGCTCAGCGCCAGGCCCAGATTGCCCGACGAGGACTCCACCAGAACGGAGTCCGGTCCCAGCGTGCCGCTGCGCTCGGCCGCGTCGATCATGGAAGCGGCTGCCTTGAGCTTCACCGAGCCGGCGAAGTTGAAGGCCTCGCACTTCAGATAGAGCGGCCATCCGTACAACTGCCGCAGGTCTACGAAGAGGTCTTCCTCGTGGAACTCCTGCGGGGTACCGATGATGGGCACCGTGCCCTACCTCCCCCGTCTTCCCGTGTCAGGACCACTCGGGTTCGCGGTGGAAGCCGCCGAGCCCCTGAAGGGTCCCGAGCAGGTCGGCGACCGCTTCACCGACGGCCGGCACCGTGACAGTCGTCTCCGCTCCCGCGGTGAGCGTGCTCGCGGAGGCGGAACCCGCGCCCACCGCGAGCGCGGCGACGGCGACGACGGTGCAGGCTGTGACGCGAAGCATCGATCGCATGACTAATTCCTCGTTTCAACTTTGTGGGTAATTCCGGAGAGGCCCGCTCGGAGTTTCTCGGAGAAAGTTCCGGGGCATCTCGTCGATGCGTTGATTCTTACAACCCGTGACCCCTGGGTTAAGACTTTCGACTGTCAGGGTCCTGCCGTGACAACGTCATGCCAGATTGATTTCCCGGACTCCGGGAAAAGGGAATTAACCATTCCCCCACGGCATATGCGGGCCCGTCGAAATAGGAGCCCAACATTCCGGGAACCGGGAGCATCCAGGGGGCCGGGCCGGGCCGGGCCGGTCTACCGGCCGCGCCGCCGGGCGGCCGGCGGTCAGTCGCCGGTGCAGTCCCGGATCACCCAGCCGCGCAGCGACTCCACCCGCAGCGATCGCGTCACGACCCGCCGCGCGGCCGCGTGGGCGGCGGCCGGCGTCGAGGCGGACACGAAAAGGACGAGGTCGGCGCCGTCGGCACCGACCTCCGCGTAGACATGCTGGACACCGTCCTGGGTGCCGGCCACCGCCCGGACGGACCGGCGCAGCTCACGGTCGTCCAGCGGCCTGAGGCCGGGCGCCAGGCGCACGTTAATCATGTACATAGCAAGCTCTCGCAGCTTGGCCGACAATCGGTCAACTTCGGGTGTAATCGCGCCACAGGTGTCTCATTCCGGTAGGACAGCCGAGGGCCGTCACTGACGATCTACCTAGCCCGCGGGGGACCGGGAGAGCGGGAGACTGGTACGTGGTATGAACACGTACATAGGGGGCGAAGAGTGTTGCGGATACTCGGGCTGGCATCGGATCCGGAATGTCTGTATCGAGCCATGGTCGGGGAACCCCACCTGGATGTGCCGGGGCTCGCCTCCCATCTGGACTGGTCCGTCGAGCGGGTCCGGCACGCCCTCGACGAGCTGGCCCGGCTCGCCCTGGTCCGCCCCTCCGGGGACCCACCCGGTGAACTCCTCATCGTCAACCCCGAGCTGCGGCTGACCGCGCTGCTCACCCAGGAGGAGGTCCGGCTCGCCGAACGCCAGCAGGCCATCGCCACCAGCCGCCAGGCCGTCACCGAGATCATCGACAGCTACCACAACGCGGTCCGCAACCAGCGCGGACTGGAGGTGGAGCGCATCACCGGCCTGGAGATGATCCGCGCCCGGCTTGAGGAGCTGTCCCAGGAGTGCGCCGAGGAACTCAGCGCCTTCATCCCGCTCAGCAGACAGCCGGCCGATTCCCGCCGCGCGGTCCGCCCACTGGACGAGAGCCTGCTGGGCCGTGGCATCCACATGCGCAGCGTCTATCTCCAGGGTTCGCTCGGCGACCCGGACATGACCACGCACTTCGACTGGCTGACCGACCTCGGCGGACGGGTGCGCACGGTGGCCACCCTGCCGCTGCGGCTGATCATCTTCGACCGGCGGGTCGCCATGGTGCCGTCGGACCCGGAGAACACCGCGTCCGGCGCTCTGCTGCTGCGCGGCAAGGGCCTGGTCTCCGCGCTGTGCTCGCTGTTCGAACACGTCTGGGAGGCCGCGACGCCCTTCGGCCAGGAGCCGATCACCGACTCCCGCACCGGCCTGTCCAGCCAGGCCCGCGCCATCCTCAGCCTCCTGGCCCAGGGATACACGGACGACGTCGTGGCCAGAAAGATAGGGGTCTCGGTCCGCACCTCGCGCCGCATCACAGCCGAACTGATGAGCCAACTCGGCGCCCGCAGCCGCTTCCAGGCCGGCGTCCTCGCGGGAGAACGCGGCTGGCTGAGAGGCGCGACGGCAGAGAGCGGAACCTCGGACTGACCTGCCCCAACCGCCGACACCGGCCGCGCGGGTGAGGCGGGCCGGCGTAGAAGCAAGGGCTGGGCGGGCCACCGTAGAAGCGAAGGCGTGTCGGACCGCCGTAGAAGCAAAGGTGAGGCGGGCCGCCGCGGAAGCGAAGGCGTGTCGGACCGCCGTAGCAGCAAAGATGGGGCGGGCCGCCGTAGAAGCAAAAGCGCCCGGGACCGCCATAGACGCAGAGGTGACGCGGGCCGGCAGGGAGGCGAGAGTGCTGCGGGCCGCCGTAGAGGCAGAGGCGCCGCGGACCGCCAGGGGAACGCACGCGCCGCGGACCGCCGTAGAAACGACAGGGACGCGGACCGCCATAGAAGCAACGACGCCGCGGGCCACCGTAGCGGCCAAGACGCCGCAGACCGGCGCAGCAACACAGGCTCCGCCGACCGCCCCGGAAACACCCGCCCCGCGGACCGCCTCGGAAACAGAGCGGACCGGCGTGGAAGCAGAGGTGGGGCGGGCCGCCGTAGCGGCACTTGCCGCGCGGTCCGCCGTGGAAACCGAAGCCGCCCCCCGGGGGAGGCGGGTGTCGCGGCTGTGGCGCTGGGCGCCACGACACCCGCCGCTCACCGGGCCGCGGCGGAGCGGAAGGCGCGCAGGGCGAGCGGTACGACGACCGCCAGCAGCACGCCCAGGGTGAGCACCGAGGCCAGTTCCGGATGCCGTACCGGCAGGCTCGCGCCCGCGGAGGCGGGGGCGTTGCCCCACAGCACCCGGCATGCCTCGGCCACCGAGCTGACCGGGTTCCACTCCGCGACCGCCCGCAGCCACCCGGGGAGTCCCCGCAGCGGCATGAAGGAGTTGGAGAGGAACGAGAACAGCACGAGGGCGAGGGCGGTGACGCCGTTGATGGCCTCCATGTTGCGCATGGCGAGACCGATCAGCACGCCCAGCCAGAGCATCGCGTACGTGAATCCGAGAAGCAGCGCGAACCCCGCGACCGCCTCGAAGAACCCGCCGTGGATGCGCCAGCCGACCAGCAGGCCGATCCCCGCCACCGCGCCCATCGCGGCGGCCGCGGTGACCAGGTCCGCCACGGTGTACGCGAAGAGCACCGAGGCCCGCGAGATGGGCATCGAGCGGAACCGGTCGGTCAGCCCCGCGCGCAGGTCCGACGCCACCCCGAGCGCGGTGGCGCCCACACAGGCCAGACCGACCTGGGCGAACACGCCGGCCATCACGTAGTCGTGGTACTCGCCGCCCTTGACACTGATCACACTCGCGAAGAGATAGCCGAGGATGACCACCATCGCGATCGGTGTGAGCGACACCGAGATGATCTTCTCGGGTGTCCGGCGCAGATGCGTCATCTGCCGTCCCGTCAGGGCCAGGACCTCACTCATCGCCGCTCTCCTTGGTCTGGGCGCCCGTCCCGGTCAGTTGGAGGAACACCTCGTCGAGCGACGGCCGCCGCACGGCGAAGTCGGTGACCGGCACCCCGGACCGCTCGAGTTCCGCGGCCGCGCGGGCCACTCCCCCGATGCCGTCCACGAGCCGCACCGCGACCCGCCGGGTCTCCCGGTCGACCACGGGTGCCTCGGACACCGCGCGCCCGAGCGCCGCCGCGGCCGCGTCGAGCGATTCGGCGCGCTCGACGGAGATCTCCAGCCGCTCGTCACCCACCTTCCGTTTGAGTTCGTCGGCGGTCCCCTCGGCGATCACCCGGCCGGAGCCGAACACGGTGATGCGGTCGGCGAGGAAGTCCGCCTCCTCCAGATACTGCGTGGTCAGCAGCACGGTGACACCGCGGGCGATCTGCTCGCGGACCTGCTGCCACAGCGTGATCCGGCTCGCCGGGTCCAGCCCGGTGGTCGGCTCGTCGAGGAACAGCACCTGCGGCGAGGCGACGAGACAGGCGGCCAGATCGAGCCGCCGCCGCATCCCGCCGGAGTACGTCTTCGAGGGCCGGCCGGCCGCGTGCTGGAGCCCGAAGCCGTCGAGGAGTTCCTCGGCCCGGGTCTGCGCGCCGCGCCGGCCGAGGCCCATCAGCCGGCCGATCAGGACCAGGTTCTCGCGCCCGGTGAGCAGTTCGTCCACGGCCGCGTACTGCCCGGCCAGGCCGATCCTGCGGCGCACTTCGCGCGGCCGGCGCACCACGTCGTAACCGGCCACCGTCGCGCGGCCGGCGTCCGGCGCGAGAAGGGTGGCCAGGGTGCGCACCGTGGTCGTCTTGCCCGCGCCGTTCGGGCCGAGCAGTCCGAGCACCGTTCCCGGTGGAACGCTCAGATCGACACCGGCCAGCACTTCGTGATCACCGAATCGCTTTTTCAACCCTTCGGCTTGAATGGCGAATTCCATGCCCCTCCCCGCCCTCTTCTGGATCTTTCCGAGTGTGTGTGGATTCCTTTTCCGAGGCGTGAAGGTAGCAGGATAAATACCGGCCAGGTGCCCGTTATGTCTGGTATGACATGGCAGCACTCTGCAGCCGCAGCATGCTGCCTCCGCGAGACCTACGAATGCCCGCGAGCCCGCGCCAAGCTTTTTCCCGGAACCCCGCACCCCCCATGCCGCAGGAGAGAAGAAGCGAAATGGCAGCCAAACGGAACCTCGCAGCCGCACTCGGCAGGTGGAGTGCCGAACACCGGAAGACCGCGGTGTTCGGCTGGCTCGTCCTGGTCGTTCTGGTGATGACGCTGGGCAGCTCGGCGGGCCAGGTCAACCTCACCGAGGCCGACTACGGAACCGGCGACTCGGGCCGCGCCGAGCGCATCCTCCAGGACGCCGGCCTGACCGAACCGGCCGGTGAGCTGATCTACATCCGCAGCGACGAACTCACCACCGACAGCCCCCGGTTCGCCAAGGCCGTCGCCGACACCACCGACGCCCTGGAGGCCACCGGCCTCGTCACCCGCGTCCACACCCCCGACACCACCGGACTGGTCTCCGCCGACAAGCACGCCGCGCTCATCCAGTACGACGTCAAGGGCGACCCGGACACCGCGGCGGACCGCGTCCAGCCGGTCATCGACGCGGTGGAGAAGACGGACGCCGCCCACCAGGACGTGACCCTCGGTCAGTACGGCGCCGCCACCGGCCTGAAGGCCATCAACGACAGCCTCGGCAAGGACTTCGTGCGCGCCGAGTACACCGCGCTGCCGGTCTCGCTGGGCATCCTGCTCGCCGTGTTCGGCGCGCTGGTCGCCGCCCTGCTGCCGATCGCGCTCGCCGTGACCGCCTGCGTCGGCGCCCTCGGCCTGCTCGCCCTGACCAGCCACGTGGTGCCGGTCGACGGCATGACCAACTCCATGATGTTCCTGATGGGCCTCGCCGTCGGCGTCGACTACTGCCTCTTCTACCTGCGCCGCCAGCGCGAGGAGCGCGAGGCGGGCCGCGACAACGCCACCGCGCTCCAGATCGCCGCGGCCACCTCCGGCCACTCGGTGCTGATCTCCGGCATCACGGTCTGCATCGCCATGGCCGGCATGTTCCTGTCCGGGCTGACCGTCTTCGAGGGCTTCGCCATCGCCACCATCGAGGTCGTCGTCATCGCCGTCCTCGGCTCCATGACCGTCCTGCCCGCCCTGATGGCCATGCTCGGCGACCGGATCGGCGCCGGCCGCATCCCGTTCCTGGGCCGCCGCCGCGCCCGCCGCGCCACCGCCACCGCCACTGGTTCCGGCACCCCGCGGCGCGACAGCGTCCTGCTGCGCGGCGTCCTCGCCCGCCCCGCCGTCTTCGCCGTGCTCGCCGTCGCCTTCCTGCTGGCCCTGGCCGCGCCCGCGCTCGGCATGAAGACGGAGAAGCTCGGCACCGACAAGCTGCTGCCCACGGACAACCCGACCGTGGTCGTCTCCCAGCAGATCGAGAAGGACTTCCCCGGCTCGCCCGCGCCCGCGAGCGTCATCGTCAAGGCCACCGACATCGACTCCGCGGAGATGACGCGGGCCATCGCCGACTTCCGGGCGAAGGCCGTGGCCTCGGGCCAGACCGGCAAGGCCATCGACGTCACCGTCCACGCGAAGGAGAACATCGCCGAACTGAGCGTCCCGCTGGCCGGAAACGGCTCCGACGCCACCTCCAAGAAGGCCCTCACCACCCTGCGCGAGACCCTCGTCCCGGACACCGTCGGCAAGGTCGCCGGCACCACCGCCCTGGTCCGCGGCGACCTCGCCTTCTCCGTCGACTACAACGACCAGCTGAAGAAGAGCATCGTCCCGGTCTTCGCCTTCGTCCTCGGCGTGACCTTCCTGCTGATGCTGTTCTCCTTCCGCTCCCCCGTCATCGCCCTCACCTCCATCCTCCTCAACCTGCTCTCGGTGGGCGCCGCGTACGGCGTGATGACGGCCGTCTTCCAGCACGGCTGGGGCGCGTCCCTGGTCGGCACGGAGGGCATCGGTGCGGTCGAGTCCTGGATGCCGCTGTTCGTCTTCGTGGTCCTGTTCGGCCTCTCGATGGACTACCACGTGTTCGTGGTCTCCCGGATCCGCGAGGCCTACGACCTCGGCGCCACCACCCGTGACGCCATCGCGCACGGCATCCGCACCACCGCGGGCGTCGTCACCAGCGCCGGCCTCATCATGGTCGCCGTCTTCGCGGTCTTCGGAACGCTGGAGATGCAGGACTTCAAGCAGCTCGGCGTCGGCCTCGCGGTCGCCGTCCTGCTGGACGCCACCCTGGTCCGCGCGGTCCTGCTGCCCTCGGTGATGCTCCTGCTCGGCAACGCCAACTGGGCGGCCCCGAAGTTCCTGCGCAAGTCCCGCCCGGCCACCCCCGCCGGCCCCACCCCGGCCGCCCCCACGGCCCCGGCACGCGCGGCGGCAGGCCGATGACCCCCACCCCCCGCACCTTGACGGAAGGCAGCCCCGTGTTCGAGTTCAGCGTGGTCGGCGGCACCACGGCCCGTGAGGTCATCGCCCGCTCCCGTCCCGAGATCGTGCACGAGGTGCGCTCCACGTACCTCGCCCACGACGACGGCGACTCGGTCAACCCCGACAGCTACTTCCTGCGCTTCCCCGACAAGCCGGACGCCCGCATCATCGCGCTCCCCGCCTACCTGGGTGGCGAGCACGACGTGGCCGGCATCAAGTGGATCGGCTCGTTCCCCCAGAACATCGCCGACGGCATCCCCCGCGCCAGCGCCGCCCTCCTCCTGAACGACTACGCCACCGGCTACCCGTTCGCCCTCCTGGAGGCCTCCCAGATCAGCGCCGCCCGTACGGCCGCCTCCGCGGTCCTGGCCGCCGAGCAGTTGTCCGGCTCCCGTACCGCCGGACACCTCTCGGTGATCGGCGGCGGCATCATCGCCCGCAACATCCTGGAGTTCTTCGCCGCGCAGGGCTGGCAGTTCGAGGGAGTCACCGTCCACGACAAGGTCCCCGAGTACGCCGAGGCCCTCGCCGCCCACTCCGACGACCACCTCGGCTACCGCACGTCGACCACCGCGAGCCTCGAAGTGGCCCTGCTCAAGGCCGACATCGTGGTCTTCGCGACGACCGCGTCGGAGCCGTACGTGCTGGACGCGGGCGCGTTCGCCCCTGGCCAGGTCGTCCTGAACATCTCCCTCAGGGACATCGGCCCGGAACTGATCAACGACGCCTACAACGTCGTCGACGACATCGACCACTGCTTGAAGGCCAACACCTCACCGCACCTCGCGGAACAGAAGTACGGGCACCGCGACTTCATCACCGGCACCCTCGCCCAGCACATCCGCGGCCAGGTGAGCACCGGCACCGACAAGCCGGTCATCTTCTCCCCGTTCGGCCTCGGCGTCCTCGATCTCGCGGTGGGCCTGCACGTCTACCGGGAGGCCCGCGCGGCCGGCGAGGCCACCGCCATCGACGGCTTCTTCGGCGAGACGACCCGCTGGCCGACCCGCCCGCCCCAGCACGGCTGACCCCCCGCACACGACGGAGCCCCTGCCAACCTCACCGGCAGGGGCTCCGCGCGTTGTCACGCCTACACATGGCAAGGGGCCCGTTCCTTTATCAGGAACGGGCCCCTATGCTGCGTGGACCTGTGGGGATTTGAACCCCAGACCCCCTCGATGCGAACGAGGTGCGCTACCAGACTGCGCCACAGGCCCTTGCAACGAGTGAAACTCTAGCATCCCCCTCGGGGTGCTTGGAAATCCGTTCCCCGGGCCCCCGACCACCGCGAATAAGGCGTCGGGCGGGCACCGTCGCTCACTCGTCGGCGCTCACTCGTTGGCGGCCCGCGGCCGGTCGCCGTCCTCGTACTGGTCGAACAGCGGCGTGCGGCCGCGCTCGCGGGAGCGCCGGGCCGACGCGGCGCGCCGCGCGTCGCTGCGCTCGCCGCCCTCCGCCCGTTCCGCGTCCCCGTCCGGTGCGTCCTCCGTGTCGTCGGCGGCGCCGTGGTCGGGTGCCGCGTCCGCCGCCTCCTGCTCCGGCGCGACCGAGCTGGAGCGAGCGGAGCTCCAGGTGTCCGGCGCCCCGAGGTCCACGTCGGAGGTGGCCCGCGGCGCGACCGGCGCGGTCACGTACGTCGGCAGCGGCACCGGAACCGGGTCCCAGCTGTCCCCGTGGCCGGGCCGCCGCTGGCGTTCGCGCTGCTGGTCGACCCACTCTGCGTGGTCGGTCTGCTCGACGAGCGCCCTGCGGTCCGCGGCGAGCGCCACCAGGCCCGGGTCGGTCTCGGCCTCGGGGCCCTCGTGCGGCTCCTCTGCGCCGGCGTCGAGGCCGGGGTCGGCGGAAGCGGAGGCATGTGCGACCGGGGCGGAAGCCCGCCGCCGCGGCTGCCGCTCGCGCAGCCGCTGAGCCGCGACCTCGGCC
Source organism: Streptomyces sp. NPDC058335 (assembly GCF_042723915.1). Taxonomy (NCBI): domain Bacteria; kingdom Bacillati; phylum Actinomycetota; class Actinomycetes; order Kitasatosporales; family Streptomycetaceae; genus Streptomyces; species Streptomyces sp. NPDC058335. The sequence continues at coordinate 369,450 of NZ_JBHXHX010000002.1, read as the reverse complement.
TGCCTGCGGTCCATCTGGTAGGCGAAGCGGCGGCGCTCCTGGGAGCGCAGGTAGGCGATGTATCCGCTGAGCAGGACGGCGGGCACGCCGGGTGCCCAGAGGAAGGCGAGTCCGCCGACGGCCGCGACGATCGCGCCCAGGGTGAAGGCGAGGAAGAGGACGACGGTGGTGCGCCTGCGGCGCGCGAGGACCTTCATGCGCTGGGCGCGCGCGGCGGCCGCCTGCGCCTGCGCGGAAGCGGCGGCGGAAACCGCCGGCGCGGAGGGCGCGCGCCGCGCGTCGGGCACACGCTGATACGCCGGGGCGGCGCCTGACTCGTGCTCGGTCCTGGACGCCTGCTCACGGGCTGCCGCCCTGGCGGACTGCTCGCGGGATTCCCGCGCGTCGCGTGCGTCCCGCGCGTCGCGTGCGTCCCGCGCGTCGCGTGCGTCCCGGGCGTCGCGTGCCGCCTGGGCGTCGCGTGCCGCCTGGGCGACGTGCTCGCGGGTCGGCTCCGGGCGGGCTTGCTCGCGTTCCTGGGCCGGTGCCCTGACCGTCGCCTTGACCTGCGGACGGGCCGGAGGCATGGCGAAGGCCCGGACGTCCACCGAGTCGGTGGCACCGTCCGGCGCGTCGGCGTCGGGCTCCTCCCCCTCTTCGGCGGAGCGCGCCCGCAGGTCCTTGGCGTACCGGCGCTCCATGCCCGCCCGGCCGGACAGAAGCCGGATGGCGGTGCTGAAGCGTTCGGTCGGACGGGCCTCGTTCAGCTCGTCCTGCCTACGGAGCCACATCGGCACCAAGTAGGCGGCCCAGGCCCCGACGATGACTGCGTAGATGAGGCCGCTGCTGCTCACGCCTCACACGGTAGAGGGGTTTGCGCGAGGCCATCCGCCAATTGAGCCGGTGTGTCGCACGATCCGGCTGATATTTCGAGCTTTTTTTGTGACCGATCCGATCAGCAGGCCGCTGGAGCCGTGAATTCAACGCCTCAGACGGTCATCGCCCGATCATTTCGAACACTTATTCAATTTCCGGGGGTTGCGGGATTCCCGTGGGTGTTCTGCGGGTCACGGGGCGCACTCCGCGGACGGTTGCGCCGCCAGCGGCTCAGCAGGCCCTCCGGCACCTCCTCGGCCGTGAGCGCGAACACGAGATGGTCGCGCCAGGCTCCGTCGATGTGGAGATAACGCGGCCGCAGCCCTTCCTCACGGAATCCGAGTTTCTCCACGACCCGGCGGCTGGGCCCGTTCTCGGGCCGAATGCAGACCTCGACGCGGTGCAGCCCGACGCTACGGAAACAGTGGTCCACGACCATGGCCACGGCGGTCGGCATCACCCCGCGGCCGGCCACCGACTCGTCCACCCAGTAGCCGACGTGTCCCGAGCACATGGACCCCCAGGTGATCCCGGCGACCGTCAACTGCCCGACCAGCCGCCCCTGGTACTCGATGACGAACGGCAGCATCCGGCCCGCGTTCGCCTCGGACCGCAGATGGCGGACCATCTGCCGGTAAGTCGGCCGGTGCGTGATCGGTCCGCTGGGCGCGGGCGGCGGGATGGTCGCCTCCCAGGGGCGCAGCCAGTCCCTGTTACGCCGGTTGACCTCGCGCCAGGCCCGCTGGTCGCGCAGCTTTATCGGCCGCAGGACGATGTCGCCCTCCGTCAGTTCGACGGGCCAGGACGGGCTGTTCAGCTCGCACCCCCATGACTGGCACCGGGTCTGGTGTGGTCACCGCCGCGGAGCTGGTCCACGGCGTGCGCCAGCAGGGGCTCCAGGACGGCCAGCCCGTCCCTGACCCCGCCGGTGGAACCCGGCAGGTTGATGATCAACGTGCGCTGCGCCACTCCGGCCAGGCCCCGCGACAGCACCGCCGTCGGCACCTTGTCGCGGCCGTACGCCCTGATGGCCTCCGCGATGCCGGGCACCTCGTGGTCGATCACCGCGCGGGTCGCCTCGGGTGTGCGGTCGGTGGGCGAGATGCCGGTGCCGCCGGTGGTGACGACCACGTCGTACCCGGCTGCCACGGCGGCACGCAGGGCGGCCTCCACCGGGTCTCCGTCGGGCACGACCCGCGGACCGTCGACGGTGAAGCCGAATCCCGTGAGGCCGCTGGCGATCAGCGGTCCGCCCCGGTCCTCGTAGACCCCGGCCGAGGCGCGGTTGGAGGCGGTCACGACCAGCGCGCGGTACGGAGCGGCGCTCACGGCCGGCTCCAGTCGCCCGACTTGCCGCCCGTCTTCTCCTCGACCCGGATGTCCGTGATGACCGCTCCCTTGTCGACCGCCTTCACCATGTCGATCACGGTGAGCGCGGCGACGGAGACCGCGGTGAGGGCCTCCATCTCGACACCCGTGCGGTCCGTCGTCCGCACCGTGGCGGTGATCTCCACGGCGTCGTCCGCGACCGACAGGTCCAGTTTCACACCGGAGACCGCCAGAGGGTGACACAGCGGGATGAGATCGGGCGTGCGCTTGGCGCCCATGATGCCCGCGATCCGGGCGGTGGCCAGGGCGTCTCCCTTGGGGACCCCCTCGCCGCGCAGCAGCTCGATCACGCGGGGCGAGACGAGGACGCGCCCGCTGGCCCGCGCCGTCCGCGCCGTCACGTCCTTGCCGGATACGTCGACCATGCGGGCGGCGCCGGCCTCGTCGAGGTGCGTCAGTCGGTCCTGCACAGGGGGTCCGGGGGTCTTCCCCCGGGAAGGCACAGTCATGGTGGTGTGGCGCTCCCGGTCCGGGCGTGTTGTGCGCGACACGGTACCCCCATGCGGGCGCCCGCAACGGACCAGGACCGGCTTGCGGACCGGCACACGCGTGTGCGGTCAGCCGAGCAGCACGACCTCGACCTCGGTCCCCGGCTCGACGGACTCCACGTCCTCGGGGACGACGATCAGCGAGTCGGCGTGCGCGAGGGCCGCGACCAGGTGCGAGCCGGCGCCGCCGACCGGGCGCACGGTGCCCTCGGCGCAGGTGGCGCGCAGGAACTGTCTGCGCCCCTTCGGCGAGGTCAGCGCCTTGTCCGCGACGAGCGTCGCGCGCGTCGTGGGCCGGTGGATGTCCTTGAGCCCCATGAGGGCTCGGATCGCGGGCCGCACGAACAGCTCGAAGGAGACGTACGACGACACCGGGTTGCCGGGCAGGGCGAGCAGCGGGGTGTGGTCGGGGCCGATGGAGCCGAAGCCCTGCGGCTTGCCGGGCTGCATGGCCAGCTTGCGGAAGTCGATGCCGCTGCCCGCCTCGTCCTCGTCCCCGACGTGCGACAGGGCTTCCTTGACGACGTCGTACGCCCCGACGCTCACGCCGCCGGTGGTGACCACGAGGTCGGCGCGGACCAGCTGGTCCTCGATGGTGGACCGGAGGGTCTCGGCGTCGTCGGCGACCGCGCCGACCCGGTAGGCGATGGCTCCGGCGTCGCGGGCCGCGGCGGTGAGGGCGAAGCTGTTGGAGTCGTAGATCTGGCCGCCGCGCAGTTCCTCGCCGGGCTGCACGAGTTCGCTGCCCGTGGACAGGACGACGACGCGCGGGCGCGGGCGTACGCGTGCGGTGCCGCGTCCGATGGCGGCGAGCAGGGCGATCTGCGGCGGGCCGAGGACGGTGCCGGCCTCCAGTGCGCGGTCGCCGGCCTTCACGTCGCTGCCCTTCGCGCGCACGTGCGCGCGGGCCTCGGCGGAGCGGTACACGCGGACCTGTCCCGAAGCCTGTTCCGGGCCGAGGCTGCGGGCACGCATCGCGTGGACCGGGCCCTCGCCGAGGCCTCCGTCGGTCCACTCGACGGGGACGACGGCCTCGGCGCCGGGCGGCAGCGGGGCCCCCGTCATGATCCGGGCGGCCTGGCCCGGCCCGACGTGCAGGAGGTCGGACTGGCCCGCGGCGACGTCCCCGACGACCTCCAGGGCGGCCGGGTACTCCTCGCTCGCGCCCGCGACATCCGCGACCCGTACCGCGTACCCGTCCATCGAGCTGTTGTCGAAGGGCGGCAGCGAGACCGGCACCATGACGTCCTCGACCAGGACGCAGCCCTGGGCATCGGGCAGTTGCAGCTCGATGGGTTCCAGGGGGCGGACGGCGGCGAGGATGTCCTCCAGGTGCTCGTCCACCGACCACAGACGGTCCTGGCCGGTGGTGCGGGGCGCTGCGGTGCTCAAGGCTGTTGCATCTCCTCGATGACGTAACTGCGAAGCCAGGACCGGAAGTCCGGTCCCAGGTCCTCACGTTCGCACGCGAGTCTGACAATGGCACGCAGATAGTCGCCGCGGTCGCCTGTGTCATAGCGGCGGCCCTTGAAGACGACGCCGTGCACCGGGCCGCCGGCCTTCTCGTCCTGGGCGAGCTGCTGGAGGGCGTCGGTGAGCTGGATCTCGCCGCCGCGGCCGGGCTCGGTCCGGCGCAGTATGTCGAAGATCCCCGGGTCGAGGACGTAACGCCCGATGATCGCGTAGTTCGACGGGGCGTCCGCCGGGTCCGGCTTCTCCACCAGGCCGGTCACCTTGACGACGTCGCCCTCCGTCGTGCTCTCCACGGCCGCGCAGCCGTAGAGGTGGATCTGCTCGGGGGCGACCTCCATGAGCGCGACGACGCTGCCGCCGTGCTGCTCCCTGACCTCGATCATCCGCTGGAGCAGCGGGTCGCGGGGGTCGATCAGGTCGTCGCCCAGCAGGACGGCGAAGGGTTCCTGCCCGACGTGGGGGGCCGCGCACAGCACCGCGTGTCCGAGTCCCTTGGGGTCGCCCTGTCGCACGTAGTGCATGGTCGCCAGGTCGCTGGACTGCTGGACCTTCTCCAGGCGGGCGGCGTCGCCCTTCTTCTGAAGTGCCGACTCGAGTTCGTAGTTGCGGTCGAAGTGGTCCTCGAGGGGGCGCTTGTTGCGACCGGTGATCATGAGGACGTCGTCGAGACCGGCGGAGACGGCCTCCTCGACCACGTACTGGATCGCGGGCTTGTCCACGACCGGCAGCATCTCCTTGGGAGTGGCCTTGGTCGCCGGCAGGAACCGGGTGCCGAGGCCGGCTGCGGGGATGACAGCCTTGCTGATCCTGGGGTGCGACTGAGTCATGTCGGGAACCTTATCCGGTGGCTTTGTGAGGGATCTGTAGCTCCGGTTAATTAATGATCATATGAGCGTATGGGAATCGCGCGGGAGCCACACATGAGCCACACCGAAGGCGGAGCAGAGTCTCACAAACGTATGTTGCGGCGAGAGTTCATCACGGTGAGGAACAGGTTGACGACGGATGACCTGCGAGAAGCCGCCACCTCGCTCGCCGAGTGCGCCTTGGAGCTACCGGAGTTGGAGCGCGCCCGGACCGTGGCGGCCTACGTCTCCGTCGGCAGCGAGCCGGGAACGCTCGCGCTGCTGGACGCGCTGCTCGCGCGGGGCGTGCGCGTCCTGCTCCCCGCGCTGCTGCCCGACAATGACCTCGACTGGGGGGCGTACACCGGCGAGGGCTCTCTCGCGCGCGTCCAGCACGGCGGGAAAATGGCCCTCTTCGAGCCCGCGGGCGAGCGGCTGGGGCCGGACGCCGTGACGGACGCCGACGTGGTGCTGCTGCCGGGCCTCGCCGTCGACGCGCGCGGCATGCGTCTCGGCCGCGGCGGCGGATCGTACGACCGCGTACTCGCGCGGCTGGATCGCGCGGGCGTGGATCCCTCGCTGGTGGTGCTGCTGTACGACAACGAGGTCGTCGGGCACCTCCCCGAGGAGCCGCACGACCGGCCGGTGCACGCCGTCGTCACACCGTCGGGCGTGCGCCGCTTCACCGACTGACGGAAACAGAAGAAGCGGATGCAAACCGAAGGGGCCCTCCACGCACGCGTGGAGGGCCCCTTCAGCTGTTCACCTGTCAGCTGGTCACGGTTTCAGCACCAGGGTGTCGCTCGTGCTGTCGTCGACCGCCTTCTTGTCGAACGACCAGTCGAGCAGCTCGCCCTTGACCCACTTGTCCGTCTGGTCGGTGTAGTGGGCGCTGAAGGCGTGCCCGGAGGCGCCGGTGAGGTTGATCCACTTCGACTTGTCGAGGTCGTCGAGGTTGACCACCATCCGCATCGACGGCACCCACACGACGTCGTAACCGCCCGCGGCGTTCCAGCCGGTCGCGTTGACCGCCGCCTCGCCGCCCCCGAGCTTCCACGGGCCGCGGTTGAGGATGTTCTGGAGGATGCCGGGGCCGCTGGTACCCAGCGTCTGGTTCTTCAGGAACAGGCGGTGCAGCCGGCCCCAGCTCCAGGTGTCGATGTCCTTGCCGAGCTTGGCGGTCAGCTCCCAGCGGGCGTCGATCATGGCCCGCGCGAACAGCTGGTCGCGGTCCTTGTCGGCGGGAGGACGGGTGCCCACCTCGGGCGTCGTCCACCAGTCGCTGTCCGGCTTCTCCATGAGGTTGCGCACGACCTCGAACCAGCGGTCGCCGCCGTCCGGCTGCGCCTGGTCGCCGTCGCGCTGCCCGCACTCACGGACCTTGTTCTTGTCGTCGACCGGACCGGTGGTGTCGACCGGGTCGACCCACAGGCACTGGCCCTCGACACGCAGTTCCTTGGGCAGCTTGTGGCCGAAGGCCAGCTTGAGGATGTTGCGCCAGACCGCGTTGAAGTAGGCGGCGGCGGCCGAATCGGCGTCCTGCGTGCGGTCCCAGCCCTGGAGCAGGTCCTGCGCCTCACGGACGTCCGGGTCGTCCAGGTTGATCTTCAGCAGCGTGGGCACCAGCATGTTGGCGATCTCACTGCTGTTGTCCAGCTGCATCTGGCGCATGTCGTCGGTGGAGACCTTGCCGCCGCCCTCGATCTTTCCCTTGATCAGGTTGCTGATCCGCTGGCTGCGGGTGCCGTAGCCCCAGTCCGTGGTGAGCGTGTAGGGGTACTTCTCCGGGTCGACCACGGCCTGGTTGGCGGTGACGATGTAGCCGCGCGCCGGGTCGTACTCGTAGGGCAGTTCCTTGAAGTCGATGTAGCCGTTCCACTCGTTCTTCGACTCCCAGCCCAGGGTGGGGACCGAGCCGTCGAGGCCCTTCGCTCGCACGGGGATCTTTCCGGGCAGCTGGTAGCCGATGTGGTTCTTGGTGTCGGCGTAGACCAGGTTCTGCGAGGGCACGTCGAACTTCGAGGCCGCCTTGCGGAAGTCGTTCCAGTCGGCCGCCTTGTTCATGGCGAACACGGCGTCCATGGAGGTGCCGGGCTCCAGCGCGGTCCACTTCAGGGCGACCGCGTAACCGTTCCCGCGGTCGGGGGCGTCGTCGTCGACGGTGGCCTTCTTGCCGACCTTGACCAGTTCGTCGTCGCGGTCGGACAGCAGGGGCATCCCGTCCTCGGTCTGCCGGACGACGATCTTCTTCGCCGTGCCGCCCGCGACCTTGATGGTCTCCTCGCGCGTGAGGAAGGGCTTGACCTTGCCGTCGTAGAGGTAGCCGTCGCCGGAGAGCTTCTCCAGGTAGAGGTCGGTGACGTCGACGCCGGAGTTGGTCATGCCCCAGGAGATGTCCGCGTTGTGGCCGATGACCACGCCGGGCATGCCCGCGAAGGTGTAGCCGGAGACGTCGTACCCGCACTTGGCGGAGACCGTGCGGCAGTGCAGGCCCATCTGGTACCAGACGGACGGCAGCGAGGCCGACAGGTGCGGGTCGTTGGCCAGCAGCGGCTTGTTGGTGATCGTGTGCTCGCCGCCGACGACCCAGGAGTTGGAGCCGATGCCGTTGCCGTTCACGCCGACCGCCGCGGGCAGGTCGTCCAGGACGTCGTAGAGGCCCGCCAGCTGGCTCTCCAGGGCCGAGCCGGACGTGTCGTCGGACGAGGTGCCCGAACCGCCCGTCGTGCCGTCCGTGGACGAGCCGTCCGAGGAGCCGTCCTCCGACGAGCCGTCCGACGAGCCGTCCGACGAGCCCTCCGACGAGCCCTCCGAGGAGTCACCGGAGCCGCTCTGCTCGAACGTCTCGGTCAGCTCGTCGTACTGACCCTCCCAGACGATCGGCTTGTTGCGGTCGTACGGGTACTGCGGGTACAGCTCGGCGATCTGCTGCGGGCCGAGGCGGCTGGTCAGCAGGGCACGGTCGATCTCGTCCTGCATGTTGCCGCGCAGGTCCCAGGCCATCGCCTTCAGCCAGGAGACCGAGTCGACGGGCGTCCACTGCGCGGGCTTGTAGTCGTTGGTGAACCCGAGCGCCGCGTACTCCAGCGAGATGTCCTCGCCGTCCTTGCCCTGGAGATAGGCGTTGACACCCTTGGCGTACGCGTCGAGGTACTTCTTCGTGGAGTCCGACAGTTCCTCGTCGTACTCCTGCTTGGCGATCCGGTCCCAGCCGAGGGTGCGCAGGAACTCGTCGTTGTCGACCTGGCTCTTGCCGAACATCTCCGACAGGCGCCCGGACGTCATGTGACGGCGCACGTCCATCTCGTAGAACCGGTCCTGCGCCTGGACGAAGCCCTGCGCCATGAAGAGGTCCTCGTCGGAGGAGGCGTAGATCTGCGGGATGCCGTAGCCGTCCCGCTTCACGTCCACCGGCCCGGACAGGCCGTCGAGGGTGATCGAACCCTTGGTCTGCGGGAAGGAGGCGCGGACGGTACTGATGGACCAGTAGCCGCCGTACGCGATGCCTCCGATGATGGCCAGCACCAGGACAAGCACGAAAATTCGGGCTTTGCGCCCCTTCTTCCTGCCGGACTTGGCGGGCTTGTCGCCCGTTGAGGCGGTGGTGTTGGGGGGCATCGCTGTCCTTGCTGTCCTAACGCGAGCGGCAGGTCGGGCTATGACTATGAATGAACGCTGGAGCAACCATAGGCGCAGGGGTCCGGGGCACTTGACGCGGAGTCGGCAACCAGCACGTGAGGATGTTCGATCTTCCCCCGGCCAGCGTCAAGAAATCGTCAAGAGTTAGGTAAGGTAACGAAGTAATTGGGTCCGGGGCGCCGCAGCTTCGTGTCCGATGTACATGCGCCCCGCGTGCGAGTCGCGCACGCCAGTGAAGGGAACCGCCGCTGACTGTCCACCACCTCAACCAGCTCCTGTTCGTCTGCTCGCTCGTCCTGCTCGTCGCCGTCGCGGCGGTCCGGATCTCCTCGCGCAGCGGGCTCCCCAGCCTGCTCGTCTATCTGGGCATCGGCGTCCTCATGGGCCAGGACGGCATCGGCAACATCCACTTCGACAACGCCGAAATGACCCAGGTCATCGGGTACGCGGCCCTGGTCGTGATCCTGGCCGAGGGCGGCCTCGGCACGAAGTGGAAGGAGATCAAACCCGCCCTGCCCGCCTCCTCGGTGCTGGCGCTGGCCGGGGTCGCCGTGAGCGTGGGTGTCACCGCCACGGCCGCCCACTACCTGGTCGGGCTGGAGTGGCGGCAGGCGCTCATCATCGGCGCGGTGGTGTCCTCCACGGACGCGGCGGCGGTCTTCTCCGTCCTGCGCAAGATCCCGCTCCCCTCACGCGTGACGGGCACCCTGGAGGCCGAGTCCGGCTTCAACGACGCCCCGGTCGTCATCCTGGTCGTCGCCTTCTCCACCGTCGGCCCCGTCGAGCACTGGTACGTGCTGCTGGGCGAGATAGCGCTGGAACTGGCCATCGGCGCCGCCATCGGCATCGCGGTCGGCTGGCTGGGCGCGTGGGGGCTGCGGCACGTGGCACTGCCCGCCTCCGGCCTCTACCCGATCGCCGTCATGGCGATCGCGGTCACGGCGTACGCGGCGGGCGCGCTGGCACACGGCAGCGGCTTCCTCGCCGTGTACCTCGCGTCCATGGTCATGGGCAACGCGAAACTCCCGCACTGGCCCGCCACCCGCGGCTTCGCCGACGGACTGGGCTGGATCGCCCAGATCGGCATGTTCGTCCTGCTCGGCCTGCTGGTCACCCCGCACGAACTGGGCGACGACGTGCTGCCGGCGCTCATCATCGGCCTGGTGCTGACGATGGTGGCGCGCCCGCTGAGCGTCGTGCTGTGCCTGACGCCGTTCCGTGTGCCCTGGCAGGAGCAGACGCTCATGTCCTGGGCCGGGCTGCGCGGCGCGGTCCCCATCATCCTGGCGACGATCCCCATGGTGAGCGGCATCGAGGGCAGCCGCCGGATCTTCAACATCGTCTTCGTCCTGGTCGTCGTCTACACCCTGATCCAGGGGCCGACACTGCCCTGGCTGGCCCGCACGCTGCGCCTCGGCAAGGATGCGGAGGCCGACGACCTCGGCATCGAGTCGGCGCCGCTGGAGCGGCTGCGCGGGCATCTGCTGTCGGTGGCGATCCCCGAGGGCTCCAAGATGCACGGCGTCGAGGTCAACGAGCTGCGGCTGCCCGCCGGTGCCGCCGTCACCCTCGTCGTGCGCGACGGCACCTCCTTCGTGCCGCTGCCGACGACGGTGCTGCGGCGCGGGGACGAACTCCTCGTCGTCGCCACCGACCCCGTCCGGGACGCGGCCGAGCGGCGGCTGCGCGCCGTCGGGCACGGCGGCAAGCTGGCCGACTGGCTGGGAACGGACGGCTCGGACACGCGTTAAGTACAGGTTTCGTGGTGTTCACACCTCCGTCATTCGGAGGCGGCCCCCTCCATGGTGCTCACTTTCACAGGTACGGCGGGCGGTGATCCCTGTACGATGAAGGCACACCTTGATCGAACCAACTCTGTCTGACGCAGAGCTGGCGCGACCGTATGGCGGCCGGAACACCCCCCGTGTGGGCACCGGTATCTACCGCAGTGCGCGCAAGAGGACAGCTCTCGGCGCCGCCCGTACACACAAGGGGTCGCGCTACCAGGCGGCAGAAAGGCACGGGCCGTGGCATCCACGGTCACCTCCGAGCCGTCGAAGGACTCGTCGGCGTCGCCCCGTCCGGGGTACGGACAGCTGCTGCGCACCCGCGGCGCCTGGACGTTCCTGCTGCCCGGCTTCGCCGCGCGCCAGCCGTTCGCCATGCTCACCATCTCCATCGTGCTGCTCGTGCAGCACACCACCGGCTCCTACGGCGTCGCGGGCGCCGTCGCGGCCGTCACCGGTGTCTCCATGGCGCTGTGCGCGCCCTACACCGGCCGTCTCGCCGACCGCTACGGCCAGCGCGCCGTACTGATCCCCGGCGTCCTGGTGCACTCGTTCTCCGGGCTGATCCTGACGGCGCTCGCGCTGGGCCACGCCCCTCTGTGGGCGCTGTTCGTGGCGGCCGTGCCCACCGGCGCCTCGGTCCCGCAGGTCGGCCCGATGGTGCGGGCGCGCTGGGGCGTGAAGCTGAAGGGCTCGCCCCTGATGACCACGGCGGCCGCCTTCGAATCCGTCACGGACGAGCTGACCTTCGTGGTCGGCCCGCTCCTGGCGACCGCCCTGTGCACCGCCGTGAACCCGGCCGCCGGCCTGGTGACGGAGGCCTCGCTGACCCTGATCGGGGGTCTGCTGTTCGCCGCGCAGAAGGGCACCCAGCCCTCGGTCGCCGTCGACGGGCACGCGCGCGTGGAGCACGCCTCCGCCCTGAGCATCCCCGGTGTGCGCGTGCTGATCGTGGCCTTCCTCGGCATCGGTTCGGTCTTCGGCGGCATGCAGGTCTCGCTGGCCGCGTTCACCGAGTCGATCGGCGAGCCCGGCCTGAACGGCGTCCTGTACGGCACCTTCGCCGCCGGGAACATGCTCTCCGGCCTGGTCTGCGGCGCCGTCGCCTGGAAGTCGGCCCCCCAGCAGCGTCTGGTCGTCGGGTACGCCGCGCTGGCCCTGACCGCGTCCGGCCTGTGGGCGGCGCACTCCGTGCTGCTGCTGGCGGGCCTCGGCCTGCTGGTCGGCATGTGCATCGCGCCCGCGCTGATCACCGGCTACACGCTGGTCGAGGGGCTGGTCCCGGCGGGCGCGCGCACCGAGGCGTTCACCTGGCTCACCGGCGCCGTGGCGCTCGGCCAGGCGGTGGCCGTCACCGCCGCCGGTCAGCTGGAGGACCGCTTCTGGGGCGGCGCCGGTTTCCTGGTGCCGCTGGCCGGTACGGTCCTGGCCCTCGGGACCCTGCTGGCGCTGCGTTCGCGGCTGGTGGGGCGGCCACGGGGCCGTACTGTCGCACGTGGCGTCGGTCACCGCTTGCCGGTCGCGGTGGACTGATCCCGGGGAATGCGTCAGTATGGACCGTCGTTAGCACTCATTGAGTGAGAGTGCCAGGAGGAAGACAGTGCCGACCTACCAGTACCAGTGCACCGAGTGTGGCGAGGGCCTCGAGGCGGTGCAGAAGTTCACCGACGATGCCCTCACCGAGTGCCCCAATTGCGGTGGCCGCCTCAAGAAGGTGTTCTCCGCCGTCGGTATCGTCTTCAAGGGCTCCGGCTTCTACCGGAACGACAGCCGCGGCTCCTCGTCGAGCAGCTCGCCGGCCGCGGCGCCGTCGAAGTCGTCGACGCCCTCGAGCACGCCTTCGTCGTCTTCGTCGTCCTCCTCGGACTCGAAGCCGTCCAGCTCCGGAACCTCGGCGGGCAGCTCCGCCGCCTAGCAGGCTTCCTTCCCGGGACCTCGCCGTCGTACGACGGTGGGGTCCTCGGTGTCTCTCCGGCGTCGGCGGGCAGCCCGGTGAGCCGCCGGGTTTCCGGAGCCGGATCAAGCCCGTGAGCGGCGCCCGCTACTGTGCTGGTCATGGCGAACGCAGAGATCGGTGTAATCGGCGGCTCGGGCTTCTACTCGTTCCTGGACGACGTGACCGAGGTCCAGGTGGAGACCCCGTACGGGCCGCCCAGCGACTCCCTCTTCCTCGGTGACATCGCCGGCCGGCGGGTCGCGTTCCTGCCCCGGCACGGTCGCGGCCACCATCTGCCGCCCCACCGGATCAACTACCGGGCCAACCTCTGGGCGCTGCGCTCGGTCGGCGTGCGCCAGGTGCTCGGCCCGTGCGCGGTGGGCGGTCTGCGTCCCGAGTACGGACCCGGCACGCTGCTGGTGCCGGATCAGCTGGTCGACCGGACGAAGTCGCGGCCGGGGACCTTCTTCGACGGGCTGCCGCTGCCCGACGGCTCGGTGCCCAACGTGGTGCACGTGTCCCTGGCCGACCCCTACTGCTCCACCGGACGCTCGGCCGCGCTGAAGGCGGCGCGCGGGCGGGAGTGGGAGCCGGTGGACGGCGGGACGCTCGTCGTGATCGAGGGGCCGCGGTTCTCCACCCGCGCCGAATCGCTGTGGCATCAGGCGCAGGGCTGGTCGGTGGTGGGCATGACGGGCCATCCCGAGGCGGCACTCGCCCGTGAACTCGAACTCTGCTACACGTCGTTGACCCTGGTCACCGACCTGGACGCGGGCGCCGAGACCGGTGAGGGCGTCTCCCACGAGGAGGTGCTGCGGGTGTTCGCGGCGAACGTGGACCGGATGCGGGGTGTCCTGTTCGACGCGGTGGCCGCGCTGCCCGCGACGGGGGAGCGGGACTGTCTGTGCGTGAACGCGCTGGGCGGACTGAACCCCGGGTTCGAGCTGCCGTAGGGGCAATCGGGGCCTCGTCGGGGGCGGAACTCATCGTTCGGGTGAGGGAGTTGTCCACAGTCCGGCGGTGGTCCACCGGCTCCGGCGGGCGGCGGCGCGAGGGCTCATCGTGGAGGGGCAGGCCCGTCCTCGTCGCTGGTGGTGATCCCGTTGTCCTTTCGTCCTCCCCCTCCCTCCCTCCCTCTGCCGCTTCCCGTCCCTGGCCCTCCCTCTCTCCCTGGCCCTCCTTCTCTCCCCGTCCCTCCCTCGTGCGAGGTCCCGCAGTTCGCTCCGGTGCGGGTCCGGGGCGTGTTTCACCGACTGCACGGGCTGGTGCGGAACCGGAGGCGGGCTCTCGCGGTCGGGCTCGCCGTCACGGCCGCCGCGCTCGTGGCGGCCGGCCCGCGGGACGGCGATCCGGCTCGCGGACACCCGGGCGCGGGCACGCACACGGGCGCGCAGTCATCGGCGCGCGCCCCTGCTGACGGCCCTCGCACCGCCGGAAGGGTGAGGGCGGCGGTGCGGATCACCGACGCGGCCACCGTCCGTCTGCTGCGCCCCGGTGACCGGGTCGACGTCATCGCCGTCGTCCCCGCCGAACGGGCCGCGGGGCCGGACGGCGAGGCCGAGGTCGTCGCGCGCGGTGCGCTCGTGACGAAGGTTCCGGAGCCGGCGGTCGGCTCGGTCGGCGCCGGTGACAAGGGTGCTGCCTGGGGCGACGGGGGCAGCGGTGACGGCGGCGCGTTGGTCGTGCTGTCCATGCCCCGGTCCACCGCGACCCGCCTCGCCGGCGCGAGCGCCACGGCCCGGCTGGCGGTGACCCTGTGGTGAGTCCCGCAGTGCGCCTTCTGCCCGGTCTGGTGTCAAGTCCCTCGTCCGAGCTACCGAATTGGACACGCCCGCATCGGGGTGACGTAGGTTGCGGAGCTGTTTGTTCCACAACCTGTACATGCGAGGAGTGTCACCGAGGTGAGCGAAAAGGCGAGCGTCTTGCAAGGCTTCAAAGCCTTCCTGATGCGCGGGAACGTCGTCGATCTGGCAGTCGCGGTGGTGATCGGCGCGGCCTTCACGAACATCGTCAACTCGGTGGTCAAGGGGGTCATCAACCCGCTGATCGGGGCCATCGGGACGAAGAACCTCGACAGCTACAACTCCTGCATCAAGGGGCCCTGCACCGGTACGGGCGACACCGCCACGGGCGTCCGGATCCTGTGGGGCTCCGTCCTCGGCGCGACGCTGACCTTCGTGATCACGGCGGCCGTCGTCTACTTCCTGATGGTCCTGCCGATGTCGAAGTACCTGGCGAAGGTGGAGGCCCGCAGGAGCGCCAAGGAGGGCACGCAGGAGGTCATCGAGATCACCGAGCTGGAGGTGCTCAAGGAGATCCGCGACGCCCTGGTCGCCCAGCGCGGCTCCGGGCACGGCGAGCGGTAGCGGTAGCGGTAGCGGTCCTGTGCGGGGCCCTGCCTGCGGTCGTCCGCCGGGCCCGCCGGGGTCAGATGTGGTGGGGCGGCTTCTCGTCGAGGAAGCGCTTGAGGTCGGCCGCGCTGTCGCCGCCGGCTCCGGGCCGCTCGCCCCATCCGTGGTCCGTGTCGTCCGAGGACTGCCGGTCCAGCGGGTCGTCGAAGATCAGCGCGGCCTTCGGCTCGCGCGGCTCGGGGGCGGCGGGGGTGCTCATGCCTCCAGGGTACGGCCCCGGGTGCGCGCCGGGGGGCCGGCCGGGGTGGCCCTCGGCCGCCGACCGGTCCCCGACCCCTCGGACCCCTCAGCACCCTCCTGAGCTGCATCTTTACGCGCGGCTTCCCCTGTCACCCGTCCGTGCACTCCTCGGCAAGAGTTTCCCGGGGTTATCTGCTGTGCTGGGACCCATGACGACCAGTCCCCCTCCGCCACCCTCCTCGCCCTCCCCCTCCCCCGGCACGCCGACGCACGCCAAGCCGCTGCGCAGGCTCACCGCGCGTGGACGGGGCGAGGCCCACCGCGCCGCCTCTCCGCTCGAGCTGTTCTTCGACCTCTGTTTCGTCGTCGCCATCGCCCAGGCGGGCATGCAACTGGTGCACGCCGTGGCGGAGTCCCACACGGGGGAGGGCATCCTCAATTACGCGATGGTCTTCTTCGCCATCTGGTGGGCGTGGATGAACTTCACCTGGTTCGCCTCGGCGTACGACAACGACGACGTCCTCTACCGGGTCGTCACCCTCATACAGATCGCCGGCGTCCTGGTCCTCGCCGCCGGGGTGTCACGGGCGTTCGAGGACCATGACTTCCTGGCCGTCGTCGTGGGCTACGTGATCATGCGGCTCGCGATGACCGCGCAGTGGCTGCGCGTCGCAAGGTCGAGCGAGGGCCCGGAGAGAGCGATGGCCCTGCGGTACGCCGTGGGCGTGGCGCTCTGCCAGATCGGCTGGCTGGGCCTCCTGTTCCTGCCCGATGGCGGCAAGCCCTGGCTGTTCCTGGTGATGGCCCTGCTGGAGATGTGCGTTCCCGTCCACGCGGAGAAGGACCACCCGACCTCCTGGCACCCGCACCACATCGCCGAGCGGTACGGACTGTTCACGATCATCGTGCTCGGCGAGACGATCGCCGCGGCCACGGTCGCCGTGAAGGTCGGCATCGACGAGAACGACGCGCTCGACGAACTGCTCCCGATCGCCGCGGGCGGGCTGCTGATCATCTTCTCCGCGTGGTGGATCTACTTCGTGGTGCCCATCCACGGCCGGCTGCGCTCCAGCAAGGAGGCCTTCCAGTGGGGCTACGGCCACTACATCGTCTTCGCCTCGGCCGCCGCGATCGGCGCGGGCCTGGAGGTGGCCGTCGAGCAGGCGGTCGGCAAGGCGCACCTGTCGACGCTCACCGCGTCGGCGGCGGTGACCCTGCCGACGGCGCTGTATCTGCTGACCGTCTGGGCGCTGCACTCCCGCCACTTCAAGGTGGGCCTCGCCCAGCAGTCGGTGCTGCCGGTCACCGCGCTGCTGGTCATCTGCTGCACCTTCCTCGGTGACTGGGCGGTCCTCGCGGCCGGCCTGGTGGCGGCGCTGGCGGTGGCCGCCGGAACGACGCTGACGGCACGCATGGTCGCGCGGGAGAAGGCGCCGCACGGTGCGACGGAGGCGGTATGAGGGCGTCCGCTTGACGGAGGCGGCGTGCGGAAGGGGGTGACAGCCGCCCCGCAGGACGGGGGCGGGCCAGACTGGGGTCCATGACAGTTGACGCTCTGACAGTCGGTGCTCTGACGGATGTCGCGGGGATGCGGGTGGGGCATGCCTCTCGTACCGGTGACGGGTGGCTGACCGGCACCACGGTCGTCCTCGCGCCGGAGGGCGGGGCCGTGGCCGCCGTGGATGTGCGCGGCGGTGGCCCCGGCACCAAGGAGACCGACGCCCTCGACCCGCGCAACGTGGTGCAGCGTGTGGACGCGGTCGTGCTGACCGGCGGCAGCGCCTACGGACTCGACGCGGCGTCCGGGGTGATGGCCTGGCTGGAGGAGCGGGGGCGCGGGGTGCCGGTCGGCGCGGACCCCGCGCACGTCGTGCCGGTGGTGCCCGCCGCGTGCGTCTTCGACCTGGGGCGGGGCGGCGACTTCCGGGCCCGCCCGGACGCCGCGTTCGGCCGGGCCGCGGTGGAGGCCGCCGCGGCGAGCGCACCCGGTGCCCGGGTGCCGGAGGGGTGCGTGGGCGCCGGGACGGGCGCCGCGGTCGGGGCGATGAAGGGCGGGGTCGGCACCGCCGCCATCGTGCTCGACTCGGGCATCACGGTGGCCGCGCTGGTGGTGGCCAACGCGGCGGGCTCGGTCATGGACCCGGAAACGGGCGTGCTGTACGGGGAGTTGTTCCAGGGGCGGGTGGAGTATCCGGAGGAGCGGGTGCACGAGGCCGCCCGCCGGCGCCTGGCGGAGAGCGCCGCGGCGAGCGCGCCCCCGCCGCTGAACACGACCCTCGCGGTGGTCGCGACCGACGCGGACCTCACGAAGGCGCAGGCGCAGAAGCTGGCGGGCACGGCGCACGACGGCATCGCCCGCGCCGTACGGCCGGTGCATCTGCTGCACGACGGGGACACCGTGTTCGCGCTGGCGACGGGCACGCGTCCGCTCGGCACCGGCCCTGTCGGCAGCGCGCATCCGCTCGCCCTGAACGACGTCCTCGCGGCGGGCGCGGACATGGTGACGCGGGCGATCGTACGGGCGGTGCGGGCCGCGGAGTCGGTGGCGGAGGCCGGCGGGACGTGGCCGTCGTACGAGGAGTTGTACGGGAGCCGGTAGCAAGTCGCCCCAGGAGGCGGGTCATTGTCCCGGTTCTGTCACGCGATGGGTTCAGCGGCGGACGGCGGGAACCCCACCGGCCGTGGTGGTCCTCTTCTCCCACGTACTGGAGCGGATCACGCACAACACACGAAGCTGGAGCAGCCCGTGACAACGCCGAACAAAACAGCGCGGCGCACACTGGGGGCCTGTGCCGCCCTGGTGGTCGGCGCCCTCACCCTGACCGCCTGCGGCGGCAGCGCCAACGCCGAGGACAAGAACGGCAAGGGCGGTGGGAACTCGGCCAGGACGAGGACCGCGAAGATCGTCATCTCGGCCGAGGACGGTTCGACAGGCGCGTCGATCAACAGCACGGGCGTGAAGGTGAGCGACGGCCGGCTGGCCACCGTGAAGATGACGGTGGCCGGGACGGAGCAGGTCGTGGCGGGTTCGCTGTCGGCGGACGGCAGCAGCTGGAAGCCGAAGGAGCAGCTGGAGCGCGGGACGAAGTACGAGATATCGGCGACCGCGAAGGACGCGAACGGCCGGACGGTGGCGGCCGACTCGGTCTTCACGACGGTGTCCTCGGCGAACAGCTTCATCGGGACGTACACGCCGGACAACGGCACGACGGTCGGTGTCGGGATGCCGGTGTCGTTCACCTTCGACAAGGCCATCGAGGACAAGAAGGCCGTCCAGTCGCACATCACGGTCTCGTCCAGCAGTGGGCAGAAGGTGGTCGGGCACTGGTTCGGGTCGCAGCGGCTCGACTTCCGGCCCGAGGAGTACTGGAAGGCCGGCTCCAAGGTCACGATGAAGATCGACCTGGACGGCGTGCAGGGCGCCAACGGCGTCCACGGCGTGCAGAAGAAGACGGTCACCTTCACCATCGGGCGCTCACAGGTCTCCACGGTCGATGTCGGCACCCAGACCATGTCGGTGGTGCGGGACGGCACGACGCTGAAGTCGGTCCCGATCTCCTCGGGCAGCGCCCAGCACACGACGTACAACGGCCAGATGGTGATCACGGAGAAGTTCACGCAGACGCGGATGAACAGCCGGACGGTCGGTCTGGGCGGCGAGTACGACATCCCGGACGTGCCGCACGCGATGCGTCTGACACAGTCCGGGACCTTCATCCACGGCAACTACTGGTACAACAAGGGCAATCCGCCCTTCGGCCGGGAGGGCACCAGCCACGGCTGCGTCGGACTCGCGGACGCGCGGGGCGCCCAGGGCGACACCCCCGCCAAGTGGTTCTACGACAACTCGCTCGTCGGTGACGTGGTGATCGTCAAGAACTCCCCCGACAAGACGGTCGCCCCGGACAACGGGCTCAACGGGTGGAACCTGGCGTGGAGCGAATGGATCGCGGGGAGCGCGACCTGACCCGTCCGAGCGCCTCCCGTTCCGGCGGACAAGCCCTCTGACCGGCGGTTCCTGACGAATCATCGGGCCGCGCGGGAACTTCTCGCGCGGCTTCCGCGTTTTCCCGGCGTACGTTTTCCCGGTTCCCGGACATGATGTCCGACCGAGGAGCTACGGTATGCACCCACAAGGTGACATGCAGCAACGCCGGGAGAAACCTTGAGCGTTCCGTACGAGACGGCAGCGCACGAAGCAGCCGAGTCGCCCGAGACTCCGGAGGAGCACCTCGCGCGGCTCCTCGGTCGCGCCCTGAACTCGTTCGAACTGCCCGACGAGTGTGTGAGACGGCTCGACTGCGCGCTGGCGCACGACAGCTCGCTGCACTCCGCGCACCACAGCGCGGGCCTGCACCGGGAGACGTACCGGCACACCTGGCTGCTGTCGGACGGCTCCGCGCTCACCCTGTGGGAGCTGGTCCACAACCCGACCCCGGGCAGCGAGCCGCAGCACGAGGTGTACGTCGACGAGGAGGAGCTGCGGGCCGCCACGGCCCGGCTGCCCCTC
Source organism: Streptomyces sp. NPDC058335 (assembly GCF_042723915.1). Taxonomy (NCBI): domain Bacteria; kingdom Bacillati; phylum Actinomycetota; class Actinomycetes; order Kitasatosporales; family Streptomycetaceae; genus Streptomyces; species Streptomyces sp. NPDC058335. Next base: position 349,937 of record NZ_JBHXHX010000002.1, on the reverse strand, counting down.
CCGGCGGACGCGACGGACTTCGAACTGCCGGTGCTGGTCCAGCTGGCGCCGATCCCCGCCCCGCGGCACGTGTATGTGCCGGACGACTCGGCGGACCACGCGCGCCGGCTGCTGCGCCGGGCGGAGAACGCAGACCGGCCGGGCGCCGACACGGCCGCGCTGCTGATGTCGGCCTTCGCGCACCAGATCACCCAGGCGTTCGGCAGGCCCTGCCGTGCGGGACGCATCGGCCTGGGGTTCGCGCTGTACGAGCACGCGTTCCTGCTCCGTGACGGCCAGGAGGTCTCGCTGTGGGAGGTCGAGCACACGGCCACTCCTGACGGACGGCACATGTGCGAGGTGTACCCCACCGAGAAGGCGGCCCGCGAGGCGATGGAGCGGCGGGCGGCACAGGTCTCCTGAGCCGGACTCACCACGGCGCCCCGGGCCGGGGCCCCGGCGCGGATTCAGCGGTCGCCGCTGAGCCGGCGTACGAGACCCGCGAAGGCGGCCCGCTCCGCCGGGGTGAGCTCGACGGTCTCCGAGGGCGGCCCGGTTCGGGGCTGCGGCGGGAGGGCGGGGAGGCGCGGGGGACGGGCCGGGCCCGGACGGAGTACGTCCGTTTCCTGACGCCGTGCGTGTGTGTCCCGGCGGCGTAGGCCTGTTGTCCGGCGTCGTCCGCGTGGTCCCGGGGGTATCGCGTCGTGACCCGGGCGCATCGCGCCCAGGGCCGTGCGCCGCGTGCGCTGAGCACCGGTCCAGGCGCCCCACGCGCCGGTGCCCGGACGGGGGCGGCGCAGCAGGACGGTCACCGCGATCAGCCAGGCGGCTCCCGCGAGGGCGAGGGCGACGGCCGCCGTGCCCGTCGGGTGGGGGATCGAGAGGTGCTCAGGCATGTCGAACAGTAGACACCGAAGACAGTACGGTCCGGGACTTTCGTCCCGGACCGTGACGTATCTCGCAGGTGGTGCACGTCTCCCGAAAGGCGCGTGCGATGCGGCTGGTTACGCCGCCACCGGCTGCTTCCTCTCCGCCGTGACGGCCGTGCCGTTCTGCCCGCCGGGAGCCGCGGCCCCGGCGACCGGCTTGCGCAGGCCCTTGAGGACGATGACCAGAGCCGTCGTGACGCACACCCCGGCCGCGATGGCGACCAGGTAGAGGAACGGGTTGCCGATCAGCGGGACCACGAAGATGCCGCCGTGCGGAGCGCGGAGCGTGGCACCGAAGGCCATGGACAGGGCGCCGGTGACCGCACCGCCCGCCATCGAGGCCGGGATGACCCGGAGCGGGTCCGCCGCGGCGAACGGGATCGCGCCCTCCGAGATGAAGGAGGCGCCCAGGACCCAGGCGGCCTTGCCGTTCTCGCGCTCGGTCGGCGTGAACAGCTTCTTGCGGAGGGTGGTCGCCAGCGCCATGCCCAGCGGCGGGACCATGCCCGCGGCCATCACGGCGGCCATGACCTTCATCGCGGAGTCGCTGGGATCCGCGACGGCGATACCGGCCGTGGCGAAGGCGTACGCGACCTTGTTGACCGGGCCGCCGAGGTCGAAGCACATCATCAGGCCGAGCAGGACACCGAGGAGGATCGCGTTGGTGCCGGACAGGCCGGACAGCCAGTCCGTCATGCCCTTCTGGGCCTCGGCGATGGGCTTGCCGATCACGACGAACATCAGGAAGCCGACGACGATCGAGGAGATCAGCGGGATCACCACCACCGGCATGATGCCGCGCAGTGCCGTCGGGATCCTGATCCGCTGGATCGCGAGGACGACCGCGCCCGCCAGCAGACCGGCGACCAGACCGCCGAGGAAGCCGGCCGCGATGTTGGAGGCGATCATTCCGCCGACGAAGCCGGGGACCAGACCTGGGCGGTCCGCCATGCCGTAGGCGATGTATCCGGCGAGGACCGGGATGAGGAAGCCGAAGGCGACCCCGCCGATCTGGAACAGCAGGGCGCCCCAGCTGTCGACCTGGGTCCAGGAGAAGTGCTCCATGACGGAGGGCGCCTTGTTGATCTCCCAGCCGCCGATCGCGAACCCGAGGGCGATCAGCAGACCGCCCGCGGCGACGAACGGGACCATGTAACTCACGCCGGTCATCAGCCACTTGCGGAGTTTGGTGCCGTAGTTGTCGCCGGACTCACCGGCCCGCTCGACCGGCGTACCGCCCTTGGCGCCCGCGGTGACCTCGCCGCGCTCGGCTCTGCCGCGCACGTCGGCGATGAGTTCGGCGGGCTTGTTGATGCCGGCCTTCACGCCGACGTCGACCGTCGGCTTCCCGGCGAAGCGGTCCTTGTCGCGTACGGGCACGTCGTGGGCGAAGATCACGCCGTCCGCCGCCGCGATCACCGCCGGGTCGAGCCGGGTGAAACCGGCCGAGCCCTGCGTCTCGACGACCAGCTCGACGCCCGCCGCGCGGCCCGCGTTCTCCAGCGACTCGGCCGCCATGTAGGTGTGGGCGATGCCGGTGGGGCAGGAGGTGACGGCGACGATACGGAACGGGCGTTCTTCGGAGGCACCGGCGTCAGCGCCCGCGTCCCCGCCCGCGTCGGTACCCGCTGCGGCGTCGGCGGAGGCCGCCGCCGACGCCGCAGCGGAGTCTTCGGCACCGGCGGGCGAACCGGCAGGCGAACCGGCAGGCGCCGGCTCCTCCCCGCGGATCAGCGCCGCCGCGGCCGCCGCGTCCCCCGCCGACCGCAACGCGTCGGTGAACTCGGCGTTCATCAGCTGCCGGGCGAGGGAGGACAGGATCGTCAGGTGGGCGTCGTCCGCCCCGGCCGGGGCGGCGATCAGGAAGATCAGGTCGGCCGGGCCGTCCGGCGCGCCGAAGTCGATGCCGGCGGCGCTGCGCCCGAAGGCGAGCGTCGGCTCGGTGACATGGGCGCTGCGGCAGTGCGGGATGCCGATGCCGCCGTCGAGGCCGGTGGGCATCTGGGCCTCGCGGGCGGCCACGTCGGCGAGGAAGCCCTCCAGGTCGGTCACCCGGCCCAGGGCCACCATGCGCTCGGCGAGGGACCGCGCCGCTGCTTCCTTGGTGCTGGCGGACAGGTCGAGGTCGACCAGTTCCGCGGTGATCATCTCGCTCATCGCGGGCTCCTTCGCTCGCGTATCGCCCGGGGGGTGTGCTGGGCGCAAAGGGGGACGGGGGTGCGGTGGGGGGAGGTGGGGCGGGCGGAGGCGGGACCGGGGAAGCCCCGCCTCCGCGGGCCGGCAGGCCGGTTCGGGCCCTGCCTGCCCTGGTCAGCGGGGCGGCTCAGGACGCCACGCTGCCCGTGCTGGGCGGCGAGTAACGGGGAACCTCGCCGGGTCCCGGCCGAGGTCGTCCGGGCTACCGGTGTGAACGGGTCCGGTGACGTGAACGCCTCGTGCGGCGCCGGGTGGAGGACGGCCACGACAGGCACCGGCTCGACGACCGCCGGGCCGGGCACCGGGTGCAGGGGCGTCACGACAGGTACCCGGTTGAGCGCGGCCACCATGACAGGCACCGGGTGCAGGGCCGTCACGACAGGTACCCGGTTGAGCGCGGCCACCATGACAGGCACCGGGTGCAGGGCCGTCACGACAGGCACCCGGTTGAGGGCGGCCACCATGACAGGCACCGGGTGGTGGGCCGTAACAGGCGACGCCGAGGGGTGGGCCGTAACAGGCGAGCCCAGGTGGTGGGCCGTGGCAGGCGCCAGGTCGGGGGTCATGACACCGGCTCCTTCAGTTCGCGGTCCACCGGTACCTCCGCGGTGACGGTCACCACCGCCGGGTCCAGGTCGGCCGGGGTCGGCATCACGCTGCCGGGCAGCTGGACGGCGGCCGCGCCGTGTGCGACGGCGGAGGCGAGCGCCTGCGGGCCGCTGCCGCCGGCGATGAGGAATCCGGCGAGGGAGGAGTCCCCCGCCCCCACATTGCTGCGGACGGCGTCGACGCGCGCGGTGGCGAACCAGGTGCCCCCGTCCTCCACGAGGAGCTGCCCGTCGGCGCCCAGGCTCGCCAGCACGGCGCGTGCGCCCATCTCGCGCAACTCCTCGGCCGCCTTCACGGCGTCGCCCACGGTCGCCAGGGGGCGTCCGACGGCCTCGGCGAGTTCCTCGGCGTTCGGCTTCACGACGTCGGGCCGCTCGCGCAGCGCCTCCAGCAGCGCGCGCCCCGAGGTGTCCAGCGCGATCCGCGCGCCCCCGGCGTGCGCCCGCGCGACCACGTCGGCGTACCAGGAGGGCGCGAGCCCGCGTGGCAGGCTGCCACAGCAGGCGATCCAGTCGGCGTCGTGGGACTGCTCGCGCACGGTCTCCAGGAGAAGTTCCTGCTCCTCCGCGGACAGCTCGGGACCCGGCGCGTTGATCTTCGTCAGTACCCCGTCGGACTCCGCGAGCGCGATGTTCGAGCGGGTGGCCCCGGCGACCGGGACCGGCGCGACCTCGATGCCCTGTGCGTCGAGCAGATCGGCGACGAGCGCGCCCGGCGCACCACCCAGGGGCAGTACGGCGACCGTGCGCCGTCCGGCGGCCGCGACGGCCCGGGAGACGTTCACGCCCTTGCCGCCGGGGTCCATGCGCTCGCCGGTGGCGCGGATGACCTCACCGCGGTCGAGTGAGGGGACCTCGTACGTGCGGTCGAGGGACGGGTTCGGGGTGACGGTGAGGATCATGCGCGTACTACTTCCGTGCCGCCGCGCTCGATGGCGGCCGCGTCGTCGGGACTCAGCCCGCTGTCGGTGATCAGCAGGTCCACATCGCTCAGGTCGCCGAAGCGGGCGAAGTGCTCCTGGCCGTGCTTGGTGGAGTCGGCGAGCAGGACGACCCGGCGGGCCGCGGCCATCGCCGCCCGCTTCACCGCGGCCTCGGCGAGGTCGGGGGTGGTGAGCCCGTGCTCGGCGGAGAATCCGTTCGCCGCGAGGAAAAGGACGTCGGCGCGGATCTCGCCGTACGCCCGCAGCGCCCAGGCGTCCACGGCGGCACGCGTACGGTGCCGTACGCGTCCCCCGATCAGGTGGAGCTGCATGCCGGGGTGGTCGGCGAGGCGGGCCGCGATCGGCAGGGAGTGCGTGACCACGGTGAGCGAGGCCTCCAGCGGGAGGGCGGCGGCCAGGCGGGCGACCGTCGTACCGGCGTCGAGGATCATCGTGCCCTCGGCCGGCAGTTCGGTCAGGGCGGCCTTGGCGATGCCGTCCTTCTCGTCGGCGGAGGTGGACTCGCGCTCGGCGAGGTCCGGCTCGAAGTCGAGGCGTCCGACCGGTATGGCACCGCCGTGCACGCGGCGGACGAGGCCGGCGCGGTCGAGGGCCTTCAGATCGCGGCGGATCGTCTCCGCCGTGACCTGGAACTCCTCGGCCAGCGACAGGACGTCCACCCGGCCGCCGTCACGGGCGAGCCGGAGGATCTCCTGCTGCCGCTCCGGTGCGTACATGTCCGTTCGCCTCCGACCGTTACCGGGTTTATGCCCGAACTTGTGGTTTCGCCACGGAGGCTACGCCCGGATTTCCAGAAAGTAAACAGGTTCGGACGTGATTCGGGCATGAACGGACTTCGAGCGATGTCCGAGTGTGGCGGAGAGGATCAGAAACGACAGAAGGGCCTGTCACCTCGGCAGGTGACAGGCCCTGTCAGGCCCGCTCGTGACAGGCCCTGTCAGGCCCGCTCGGCCCCGGTTCAGGACACGAGTTCCGGCTCCTTCTCCGCCGCCGGCAGCTCCGCCGCCCCCGCGCCCTCCACATGCTGGGCGGGCCGCTTCGGCAGGGCGAACATCAGCACGAAGATGACGCCCAGCACCGCGGTCACCCAGCCCAGCGCGTACCGGAAGGCGTCCACGAACTCCGGGCCGGTCTCCGCCGGGGTCAGCCGCTCGCCGATCCGGCCGAAGAAGACGACGGACACCAGGCCGAGGCCGAGCGCGTTCCCCATCTGCTGCACGGTGTTGATCAGCCCGGACGCCGAACCGGCGTGCTCACGCGGCACCTCCGACAGCACCGCGTCGGTCAGCGGGGCGACGATCAGCCCCATGCCGGCGCCCATCACCGTGAGCGGGAGGATCATCTGCCAGGGGGCGATGTCGAGGCCGTATCGCCCGGACTCCCACAGGTAGAGCAGGACACCGGCGGCCATGGTCAGGGCGCCCGCCTGGAGCACCTTGCGGCCGAAGCGCGGGACCAGTTTCTGCACGGAGAGACCGGCGGCCGTCGACACCGCGAGGGAGAACGGGATCCCCGTGAGACCGGCGCGCAGCTCACTCCAGCCGAGGCCGATCTGCATGTACAGCGTCCAGACCAGGAAGAAGATGCCGAGGCTGACGCCGAACACCGTCTGCACCGCGATGCCCGCGGCGAAGCTCTTGACCCGGAAGAGGGAGAGCTCGATCAGCGGCGAGCCGTCCCGCGCTCCCTTGCGCCGCTCGTACGCCACCAGCGCGCCGAAGACGACGAACGCGCCGGCCATCGACAGGTGTCCCCACAGCGGCCAGCCCAGCTCTCGGCCGCGGGTCAGCGGGTAGAGCAGCATCAGCAGACCGAGCGTCACCAGTGCGACGCCGACCAGGTCGAGCCTGAGCGCCTTCGGCGCGCGCGACTCGGTGATGAAGCGGCCGCCGAGGACCAGGGCCGCGATGCCGACCGGCAGGTTGATCAGGAAGATCGGCCGCCACTCCAGCCCGAACAGGTTCCACTCCATCAGCAGCGCGCCCAGCAGCGGTCCGGAGACCGCGCCCAGGCCGACGACCGCACCGAAGAGTCCGAAGACCTTGCCGCGTTCGTGCGCCGGGAAGGTGGCGTGCACGATCGACAGCACCTGCGGGACCATGAGCGCCGCCATGCCGCCCTGGAGGAGGCGGGAGGCGACCAGCATCTCCGGGTTCACGGCGAAGCCGCACAGCGCGGAGGCGATGGTGAAGCCGCCGACGCCGAGGAGGAACAGCCGCTTGCGGCCGTAGATGTCGCCCAGGCGTCCGCCGGTGATGAGGCCGGCGGCGAAGGCGAGCGCGTAACCGGCGGTGATCCACTGGACCTGGCTGTCGGAGGCGCCCGCGTCGCGCTGCATGGACGGGATGGCGATATTGACGATCGTGACGTCGACGAGGTCCATGAAGGCCGCGGTCATCACGATCGCCAGGGCGAACCACCGGCGTCGGTCGCCCACCGCCCCTGGTGCGGTCACGGCTGCCTGGGCGTCCGCCCTCGGGGGGCGCTCGGCCGGCCCGGGACCGGCGGAGAACTGGGTCTCGTTGGAGGTCATGCGAGGACACTAGGATCGCAGTAGGTCAGATCGTGTCCTACTGGTAGGGCATCCTCGGACGCATGACGACGGACACTCCGGCTCGGCTGCTGCAACTCCTCTCCCTCCTCCAGACGCCCCGCGAATGGCCCGGCGGCGAACTCGCCGGCCGGCTCCAGGTGTCCCGCCGCACGGTCCGACGGGACATCGACCGGCTGCGGGAACTCGGCTATCCCGTCCAGGCGACCAAGGGCTCCGACGGCGGATACCGGCTGGTCGCGGGCAAGGCGATGCCCCCGCTCGTCCTCGACGACGAGGAGGCGGTGGCGATCGCGGTCGGCCTGCGGGCGGGCGCCGGGCACGCGCTCGAGGGCGTGGACGAGGCGTCCGTACGGGCCCTGGCAAAGCTGGAACAGGTGCTGCCGGCCCGCCTGCGCCACCGGGTCGCCACGCTCCAGGCCGCGACCACCCCGCTGACCAGCGGAGACGGGGCCAGCATCGCGCCCGAGACCCTCACCGTCATCGCCTCGACGGTCGCCGGCCACGAGCGGCTGCGGTTCGCCTACCGCGCGAAGGACGGCACCGAGTCACGCCGCCTGACCGAGCCGTACCGCCTCGTCTCCACCGGCCGCCGCTGGTACCTCGTCGCCTACGACCTCGAACGCGACGACTGGCGCACCTTCCGCGTCGACCGGGTGGGGCAGCCCTTCGCCACCGGAACCCGTTTCACCCCGCGGGAGGTGCCGCAGGGGGACGCGGCGGAGTACCTGCGCCAGTCGATCCAACGCCGCCAGGAGACCTACGAGTTCGAGGTCACCTTCCAGGCCCCGGCCGAGACCGTCGCCGCACAGCTCCCGTCCTGGTACGGCCACCCGGAGCAGACCCCCGACGGCTGCCGCCTGCGAGCCGTCACCGGCGACCCCATGGAATGGCTCGCGGTCCGCCTGGCCATGCTGGGCCACGAGTTCGCGGTCCACTCACCGGGGGAACTGGTGGAGCGCGTACGGGAGTTGGGGGGACGGTTGGGGAGAGCGGGCGCGGGGCCGGGCCATGCCGCCGGGGCCGCGGACGCCAACGGGAACGGGAACGGTTAGCCGGAGCGTTACTCGCGCTCCCGCCACTCCATCCCCCGCACCGCCTCCAGGTTCCTCAGGGCGAGTTCCGCCGGACCGTCCGGGCCGTTCGGGGGGCTGTCGGTCGTGGACCAGCTCTCCACGGCGACGCGGACCGCGGCCCCCGCGACCGCCGCGATGAAGCGCTGGCGCGGGGTGGGCCCGGTGAGGTCGGTGGGCTCAGCGGGCCTGGCGGGCTCACCGGGCCTGGCCGGCTCAGCGGGACTGCCGGGCTCAGTCGGCCCGCCGGGCTCAGTCGGCCCGCCGGGCTCAGCGGGACTGCCGGGCTCGGCGGGCCCAGCGGAACTGGCCGGCTCAGCGGGACTGCCGGGCTCGGCAACGTTGTCGGGCAGGGCAGTCCCCCTGGCCGCCCGTTCTCTCAGCACCTCCCCCAGCGCCCCCTCCGACGCATGGCAGACCTCCGCCCAGACCTTGCCCAGGGCCGGGCTGGTGGAGGCGAGGCGGATGAGGGTGCGGACCCACTCCCATGACGCCGCCGAGACCCCGACGCCGGGGGTGAGCGTCTGCCGTACCGCGTGTTCCAGGGCGTCGGGCAGGGACAGTTCGGGCGGGGCCTCGCGCACCGCCTCCGCCCAGCGCTGGGCGCCGGCCGCGTAGAGCGGGGCGACGGCCTCCTCCTTGGAGGCGAAGTACCGGTAGAAGGTGCGTGGCGCGATGCCGGCCGCCTGGGCGATGTCCTCGGCGCGGGTGGCCTTGAGGCCCCGGCCGGCGAAGAGACAGGCGGCCGCTCGGGCGATCTCCATCCGGGTCGCCGCCTTGCGCCGCTCGGTCAGTGAAGCCGGGGCGGGCGGGGTGTTGGAGGAGGGAAGTGGTGCGGGGGTGGAGCTTGTCACACCGGCAGGCTATGCCCATGTGGCACAATCTGCCATCCAGGCGGGCCACCCCGGGGTTCAGGTACGGGGTGCCCCGCCCTTCCCCCCTGCCCGTACGCCCCAGCGGTCGGCACGGACGCCGACGTGCCGCGCGAAGGACGCCTATCGCGCCGCCGCACAAAAAGAGCCGGACCTCGGCGCCAGGGGGGGGCGGCGCCGAAGCCCGACTCGGGAGGTCCCGGCGCCGGGGGGGGTGCGTCGGGACGTGGTTCAGAGAAGTCGTTCGTGACGGGTCGTTCAGAAGCTGTCGTTCATGAGGGGTCGCTCGAACTCCCGTGCCCAGGAGGGTTTTTCCCCCGGAGCCACCGGTTGAAGCGACCTTCTCCGCCATGTTTGCGCGCAGTTCCGCCACCCCGCGTACGCCGGTGGCAAAACCCGCACCCGCCCGGAACCCGCCCCGGGACGCACCTCGCGCCCCGGACGCGAACCCCTGCGGGCGCGGGCCCGTCCTACGCCGCCGCCTCGAACCCGGTGTCCCGGGCCAGCTTCTTCAGCTCCAGCAGGGCGTGCTTCTCGATCTGACGGATCCGCTCACGCGTCAGACCGTGCTCCTTGCCGACCTCGGTCAGCGTGCGCTCGCGGCCGTCGTCGATGCCGTACCGCATCTTGATGATGGAGGCCGTGCGCGGGTCGAGGCGGTCGATGAGGCCGTCCAGTTCCTCGCTGCGCAGCAGCGTGAGGACGGACTGCTCCGGCGAGACCGCCGAGGTGTCCTCGAGCAGGTCGCCGAACTGGGTCTCGCCCTGGTCGTCGACCGGCATGTTCAGCGAGACCGGGTCGCGCGCCCAGTCGAGCACGTCGATGACGCGCTCCGGCTTGGAACCCAGCTCGGTGGCGATCTCCAGGGGCTCCGGGTCGCGGCCGTGCTCGCGGTTGAACTCCCGCTGCACGCGGCGGATCCGGCCCAGCTCCTCCACGAGGTGGACGGGCAGCCGGATCGTGCGCGACTGGTCCGCTATGGACCGGGTGATGGCCTGGCGGATCCACCACGTGGCGTACGTGGAGAACTTGAAGCCCTTGCGGTAGTCGAACTTCTCGACCGCGCGGACCAGTCCGGCGTTGCCCTCCTGGACCAGGTCCAGCAGGGGCAGACCGCTGCGCGGGTACCGGCGGGCGACCGCGACGACCAGCCGCAGGTTGGAACGGATGAAGACGTCCTTGGCGCGCTCCCCCTCGGCGACGAGCGCCTCGAGCTCCTCACGGGAGGCGTCCGCCTTGGACTCCTCGGATCCGTCGAGGACCTGCCGCGCGAACACACCCGCCTCGATGATCTGCGACAGCTCGACTTCCTTGGCGGCGTCGAGCAGAGGCGTGCGCGCGATCTCGTCGAGGTACATGCCGACCAGATCGCGGTCGGCGATCTCTCCGCCGTGGACGCGAGCGCTGCTTGCCGCGCCGGTCTCGCCGGAGGCGGACTGACGACGGGCGACGGCACGGGTTGCCATGCGTGCTCCCTTGCGATGGTGGGGTCAGCGGGTGGGTCCTTGGACGCCGGCGCACTGACTCGGGTCCTCCCGGGACTCTCTCGGGACTCTCCTCGGGTGCCCTGCATCCGATGGAAACAACGACTGGAATCAGGACAGAATTCCCAACCCGTCCCCCGATTTTTCTGATCATGCAGTACCCTGTCGGACCCCAGGAGGAGGACGAATGCCGTCGGAACGTACAGAGGTGCAGGTCAGGCCGGGAATCGAGGGGGATCTCGAAGCCCTCACCGACCTCTACAACCACTACGTACGTGAGACGCCGATCACATTCGATACCGCGATTTTCACTCCGGAGGAGCGCCGCCCTTGGCTGCTCTCCCACCCTGAAGACGGCCCGTACCGGCTGATGGTTGCCACGGACACGGACTCACAGGAAATTCTGGGGTACGCCACCTCCAGCCCCTTCCGCGCGAAGCCCGCCTACGCGACCTCCGTCGAGGTGACGATCTACCTCCGCCCGGACGCCGCCGGCCGCGGTGTCGGCACGCTCCTCTACAAGGCACTCTTCGAGGCCCTGTCCGGCGAGGACCTGCACCGCGCGTACGCGGGCATCGCCCAGCCCAACGAAGCGTCCGTGCGGCTGCACGAACGCTTCGGCTTCCGGCACGTGGGCACGTACCGCGAGGTGGGACGCAAGTTCGGCCGCTACTGGGACGTCGCCTGGTACGAGAGGGACCTGTAGCGGGGCGGACCGGGTAGCACGTCCGGCGGCTCAGCCGAACTGCACCGACCGTTTCGCCATCCCCAGCCAGAACCCGTCGATCACCGACTTCTGCGCGTCCAGCTCGCCGGACACCTCCGCGGCGCCCATGGTGACGAACAGCGGGGCGAAGTGCTCGGTGCGCGGGTGGGCGTACCGGCCCGCGGGGGCCTTGTGCAGGAAGTCCAGCAGGGCGTCCCAGTCCCGGTTCTCCAGCGCGTGCCGTCCCCAGTCGTCGAACTCCGAGGACCAGGTGGGCACTCCTCCGCCGGTGTGCCGTAGCGCGGCCAGGTTGTGGGTGAAGAACCCGGAGCCCGCGATGAGCACGCCCTCGTCGCGCAGCGGCGCGAGCTTGCGGCCGATCTCCATGAGCCTCACGGGGTCGAGCGTCGGCATGGAGATCTGGAGGACCGGGATGTCGGCGGCCGGGAACATCTCGACGAGGGGGACGTACGCCCCGTGATCGAGGCCCCGGTCGGGGATGTCCTGTACGGGGATCCCGGGGGCGCGCAGCAGCTTGCGCACACTCTCGGCGAGCGCCGGTGCGCCCGGGGCGTCGTAGCGCACCTTGTAGTAGTGCTCGGGGAAGCCCCAGAAGTCGTGGACCAGGGGGACCGGCTCGACCGCGCCGAGGGCGAGGGGGGCCTCTTCCCAGTGGGCGGAGACCATGAGGATCGCCTTGGGGCGGGGCAGGTCGGCGGACCAGGCGGCGAGCTGTCCGGGCCAGACGGGGTCGTCCGCGAGGGGCGGGGCGCCGTGGCTGAGATACAGGGCGGGCATGCGCTCCTGCGGAACGGCACGCTCCTGGGTGGCGGCGGACATGGCGGCAACTCCCTCGGCGGCTCGGCTTGCTCAAGCTCGAACTGCTCCAAGCTCCGCTTGCTCAGATGGCTCGGCTTGCTGCACTTGCTTGAACTCTAAATTTCCTACTCCCCATCACTGTAGGTGCCACTTGTTTAAATTTCAAGGACGAACCCTTTAGAGTGGAGTACATGACGAAGGCAGCCGCACCCGCTCACGAGCCGCAGTGGCTCACCGCAGAGGAGCAGCGCATCTGGCGCTCGTATCTGCACGCCACCACCCTCCTCGAGGACCACATGGACCGGCAGCTGCAACGGGACGCCGGCATGCCGCACATCTACTACGGCCTCCTCGTCAAGCTCGCCGAGTCCCCCCGCCGCCGACTGCGGATGACCGAGCTGGCGATGGACGCGAAGATCACCCGCTCCCGCCTCTCGCACGCCATCGCACGCCTGGAGAAGAACGGCTGGGTACGGCGCGAGGACTGCCCCTCCGACAAGCGCGGCCAGTTCGCCGTACTGACCGACGAGGGCCTCGACGTCCTGAAGAACGCGGCGCCGGGCCATGTGGCCGCCGTACGCAACGCGCTCTTCGACCGGCTCACCCCGGAACAGCAGAAGTCCCTCGGCGAGATCATGCAGATCGTCGCCGAGGGACTTCAGCCGAACGAAGCGGGTGCCGACCTGCCCTGGCTGCGCTAGCCGCTACAACCCGGGCAGTACGTCACGTCAGTGGGCGACCACCGGGACCGGGACGGAGTCCTCGGCGTCCTCGCCCGCGCCCGTGACCGCGCTCATGTCCGGCTTGCCGGCGTTGACGAAGGTCAGGGCGATCGCGGCGGCGACGACCAGGATGCCGACGGCGAACCAGATCGCGCTGGTGTAGCCCTTCACCATGGCCTCCAGCTGGACCAGCTGCTGCTGGGAGCGGGTGCCGGCGTCGCCCAAGTGGTCGGCGATGTACGAGGTCGTGGCCGAGGCGGCGATCGTGTTCAGCAGCGCCGTACCGATCGCGCCGCCCACCTGCTGCGAGGTGTTGACCATCGCGGAGGCGACACCGGAGTCGCGCGGCTCGACGCCCTGGGTGGCCAGGGACATGGCCGGCATGAACGCCGTACCCATACCGAGGCCGAGCAGGAGCATCGCCGGCAGCAGCAGGGCCGCGTATGAGGAACCGATCTCCATCTGGGTCAGCAGCAGCATGCCGAGCGCGGCGACCAGGAAGCCGGGGCCCATCAGCAGCCGGGGCGCGACCCGGGTCATCAGACGGGTGCCGATCTGGGTCGAGCCCGTGATCATGCCCACGATCATGGGGAGGAAGGCGAAACCGGTCTTGACCGGCGTGTAGCCCTTCACGATCTGGAGGTAGTAGGTCAGGAAGAGGAACAGGCCGAACATCGAGATGATCGCGAGACCGAGCGAGAGGTAGATACCACCGCGGTTGCGGTCGGTGATCACGCGCAGCGGCAGCAGCGGGGACTTGACCCTCGCCTCGACGACCACGAAGGCCGCCAGCAGCACCGCGGACCCGACGAACATGCCGATGGTCACAGCGTCGCTCCAGCCCTCGGACTCGGCGCGGGTGAAGCCGTAGACCAGGGACACCAGGCCGAGGGTCGACAGGATGACGCCCGGGATGTCGAGCGGGGAGCGGTTGCGGCCGCCCTCGGGCTCACGGATGACGAAGTAGGCACCGGCGGCGGCGACGATCGCGAACGGGATGTTCACGAAGAACGTCCAGCGCCAGTCCAGGTACTCGGTGAGGAAACCGCCGAGGATGAGGCCGACCGCGCCGCCACCGCCGGCGATCGCGCCGTAGATGCCGAACGCCTTGGCGCGCTCCTTGGCGTCCGTGAACATCACGGCGAGCAGGGAGAGCGCGGCGGGCGCGAGCAGTGCGCCGAAGACACCCTGGAGGGCGCGGGAGCCGAACATCATCGCCTCGTTGGTGGCCGCGCCACCGAGCGCCGAGGCGGCGGCGAAGCCGACCAGACCGAGGACGAAGGTTCGCTTGCGGCCCCAGAGGTCGGCGATACGGCCACCGAAGAGCAGGAGTCCGCCGAAGGCCAGGGCGTACGCCGTGACGACCCACTGGCGGTTGCCGTCCGAGATCCCCAGGTCCTGCTGGGCGGAGGGCAGGGCGATGTTCACGATGGTCGCGTCGAGGACGACCATCAGCTGGGCGAGCGCGATGAACACGAGCGCTTTCCAGCGGGCCGGATCCGCCTGGCGGATGCCGGGAGCCTTGGTGGCTGTGTCAGACATGGAGGTACCCACTTCGGAACTTCGTGACGGAAATGTCATGACTTGATGAAAGAAAAAGGGCGGAGCGAGACGACGACCCGTCGACGGTGACGGCCGTTGGGAGGGATCCGGGTCGGTGATCGGGTTCAGTGACGTCGGCGTCGGCGGCGTCGGCAGATCGTCCGCATCTGGTCTCGCGGCATGGAGCCGGAGCCGGAGTCGTTCTGCGTGGCTTGTGGTGGTCTACATGGTTTGTGTGGTTTGTATGGCGGCTTGCTTGGCTTGCGGTGGCTCAGGCCTGGCGCAGGTCCTCCATGGTCACGGCCGTGCCCGGCAGGACCGACCGGGCCGGGGCCCGCAGTCCGTCAAGGAACAGCTGGAGATGGCGATGGAGGAAGCGGTCCGCACTGAGGCAGGCGGTGCCCGCCGGAGGCCGGCTGAGCTGGGCCACGGCGACCATCAGGTCGCCGTAGCCGACGTCGTCGCGGAGCTGTCCGGCCTGCCGGGCGCGCTCCATGACCTCCTCGACGAGCTGCTCGACCCGCATGCGGGCGGCCACGAGATCCGGGTGGTTCTTGTCGAACGTGCTGGTGACCATCGGGCACAGCGCGCTGACGCGTTCGTCGGCGGCGACGTGCACGAAGCGCTCCAGCGCGCCGAAGGCGTCGCCCGTCTCGGCGAGCGCCTGGGCGGCCGCGTGGGCCGTGCGGTCCATGACGGAGCAGACGACCTCGCGGACGAGGGCCTCCCGGTCGGGGAAGTTGCGGTACACCGTGGCGTTGCCGACGCCGGCCCGGCGGGCGATGTCGTCGAGCGGCACTTCGGGGCCCAGTTCGACGAACATCTCGCGGGCGGCGGTGACGATCCGCTCCCGGTTGCGCAGGGCGTCGGCGCGCGGCCGGGGCACCTTGCGCTGCGCGGGGGCGGTTGCGGTCTGCACGGCGTACTCCTCTGATCGATGACGTGACGGGCGCTGCTCTGTTGCTGGTCCTGCTGGTACCTGTGGTGCTACGTCTGATGCTTCTGATGCTTCTGGTGCTGCTGTCACTCGCGATCCGGGGACGCGTTCCCCGTTTCGGTCGGACACATGGCTAAACGGGGAGACGGTCCCCGGTTATTTCCCGGCGGCCGATTCTTTTCACGTGACCTGGGTCACAAGCGCTCCCACCTCGCCCCTACCTCCCGGTAACCCACGATCGGCCGCTCCAGCGCGCGCCCCCGCCCGCTCCCGACGAGGGTGATCGAAAGGGTGCAGCCGGTGACCCGTGGCTGCCTGGCGCGAAGGGTTCCTGCATGCAGCCGCAGCCTGAGCGACCCGGGGCAGGCCACCACGCCGCGCCTCCGGAGCCGCTCCGCCGACGCATACGTCGGCGCCGCACGGCCGGCCTCGTCTGTGTGACCGCGCTGACCTTCACGGTCAGCACCTCGGCCGGCACCGGCCACCTCGCACCGCGCCCGACCCCGGCCGGCGCGGGCCCCGTCTCGCTGGCCCGCTCGGCCGCCCTCGCCCCCTGCCTGATCACCGCGGGCTCCGCCGTCCAGATGTCCGAGGGCGTCCCGACGACCGGCGGCTACGCCCGCTCCGCGGGCACCGTCCGCGCCCTGACCCTGATGATCGACTTCTCGGACGCACCCGGCCGGGGCAAGGCGCAGGACCGGTTCCGCGAATTCTTCCCCCAGACCCGGGAATGGTTCCGCACCGCGTCCTACGGCCGCCTCGACTACCGCGCCGAGACCCCCGTCCCCGGCTGGCTGCGGATGCCGAAGCCGTTCCGGGCGTACGGCATAGAGCGCGGCGCTCCCTTCGACCCCGGCTACCGCGAGCTGGTCCAGGACATCGTGGCCGCCGCCGACCCGACCGTCGACTTCCGGGCGTACGACCTCCTGAACGTGCTGGTCACCCCGAACGCGGGCCCCTCCGCGCTGGACACGGTCCTGTCGGTGACGTTCGCCGGCAACCACGAGGCCCCGGTCGCCGACGGCGTCCCCGTCGCGAACGCGTCATTCGTCTACTCCCGCCAGGACGACGGCTCCGGCTCCTACGACCGCACCGGCTACCGCGTCCTGCCGCACGAGAACGGCCACGTCTTCGGCCTGCCCGACCTCTACACCCAGGAGGGCGGCGGCGCCGTCGGCCACTGGGACATCATGAGCGAGGACTGGGGCGCCAACAACGACTTCCTCGGCTGGCACAAGTGGAAGCTGGGCTGGCTGGACGCCGACCAGATCGGCTGCGCCTCCGCGCCCGGCACCCACGAGTACGCGCTCACCCCCCTCGCCGAGCCGGGCGGCCCCAAGCTGGTCTTCGTCCCGCTCAACAGCCGCTCCGGGTACGCCGTCGAACTGCGCACCCGCGGCGGCAACGACGAGGCCGTGTGCCGCCCCGGTGTCCTCGTCTACAAGGTCGACGCGAACATCGACACCGGCATGGGCCCGGTCACGGTCCACGACTCCCGGCGCGACAGCGGCGGCTGCACACGCAGCCCGAACGTCCACGCCGAGCTGTCGGACGCGCCGCTCGTGCCGGGCGAGACGTTCAAGGACGCGGCACGCGGGGTGCGGATCTCCGTGGTGGCGGCGGACCTGGCGGGGACCTACCGGGTACGGGTCACCCGGAGGTAGCCGACCGTACGCCGCGGCGGCCGCGCGACGACGGACGTACGACGCCGGATGTACGACGCCGGACTCGGGCGCGGCTACCGTAGGCGACCTGCCGCGACCGCCGTACCGGAGAGACGATGCCCGCCAGGACGACCCCGACCGCCGCTCCGGACAGCCAGGTACCGGAGGAGGCGGTCACGCCGTTGATCCGCGGGATCGCCGTCCTGGAGGAGCTGACCTCGGCGGGCGGCACGATGAGCGCGAGCGCCCTGGAACGCGCAACCGGTCTGGCCCGTTCCACGGTCGACCGGATCGTGGCGACGCTGGCCCGCATGGAGTACGTCCGGCTGGACGGCCGGGACGCGGTCCTGACCCCGCGGGTGATGGAACTCGGCAACGCGTACCTGGCAGCACTGCGCCTGCCCGCCCTCCTCGGCTCGCGCGCCGACGCCCTCGCCGACGCACTCGACGAGTCGGTGTCGCTGGCGGTCGCCGACCGCGACGGCATCCGCTTCATCCACCAGGCGACCCGCCGCCGCGCGATGTCCCTCAGCTTCCGCATCGGCGACCTGCTCCCGGCCGAACGCACCGCGCCCGGACCGCTGTTCGCGACGGAATGGACCGACGCGGACTGGACCCGCTGGCGCACCCGCCGGACGACGGACCCGCACGGCCGCACCTTCCCCGCCGTACCCCCGGCCCCGCACACCCGCCCGGCCGAAGACCCGGACCAGGAGCCGGAAAAGGACCCGGACGAGGACTTCGTACGCCGGACCGAGCGGGCGGCGGCGGACGGCTGGTCCCTGGACGACCAGCTGATCGAGCCGGGCCTGGTGGCGGTCTCGGCACCCGTACGGGACCCCCGTACGGGACGCCTCGCCTGCGTCGCCAACGTCGTCAGCCACACCAGCCGGCACACGGCGGCCGACCTGCGCGACACCCTCCTCCCCCGGCTCCGTACGACCGTGGCGGAGATGGAGGAGGACCTGCGCCAGGCCCCTCCCGCCGAACCGGGTCCGGCGCCCGCGGGCCTCGCCGTCTGGACGGGTGCGTCGAAGCACGAACTGGGCCGCGAGTTCATCGAGTCCCTGGCCCGCGGCCTGACCGTCCTCACGGCGTTCGGGGAAGGCCGCGAGTCCCTGACCCTGGCAGAGGTGGCGAAGGCGACCGGCCTGGCTCGGGCGACCGCCCGCAGAGCCCTGATCACCTACGACCACCTGAACCTGGTGGCCCAGACCCCCCACCGCACCTTCACCCTCACCCCGAGGGTCCTCTCCCTCGGCTTCCCCCCACTCGCCGGAACCCCTCTCCCCCGCCTCGCGGAACCCCACCTACGGGCCCTGACGGACCGCATCCAGGAAACGACCCACCTCGCGGCCCTCACGGAAACGGGCGACGAGATCCAGTGCACGGCCCGGGTGACCGCCCACCACGTCATGCGCGTCGACATCCGCATCGGAACCCGCCTCCCGGCCACGACCGACACGGCGGTCGGCCGCGTCCTCCTGTCCCGGGACGACCACGATCACGACCACGCCCTGACCGACGAGGAGTTGGAACAGGGCGTCCGCACCCTCGCCGTCCCCATCCACGACCGCGCCGGCCGCACGATCGCCGCCCTCGCCACCTCCACCCACACGGCCCGCCGCACAGCCGAGGACTGCGTCGACACCCTCCTCCCCGCCCTCACCACCACAGCCACCCACATCGAAACGGCCCTCCACACAGCCTCCCGCTTCACACCGGTGCCGCTGACCTGACACCCACACCCCCCAACCGATTCCGGTACGCTGACGCCTGGACCCACACACAGTGGACCCACGCCTTCGTAGCTCAGGGGATAGAGCACCGCTCTCCTAAAGCGGGTGTCGCAGGTTCGAATCCTGCCGGGGGCACCGGGCAAAAGGCCCCGGACCGATCATGGTCCGGGGCCTTTGACATCCACTTTTGACATCAACGAGGGCGATCACTCCCGACCGGGCCTCCTCTTGAGCAGCCGATCCATGTGGCTGATGGCCTCGGGCCGGGTGTCCTGCTCGACGTGCGTGCACACGTCCATAGTGATGCTGATCTGGCTGTGCCCGAGGATCTCCATCACGACGCGGGGAGCCACCCCGGCAGCGGTGAGGAGCGTGGCACACCCGTGCCGGGCGTCGTGCAGTTTCTTTACTGGATCAAGGCGGCCCGCCTACGGCGTCCGCGCGCGCTGGCGGCCACGGGCCGCCGCCGCTCCCTGCGTGCGCGGCTGGGCTCACGGTGTGCAGCCCGCGCACTTCACGGACAGTCCCAACCTCCAACAGCGCGGTGACGAGGAGAAGTTCCCCCACGGCATCCAGTCCCGGTGCCGTCTCGCGCTGATGCACTACCGCCCCCTCATCGCCTGGTCGTGGCCGCGTCCGCAGTGCTCACTGACGATGAGGGCCGCATCCTCCTCCAGCGCCGGCGGGACAACGATCTCTGGGCGCTGCCTGGCGGCGGCATGGAAATGACCGACTCCCTGCCGGGAACCGCAGTCCGCGAGGTGAAGGAGGAAACGGGACTGGACGTGGAGATCACCGGGCTCGTCGGCACATACACCGACCCGCGTCACGTCATCGCCTACACGGACGGTGAAGTGCGTCGACAGTTTGACTTGGCGCAAGGTGACGCCGGTCTGTGGGGCTCGGTCTGACGGCGGTGGCGGGCTACCGAAGTCCGGGCTCGTGCCCCCACGAGATCTGGCAAGATCCGCTTGTGAGCCAATCCATGGTGACTTTGCGCAAGCTCGCGCTCAACGACTGGCAAGCAGTGCACTCCTGGGCCAGCCTTGAGGAGGCTTGTCGCTACCAGCCTTGGGGGCCGAACACCGAGGACCAGACGCGCGCGTTCGTGCAAACCGCCGTCGAAGCCTGGTCGCACGCCCATCAGCAGAGATTCGTCTACATCGCTCGTTTCGAGAACGAACTCGTCGGCATGGGTGAGCTGCACATTCGTAGCCGTCGCCATCGTCAGGGCGAAATCGCCTACATCGTGCACCCGAGGGCCTGGGGGCGTGGTGTGGGCACGGCGATCGGACAAGAGCTTCTGTCGCGCGGGTTCGGGGAATTGGGACTCCACCGGATCCACGCGACCTGTGACCCCCGCAATCTCGCGTCGTCTCGGTTGCTGGGCAAGCTCGGCATGACGTACGAGGGGCGGCATCGGCACACCGCGCTGATCCGGGACGGCTGGCGGGACTCCGAGGTGTTCAGCGTCCTCGAAGCGGAATGGCGGCTGAGCCCCAGCGATAGATTGTGATCTTGCTGGTGGGGGCCTGTTCGGGCAAGGGTGCGGTCACCGTTGATCATCGGTGTGTGAAGACAAACGATCATGCGGTGGCCGTAGGTCACAGCGTAGACCCTGCCCGCTGGCAGGAGGCATTCGAGGGCCTGATTGGACCGGATATCGGGACGGTTCGCACGGGTCGAACCCCGGCGTCATGTCCGGCAGTTGGCGCTCGGCCTGCTGTCGGACCTGCCGCGCAAGAACTGCTGGACCATCGCCGAGTGGGCCGGAGAGACCACCCCGGACGGCATGCAGCACAGGACGTGAAGAAGGGCACGCGCACGGTCGGCGTCCAGCGGCCGGCCAGCGTTGCCGCGCCGTGGCGCAGCTCGTGAAGCAAGACCGGCGGGAGGGTCGGGCAGCGGGTGGCCTGCCTCGGCCGCGTTCGCGGGTGAGTGCCTCGTTCAGCTGTCACCCGCGCGGTGTGGAAGCGTTCAGTGGCGGTTACCGCCGCAGCGCGACTGTCGCCCCAGGATTCGTTGTCGATGAGGCGGCCGCGGTCGTGCGCAGGGTGGCGGGGCCGGGCCGTTCTCGTTGTGAGGTCCAGCCGTCGAGGTTTTGGGCTGGTCATTCTTGGCGCCGCCGCACCCAGTCAGCCATGCGCCGTCGCAGATGCGAGGAACGGTGGCCTTCCAGTTCGAGGGCGACGGCGGCCGGGAAGGATGCATCCTGAGGATGCAGTTAACAGAGAGTTCCTCGATCGAGACTCCTGCACGAGCATCCGAAGGCTTTACCAAGTCTCAGTGAAGGACGTGAATTCCATGCCCATCGACCCGCCCTCCCCTGGGGACGAAATTTCTATATTGACCGCCATATACCAAGCCGAACGCGCCGACAATGCAGCAGTATTCACGAATACTCTCACAGTGCTCGGTTTCGCCTTAACTTACATGGCGGTCGTCTCTGGATACACCAGCACCGCGTCTTCCCTCAACGGCGGTGTTCTAGCGTTCGCCCCAATTCCTGCCTGCGCTCTCGTCGCTTACCACCAAGTCATGGTTGGAATGAATGGCGCCAGGTCACATGCGGCACTCCTGCTCGAAGAGAGGCTGGCCAAACTCGTACCTCTGGATCGCACTCTAGTCCAAGAAAGCCCTGTACGCAGGAATAGCAAATACCCGAGCAGGTCGCCGGGAAAATTTCGATTCGGCGTAACCGTGGGCGAGGAGTTTCTCGACCCTGACATTTCCTCGCACGGACGCCGCTTGGCTACCGTATTAAGTTACGGCTGCATATTGATCATCGCCATCGCCTTTTCCTTGCATACTCTATTGCTTTCTTTTCGCAACAATGGCGGGATGTACACCTGGACAGGGGCTCTTCTTTGTATATTTTTCGCCGCGTTAATATCATGGAATTTGTGGCTGAATTGGAAGCGCCCCGAGGTCAATTGCTGAATCGGTTTTATTCAACCGCCTGGGCGGCGGTGGCACCGATCGTGCCGACGACCAGCGCGACGCCGGTGCCGAGCAGGGCAAGGCGCGTGACGACTCGCATGAATGTTGCCCCGCGAAGTCCTTGGCCGATCAAGAAAGCGTACGGCGTCGGCCGACGGTTCACCACGTTGCTGCTCCGGACGCCCGCGGCGCCCTCAGTAGACGATGACCCTCCACCGTTCCACCCACCGCAGCCATGTGCCGCCCGTGCCCCGTACCTGGACTCGGTCGGGTTCCACCTGCCAGGCGGTGCCGTAGAGGGTGGAGTCGGGAAGGTCCACGCGGACGGTGTCGAGGGGTTCCAGGTCGTCGTCGATCGGGCGGGACCAGGTGTGTGCGCAGTGGGAGCAGGTGTAGGCGACGGCGGTGTGGGGGCCCGCCTCCGGTGTCGGGGTGCCTGGGCGGAACGCCTCCGTGCGGCAGCGGGGGCACGGGTCGGCCGTCTGCGTGCCTGTTGTCCGGGACATCGCTCGATCCTTCGGTACACCGCGGCCGACGGCAACCCGCTCGTCAGACCCGCTTCGGGGTGGGAGTCCCGCACGTATATCAAGGACTTCACGTCGTTCCCCGGTCGCGGTGCGCCGTGCCGCGCGACGAGTCGGGGACGCCCCGGGAGATCTGCTTCCGGGGGCACTCCGGTGACTGACTGAGGCCTCATCCGTTCCCCGGCTCACGCCCGCTTCGCGTCGTACTCCTCGCGGGCCCGCTCCACCGCCGGCATGCGTTCGTCCACCCACTGGGCCAGAGCGCGGACCTGTTCGGCGGCCTCGCGGCCGAGGGGGGTGAGGGAGTAGTCGACGCGGGGCGGGATCACGGGCTTGGCGTCGCGGTGGATCAGGCCGTCGCGCTCCAGCGTCTGGAGGCTCTGGGTCAGCATCTTCTCGCTGACCTTGCCGATCGTCCGGCGCAGCTCGCTGAAGCGGTACGAGCGGTCCAGCAGCGCGATCAGGATCAGGTTGCCCCAGCGGCTGGTGACGTGCTCCAGCACCAGGCGCTGGGGACACGCGCCGTCGCCGCCCTCGCTGCGGACGCGGTCCACGAACGTCATCCCGCTCGCGTCCGTGGCCGTACCTGTATCGGTATGTGTGTCTCCGCCCGTAACCATCCTCATACCGTACTCCGAGGAGGGTACTTTCGGATGGTTAGTGCCACGCCCGCCGCGGTCAGCCCCAGCACGAGGACGCCCGGATTGACGTAGTCGGGGACGGTGTCGCTCGTGTAGCTGCCGCCGTCCGAGGTCTCGCAGACGAAGCGGAGGGGGACGTAGGAAACGGTGTAGTCGACGACGGTCGACGCCCGTTCCTCCTGGCCGGAGGGCACACAGTCGGACAGTGGGGCGGATTCGGTGCCGTCCTCCGCTGCCTCCACGACCGCTCCGACGAGGTGCAGCAGGCCCCAGGTGTAGAGCAGGGACGCCACGGCGGCGACGAGCGCGGCGGCGCCGCGGAGCCACACCGTGCGGTCGGCCGCGCGCAGGCCGACGCGGCCGAGGGAGCCGAACGCGTAGCCGGTGAAGGCGAAAGCGGCGATCAGGCCGCCGGGAAAGATCAGGAGGAGCAGGAGCACCATCCGCAGAGTTCAGCAGCCACAGCAGCAGACAAGCTGTGACGTGGCTCACTTTGAGGGCAACGCCCCTGCTACAGAACCCCGTTCGGTCAGGTCGGCGACGCCGCCGGGAGTCGGCCGCCCCGGTCCGGGCCTCCTCCCCCGCGTCCTCCCGCCGTCAGGCTGCCCGCATGGGGAAGGCCGCAGATGAGCGTCGTGACCGCGCTGGTGAGGTCGACGTTCCTGGTCAACGCCGTGTACGCGGAGGCGAGCCGGGCCTACGGCAGCACTCCGCAGCAGGGTCAGCTGCTATTGGTTCGTGGAGCGAACTTCAACGGACCGCTTCCGGAATTCCGGAACTGCCGCCGGGAGGCCACCGCCAGCGTCAGGGTCACCGTGATCGACGCGGCCGCCATCACGGCCATCGCCGTGGCCGGTGAGGTGAGTTGGGCCACCGTGCCCGCCACGACGGCGCTGACGCCCTGGAGGGTGAGCATCCCGGCCGAGTGCAGCCCGAGGGCGTGGCCGCTGAGTTCGGCGGGCGTGAGGGCCATCAGGTGCTCCTGCTGGACCAGACTCGCGCCGAAGCCGACCGAGGCGAGCGTGGCGCAGAGCGCGGCGACGGGCAGCGGCGGGTGCAGGACGAAGAAGACGTACGGGGTGGCCAGGAGCAGCAGGAGCGGGGTGGCCAGGCGGGTGCGGACGGCGGGCGGGAGCAGCCGGCCGACGGCCAGGTCCCCGGCCAGCATGCCCAGCGCCCCGCACGCGAACAGGGTGCCCGCGGCACCGGGGTCGTACGACACGAAGAGGGCCTCGCAGCCGACGACCAGGCCGTTGGGTAGCCACAGGCCCAGGTAGACCAGGCGGTGCGGGCGGGAGGACCACAGGACGGCGTTGACGCGCCGGGTCTCGGCGGCCGAGGGGCGGCCGGAGGCGCGGGGCGGGCGGGCGGTAAGCCCGAGGCGGGCGGTCGCGCTCGCGGTGGCGTGCAGGAGGGTGGCCAGGAGGAGGACGGTGTGCGGGGAGAGGACGGTGACGAGGGCGCCGCCGAGGGCGTAGCCGGTGATCTGCATCAGCCCGCCCATCATGTTGAAGACGGAACGCCCCGGCAGATAGCCGTCCTTGGGGAGGATCTCGTTGAGCAGCCCCCAGCGGACCCCGCCGCCGAGGGCCGCGACCAGGCCCTGCGCGAGAACGACCGCGAAGACGGCCGCGACCGGCAGGCCGGGGACGGCGAGGACCGCCGTGACGGTGGCGAAGGCGAGGGAGAGACCGGCCAGGGCGGTTCTCGGCGGGAGGCGGTCGGCGCCCGAGAGGAGGAAGGTCGCGCCGAGGACCTGGGCGAGGGAGGGGCCGAACATGCTCACCGCCGCCAGCAGCGGGGAGCCCGTGGCGCGGTGCACGAGGGTGCCGAGAGCGAGCCCCGCGACCGTCTGGGCGGCGGTGTGGGCGGCGGAGGAGAGCAGGAGCGGGGTGAACTCGGGGGTGCGCAGGAGCTGTCGGTAGCCGGTCATGCGGGGAGTCTCGGGCGGGGCCGGGCGCGGTCGTTACTGTTTCGCGGGAGCGCGAAACGTCATGGATGGGGGCTTCATGGGCTGGTGGCAGGTGAACGCCGACACGTTGGCGGGCAGCCGGTTCGTGGTCTCACCGCTCGCCGAGACCTTCGCGTGCCTGAAACTGCTGCACGCGGGGGCGGGCGCGCATCCCGGCGAGACGGCGTGGCTGCGGGAGTGGCTGCCCGCCCACCGCGGGCGGCTGGCCGCCGATCCGGTGACCGGCGCGCTCGTACGGGCCGGGCTCGGCCGGGACTGGATCGCGGACTTCCTCACCCCCACACCGAGGGACGGGGAGAGCTTCGAGGACGGTGTCGCCCGGGTCCGCGCGGTACGGCCCGCCGACGCCCGCGCCCATCTGCGGACCTCTCTCGCCGGCCCGCTGCCGGGCGTCCTGGAACGCGACGACCTCCCCGAGCGGGCGGCCGACCTGCTGACATGGGTGTGGGAGAGCACCGTACGGCCGTCCTGGGAGAGGCGGCGCAGGGTGCTGGAGGCGGATGTCGTCGCACGGGTCGCGCAGGTGAGCCGGGGCGGGTGGGCGGCCGCACTGGACTCGCTGCGGCCGGGGACGCGGTGGCTCGGGGAGAGCCGGTTCCAGGTCAATCCGCACGAGTATCCGCCCCGGGAGATCTCCGGCGCCGAGCTGCTGTTCGTGCCGGTGACGCCTCGCGCGGGGTGGGTGTCGTGGGAGGAACGGAAGCGGTACGCCGTCGTCTACCCCTGCACCGGAGTCCTCGCCGCCGATCACCGCGAGCGGGATGTGCCGGCCGCGTTGAGCGCGTTGCTCGGGCCCGGACGGGCGGCCGTCCTCGTCCTGCTCGGGCAGGGCCCGCTGAGCACGACCCAGCTGGTCGCGCTGACCGGGCAGGGGCTCGGGTCGGTCGGACGGCACCTGCGGGTGCTGTGGGACGCGGGGCTGGTGGAGCGGGGACGGGTGGGACGGTCGGTGCTGTACTCGCGGAGCGGGGCGGGAGAGGTGCTGGTGCGGGCCCGGCAGGAACCGGAGACGGTCCCGGAAACGGGGACAGCCCCGGAAACGGAGACAGCCCCCGCAAGCCGCCCCGTCACTCGGCGGAGCTAGCATCCGGGGATGACTACTGATGCCGGTGCTTCCCCCCTCGATGTCGAGATCGGTGCCCTCAAGGGCGGTTCCGCGGACCTCTCGCAGTACGCGGGTCAGGCCGTCCTGATCGTGAACGTGGCCTCCAAGTGCGGCCTCACCCCCCAGTACAACGGCCTGGAGCGGCTCCAGGAGCGGTACGCCGCCCAGGGCTTCACCGTGCTCGGGGTGCCCTGCAACCAGTTCCTCGGGCAGGAGCCCGGCAGCGCCGAGGAGATCGCGGAGTTCTGCTCGGCGACGTACGGCGTCACCTTCCCGCTGACCGAGAAGGCCGAGGTGAACGGGGACGGGCGGCACGCGCTGTACGAGCGGCTCGTCGGGTTCGCGGACGCTGAGGGACACAGCGGGGACATCCGCTGGAACTTCGAGAAGTTCCTCGTCGGCCGGGACGGCACCGTGGCCGCCCGGTTCTCCCCGCAGACCGAGCCGGAATCGGCCGAGATCGTCGCCGCCATCGAGAAGCAGCTCGGCTGACCTGCCCGCTTGACCTTGCCCCTGGGGCAGAGCCGAGCGTTCCCGTCGCCGGGCGGAGAAGGCCGCCCGGCGACGGAGGACGAGGGATCAGGTGGACGACGAGACGCTGCTCAGCATCGGCGCGTTCGCCGTGCGGGCCCGGCTGTCGGCCAAGGCTCTACGGCTGTACGACCGGCTGGGCCTGCTGCCGCCGGCGCAGGTCGACGAGGTCAGCGGTTACCGCTACTACCGGGCCGGCCAGGTGGAGCGCGCCCGGCTGGTGGCCATGCTGCGGCAGCTCGACATGCCGCTCGCGCGGATCGCCGAGGTGATCGACGCGACGGACGGCACGGAGGCCGCCGAGCGGCTCGCCGCCTACTGGGCGGACGTCGAGACGCGGATCGCCGCCCAGCGCGCCCTCGCCGAGTACCTCCGTGCACGTCTGTCGGGAAGGAACTCCGAGATGTACGGAGCGTTCGAGGTCGAGACGGTCGAGATGCCCGCGCAGGTGCTGATCACCGAGAAGCGGCACACGTTGGCGGACGAACTGCCCGCCTGGATCGGCGCGTCGCTCGGCCGGCTGGAGGAGGCCGCGCGGGCCTGCGGGGGCGTCGCCGGGGCGCCGTTCGTGGTCTACCACTCCGAGGTGACGACGGAGAGCGACGGACCGGTCGAGTGCTGCGTGCCGGTCGCCGACGAGGCGGCGGCGCGGGCCTGGGTGGCCGGGCGGGGACGTGGACGGGAGGTCACGGTCCTGGTGGAGCCGGCCAGGCGGCTCGCCTTCACCCGGATCGGCAAGGCGCAGGTCGCGTACCCCCAGATCCTGGCCGCGTTCGAGGCGGTGGAGGCGTGGATGAGGCGGGAGGGCCTGGAGTACGACGGCCCGTGCCGGGAGATCTACTTCGCCGACTGGGCTGCCGCGGGACCCGAGGACCCGGTGTGCGACGTGGCGTTCCCGGTGCGATGAGCCCGTAGCGGCCGGGGAAACGCCGAGCCCTCTCGGCAAGGACGGCGAACTCGTCGAGAGGGCCCTTCGGTGCTGCCTGTGAAGTTGTCCCGCATGTGCGGTGGCGCTGTCTGTGGAGTCCCTACGCCTTGACCGATGCGACGAAGAGGTTCCACGCGTCGGCGGGGAAGCCCAGCACGGGCCCGTCCTGGATCTTGGAGTCCCGTACGGCCATGGCCGCGACGATCGGCGACTTGATCTCGACGCACGCGCCGTTGCCGGTCGAGTACGAGGACTTGGTCCACGTGTCCGTG
The DNA here is from genome assembly GCF_042723915.1 of Streptomyces sp. NPDC058335. Taxonomy (NCBI): domain Bacteria; kingdom Bacillati; phylum Actinomycetota; class Actinomycetes; order Kitasatosporales; family Streptomycetaceae; genus Streptomyces; species Streptomyces sp. NPDC058335. Next base: position 322,259 of record NZ_JBHXHX010000002.1, on the reverse strand, counting down.
ATGCCCTGACGAATTGCCATTTTTGCTCCGGATTGCCAGATGTGATGAGTTGCTGTCGCCGCACGAAGGGCCTGACTGCGGGCCCACAGCACGGTTTCCGCCAACGGTCTTGCTCGGTGGCGTGATCGACGCTACTCGCCAACATCGGTGTACGAAGCGACTATTCACTCGACTGGATGGCATATACCAGGTGGGACTTCCATCCCGACCGGGCCAGGGTGTACATTGCCGCACTTCCCCGGCCGGGTGGGTCCAGAAGCGTCCTAGGTGTACTTCTTGGCGATGTCGGCGATGAACTGACGGGACTGATCCACGTTCAGGGCCTGCGCCCGCAGGTGCTCGTACATCACGCTGTACTTCTGGACGTCGTTCGGCTTCTCCAGGTACAGGTCGCTGGTGACACCCTCGATGTACACCACGCTGGAATCGGCCGCGTCGGGGAACTCCAGGATCGCGTACTGGCCGTTGAGACCGGGGTGCGCGCCCATGTCGAAGGGGATCACCTGCACGGTGACGTGCGGCAGCCGCGACTGCTCGACGAGGTGCTCCAACTGATCGCGCATCAGGGACTTGTCGCCCACGATCCGGCGCAGTGCGGCCTCGTCCATCACCGTCCACAGGCGCAGCGGGTTCTCCTCCGCGCTGATTCGTTCCTGCCGGCGCATCCGCACCTGCACACGCTTCTCGATCTCGGTCGCCGCGGTCTCCGGCAACGCCCCCGAGATCAGCGTCTCCGCGTACTGACGGGTCTGCAACAGGCCGGGCACCACCTGCGGGTCGTACGCGCGCAGGCTCGCCGCGTCCGTCTCGAGGCCGATGTACACGCTGTACGGGACATCGCCGAAGGCATGCCACCAGCCCTGCTGGCGGGAGTCCTTGGCCATCTGCATCAGCGAGTCGACGATCCGCTGGTCCTCCACCTCGTAGACCCCGCACAGATCGCGCACATCGCGCTGGCTGATGCTGCGTCTGCCGTTCTCGAGGCGGCTGATCTTCGACTGGGACACCAGCAGGCGGTCGGCGACCTGTTCGGCCGTCATGCCCTTGTCCTCGCGGAGCTTGCGTAGCTCCTGGCCCAGCCGGCGTCGTCTGACCGTGGGATTGACATTGGACGTCACGGGACGTGCACCTCCGGCTGCGTGCCTGTAACTGACACTTTGCGTATCTGCTGTTGAGCAGACTGCCACCAAGGTGCTTTCTACCGCTGGAAAACAAGGGATATGCGGGCAGGGCGGGCCGGTTGGCGGTTTCTGCCGCGCCGCCGGCCCGACTCGGCCGTTCCCGGACATGCGTCCGCGCGGGGTGGCGGGCCGTGCGTCACGGGGACGTACGGCATCACCACCCCGCGCGGGCCGCGGCGGCTCCCGAACGGGTCTGACGGCCTTGCGGCCTTACGGCTGCGTGTCGTGGGACCGCGGCTCAGTGCGCCACGACACGTGCCATGGAGCCTCGGTGCGGTTGCGCCGGAACACCACGGGCGGGTTCCGGAGCGGGCCTGCCTCCCGGTCCGGCCGGACGGCCGGCCTGGGCCGGGTTACGACGCGGCTGTGCGACCGCGCCGTTCTGGACGTCCATCACGGCGTGCGCCACGAGGCCGCCCATGGGGTCGTGCCTGATCAGGTCCCGCAACCGGGATCGGGACGAGCGTCCCTCGTTCCCCGGATACAGGTGCTTGCCGAGGCCGACCGCATGCGCCAGCGCGGCGAGCGCCGCCGTCCGCGGGTCCGGCGGAACGCCGGTGCGGATGGCAGTGTCCAGCCGGGCCTTGATCTCCCGGCTGATCGCCGTCTCCGTCGCCTGGTAGCGAGTCGTCGGCAGCACTCCGCACATCTGTCCCGCCACGGCATGCACCATGCCGCACCGCTCCAGATGTGAGAGGTACGTCTGACGGAGCCCCAGTCGGGGTCCGCCAATCCAATGAACCGCCCGTACGGGAGCGCCACGCCTTCGCAGCAACTCCAACGCGCAGTCCAGAGTCGGATCTCCGGTCGGCCGTGGGGACACCACGGCGATACGATCCCCGTCCGGGGCTATCCGTCCGGCCAGCGCCAGCTCCACTAGCTGTGCTCCGGCCAGACCAAGGTCGAGCGACTGCGGCTGTGCAGTGGTACCCGTGGCCGGGTCCAGTGCCAGCAGCAAAAGCTCTTCCGGAATTGTTCTGCGGCTCCTGCCCATCCATGCCTCCCCGCGTGGATGAATGACAGGGTGACCCCTCTCACATTCATCTGTCGAGAGTGCGTGACCGGTTCGTAGTGGAACCAGTAGGTATGTCGTTCTCGTCTACCGCAGGAGCCAAGCCCACTACACAGGACACTGGTACACGGTTCGGACACCGTCGTGAGACGGGTCCCGGGCGGGCGGTTCACGGTTTTCGGCAGGCGCGCGGTCGGCGTGCGGCACAGCGAGGAGGCATCGGTGGCGGGCGAGTCCCCCGACAGGTCGAAGCAGCGCGAGTCGTCGGCAGAACCGACGTCGGGGAGCGCGGGAGCGGTTCCCGAGGCACGCGATCCGCGGCTCGCGGTGACTCGGGACAGTGAGGGCGCGTCGTCCACGGCGTCCTCGGCCGGGTCCCGGGGCGGGGTGGATACGGCGACGCGGGTCCTCTCGGTACGGGAGCTGGCGACCGCCGAACCGGAGCCCGAATCGGACGCCGAGGCGGGCGTCGAGGCGGACGACCGGGCGAATGACGAGCCGGGCCTCGAGCCGGGTGAGGACGCCGGCCAGGCTTCCGCCGAGGACGCGGACGAGCCGGAGGGCCCCATGGAGGCCGCCGAGAGCCCGGAGGAGGCCACTGAAGGCTCGCCGGAGGGCTCCGCGGGGCCGTCGGGGGCCGAGGAGGGCCCGGAGGACGCTGAGCCTTCCGGGACGGCGGCCCAGGGGGCCGGGGGCCGGGACGATCGGCTGCGGTCGGCTGTGGCCGAGTGGGTGGCCTCGGCGGACGAGAAGCCGGAGGAGGCCTCGGAGGAGACGGAGCCGGAGCCGGAGCCGGAGAAAGGTTCCGGTACGGCCGGGAAGTCCGAAGAGGGTTCGGCGGCGGCCGACGACGCCACCGCTGCCGAGGACTCCGCCACCGAGCGCCCGTCCAAGTCCGCGCCCAAGTGGGCCACGAGCGGCGACGAGGCCCCCGAGGCGGACGGCACCGACGCCGACGAGAACGACGCCCCCGAGAGCCGTACGGCCGCCAAGCCCGAAGACCCCCGGGTCGGCAGCGCCAAGACGGCAGCCGCTGCACCCGCGACGCCCGAGGACACCGACGGGAGCGAGGCGTCCGGCGACTCCGAGCCCGACTCCCCCGTCGATCAGCCCACCGCCGTCTTCAAGGCCGTACGGCCGCCTGCCGAGCCTGAGGTCGATCAGCCGACCACCATGCTGAAGCTGGGCGACCTCCCCGAGGCCGGGCCCGCCGACACGAAGGCCACGAAGGCCCCGGAAGCCAAGCCCGAGCCCAAGCCCGAGCCCGACGCCGAGAGGCCCGCGGCAGCGAGCGAGCGAACCAGCAGGTTCGTCGCGCTCAAGCCGCTGGACGATTCCGCCGTCCGGTCGGCGAAGCCCGCCGCCGACTCCACCGCCGTCGTACCGCAGATCGGCCCCGAGCGGACGACACAGCAGCCACTGCCGCCGAAGCCGCCGCTGGACCTGCTGGCCGAGCTGACGAACACCCCGCCGCCTCCGCCGACCCCGCTGCGGACGCTGGGCCGCCGGCTCAAGATCTGGACGCCGCTGGTCCTCCTGCTGGTGATCGCATTTGCGATCGCGCAGGCTGTCCGGCCACTGCCGGCGACCGCGCTGACGCTCACCGCGCAGGACTCGTACACCTTCGAGGGCAGCAAGCTCGCCCTGCCCTGGCCGTCCGAGGGCCAGGGCTGGATGGACGTCGACGGCATCGGCACGATGGACAGCTTCGGCGACCAGAAGCCGGTCGCCATCGGCTCGGTGGCCAAGACGATGACCGCGTACGTCGTCCTCAAGGGCCACGCCCTCAAGACGGGCGAGGACGGTCCCGACATCACCGTCGACGCCATCGCGGAGAAGGAGGGCGGCTACAACCAGAGCGGCGAGTCCACCCTCAACTCCGTCAAGGCCGGCGACACGCTCACGCTCCAGCAGGCCCTCTCGGCGATCATGATCCCGTCGGCGAACAACATCGCCCGGCTGCTGGCCCGCTGGGACGCGGGCTCGGAGGGGGCGTTCGTCGAGAAGATGAACGCGGCCGCCAAGGAACTCGGGATGACGAACACGAAGTACACCGACCCCTCCGGTTTGAAGGAGACCACCGTCTCCACGGCCGAGGACCAGGTGAAGCTCGGCAACGCGGTCGTGAAGATCCCGGCTCTCGTGGCGATCACCAGCGCGGCCAGCTGGACGGACCCCTCCGGATACAACTGGCCGAACTACAACGAGCTGCCCTACAAGATCGGCGCGATCGGCATCAAGACCGGCTCCACCAGCGCGGCCGGCGGCAACCTCCTCTTCGCGGCCCGCAAGAAGGTCGGCGGTGAAACGGTCACCATCGTCGGCGCGGTCCTCGGCCAGCACAAGCCGACCATCCTCAAGACGGCCAACGACGTCAGCAGAAAGGCCCTGACCGCCGCCGAGGACGCGCTGGCCCCGGCGAAGATCCTGAAGAAGGGCGACGTCGTCGGGTACGTGGACGACAAGCTCGGCGGCCACACCCCGGTCGTCGTCACCAAGGACGTCACGGCGGTCGGCTGGGCGGGGCTGACGGTGAAGCTGACGTTCGCCGCCGACGAGGTCCCGCACACGGCGAAGGCCGGCACCCAGGTGGGCACGCTCACCGTCGGGGACGGCACCAGCAGCGCGGTGAAGGTCCCGGTCGCCCTGCGGAGCGACCTCGCCGAGCCGGGCTTCTCGGACAAGCTGACACGCATCGGCTGAGCCGCCGCTCCAGCACCGTCCTCCACGCATCCCGCCGGGCGGCCGCCCGGCGGGGTGCGTGCTAGCGTCACGAAACGGGACAGGTCGGCGGTCGCGGCGACGCGGCCGTGAAACGGTCGCGAACGGGACGCGTCCGAGAATGGAAGACGGGACACGGGGAGTGCCTTCAGGTGGCGACTGCGGAGCCGACACGCGCCGACGAGACCGGTCCGGACCCGGACGCCGGTCGGCGGGCCCGGGTGCCCGCACCCCAGTCCGGTGACCACGACCGCGACACGGGCGTTCAGGACCGCGCCACGGCACCCGAACCCGCCCCCGCGCCCGCACCCGCTCCTGTCATGAACTCGGTCCCCGACCGGGTGCGCGGCTGGCTCCGCCGGCATCTCGTGCTCTCGGTGACGGCTCTGTCCGCCGTACTGCACATCGTGTGGTTCTTCGCCTTCGCGAACAGCGGCGGGGATCTCGCCGCGCAGGACGCCTGGGCCGAGTTCGTCGGCCGGCACCCCGACTCCGCGTACAACCTCGCCTGGTACGGCGGCATGCACCCGGTGTCGTACAGCATGGTGTCGCCGTATCTCATGTCGGTGCTCGGCGTCCGTACGACGATGATGATCGCCGGGACGATCTCCGCCGGGCTGCTGACGCTGATCCTGCTGCGCTGCCGGCCGGTGAAGAACCCGGTGTGGCCCGCGCTGGCGGGGGTGTTCGCGCTGCTGTGCAACGCGGCGTCGGGCCGGGTGACGTTCGGGCTCGGCAACATGTTCGCGCTCGGCGCGGTCGCGGTCGTGTTCTGCTGGCCGCACCGCTGGCGCTACAAACGGTGGGCCAAGGCGCTGTGCGCCGCGCCGCTCGCCGCGCTCGCCACGATGGGGTCGCCGGTGGCGGGCCTGTTCGTGGGGCTGGTCGCGGTCGCGCTGTTCCTCCAGAAGCGGCGGCCCGGCGCGTGGGCGCTGGGGCTGGCCCCGACCGCGGTCGTCGCGGTGTCCGCGTGGGCGTTCCCGTTCTCCGGCACCCAGCCGATGTCGTTCGGTTCGGCGGCCCTGCCGCTGCTGTTCTCGGCGCTCGTCTTCGCGCTCGTCCCGCACGACTGGAAGACCGTGCGGATCACGTCGGCGGTCTACGGCCTCGGCGTGCTCGGGGTGTGGCTGATCAGTTCGCAGATCGGGTCCAACATCACCCGGCTCGCCATGCTGTTCTCGGGCGTGGTGCTGATGGCCGCGCTGCCGTTCGCGGTGCCGCGCAGCCGCAAGTGGTACGCGATCGTGCTGTCCTCGCTGGTCTTCGTCGGCTGGATCGGCTTCAAGTCGGTCGACGACGTCTACCGGACGACTCCGGCGGCGTCCTGGGCGCGTGAGCTGGCGCCGCTGGTCAACGAGTTGCAGGAGGTCGGCGCGGAGAAGGGCCGGGTGGAGGTCGTCCCGGCCCGCTCGCACCGCGAGGCGTCCGCGCTCGCGCCGTACGTCAACCTGGCCCGCGGCTGGAACCGGCAGGCCGACATGGAGCGCAATCCCCTCTTCTACGACGACACCCTGAACTCGGCGAACTACCGCGAGTGGCTCAAGCGGTGGGCCGTGCACTTCGTGGTCGTGCCCAAGGACGAACCCGACGGGGACGGCGGGCAGCGCGAGCGGGAGCTGGTGCAGCGGGGGCTGCCGTACCTGAAGCAGATCTGGGGCGACGCCAACTGGCAGCTGTTCCGGGTCAACGCCCCGGCGCCGCTGGCCGAGCCGAACGCGGTCGTGCAGCGGGCGGCGCAGGGCGAGATGACGATCGATGTGCGCGAGGCGGGCCGGATCCTGATCCGGATCCCGTACTCGCCGTGGCTGAGCGTCGTCGACGCGAAGGGCAAGAGCCTGGAGCCGCCGCGGGAGACGGAGGCGTCCAAGGACCGTGCCGAGGGGGAGCCGAAGACGTACGACAACGTCAACGGCTGTCTCTTCGAGACGGAGGAGGACGCGGACGGCGACCGGTGGACGGTGCTGCTCGCACCGGAGGCGGGGACGTACCGGCTGGCGGCGCCGTACCAGCTGCCGCGGGGCACTCCGTGTCCGGACGAGCTGAAGGAGTAGTCACCGGGGCTCGCCGAAGCTCACCGGAGCCGGTCGACGTAGCGGTCCGTGCCCGGCACGGTCGGGACGAACGGGGCCAGCAGTTCCACCTTGCCCAGGCCCGTCTTCACCACCGCCTCCTCCAGGCCGGTGAAGTGCCGGCCCCAGCAGTCCCCGGGGTCCGTCTCCAGGAACCAGAGCAGGGTGAGCCGGGTGTCGACGCCCTCGACCTGCTGGACGTACGTCATGCGGTCGCCGGGGAGGGGGGTCGGGCGGAAGACGGTGACGAGGGCGGCCGGGGAGCCGGTGAGGCGCTTGGGGAGGTGGCGGGTGCGCAGCCACTCCAGCAGGTCGGCGCGCTGTTCCGGGGCCGGGGCGTCGATGACCTGGAGGACGAGGCCGACGTAGGGGTGGTCCAGGGCGTGGAAGTCGCGGGGGCCCGCCGCGCCGTCGCGGTACACGGTCGTCTCGTGGTCCTGGAACGCGGTGAAGACGTGGGTGCGGTCCCGGTAGACGCGGGCGTCCCGGTTGAGGCGCTTGTTGATGGCGACCGTCCAGCGCATGTGGTCGTCGTGGCGGCCGTCGGTGATCCAGTAGGTGGAGAGGTAGCAGCCTGCCGTGACGGGCCGGGCGACGGCCGACTTCTCGGGGCGGCGCAGGAGCTGGAGGTCGCGGGTGGCGACCCAGCGGCGACCGGCGTACATCCAGGGCATGGCCATGGCGCCGGCGTAGTAGTGGTCGTCCTCGTACCAGCGGTTGTAGGCGTACTCGTGGCCCGGGTGCGGTTCGACCATGGTGATCAGGGCGTGGCCGGGGTGCACCCCGTAGGGGCCGACGGCGGCCAGTTCGGCGTACGTGTCGCCGTGGGGCTCCTCGCTCATGGGCTTGCCCTTTCTCTTCTCCTTCTCCGGTGGGTCGCCCATACTCTGACGCTCCGTCAGTTGATGCGCCAGGGTCAGGGAGGGTCGTCATGCCACTGCTGGTCGACAGGACCGTCGTCGTCTCGGGGGTCGGGGCCGGACTCGGTCACCAGGTCGCCGCGGCCGTCGTACGGGACGGCGGGAACGCCGTGCTGGGGGCGCGGACCGAGGCGAACCTCGCGAAGACCGCGGCCGGGATCGATCCGGACGGGACGCACACGGCGTACCGGGCGACGGACGTCACGGACGAGGAGCAGTGCGCGGCGCTGGCGGGGCTGGCGCGGGAGCGGTTCGGGGGGATCGACGCGGTGGTGCATGTCGCCGCCTGGGACTCGTACTTCGGCGGGCTGGAGGACGCGGACTTCGCCACCTGGCAGTCGGTGCTGGACGTGAACCTGCTGGGCGCGCTGCGGATGACGCGGGCCTGTCTGGGCGGGCTGAAGGCGCGGGGCGGGTCGGTGGTGTTCATCGGGACGCAGTCGGCGGTGGCGGCTCCGACGCAGGTGCGACAGGCGGCGTACGCGGCGTCGAAGGGGGCGCTGACCAGCGCGATGTACTCGCTGGCGCGGGAGCTGGGGCCGTACCGGATCCGGGTGAACACCGTGCTGCCGGGGTGGATGTGGGGGCCGCCGGTGCAGGCGTTCGTGCGGTTCACGGCGGCGACGGAGGGGGTGGCGGAGGAGATCGTGCTGGGGCGGCTCGCGGAGCGGATGGCGTTGCCGGAGCTGGCCACGGACGCGGATGTCGCGGATGCGGCGGTGTTCCTGGCGTCGGACCGGGCACGCGCGATCACCGGGCAGTCGTTGCTGGTCAACGCCGGGGAGTTGATGCGATGAGTTCACATAGGTGAACCGGGACCACCATACCGAATGATTTTGCCTCCCCTTGACCTTACGCCGCCTTGTCGTGTTCACGCGCCAGCACCCACGATGAGCGCCGGGCTGAACCCTGGGAGGACGCACATGAACGGTCTCGACTGGGCCGTGCTCATCGGCTATTTCGGCGTGATGGTCGCCATCGGAGTCTGGTCCCACAAACGGGTCGACAACGTCAGCGACTTCTTCACGGCAGGCGGCAAGATGCCGTGGTGGCTGTCGGGCATCTCGCACCACATGTCGGGCTACAGCGCGGTGATGTTCACCGGGTACGCCGGCATCGCCTACACGTACGGCGTCACCTCCTTCATCACCTGGTCCTTCCCGATCGCCCTCGGCATCGCGATCGGCTCCAAGCTGTTCGCGCCCCGGATCAACCGGTTGCGCTCACGGCTGCACGTGGCCTCCCCGCTGGAGTACCTGAAGAACCGGTACGACCTCAAGACACAGCAGGCGCTGGCCTGGTCCGGGATGCTGCTGAAGATCGTGGACGTGGGTGCCAAGTGGGCGGCGATCGCCACCCTGTTGTCCGTGTTCACCGGCATCTCGCTGAACCAGGGCATCCTCATCACCGGCGCCATCACGGCCGTCTACTGCACGATCGGCGGGCTGTGGGCCGACGCGCTCACCGAGTTGGGGCAGTTCGTCATCCAACTCCTCGCGGGCGTCGCGATGTTCGTCGCCGTGGTGATGGAACTCTCCGACCGCAACATCGGTTTCCTCGGCGCATGGGACGAACCGGCCCTCCAGGGCCACGAGAAGCCGCTGGTGGGGCCGTACGGCACGGTGTTCCTGCTGGCGTTCCTCTTCATCAAGCTGTTCGAGTACAACGGCGGCATGCTCAACCAGGCCCAGCGGTACATGGCCACCGCCACCCCGAAGGAGGCCGAGCGGTCCGCGCGGCTGTCGGCGGTCCTGTGGCTGGTGTGGCCGGTGGTGCTGTTCTACCCGATGTGGATGTCCCCGCTGCTGGTCGAGTCCCAGAAGCCGGACGGCTCCGACTCCTACGGCCTGATGACCGAACAGCTTCTGCCGCACGGGCTGTTGGGCCTGGTCATCGTCGGGTTCTTCTCCCACACGATGGCGATGTGCTCCTCCGACGCCAACGCCATCGCCGCCGTCTTCACCCGTGACTGCGCGCCGGTGATCTCGGCGCGGGCGCGGGCCTGGAACGACCGGTCGGGGCTGATCGCGGCCCGCATCGCGACGGTCGTCTTCCTCGGTCTGTCCATGGCGGCGGCCACGCAGGTCAACTCGCCCGCGTTCAAGGACATCATCACCGTCGTCATCAAGTGGGTGGCCGGGCTGATGGGCCCGATGGCGATCCCGATGATGCTCGGTCTGCTGCGGCCGTTCCGCCGCTCCGGTCCGACGGCGGCGCTGGTGAGCTGGTCGATGGGCCTGTTCGCCTTCTGGCTGGTCAACTACCCGATCAACTGGAACGTCGACGGCGGTGTACCGCTCCAGTACCAGGTGTCCATACCGCTCGCGGTCTCCCTCGTCCTCTACATCCTGATCGGCTTCCTGAAGCCGGAGGACACTCCGGAACGGCTCGCGCTCATCGAGCGGATCAACACGGACGGGGGCGGCGGGGCGATGTCGGCGGCGGCCGAGGTCCCCGAGCCGCGGGACACGATGCCGACGGCGGTGAAGGACTAGCTAGGCACCTCTGGGATACCGGGCGAGCCAGCCCGGGGACGCGCCCGCCGGGGTGTGCAGGGCGGGGCCCTGGGTCATCTCCATCGCGAAGTCGTCCGCCAGTTCCAGGATCGTGGGACGGCCCTCCAGCTCGGCCAGCCAGGCCGGGGGGAGGGCCGTCTCGCCGTGCAAGGCTCCGAGCAGGCCGCCGGTCAGCGCACCGGTCGCGGCCGAGGGGGCGCCGTGATTGACGGCGAGACGCAGACCGTGGCCTACGTCCTCGGCGGCGAGGGCGCAGTAGACGGCCGCCGCCAGCACGGCCGGGGCCGTCCCCGCCCCGGCCAGCTCCTCCACCCGCGCCGGGCCGGGCATCCCCTGCCGTACGGCACCCAGCGCGTGCTGCAACGCCTCCGACACCGGCTCGTGTCCCGGCCGGGCGGACAGCAGCGCGAGCGCCCGCTGCACCGCGCCGTCGAGGCTGTCGCCGCGGGCCAGCGCGTGCACGGTGACCGCGTACGCGCCCGCCGTGAGGTAGCCGCCGGGGTGGCCGTGGGTCTGCGCCGCGCACTCCACGGCGAGCTGCGCCACCAGTTGCGGCTCCCAGCCGACGAGCAGCCCGAAGGGGGCCGAGCGGGCGGTGGCCTCGGGGCCGTCCTCGCCGGGGCTCTTGGGCGCGGCGAGGGTGCCCATGATGTCGTCGCCGAAGCCGAGGAGGAGGGAGCGGGCCGGGTCGCGGCGGACGTACAGCCACTCCTCGTGGGCCAGCCAGCCGTCGTCCTTGCGGCGCAGGTCGGGCCCCCAGTCGCGCTGGGTGGCGGCCCATCTCAGATACGCCCGGTGCAGATCGGTCGGCGGATACCAGGCACCGGTGTCCCGCCGCACGTGGGCCCGGATCAGCCCGTCGACGCTGAACAGGGTCAGCTGGGTGAGATGCGTGACGGCACCGCGCCGCCCGTAGGCGGGGGCGAGGTCGACGAGCCCCTCGGGCCCGTGCGCCTGCCGTATCTCCTCCAGGCCCAGCCGGTCGACGGGCGCTCCGAGGGCGTCCCCCACGGCCGAGCCGAGCAGCGTGCCCCGTACCCGACTGCGAAAGTCCTGCTGCTCGGTACGCCCCCAGACGGCCCCACCTGTCGCACCCACCTAGACCTCCCGGGCACCGTCCGTACGTACGACGTTCGCCACTGTAATCGAATGGAGCCGTGGCATTGGGAGGCCGTGGACATGTCATGCCCCTTTTCCGGGCACACCTCCTCCATGGCAGCCATGACCTCCACCCCCGCCTCGCGCGCCGTCCGTCTCGCCGTCACTCTTCTCACCGCCTCCGTCGCGCTCTACACCGCGTTGGTGGCCTTCGGGAACATCACCGACTTCGGGACCAATCAGCAGTTCGTCCGGCACGTTCTGGCCATGGACACGACGTTCAAGGACGACGATCTGATGTGGCGGGCGGTGACCGGGGAGGGGCTTCAGGATGCCGCGTATGTGCTGATCATCGCGTGGGAGACCGTCGCCGCGCTGGTACTGGTCGCCGGGACGTGGTTCTGGGCGCGGCGGGATCTGGGCAGGGCCCGGCAGGTGTCGACGTACGGGCTGCTGATGGTGATGCTGCTGTTCGGGGGTGGGTTCATCGCGATCGGTGGGGAGTGGTTCGCGATGTGGCAGTCGGAGGACTGGAACGGGCTGGACGCCGCGACCCGGGTGTTCGTGTTCAGCGGGGTCGTGCTGCTCGCGCAGTATCTGCCGGCCGAGGGTGGGCGTGAGGGCTGATCACTCGACGACCCTGACGTTCGTTCCTGTCGCGCCGAACGCCCACAGGGCCGCGCCGTCCGCCTTCGGCATGCGGATGCCGCCGGTCAGGGCGCCGGAGGCGGGGGGCGGGGAGGAGCCGTCGACCGCGTTGGAGAAGGCGATGTTGACGCCCGACTTCGCGGAGAAGTAGATGATGTGCTCGATCTCCACGCCGTCGGAGCCGGTGGTGGCGTCCTTGCGGAGGGACACCGTGTAGCTGCCGGAGGCGGGGTCCACGGTGCCCGGCCAGACCGTGAAGGTGCGGCGGGCCGCGTCGTCGGCGTCGACCAGCCAGACCCGGTCCTGACCGAGGGAGTAGACGATACGGCGGCCCGTGCCCGAGCCGTCGGGAACGGGCGCGGCCGTGGGGGTCGGGGAGGGAGAGGCCGAGGGCTTGGCGTCCGCGGAGGCCGAGGCGGAGGGCTTCGCCCCGGTCGCCGTCGGGTGCGGGCCCTTGTCGGCCTGCACCGTCAGGGCGCCGACCACGACGATCGCGCCGGCCGTCAGACCGGTGACCCAGGCCCACGAAGGAAGCCGTCGGGCAGGCACGGGCACGCATCTCCTCAGTCTCGGGCCCCCGACACCGGGAGCCCGATCATCGTACTGCGAGGCCCCCGCTCTCCCCGCCGTCGGTCCGGTCAGTCCAGGACCGGAAGCAGCTCCGGCAGATGGCCGTCGGACGCCTGCGCGGCCCGCTGCCGCTCCTCGGAGACCTCGCCGTACAGGGTGGTGCGCGGCCTGGCCGGGCGGCCGGCCGCCTCGGCGACCTCGATCAGGTCCTTGACCGACTTGTAGGAGCCGTAGGAGGAGCCCGCCATGCGGGAGATCGTCTCCTCCATCAGGGTGCCACCGAGGTCGTTGGCTCCCGAGCGGAGCATCTCGGCCGCGCCCTCGGAGCCCAGTTTCACCCAGCTCGTCTGGATGTTGGGGATGTACGGGTGGAGCAGGAGGCGGGCCATCGCCGTGACCGCGCGGTTGTCCCGCATGGTCGGGCCGGGCCGCGCGATGCCCGCCAGGTACACCGGCGCGTTGGTGTGGATGAAGGGGAGAGTCACGAACTCGGTGAAGCCGCCGGTCCGTTGCTGGATCCCGGCGAGGGTCCGCAGGTGGCCGAGCCAGTGCCGCGGCTGGTCGACATGGCCGTACATCATCGTCGACGAGGAGCGGATGCCCAGTTCGTGGGCCGTCGTGACGACCTCGATCCAAGTGGCCGTCGGCAGCTTGCCCTTGGTGAGGACCCAGCGGACCTCGTCGTCGAGGATCTCCGCCGCCGTACCGGGGATCGAGCCGAGCCCGGCCTCCTTCGCGGCGGTGAGCCACTCGCGGATGGACATCCCGGTGCGGGTCGCGCCGTTGACGACCTCCATCGGCGAGAAGGCGTGCACGTGCATGCCGGGCACCCGCTCCCTCACCGCCTTCGCGATGTCGAAGTACGCCGTGCCGGGCAGGTCCGGATGGATGCCGCCCTGCATGCAGACCTCCACCGCGCCGACCTCCCAGGCCTGTTGGGCCCGGTCGGCCACCTGGTCGAGGGAGAGCGTGTAGGCGTCGGCATCGGTGCGGCGCTGCGCGAAGGCGCAGAAACGGCAGCCGGTGTAGCAGACGTTGGTGAAGTTGATGTTCCGCGTGACGATGTAGGTGACGTCGTCGCCGACCACCGACCTGCGGACGTCGTCGGCGATGCGGCAGAGGGCGTCGAGCGCGGGCCCGTCGGCGTGCAGCAGCGCCAGCGCCTCGGCGTCCGTCAGCTTCGTCGGATCGTCGGCCGCCGTCGCCAGCGCCTGCCGTACGTCCGTGTCGATGCGCTCCGGGACCATGCCGGGGGCGGCGGCCTCCCGCAGAGCGCCCCAGTCGCCGTACACCTCGTCGAAGTCGTCGCGGCGGTCGGACGTACGGCCGTCGGTGTCGATGGTCCGGTGCAGGTCCGTACGGCCGGTGGCCTCGAAGGCCTCCTCGGGTTCCTGCCACGGGCGGCCCTCGACGACGGCGTCCGGCAGGGCCAGGCCCGTCTCCGGGTCGGCGAGCGCGCGCACGTGCGGCAACAGGCGCGGGTCCAGCCAGGGTTCGCCGCGGGTGACGAACTCCGGGTACACGCAGAGCCGTTCGCGCATCTCGAAGCCTGCCGCCGCCGACCGCTCCGCCAGTTCGTCGATCTGCGGCCAGGGGCGTTCGGGGTTGACGTGGTCGATGGTGAGGGGGGACACCCCGCCCCAGTCGTCGACACCGGCGCCGATCAGCCGCTCGTACTCGCTGTCGACCAGGTTGGGCGGGGCCTGGAGGCAGGCGCTGGGGCCCATGATGTGGCGGGCGACCGCCACCGTCGCGACCAGCTCGTCGAGTTCGGCGTCGGGCATGCCCCGCATCGCCGTGTCCGGCTTGGCGCGGAAGTTCTGGATGATCAGTTCCTGGATGCCGTGGTAGGCACGGGAGACCTTGCGGAGCGCGAACAGCGACTCCGCGCGCTCCTCGTACGTCTCCCCGATGCCGATCAGAATCCCCGAGGTGAACGGGACGGACGAGCGGCCCGCGTCCTCCAGGACGCGCAGCCGTACGGCGGGTTCCTTGTCCGGGGAGCCGAAGTGCGGGCCGCCGGGCTCCGACCACAGGCGGGTCGCGGTCGTCTCCAGCATCATGCCCATCGACGGGGCGACCGGCTTGAGCCGCTGGAAGTCCGTCCAGGTCATGACGCCCGGATTGAGGTGCGGGAGCAGGCCCGTCTCCTCCAGGATGCGGATGGAGATGGCGCGGACGTAGGCGATGGTGTCGTCGTAGCCGTGCGCGTCGAGCCACTCGCGCGCCTCCGGCCAGCGGTCCTCGGGCTTGTCACCGAGGGTGATGAGCGCTTCCTTGCAGCCGAGGGCCGCGCCCTTGCGGGCGATGTCGAGCACCTCGTCCGGCGACATGAACATGCCGTGCCCGGCGCGCCGCAGCTTGCCGGGCACGGTGACGAACGTGCAGTAGTGGCACTTGTCCCGGCACAGCCGGGTGAGCGGGATGAAGACGCTCTTCGAGTAGGTGATGACGCCGGGGCGGCCGGCCGCCTCCAGGCCCGCGTCCCGCACCCGGGCGGCGGACGCGGCCAGGTCGACGAGGTGCTCACCCCGGGCCTGGAGCAGAACGGCCGCCTCGGAGACGTCGAGGGCGACGCCGTCCCGGGCACGTTTGAGGGCGCGACGCAGCGAGTTCTCGGTGGGGCCGGTTCCGGAGATCGCGGAAGTCGTCATCCTTTGAGCATACGTACGCGCTGATCAGGACCGGCGGGAGCGCCCGATTCGTCCCTCAGGGGCATACGTCACACCGTGTCACTTGTGGAGGGACGTCCGGGTCACCGGTGCTCCGGCGTCGGGGTCACCGCTCGTCCGCCGCGCCGGGCAGGTAGGGGGCGTACTCGTCGAGGGCCTTGAGCACGTCCGCCTCCCCCGCCGGCGGCAGCTGCACCACGACCTCCTCGATGCCCAGTTCGGCGTAGTGCGCGAGTTTGCCGGGCGACGGGTGGACGGCGTACGGCACGATCTGGAGGGCCGCCGGGTCGCGGCCCGCGTCCGCCCACGCCGCGCGCAGGACGGGCAGCGACTCGGACAGGCCGCGCCCTCCGATGGGCAGCCAGCCGTCGGCGTACTCGCAGATGTGCGCGAACAGCTTCGGGCCGGCGGCGCCGCCGACGAGGGTGCGGGGGCCGGTGACCGGGCCGCGGGGCTTCTGCACGGGCTTGGGGTGGGCGTCGCTGGCCCGTACGCTGCCGAACTCGCCCTCGTACGCGGTGGGTTTCTCGCTCCACAGCGCCCGCATCAGCGCCATCCGGTCGCGGACCAGGTCGCGGCGGGTACGCCACTCCACCCCGTGATCGGCGGCTTCCTCCACGTTCCAGCCGTAGCCGAGGCCGAGGGTGAAACGGCCGCCGGAGAGGTGGTCGATGGTCGCGATCTGCTTGGCGAGGTCGATCGGGTCGTGCTGGGCGACGAGGGTGATGCCGGTTCCGAGGCCGAGCCCCTCCGTCACGGCCGCCGCCTGGCCGAGGGCGACGAAGGGGTCGAGGGTACGGCCGTACTCGCGGGGCAGGTCGCCGCCGGCGGGGTACGGGGAGGTGCGCTCGACGGGGATGTGCGTGTGCTCGGGGAGGTAGAGCCCGGCGAAGCCGCGCTGCTCCAGCTCGCGGGCGAGGCGGGTGGGGGTGATCGTCTCGTCGGTGAGGAAGATGGTGACGGCGATGCGCATGGGCGGCCTTTCGACGCGGGCGGCTCGGGCTGGGCGGCTGGCTGGCTGGCTGGCTGGGGCTGTGACGCTGTGCGGCTTCTGGGGTTGTGGGGTTGTGCGGCTCTTTCGCCGCGGGTGACGTCCTCATCTGTACCGGGAGACGGACCACGTGTCCATACCGACCGGTCGGCTTGGGCGGGTGACGTTTCTCCCGTCCCGCGCACATGGCATCCCCGTGTCCGCCGATACCCGCCGCTTCCAGGGGAGTTCCGCCCGCCTGAAGAGGGTCGCCGACCTGCCCGCCGCTCGCGCCGGTTCGACGGCACGAGCGGCGGAGGAGACGCGATCACCTCATGCGACGGCGGTGCCCTCCAGCTCGACCATCTGGCCGGGGATCGCCAGACGCGTCACCCCGAGCATCGTGGTGGTCGGCGCGACCCCGGCGGCGGCGAGCCGTCCCGCCAGCACGCCGTAGTGCTGGAAGAGCAGGTCGACGTCGGTCGTGTAGACGTTGAGCCGGACGAGATCCGCGAGGGACATGCCGGCCTCGGCGAGCACGGCCTCGATGTTGGCGACGCTCAGCGCCAGCTGCGCCGCCATGTCACCGTCGTGCTCGGGCTTGCCTTCGCTGCTCATGGCCGTCTGCCCCGAGATGTACAGGGTGCGCGAGTGCCCGGAGACGACCTCACCCTGGTTGAAGCCCATCTCCACCGACCACGGCACCGGGTTGACCGCATTGCGTTCCATTGCAGCACTGGCTCCATTCGATTCACCGACACCGCGTACATCCATCGACTCGGCCGCCGACGGGCTTTGGCGTCGTGTGAGGGAGCCTGCCAACTAAACATGACATCCCAAGTCATGTATTTCGCTAGGGTGTTCCCGTGCGCGCCGACCGGTTGGTTTCCTTGGTGCTCCTCCTGCGCCGGCGCGGCCGGATGACCGCGGACACGCTGGCCCGTGAGCTGGAGGTGTCCACCCGCACGGTGCTGCGTGACATGGAGGCGCTGTCCGCGGCCGGTGTGCCGGTCTACGCCGAGCGCGGCCGGCACGGCGGTTTCGCGTTGTTGCCCGGCTTCCAGACAGCGCTCACCGGACTGAACCACGACGAGGCGCTCGCCCTGCTGGTCGCCGGATCACGGCGGGGTGCCCAGCAGTTCGGCCTCGGCTCGGCGCTCGCCTCGGCCATGCTCAAACTGGTCGACGCACTGCCCGAAGGCCTTCGGGACACCGCGGTCGGCGCGGCGCAGCGATTGCTCATCGACCCGGAGACCGACCTCCTCGCGCGCCCCGTGGCCGCGGACGAGGTGTCCGCGACCATAGGGGCCGAGGTCCGGCGTGCGGTCTTCGCCGGACACAGACTGCGCATCCGATACGCGGCCGTGGACCAGGCCCCGAAGTGGCGCACGGTGGACCCGATCGGCCTGGTCACCGTGCGCGAGCAGGGCTACCTGCTGGCCACGAGGAGCGGCGTGGACCGCACCTACCGGCTGTCCCGGGTGCTGGCCGCCGAGGCACTCGACGAACCCGCGCAACGACCGGGCACGGTCGACCTGGACCGGACCTGGCAGGAACGCAACACGCGGTTCCGGACCGGAGGCGACGAGCAGATCGCCGTGCTGGTGCGGGTGGACCCGGCGCGGCGGGATCACCTGGTGGGCACCGCCCTGACCGTCCGGTCCGAAGAGACCGACGCGGACGGCCGGCTGCGACTGAACCTGATCTTCCAGGATCGACGGCACGCCGAATGGGCCGTGTGGCAGCACGCCACGCACGTGGAGGTCCTGGCCCCGCAAGAGCTGCGTACGGCCATCCGCGACCGTGCCGCCATGGTCGCCACCCGCTACGGAGCGCCGCCCTAGCCAGTGCCGTGTCGGGCAGTGTTCAGTCTCTACTCGGCGTCGAGTTGGTGGTCGGCCCAGACGTAGCTCTCGGGGAGCAGGTCGGTGATGAGGACCGTGCGGAGGCGGTCGCCCTCGCCGACGATGACCTTGAGGGCGGGGAAGTAGTCGAGGAGAACCTGACGGCACCGGCCGCACGGGGGAACGACCCCGCGGTCGCGGTCGCCCACGGCGACGACGGTGTCCAGTTCGTAGACGCCCTGAGCGGCCGCCGCACCGATGAGGACCAGCTCGGCGCAGGGCCCTCCGGTGAAGTGATAGGCGTTCACCGCGGTGACGATCCGGCCGTCCTGGGCACGGGCCGCGGCCGCCATGGTGTGGTTGTCGCCGCGGCAGCGCGTGCGGGCCACGTCCGCTGCGGCCTGGACGAGTTCGTCGTCGAGGTGGGGGATCTGCGAGGTCATCAGGCGACGTTGACCTGCGTGAGGCGGGTGCACAAGCGGATTTCGGTACTGGAGCAGATCGTTCCCACCACGTTCCGCGCAGTCATCCACGAAGTCGCCCTCCGCGTACCCGTCGGCGGACCCGTCATCGCCAAGCGCCAGTTGCAGCACCTGGCTGAGCAGAGCGAGCGCGAGCACGTCACCATCCGGGTGATCCCGTTCGTCATCGGCGCATACCCGGGATCAGGGCAGAACGTCCACTACGCGTCGGGACCTGTCGCCCGCCTGGACACCGTCTCGCTGGACCAGTCCCATGGCCCCGTACTCGTGGACGCGGAGGCCCAGTTGGAGATGTACCGCATCCTGTTGGACCGCAGGAACAGGTGGCTCTGGAGCCGTCGAAGTCCCGTGACTTCATCCACAACCTCATCCACGACCTGTGAAAGGAAGCCGATGCACACCTACACCTGGCAGAAGTCGTCCTACTGCGGCCAGGGCGAATCCTGCGTCCACACAGCCTCCTCCCCCGCCACCATCCACCTCACCGAATCCGCCGAACCCGCCCAACCCGTCGTCACCGCCGCCCCGCCGCCTTCGCCGCGCTCCTGACCACCGTCAAGAAACGCTGAGGTCCGCCACCACCGCCGCATGGTCCGACGCCCATACGCCGTCCACCGGGGCGTCCCCCGCCCGCCGCACGCTCCGCACACGGACCGGTCCGCCCACGCCGATGTGGACGTAGTCGATGCGGGCGTTGGGCATGCCGCCCTTCGCCACGTACGGGTTCGCCGCGTCCCAGGTGGCCCACGGGGCCGTCGGGTCGGCGTACTCCCAGGCGTCGAGGAACACCTGGCCAGGGACGGGCGGGGCCGTCTTGTGGCCGCCGAAGAGGCGGATCTCGTCGGAGTCGGGCCAGGCGTTGAAGTCGCCGGTGACGAGGGGCGGGAACGGGGTGTCGCCCCGGTGCTGGGCGACGAACTCGGCGAGGGACTCGACCTGGCGGCAGCGCACCGCGGAGGCGTGGAGTTGGGAGGTGAGGTGGGTGGTGAAGAAGGGGATGTCGTGGGCGGGCGCGGCCAGGCGGGTGTGGAGGGCCAGGCGGCCGTCGGCGACGTCGGTGGGCGTCGGGAGCGGCAGGACGTCCTGGGCCACCACCGGCCAGCGACTGAGTACCGCGTTGCCGATCTCCACCGACGCGTCGCCGATCCGCCGCTGCCACCGCTCGGGGGCGTGGGACGGCGCCCAGGCCCAGTGCAGGCCCAACTCACCGGCGAGCCACTCGGCGAGGTTCTCCTCACCGGTGGCCCACACCTCCTGGAGGCCGACGACATCGGGGTCCAGCTCCCGCAGGACCGACAGGATCGCCTTCTGCCGAGCCTCCCACGGTCCGAAACGCCACCACAGGTTCCAGGTCACGACCCGCATCCGCAGCCACCCGTCTTCGTCGCTCGCGCATCCGAGACCATTGAAGCAACAGTTCGAGCCCTTTGTGTGAAGGAGTCGCACCGACGATGTCCCGCCTCAACGACCGACGATTCCGCGCCACCACCGCCATCCAGCGCCGCCTCAACCCTCTCCTCCGCCGCCTCCCCTTTCAGACCGTCATCGAGACGACCGGCCGCACGTCCGGGCTGCCGCGGCAGACGCCGGTGGGAGGGCGGCGTGTCGGGAACGTCTTCTGGCTGGTGTCGGAGTTCGGGGAGCTGTCCCAGTACGTCCGCAACATCAGGGCCGATCCGCGCGTGCGGGTGCGGATCGGCGGGCGGTGGCACACGGGAACGGCACATCTGCTGCCCGACGACGACGCGGCGGCGCGCCTGCGCGGCCTGCCGCGGTTCAACAGCGTCGCGGTGCGGGCCCTGGGGACGAACCTGCTGACGGTGCGGGTGGATCTGGACGGCTGAGCAGGGGGCGGTCGTGTCGTTCAGGTCGCGGTACCGGCACCATGAACATCAGCATGATGACGGCATGACGATCAACATGACGATGAGCCTGCCCGACGAGGTGGCGGCCTTCGTGAAGGCCAAGGGCAACGCCTCCGCCTACACGGCTCGCATACTGCGCCGGGAGATGCTCGCCGAGGAGATGGCGAAGTCCGCGCGGGTGCGTGCCGAGGCCGGCATCGCGACGACGGCCGCGGAGCCGTCCGAGAGCGAAGAGGCCACGTTGGAGCGGTGGGGACGGGTGGCCGGCCGGTGAAGCGAGGTCACGTCTACGAACTGCGCTTCGCCGGGGGACACGCGCATGTTCTGGTGATCTCGTCCGACGCCCTCAACGAGCACAAGTCGGCCACCTGCGTGCTGATCCATCCGCAGCAGGTTCGCGAGGCCACGCTGGTGGACATCCCCGTGGTTTCGCCCTCGGCGGGCACCGTCGTGCTGGGCGAGTTCCGCACCCTGTCCGCCACCCGGTTCACCGAAGACCTGGGGCCGGTGGAGGAGCCGGTCATGGAGGCCGTCGAGATGGGGCTGCGGGCCGTACTGGACCTGTAGCCCGAAGCCGCAGCCGGGGAGCGGGCAACGGACAACCGGCCTCACCCCACCCTCACCCCGGCCACACGATCGACTGCACCTCGCTGTACGCGTGCAGCGCGTACGAGCCGACGTCGCGGCCGACCCCGCTCCTCTTGAAGCCGCCGAACGGGGCCTCCATGTTGCGGCCGACGGTGTTGATGCCGACGCCTCCGGCCCGTAGGCGGCGGGCGAGGCGGAAGGCTCTCGCGATGTCGCCGGACCAGACGTAGTCGATGAGGCCGTAGTCGCTGTCGTTGGCCAGGGTGACGCCTTCCTCCTCGTCGTCGAAGGGGATGACGACGACGACCGGGCCGAAGATCTCCTCGCGGGCCACCCGCATGTCGTTCGTGCAGTCGGCCAGGAGGGTGGGGGCGACATAGAAGCCCCGGTCGGAGAAGGCAGGGCGTTCGCCGCCCGTCACCAGCACCGCGCCCTCCTTGCGCCCCAGTTCCACGTACGACTCCACCCGGTCCCGGTGGGCCGCCGAGATCAGCGGGCCGACCACCGTGTCCGGGTCGCGCGGATCGCCCACCTTCAGGCGGCGGGCGTACGCCGTGAGGCCGTCCACCAGGCGGTCGTAGACACCCCGTTGGGCCAGTACGCGGGTCGGGGCGGTGCAGATCTGGCCGCTGTAGAAGGAGAAGGTCGTCCCGATGCCGGCCACGGCCGAGCCGATGTCGGCGTCGTCGAGGACCAGGGCCGCGCCCTTGCCGCCGAGTTCCATCAGCTGCCGTTTCATCGACCGGCCGCACGCCTCGGCGATGCGCTGCCCGACCGCCGTGGAGCCGGTGAAGCTCACCATGTCGACGTCCGGGGAGGCCACCACCGTCTCCCCCACGTCGACCGAGCGGCCGGAGACCACGTTCACCACCCCGCGCGGCACGCCCGCCGCCTCCAGCGCCTCCGCCATCCGGTAGACGGACAGCGGGTCCTGCGGGGCGGGCTTGACCACGACCGTGTTGCCCGTCGCGAGCGCCGGGGCGATCTTGCCCGCCGGGTTCGCCCACGGGTTGTTGTACGACGTGATGCAGGCGACGACCCCGACGGGCTGGCGGACGGCCAGCGCGCCCATCACTCCCGCCCTCCCCATCGGGCCCGCCTCGTTGATCTGCGGTTCGATCGCCCACTCGGCGGGCTCCACGCGCGCGTACCGCCGGAAACGGGCGGCGCCGACGCCGACCTGCATGGCCCGCGCGGTCGCCGTCGTCGCGCCGGTCTCGGCCTGCGCGAGTTCGGCGTACGGCACGAGGTGGCCGCGGATGACGTCCGCCGCCCGCGCCAGCACCGCCGCCCGCTCCCCGGCTGCCGTACGCGACCACGGGCCGAAGGCCTCGCGGGCCGCGGCGCAGGCCGCCAGCACCTGGTCCCGCGAGGCCTCCGGCGCCCACCCGACGGTCTCCTCGGTCGCCGGATCGGTCACCTCGTAGTGACCGCCGTCCGGCTCGGCCCACCGGCCGCCGACGAACAGCCGCTGGTTCACCGGGTGCCCACCGTCCGGGTGTCCCGCCCCGAGCGCAGCACCTTCCCCGGTACGGCACCGGTCACCACGTCGTCCCGGATCGCCGCCACCCCGTTGACCCACACCGCCCGCACGCCGAGCGCCTTGGAGTCCAGCCGCGGGCTGTCGCCGGGCAGGTCGTGCACGAGGGTCGCGGGGCCCGCCTCGATGCGCTCCGGGTCGAACAGGACGAGGTCGGCGTGGAAGCCCTCCTCGATCCGGCCCCGCCCGCGCAGCCCGAACAGCCGCGCCGGATCGTCCGTCAGCATCTTCACCGCCTGCTCGAGCCCGACCAGTTTCCGCCCGCGCAGACAGTCCCCGAGGAACCGGGTGGTGTACGGCGCCCCGCACATGCGGTCCAGGTGCGCGCCGGCGTCGGAGCCGCCGAGCAGCACGTCCTCGTGCTGCCAGGTCTCGGCCCGCAGCGCCCAGGACGCGGGGTCGTTGTCCGGCGGCATGGGCCACAGGATCGTACGCAGCTCGTCGGCCGCGCAGATCTCCACCAGGCAGGTGAAGGGGTCCTGGCCGCGCTCGGCCGCGATGTCCTTCACGACCCGGCCGGACAGGCCGCGGTTCGCCTCGCTGTAGGTGTCGCCGATGACGTAGCGGCCGAAGTTCGCCAGCCGCCGGAACACGCCCGCCTCCTTGGAGTCCGCGCGCCTGAGCAGCTCCGCCCTGACCTCCGGGTCGCGCAGGCGGGCGATGCGCTCCGGGACCGGCAGGCCGAGGACCGGGCCCCAGCCGGGGATGAGGTTCAGGGCGCAGAAGGTGCCCAGGGACATGTTCATCGGCGTGAGGATCGGCATGGTCAGGGCGACCACCCTGCCGCCCGCCTTCCGCGCCCGTTCGCTCGCCGCGAGCTGCCTGGGCACCCGCTCGGGGACGGCCGCGTCGATGGTGAGGACGTTCCAGTTCAGGGGGCGTCCGGCCGCCGCGCTCATCTCCGCGAACAGGTCGATCTCGGCGTCGCTGAACTGGTCCAGGCAGCCCGCGACGATCGCCTCGATCTGCGTGCCCTCGTGCTCGCCCACCGCCTTCGCCAGCGCCAGCAGCTCCGCCGGGCGCGCGTGGCGGGAGGCGACCGGCTGCCCGTCGCCGTCGGAGTGGGTGGAGGACTGTGTGGTGGAGAAGCCCCAGGCGCCGGCGTCCATCGCCTCGTGCAGCAGCCCGACGATCCGTGCGAGCTGCTCCTCGCTCGGCTGTCCGCCGACCGCGTCCGGGCCCATCACATACCGTCGCAGCGCGCAATGCCCGACCATGAACCCGGCGTTGACCGCGATCCGCCCCTCCAGGGCATCCAGATACTCCCCGAACGAATGCCAGCTCCAGGGCGCCCCCTCCTCCAACGCCACCAGCGACATCCCCTCCACCTTGGACATCATCCGGCGGGTGTAGTCGGCGTCGTCGGGACGGGAGGGGTTCAGGGGGGCGAGGGTGAAGCCGCAGTTCCCGGCGGCGACGGTCGTCACCCCGTGGTTCAGGGACGGGGTGGCGTAGGGGTCCCAGAACAGCTGGGCGTCGTAGTGCGTGTGCGGATCGACGAAGCCGGGCGCGAGGACGAGCCCGGAGGCGTCCTCGGACGTACGGGACTCCTCGGTGACGGCCCCGATGGCGGCGATACGCCCGTCCCGGACACCGACGTCGGCGATGCGTCCCGGCGCCCCCGTCCCGTCGACGACGGTCGCGCCTCTGATGACGTGATCGAGCATGGGGGTGCCTCCTCAAGCGTCCGTGTGGTGAGCGCCCGGAAGGGGCGCGGGGAACTGCGCGACCAGCCCCATCCGGGGCCGCAGCCGCCGGCACAGCTCAGCCGGCCTGCCGGAACCGCGTGGTCCGGTGCACGGGATCCGTGTCGATCTTCGGAATCACATGCTCCCCGATCAGCCGGATCGTCTGCAGCGTCTCCTCCTTCGGCACCCCGACAGGAAGTCCGAAGCTCAGCTGATCGGCCCCGGCCTGCTCCCACCGCTTGCACTGCCGCAGCACCTCGTCCGGGTCGCCGCAGATCAACAGCTCCTCCTCGACGAGGAGTTCGACGAACTCGGGGGTGTACTCGGGGAGCGTCTCGGGCCACTCGGGGAACCCCTCGGGACGGGGGAACGTGTCGTGGTACCGGAACACCAGCGACGGCAGATAGTGCAGCCCGCCGCTCACCGCGATCCGGATCGCCTCGTCGTGCGTGGGCGCGCAGATCGCCGTCGTCGTCACCATCACGTTGTCGTTGACGAAGTCGCCGATCGGCTCGGCGTTCACGATCGCCGTCTTGTACTGCTCCAGCACCCACTCCATGTCGGCGACCTTCTGGATGCTGAATCCCAGCACCCCGAGCCCTTTGCGGGCGGCCATCGCGTACGACGGCGGCGACCCGGCGGCGTACCACATCGCCGGGTGGGAGCTGCCGTACGGCTTGGGCAGGATCTTCCTGGGCGGCAGCTGCCAGTGCTTGCCCTGGAAGCCGACGTACTCGTCCTGGAGCCACATCTTGGGGAACTCGGCGATGGTCTCCTCCCAGATCTCCTTCGTGTGGTTCATGTCGGTGATGCCGGGGAGGAAGCCGAGGATCTCGTGCGAGCCGGCGCCGCGTCCGCTGCCGAACTCGAAGCGGTTCTCGGTGAGATGGTCGAGCATGGCGACCTTCTCGGCGACCTTCACGGGATGGTTGACCTGGGCGAGCGGGTTGAAGATGCCGGAGCCGAGGTGGATGCGCTCGGTGGCGTGGGCCAGGTAGCCGAGGAAGACGTCGTTGGCGGAGAGGTGGGAGTACTCCTCCAGGAAGTGGTGCTCGGACGCCCAGGCGTACTTGAAGCCGGACCGGTCCGCCTGGATGACGTACTCGGTCTCCTCCATCAGTGCCTTGTGCTCGGCGAGGGGGTCGGTCTCGGCCCGCTTGCCGACGTATCCCTGTACAAAGAGCCCGAATTCCAAGGAGGTTCACCGTCCCGAGTCAGGTTGTCGTCCCGGCCGTCCGAGTCTTATCTGACGTACCGTCAGATAGGGCGGCTCCGCCGACTGTGGCACCGGCCGCATACACCGTCAATAGCTGACGGCAAGTCAGATCACGGACACCCCCGCCAGCCATCCCCCGTCGATCACGAAGGGCTGCCCGGTGATGTAGGAGGAGTCGTCCGAGGTGAGGAACAGGGCCAGCCTGGCCACCTCCTCCGGGCGGCCGATGCGGCCCAGAGGCACGAGCTTGCGGTACAGCCCGTCCAGTGCCTTCGTGGTCTCCTCGGCGTCCGCCGTCGGATCCAGCGCGGCCGGGTTGGACATCGCGGTGTCGATCGCGCCGGGGCACACGGCGTTGACCCTGATCCCGCGTGGCGCGAGTTCCAGGGCGGCGACCCGGGTGAGCCCGACGATCGCGTGCTTGCTCGCCGCGTACGCCCCCACCGCCGCCATCCCGGTCAGGCCCGTGTACGAGGCCGTGTTGACGATCGTGCCGCCGTCGGTCAACGCCGGGGCGGCCGTCCTGATCCCGAGGAAGCAGCCGACCTGGTTGACCCGCACGACCTGCATGAACTCGTCGAGGGGCGTGTCGGTGAGGGCGTTGAAGCGCAGGATGCCGGCGTTGTTGACCAGGCCGTCGAGGCGACCGTACGCCTGCCCGGCCGCGTCCACCGCCTCCCGCCACTGCGTCTCCTCGCCGACGTCCAGGTGGACGTAGAGCGCGCCGATCTCCTCGGCGAGGGCGGTGCCCTGCTCGTCGAGGACGTCGGCCACGACCACCCGTGCGCCCTCCTCGGCGAACAGCCGCGCCTCCTGTTCACCCTGGCCTCGCGCGGCCCCGGTGACGAGGACGACGCGTCCTTGGAGCTTGCCCATGGGTTCTCCTCAAAGGTGGGGGGCGACCTCGGCGCCGAACGCCGTCATCTGGTCCGTGAGTTCGGTGCGGCTGCGGGAGCGGAAGCGGACCTGGATCTGGTGGACGCCCATCGCCCCGTACGCCCGGAGTGACTCGGCGATCGACTCCGGGCTGCCGTGGAGGGTGCGGCGGCCGACGTCCCAGGTGGGGGTGCCTACGTAGAGCGGTTCGGTGAGGGCACCGATGGTGAGGGGGGTGGTGAGCGGGTCGTCGCCCCGGAGTTGTCCGATGCGGGCGATCTGTGCGGGGAGGCGGTCCCTGGGGTCGCCCTGCGGGAGCCAGCCGTCGCCCTTGAGGGCGGCCCGGCGTACGGCGGCGGGTGACGAGCCACCGACCCAGAGGGGGACGCGGGTCTGGGCGGGTCTGGGCCGTTGCCCCAGTTCCTCGAAGTCGTACGCCTTTCCGTGGTGTTCGGGGAACTCCTCCGGGCCGAGTGCGGCGCGCAGGGCGTCGATCGTCTCGTCCAGGAGGGCGCCGCGCTGCCGGAAGTCGACGCCGAGCGCCTCGAACTCCTCCGGTACGTGTCCGGCGCCGACGCCGAGGATCAGCCGGCCGCCGCTGAGGTGGTCGAGGGTGGCGTACTGCTTGGCGGTGAGGAGGGGGTGCCGCAGGCCCACCACGGCGACGTGGCTGAGCAGTCGGACGCGTTCGGTGACGGCGGCGAGGTGGGCGAGGGTGGCGACCGGGTCGTACCAGACCGTGCTCATGGCCCCGGCCAGCCGGCGCGGGATGGCGACGTGGTCGCAGCAGGCGACGTACGCGAACCCGGCGCGGTCGGCGGCGCGGGCGACGGCGACCAGGTCGGCCGGGCCCGCGCCGGTCTCCCAGGGCTCGGTGTAGAGGGTGGACTGGGACTGGACGGGGAGCTGGATGCCGTACTCCAGGCCGGTCACCGTGTCCCACCGGCCCACAGGCCGTCCGGCGTCAGCCCGAGCAGGTCGATGGCGTTGCCGCGGACGATCCGGTCGACGACGTCGGCGTCCAGGTGGCCCATCTGCGCCTCGCCGACCTCGCGGGACCTGGGCCAGGTGGAGTCGGAGTGGGGGTAGTCCGTCTCGTAGAGCACGTTCCCCACGCCGATGGAGTCCAGGTTGCGCAGCCCGAAGGCGTCGTCGAAGAAGCAGCCGTAGACGTGCTCGGTGAACAGTTCGGACGGCGGGCGGTGGACCTTGTCGGCGACGCCGCCCCAGCCGCGGTTCTCCTCCCAGACGACGTCGGCGCGCTCCAGGATGTAGGGGATCCAGCCGATCTGCCCCTCGGCGTACATGATCTTGAGGTTGGGGAAGCGCTCGAACTTGCCGCTCATCAGCCAGTCGACCATCGAGAAGCAGCAGTTGGCGAAGGTGATGGTGGAGCCGACGGCGGGCGGGGCGTCGGCGGAGGTGGACGGCATGCGGCTCGACGAGCCGATGTGCATGGCGATGACGGTGCCGGTCTCGTCGCAGGCGGCGAGGAAGGGGTCCCAGGCATCGGTGTGGACGGACGGCAGGCCCAGGTGCGGGGGTATCTCGGAGAAGGCGACGGCGCGGACGCCGCGGGCGGCGTTGCGGCGGACCTCGGCGGCGGCCAGTCCGGCGTCCCAGAGGGGGATGAGGGTGAGGGGGATCAGCCGGCCGTGGGCGGCGGGGCCGCACCACTCCTCCACCATCCAGTCGTTGTAGGCGCGCACGCAGAGCAGGCCCAGCTCGTGGTCGGCGGCCTCGGTGAAGGTCTGCCCGCAGAAGCGGGGGAAGGTGGGGAAGCAGACGGCGGACTGGACGTGGTTGACGTCCATGTCGGCGAGGCGGGCGGGGACGTCGTAGGAGCCGGGGCGCATCTGTTCGTACGTGATCACCTCCAGTTTGATCTCGTCGCGGTCGTAGCCGACGGCGGTGTCGAGGCGGGTCAGGGGCCGGTGCAGGTCCTCGTAGACCCACCAGTCGCCGACCGGACCCTCGTCGCCGGGCTCCCCCATGACGGGCTTGAAGCGCCCGCCGAGGAAGGTCATCTCGCGCAGCGGGGCGCGGACCGTACGGGGGCCGGTGTCGAGGTACTTCTTCGGCAGGCGGTCCTGCCAGACCGTGGGGGGTTCGACCGTGTGGTCGTCGACGGAGATGATCTGCGGAAAGCTCTCATGGGTCTCCATGAGGGCACGGTAGCGCCGATCTGACGGACCGTCAGCAAGTGTGCCGGGAGCGTTCGGCGAGCGACGGTGATCGAACGCGCGCGGAGAGCGTGTGCCGAGCGCGTCGACTCCCGTGTGAGGAGACCGTGTGACGACCCTGTGGACTCCCGTGCCCCGCCCTGTGATCGGCGTCTCGCACGGCTGACGGTCCGGGCATGGACAGGGCAAACTGACATAGTTGGTCATCATGCCTAGGGGGAGCCCGATGGACGACCGTGTACCGCGCGTGCCGGAGCAGAAGCGTCCGGGCTCCCTCCGGGAGCCGGAGACGTTGCGCTTCGACGTGCTCGGCCCGGTGCGCGCCCGCCGCGGCGAACAGCCGCTGGCCACCGGCTCACCCCAGCAACGCGCCCTGCTCGCCGCCCTCCTGCTCCGCGAGGGCCGTACGGCCACCGCCGCCGAGCTGATCGACGCCCTGTGGGGCGAGGAGCCGCCGTCGCAGGCGCTGGCGGCGGTACGGACGTACGCCTCCCGGCTGCGCAAGGTCCTCGACCCGGGTGTGCTGGTCAGCGAGTCCGGCGGATACGCGGTGCGCGGGCTCGGCGAGGGCGCCCTGGACCTGGCGGCGGCGCAGGAGTGGGCGGCCGAGGCGGAGAAGGCGAAGGGGGCCGGTGCCCTGGGCCGGGCGCGCGAGCTGCTGAACCGTGCCCTCGGCCTGTGGGACGGCGAGGCGCTGGCCGGCGTACCCGGCCCCTACGCGGAGGCGCAGCGCGTGCGGCTGGAGGAGTGGCGGCTCGGCCTCCTCGAATCCCGCCTCGACATGGACCTGGAGCAGGGCTGCCACGCGGAGGCCGTCTCCGAACTGACCGCGCTGACCGCGGCGTACCCGCTGCGCGAGCGGCTGCGCGAACTGCTGATGCTGGCGCTGTACCGCAGCGGCCGGCAGGCGGAGGCCCTCGCCGTGTACGCCGACACGCGGCGGCTGCTCGCCGAGGAACTCGGCGTCGACCCGAGACCGGGCCTGCGCGCGCTCCAGCGCCGCATCCTCCAGGCCGACCCGGACCTCGCGGAGCCGTCCGCGCCGCAGGCCGAGCCGAGCGCCGCCCCGGTGCGGCCCGCGCAGCTCCCCGCGACGGTGCCCGACTTCACCGGTCGCTCCTCCTTCGTGACCGAGCTGAGCGAGGTGCTCGCCGGGGCGTCCGGGGACGGCGGTGACGGCGGTCGCGTCATGGCCGTGTCGGCGCTGGCGGGCATCGGCGGCGTCGGCAAGACGACCCTCGCCGTGCACGTCGCCCACCGGGCCCGCCCCGCCTTCCCCGACGGGCAGCTCTACGTCGACCTCCAGGGCGCCGGCTCGCGGTCCGCCGAACCCGAGACGGTCCTCGGTGCCTTCCTCCGCGCCCTCGGCGCCGCCGACTCGGCGATCCCGGACTCCCTGGAGGAACGGGCGGCGCTGTACCGCTCGATGCTCGACGGCCGGCGCGTGCTGGTCCTGCTGGACAACGCCAAGGACGCCGCGCAGGTACGTCCGCTGCTGCCCGGCACGGAGGGCTGCGCGGCCCTCGTCACCTCACGCGTGCGGATGGTGGACCTGGCCGGGGCCCACCTCGTCGACCTGGACGTGATGTCGCCGGAAGAGGCGCTCGCGCTGTTCACGAAGATCGTCGGCGAGGAACGGGTCGCGTCGGAACGGAAGGCCGCGCTGGACGTGGTCGCCGCCTGCGGCTTCCTGCCGCTCGCGATCCGCATCGCCGCGTCCCGGCTGGCCGCCCGGCGCACCTGGACGGTGTCCGTCCTCGCCGCGAAACTCGCCGACGAACGCCGCCGCCTCGACGAACTCCAGGCCGGAGACCTGGCGGTGAAGGCCACCTTCGAACTGGGCTACGGCCAGCTGGAACCGGCCCAGGCCCGCGCGTTCCGCCTCCTGGGCCTGGCGGACGGCCCCGACATGTCCCTCGCCGCGGCGGCGGCCGTACTCGACCTGCCGCCCGAGGAGACCGAGGACCTGCTGGAGTCCCTGGTCGACACCTCCCTCCTGGAGTCCGCCGCACCGGGCCGCTACCGCTTCCACGACCTGGTCCGCCTCTACGCGCGTGCCTGCGCCGAACGCGACGAGTCGTCGCCGGGCGAGCGAGCGGCGGCGATGTCGCGGTTGCTGGACTTCTATCTGGCGACGACAGCCCGGGTGTACGCGATCGAGCACCCCCGGGACCGGCTGGTCGACGACCTGGAGCCCACCAGCTATCCGGGGCTGCGCTTCACCGAAGGGGCCGCGGCCCTGGACTGGCTGTACACGGAGGCGGGGCCGCTGCTGGCCTGCGTACGGCAGGCGGCGGGAACGGAGAGACTCCGGCGGGCCGTCGATCTGCTGTGGGCGGCCAAGGACCTGACCGAGTCGGGAGCCAACTCCCACCAGTACGAGACGACGGCGCGGGCCACCTGTGAGGCCACCAGGGCCATGGGCGACGAACGAGCGGAGGGCAGGGCGCGCACGGTCCTCAGCGATGTGCTCCTGGTCTCCGGCCGCATCCAGCAGGCGGAGGACGAGGCCCAGGTCGCCATGGCGCTCGCGGAGACCGCGCACGACGCCACCGCCGTCAGCTGGGTGGCCAACAACCGCGGGCTCGTCTGCCTGCACCAGAGCCGTTTCGGTGACGGCAAAGTCTTCTTCGACCAGGCCCTCGAAGGTCTGCGGGCCGCGGGCAACCGGCCCTTCGAAGCCACGGCCCTGGGCAATCTGTCCCGCGCGTACCTGGGGATGGGCAACACCGACAAGGCCGTCGAGATCGCGCGCCGCGGGCTCGCCGCGCACAGCGAGATCGGCCGGTCGGTACGTCTCGCCAACAGCCACTTCGCGCTGGGGGTGGCGCTGACCCAGGCCGACCGTCACGCCGAGGCACTGACAGAGTTCTCCGACGCCCTGCGGATCTTCAACGAGCACCGGCAGCGGCTGTGGGAAGGCGTCACCAACTTCCGTATCGCGCAGGTGCACCTCGCCGCGCACCGTCCCGCGCAGGCGGCGCAGCACGCCGAACTGGCGCTCACCCTGGGATGCATCGGCGGTGACCGGATGCGGGGGAACGTGCTGACGCTCCTGGGACGTGCCCTGGCCGAGCTGGCGCAGGTGGACCGGGCCAGGGCCTGCTGGCAGGACGCGCTCGCCCTCTACGAACAGAGCGGCGCACCCGAGTCCGACATCGCGCGCCGGCTGCTGGCGCACGCGTCCGCGGGGTGACGGACGCGCTGCTCCCCGGCCGGGCCGCGGGCGTTCAGCGTTTGTTTATCCGCACCCGGCACTGTCTTACCAGTCGGACCGTCGCGTCGGGGGGCAGACGGTTCGGCCAGGAGCCGACCGGTTAGTGTGCGGCTCCGAGCGCCCGTCCGGCAGCACTCGGGGGAGCCTCCGGACGGGCGTTCCTCACTCGTCACCACAGCAGAGGAACTCAGTCCCATGACCGACCAGAAGAAGGACGCGCCCGTCTCTCCGCAGAACAACGCGATGCCCACGCCGCCTGCGACGGACGAGACGATCACCACCCTCAACAACGCGATGCCGAGCGAGCCCGCCACGGACGAGGCGATCGTCACGCTCAACAACGCGATGCCGGCCCCGCCCGCCCTGGATCTGGACGGCGACGGCAAGTAGGCCTTCACCACACACGGGGACCGATCGACCGCGGCGGCGCGGAGGGGGGCCGCCGCGGTCGAGGTGTGTCCGGCGGACCGCCGACTCACCCGGCCGAAGCGGTGCTTGATGTTCCGCTCGTCCAGCGCATCCCGGAGTTCAGAGATCCTTCGGGCTGACGGGGTGTGAGTGAGTCTCGCGGACGGCAACCATCTTGACATGAACCTGTTGCCCGATGGGCGGGCGACAGCCTCATGGAGGTGTGGGATGCACCGCAGACTCGGTACCACTCTTGCCGCCTCGACCCTCGCGCTCGGAGCCGTGTTCGCCACCGCGACCGCGGCCGAGGCCGCTCCCGCCGACAAGCCCCAGGTCCTCGCGAGCTGGACGCAGACCAGCGCATCGAGCTACAGCCAGTGGACGGCCGCCCGTTCGAACCAGTCCGCCTGGTCCGCGTACGGCTTCAACTGGACGACCGACTACTGCTCCTCCTCGCCGGACAACCCGTTCGGCTTCCCCTTCTCCACGTCCTGCGCCCGGCACGACTTCGGCTACCGCAACTACAAGGCGATCGGCGCCTTCGACGCCAACAAGTCCCGCCTCGACAGCGCCTTCTACGAAGACCTCAAGCGCGTGTGCAACAACTACGGCGGCGCCACCGGGACGGCCTGCGACAGCACGGCCTGGACGTACTACCAGGCCGTCCGCGCCCTCGGCTGAGCCCGCCCGCGGGGCGCTCGCGGTGGGCGCCCCGCACCAGCCGTGCGGCCTTCGTCAACACGACCACGACCGCAGCTCCCCCTTCACCACCTTCCCGCTCGCGTTGCGCGGCAGTTCGGCCATGAACTCGACCGCTCTCGGCACCTTGTAGTTCGCCATCTCGCGTCGGGACCAGGCGATCAGGTCGTCGCCGGTGAGTACGGAACCCGGGCGGCGGACCACGTACGCCTTGCCGACCTCGCCCAGTCGGGTGTCCGGCACGCCGACGACCGCCACGTCGGCCACGTCGGGGTGCAGGCCCAGGAGTTGCTCGATCTCGGCCGGGTAGGCGTTGAAGCCGCCGACGATGAACATGTCCTTGATGCGGTCGGTGATGCGGAGGTTGCCGGCGTCGTCCAGGACGCCCACGTCGCCGGTGCGCAGCCAGCCGTCCGGGGTCAGCACCTCGGCGGTGCCCGGCTCGTCCTCGTAGTAGCCGCGCATGACGTTGAAGCCGCGGACCAGGACCTCTCCGGGCTCTCCGGGGCCCCGTTCGGCTCCCGTCGCCGAGACGACCCGCACCTGCGTGCCGGGTATCGCGCGGCCGGACGTCGACGCGATGACCGACGGTTCGTCGCCGCGGCGGCACATCGTGACGATGCCGCTCGCCTCGGACAGGCCGTACGCGGTGAGGACCGTGCTCACGCCCAGTTCGCCCCGCAGCCGCTCCACCAGCCGCAGCGGCACGACCGCCGCGCCCGTCACGACGAGCCGCAGCGCGGAGAGGTCGTAGGCGTCCCGCGCCGGGTGGTCGAGCAGGGACTGGTGCAGGGTCGGCGGGCCGGGCAGCACGGAGACCCGCTCGGCGGCCACGTTCGCCAGCACGGTGTCCACGGTGAACACCGGCTGCGGAACCATCGTCGCGCCCCGCATGAGGCAGGCGATGACGCCCGCCTTGTAGCCGAAGGTGTGGAAGAAGGGGTTCACGATCAGGTAGCGGTCGCCGCGGCGCAGGCCCGCCAGGTCGCACCAGATGTCGTACGCCCGCAGGGTCTGCGCGTGGGTGATGACCGCGCCCTTGGGGCGGCCGGTCGTCCCCGAGGTGAAGACGATGTCCGACGGCGACGGGCCGGAGATCTCCGCCGACCGTGCCCGCACCTCCGCCGCGCTCACGCCCTCCCCACTCGCGAGGAAGTCCTTCCAGGTGCGGAAGCTCGTCGGCGCGTCCTCCGAGAGGACCACCACCGTCTCCAGCGCGGGCAGTCCGGGCAGCGGCCCCTCCCCCGGTCCCTCGCCCGCCGCCCGTCGCAGCGAGGCGACGTACGACGTGCCGAGGAACGTGCCGGTGACGAAGAGGAGCCGGGCACGGCTGCGGGCCAGGACGTCCGCCGCCTCGCCGCCCTTGAAGCGGGTGTTCAGCGGCACCAGCACCGCGCCGGCCGACACCGCGCCGAGCGCGGCGACCATCCAGTCCAGGGAGTTCGGCGCCCAGATCGCGACCCGGTCGCCCGTCCGGACGCCCCGCGCGAGGCAGGCGGCCGCCGACCGCTCGACGCGGGCGCCGAGTTCGCCGTACGAGACGCGGGTACGGCCCTCCACCACCGCCTCGACGTCCGCGTACCGGTGCGCCGCCCACCGGACCAGCTCCGGGATCGTCCCCCACTCCCCGGCACCCTCACCGCGCATGACGACCTCCCGGCACTCATGAGCTGACTGTCCGTCAGATTAGCTGTAACCTGACGCTCTGTCAGCTCAATGGGCTTCAGTGGAGGTGACCCCCGTGGCCGGTCTCAAGGACGCCACCGCCATCGTCGGCATAGGGCAGACGCCCTTCGCCAAGCACCTCCCCGAGGACGAGAAGACCCTCGCCTGCCGTGCCGTCGTCGCCGCGCTCGACGACGCCGGGATCGCGCCCCGCGAGGTCGACGCCCTCGCCTCCTACACGATGGAGGAGACGGACGAGGTCGAGCTGGCGAAGGCCGTCGGCTTCGGCGACCTGACCTACTTCGGCCGCGTCCCGTACGGCGGCGGCGGGTCCTGCGCCACCGTCGCCCACCTCGCCGCCGCCATCGCCGCCGGTCAGGCGACCGTCGGAGTCGCCTGGCGGTCGCGCAAGCGGGGCAGCGGCCCCCGCCCGTGGACGAACACCGCCGTCCAGCTGCCCACCCCGGCCCAGTGGACCCGCCCCTTCGGCCTGCTGCGGCCCGTCGACGAGATCGCGCTCCTCGCCCGCCGCTACATGCACGAGTACGGCGTCACCCGCGACCACCTCTTCGCCATCGCCCTCGCCTGCCGCAACCGGGCCAACCAGAACCCGGCCGCCGTCATGTACGACCGCCCCCTGACCCGCGAGTCGTACATGACCTCCCGCTGGATCAGTGAACCCCTCTGCCTCTACGACAACTGCCTGGAGACGGACGGCGCGCTGGCCTGCGTGGTCGTCAGCCGCGAGCGGGCCCGCGACTGCGCCCGGCGGCCCGTGTACGTCCACTCCGCCGCCCAGGGCCTGCCCGCCCAGCACCACGGCATGGTCAACTACTGGACCGACGACCCGCTCACCGGGCCGGCCTGGACCGCCGCCCGGCACCTGTGGAAACACGCCGACTTCACCCCGCAGGACGTCGACGTGGCCCAGATCTACGACGCGTTCACGCCCCTGATCCCCCTCTCCCTGGAGGGGTACGGCTTCTGCGGCCGGGGCGAAGGGGGCGCGTTCACCGAGGGCGGCGCCCTGGAGACCGGCGGCCGGCTGCCCCTCAACACCGGCGGCGGCGGGCTCTCCGAGGCCTACGTGCACGGCTTCAACCTCATCACCGAGGGCGTGAAGCAACTGCGCGGCACCAGCACCGCCCAGGTGCCGGGCGCCGCGACCTGTCTCGTCACCGCCGGAGAGGGAGTCCCCACCTCCGCGCTGCTCCTGAGGAGTTGAGATGCTCGAACCGGTCGTCGACGCCGACGGCGCCCCCTTCTGGCGGTACGCCGCCCTCGGCGAACTCCGCGTGCAGGCCTGCGCCGACTGCGGCGAACCCCGCTTCCCGCCCCGGCCCTGCTGCCCGCACTGCCAGTCCTTCGCCACCGAGTGGCGGCTCACCTCGGGCCGCGGACGCGTCTGGTCGTACGCCGTCCCGCACCCGCCCCTGCTGCCCGACTACGCCGCGCACGCGCCGTACAACGTCGTCCTCGTGGAGCTGGCCGACGCGCCCCGCGTCCGGCTCATCGGGAACCTGGTCGCCGAGGCCGGCGCGCCGCTCGGCTCCTTCCCCGCCGACCGGGTCCGCATCGGCGCCCGCGTGCACGCGGTGTTCGACGAGCGCGGCCTTCCGCAGTGGGTCCTGGAACGCCCGTGAGCCTGCGCCTCGCCACCGACCAGGACACCGGCGTCGCCGTCGTCACCCTCGACCGGCCCGAACGCCTCAACGCCATCGACCTCGATACCGCGCACGAACTCACCGAGGTGTGGAGGGCGTTGCGGTTCGACGATTCCGTGCGGGCCGTCGTCCTCACCGGGGCCGGGGGGCGGGCGTTCTGCACGGGCATCGACCGGGACGCCGTCGTACCGCAGCCCGGCTCGCCCTACATGCAGGACGATCCGCTGCTCACCGTCGGGCCCAAGGCAAACGACCTGTGGAAGCCGGTCGTCGCCGCCGTCGAGGGGATGGCCTGCGGGGGCGCCTTCTACCTGCTCGGGGAGTGCGAGTTCCTCGTCGCGGGCGCCGAGGCCGTCTTCTTCGACCCGCACACCACGTACGGCATGGTCAGCGCCTACGAGTCGGTGCTCATGGCGCAGCGCATGCCGTACGGGGAGGTCG
This sequence comes from Streptomyces sp. NPDC058335, assembly GCF_042723915.1. Classification (NCBI taxonomy): domain Bacteria; kingdom Bacillati; phylum Actinomycetota; class Actinomycetes; order Kitasatosporales; family Streptomycetaceae; genus Streptomyces; species Streptomyces sp. NPDC058335. Next base: position 285,506 of record NZ_JBHXHX010000002.1, on the reverse strand, counting down.
CGCGGATGATGCTCATGGGAACGGCGGAGCGGATGTCGGCCCGGCGGGCCCACGAGATCGGCCTGGTCTGCGAACTGACGGAGGCGGGGCGGGCCTTGGACGCGGCCGTGGCCTGCGCGACCGTCGTCGCCGGGTACCCGCCCGCCGCCGTCCAGGGGACCGTCCGGGCGCTGTGGGCGGCGAAGGAGACCTCCCTCGCCGCCGGATTCGCGCAGGCGCCGCACCTCGTCGCGCTGGGCAACCTGCCCGCCGAGCACCAGGCGGAACTCTTCGCCGGGCGGCGGGCCCGGGGCTTCCGGGTGAGGTGAGGTCAGTTGTCCGGGAGGGCGGTGGGGTCGACGTCGCAGTGGCGGAGCACCCCCGTCCGATCCTCCGTGTGTGCCGCCGCCACCCCGCGCCGCTAGCGCCGCTAGACAATCGAGCAGCGAATCGTCTAGCATCGAATCAGAACCTAGCGCCGCTAGGGCAATCCCGGGGGAGGGCACATGCAGGACACACTGGCCGTCATCACGATCGTCGTGGTCGGGCTGATGGTGGGCGTGGAGTTCGCGGTGGCGGTGTTCGTCAACCCGATCTTCAACCGGCTGCCGGACGACGCCAGACTCGCCGCACACAGCGAGGGGGCCCGCGTGGTCGGCGGGGTCATGCCGATCTGGTACATCAGCTCGCTCGCCCTCGGCATGGCGTGGGCCGCGCTGGCGTGGGGCGGGGACGGCGCCTCATCGGTCGTCGCGGGGGACGCGCTGCTCGTGGTGAGCGTGGTGATGTCGGTCCTGCTGCTGGTGCCGATCAACTCGCGCGCCAAGACCTGGTCACAGGAGGGCGCGCCCGCGGACTGGAAGCAGCAGGCGAGGCGTTGGAACCTGTACCACTACGTCCGCGTGGGCGTCATCGTGCTCGCGTTCGTGCTGTTCGCGGTCGCCCTGGTCTGAGGCCGCCCGGTCGGTCCGGCCGGCCGGGCGCAGAAGCAACGGCCTACGCCGTTCGCGCCGTTCCGGTGCCCTTCTCCGCGTCCAGGGCGTAGACGCAACGGTCCTTGCTGCAGGCGTAGACGACGCCGTCACGGACCACCGGGGTGCCGGTGATCTCGCCGCCGGTCGCCAGCTTCCAGCGGAGGCGGCCGTCGTCGGCCTTCAGCGTGTAGAGGAGGTGGTCGGTGGAGCCGAAGTGGATGCGGCCCTCGGCCACCGCCGGGGAGCCGACGATGTCGCCGCCCGCCTGGAAGCGCCACTTGGGGGTGCCGGTGACGGCGTCGAGGGTGTAGAGGCCCTTGCCGCTGCCGACGTGGACGTGGCCCGCTGCGACCAGCACCGGGTCGATCGAGGAGCGGGCCTCGGTGGCGATGCGCCAGCGGTCGCGGCCGTCGGTGGCGTCGAGGGCGTACACCGTGCCGAGGTAGTCGGCGAGGTAGATGCCACCTCCGGTGACCGCGGGGCCGGGGACGAAGGTGGGCGGGGAGAGGAAGACCGCGGGGGCCTCGAAGTGCCAGCGGACCATGCCGCTCGCCGCGTCGACGGCGAGGACGCGGGTGCCGGCCGCGATGTAGACGTAGCCGTCGGGGGCCGCGGTCACCCGGACCGGGACGCCGCTGCAGGAGGCGGAGTCGCCGATGGGGTACGACCAGCGTTCCTCGCCGGTGCGGGCGTCGAGGGCGCGCAGGCGGGCGTCCTGCCAGAGGTAGACGGTGCCGTCGTGGAGGGCGGGGCCGGCCTCCGGGGACTCGAAGTCGGTCTGGCAGCCGGTGGCCTCCCACAGCTTCCGCCCGGTGGAGGCTTCCCAGGCCTGGATGCCGCCGCCGCGGGTGCCGGTGACGACGGTGCCCCGCTCGGCCTTGAGGCAGTACACCCAGGAGTCGGTGGGCAGCCGCCACAGGTCGGTGCCCTCGCGGGCGTCCAGCGCGAACAGGGTGGGACCGTCGGAGGCGTGGATACGCCCGTCCGCCACCGCCATCGACCAGGCCACGTCACGCGTCTTGAAGCGGCGGCGGCCGGTGGCCACGTCCAGGGCGTGCACCTCGAAGGAGGTGACGTAGACGAGGTCTCCGGCGACGGCCGGGGTGCCCCACACGTCGTTGGACATGCGGAACCGCCAGGGGCGCCAGCCCGCCGGGGTCTCCGCGGCGGGCGGGGGCGCGGCGGCGGGGGCCGGGTCGGCGCCGTTGACGCCGGGGCGGGGCCGGGCCCAGGAGGCGACCAGGCCGGGCTCGGGCACGGGCGCCCTGACGGCGGCGGTGGCGCGGACGTCGGCGACCCGCGGGCCGGGCCCGATCGGCACGGCCGCTCCGGCCAGCCGGACGGGACCGGTGTCGGGGGCGCCGACCGCGACGGGCGCGGGCGCCGTACGGGCGGGCACCACGGGGTCGTGCGCGGGCGGCGGCGGTACGGCGGGCCGGGCCATGCCCACGCCGCCGGCGGCGCCGGGGCTCGCGGGCGCCGCCGACTTGACGGGCAGCCGGCCGCCACGACGCGTCTCGATGAGGGCGACCGCCTTCTCGGGCAGCCACGCCGACGCCGTACCGCTGTCGTCGGAGCCGGCGAAGAGGTGCGGGGCCAGCTGGGCCTGGAGGTCGGCGGGGCTGGGGCGGCCGGTGGCCTCCATCTGCATGCAGGAGTCGATGAGCGGGCGCAGCTCGTCCGGGAGGCCCTCCAGGTCGGGGCCCTCGCGGAGCAGCATGAAGACCGTCTCGACGGGGTTGGCGCCGTGGAACGGGGGGTGTCCGGTGGCCGCGAAGACGAGGGTGGAGCCGAGGGAGAAGACGTCGCTGGCGCCGGTGACGCTGCGCGAGTCCTTGGCCTGCTCGGGCGACATGTAGGCGGGGGTGCCGACGGCGACGTTCGTCATCGTCAAACGTGTGTTCGAGACGCCGGACGCGATGCCGAAGTCGATCACCCGGGGACCGTCCTCGACGACGAGGACGTTGGAGGGCTTCAGGTCACGGTGGACGAGCCCGGCACCGTGGATGGACTGGAGGGCCTCCGCGATGCCCGCCGCCAGCCAGCGCACCGCCTGGGCCGGGAGCGGCCCGCAGTCGTTCACTATCTCTTCGAGGGAGGGCGCGGGCACATAGGCGGTGGCCAGCCACGGCACGGCCGCCCGTGGATCGGCGTCGACCACCGCGGCCGTGTAGAAGCCGGAGACCGCCCGCGCCGCCTCCACCTCGCGGGTGAAGCGGACCCGGAACAGCTGGTCCTCGGCCAGTTCCGTGCGGACCGTCTTGATCGCCACGCGGCGGCCGGAGGCCGAACGCGCGAGGTAGACCAGCCCCATGCCGCCGGCCCCCAGCCGTCCCAGCACCTCGAACGGCCCGATCCGCCGCGGATCGTGCTGCGTCAGCTGATCCACCACTTGCCTGCCACCTCCCCGTACGGGCCGCGTCACCCATATGTGTACGCGACCCCGTGCAGCGTCTCACCACCGCACCGCCATGGCGGCACGCACCCTGATTCTTCCTGGCCGGGCGCCCGGTTGCGAACCCCGGAACAATCGGGGTGTCTCATTTCATATACGTACAACCGAGCACATGTATATGTGCCCGGCCCGCACGCATGCCCGCACACCTGCTCCCGTACGTGTCCTCATACGTACGGCGAGCAGGAGACGGCTCAGCGCTGAAGCAGCGCGAACGACGCCCCCTGATTGTCGGTGACGACGGCCACCGTTCCGTACGAGGCGGTGAACGGGCCCGCCTGCACGCGCCCCCCGAGCCGGCTCACCGCGCCGAGCGCCGCCTCGCAGTCCTCGACGCCGAAGTGGACGAGGAAGTGCGGCGGCATGACCTCGGGGAAGACGTCGGAGACCGGCGCCCGCCCGAAGTCGGGCACGGCGTCCGGTCCGAACAGGGCCTCGTGGAAGAGATGGCCGTAGAAGGTGTTGGCGGTCTCGGTGTCACGGGCGTACAGCTGCGCCCAGGCGAACGCGCCGGGTCTGTGCCGTACCCCGAAACCGGGGTGACTGCCCGCCTGCCACAGGCCGAAGACCGCGCCCTCGGGGTCGGTGGCCAGGGCCGCGACACCCGCCCCGTCGACCGGCGTCGGCGCCATGACGACCTGCCCGCCGGCCGCCCGGATGCGGCGTACGGTCGCCTCCGCGTCCGGCGTCGCGAAGGACACCGTCCACACGGTGGGCATCCGGCCGTCCGTCTTGCGGCCGAGGGCGGCGACCGGCGCACCGTCCAGCCGGGCCCACACGGAGGAGCCGTACGCCTCCTCGAAGGCCCATCCGAACAGCCCTCCGTAGAACCGCTTGCCCGCGTCCACGTCGGGGAGCTGCGCGTCCACCCAGCAGGGGACGCCCTCTGCGTACACCGATGCCCTGTTTTCGGCCATACAGTCAAACTAACGGCGGTTCACGCAAGCCGCAGACCAGGCACACCCGCCTCCGTACCCCCGCGCACCCCATTTGCAGTCGGCCGAATCGCGCTCCGATCACCCCTCGGTAAGCTGACGGCATGACAGGACAAGTGCGTACCGTCGACGGCCGCGTGGCCGGTCGGCGCGGGCAGGCGACGCGGCAGAAGTTGCTCGACTGCCTCAGCGAGATGCTCAGCTCCTCTCCCTACCGGGACGTCAAGGTCATCGATGTCGCCCGGAAGGCGGGCACTTCGCCCGCGACCTTCTACCAGTACTTCCCGGACGTCGAGGGCGCCGTCCTGGAGATCGCGGAGCAAATGGCCGCCGAGGGCGCCGGGTTGACCGAGCTGCTGGAGGGGCGGTCCTGGGTCGGCAAGGCCGGCTGGCAGACCGCGCAGGAACTCGTCGACGGGTTCCTGGAGTTCTGGAAGAGGAACGACGCGATCCTCCGCGTCGTCGACCTCGGCGCGGCCGAGGGCGACAAACGCTTCTACAAACTCCGCATGAAGATCCTCAACTCGGTGAACAACTCCCTCTCGGACGCCGTCGCCGAGTTGCAGTCCAAGGGCAAGGTCGACAAGGACGTGAACCCGGGCGCGATCGCCGGTTCGCTGGTCGCGATGCTCGCGGCGGTCGCCTCCCACCAGAAGGGTTTCACCGCGTGGGGCGTCAAGCAGGCTGAACTCAAGCCGAACGTCGCACTGTTGGTGCACCTGGGCGTCACCGGCAAGAAGCCGACGAAATAGCCCGCGGCAGCCGCGACCCGCTTTATCCCCACGTCCCACGTCCTGTCTGGCAGGCGGTGGTCCATCCGGTCATCCGGATGAACCACCGCCTGCCGCGCTATGCGGGCGCTTGACTCGGAGGGAGGGCCCCGAGGGGCATCGGGTGGGTCAGCCCGGCAGGGGACGGTCGCGCACCACGTGCTTCATCACCAGCGTCGACGTGAGCCGCTGCACCCCCGGCAGGGTCGCCAGCCGCTCGTCGTACAGCCGCTGGAAGGCCGCGAGGTCGGCGGTGGCCACCCGCAGCAGGTAGTCCGGCTCCCCGAACAGCCGCTGCGCGTCCAGTACGTGCTCCACCTCGCCGACGGCCCGCTCGAACTCGGCGACCGTGTCCCGGTCCTCCTGCCGCATCGAGACGAAGACCAGCGCCTCGAAGGTCAGCCCGACGGCGGTCGGCTCCACCACCGCCCGGTAGCCGCTGATCGCCCCGGACCGCTCCAGCTCCCGCAGCCGCCGGTGGCAGGGCGAGACGCTCAGCCGCACCCGCGCGGCCAGCTCGGTCACCGTCAGCCGCCCGTCCTGCTGCAACTCGGCAAGAATCTTCCGGTCCACGTCGTCCATGAGACAGATCCTCCCCCGGACCGCACCAGTTCGTGAAAACTTCGGGAACACCTTCGGCCGTATCGCGCCTAATGTCCCCCTCATGGACTCCGGAACGCTGATCTCCTTCCTCGCCGTGGACCTGCTGCTGGTGTGCGTGCCGGGCGCCGACTGGGCGTACGTGATCGCCGCCGGGCTGCGCGGCCGCTCGGTGGGCCTGGCCGTGACCGGACTGGTCAGCGGGTACGCCCTGCACACGGCGTTGGCCGCGGCCGGCCTCGCGGTCCTGGTCGCCGGGTCGCCGGAGCTGCTCACCGCGCTGACCGTGGCGGGGGCGGCTTACCTGGTGTGGCTGGGGTGGAGCGTGCTGCGCCGGCCGGGGGTGCCGCAGGCGGGGGAAGCGGTGGAGCAGGACCGGCGGCGGGTCTTCCTGCGGGGCGCCACGATCAGCGGGCTGAACCCCAAGGGCCTGCTGCTCTACCTCTCCGTCCTGCCCCAGTTCCTCGTCACCCACGACGCGCGTCTGCCGGTCCCGGCGCAGACCGCCACCCTCGGGCTGCTGCACATGGCGTGCTGCGCCGCCGTCTACGCGACGGTGGGCGTCCTGGCCCGCAGGCTGCTGGGCGCCCGCCCGGTGGCGGCCCGCGCGGTCACCCGGACGTCGGGGGCGGCGATGCTGGGGATCGGGGCGTTTCTGCTGGTCCAGCGGCTGGCTCTCGGCGGCTGAGCCGGAAGAGGCGGATCTCCCGCTCGACCCGCGCCTGATACGTCGCGTACGGCGGCCAGAAGGCCAGCGCCGCCTGCCAGGCCGCCGCCCGCTCCTCCCCCGTGAGCAGCCGGGCCGTCACCGGGATGTCCGCGCCCTTCCAGCTGACCTCGGCGTCCGGATGGGCGAGCAGATTGGCGGTCCACGCCGGATGGCCCGAGCGCCCGAAGTTCGAGCCGATCAGGATCCAGCCGCGGCCGTGCTCCTCGGGCATGCAGGCGAGCGGCGTACGCCGGGGCTGCCCGCTGCGGGCCCCGGTCGCGGTGAGGACGAGACCCGGCAGCAACTGGGCACTGACCAGGACTTTCCCCCGGGTGAGGCGGTGGACGGCCCGGTCGAGGGCGGGGATGAGGTGCGGGGCGACCTTGGCGAAGGCGGGGGTGGAGGAGACCTTCTGGACGAGGCGGACGCCGAGGTGCGGAGACGGTTGCGGTCGGCTGCCCCGGAAGCGGATCACACCGTCACCTCCTTCCGGGTGAAGAGGCGGGCCCGGTCGGCCGCGTGGGCGCGCAACCGGTGCACGGGTCCGAACAGCAGCTCGTCGCCGGCGGCGCGCTTGAAGTACAGGTGGGCCTCGTGCTCCCAGGTGAAACCGATGCCGCCGTGGAGCTGGACCGCCTCTCCGGCGGCCGTGCGCAGGGCCTCCAGCGCCTGGGCGAGGGCGAGCCCGCCGACGCGTTCGTCCCGGCCCGTCGCCCAGGCCGCGTAGTAGGCGGCGGAGCGGGCCGCCTGGAGCTGGACGTAGACGTCGGCGAGCCGGTGCTGGACGGCCTGGAAGGAGCCGATCACCCGGCCGAACTGCTCCCGCTGCCCGACGTACTCCACGGTCCGTTCCAGCGCGCGGTCGGCGGCGCCGACGGCTTCGCAGGCGAGGACGGCGGCGGCCCGGTCGCCGAGCCGGGCGAGGACCTCCGGGACGTCCTGCTCGTCACCGCTCCCCAGCAACTCGGCTTCCACGTCCCGTAGTTGGACGTGCCCCTGCGCACGGGTGGCGTCCAGCGCGGTCTGCCGTACGCGGACGAGCCCTTCGCTCTCCCCCGGGACGAGGAAGAGGAGGGTGCGGGAGCGGACGTACCCCCCGGTGTGGGCGGCGACGAGCAGCAGGCCGGCGCTGTGCCCGTCGAGGACCTGGGCCGCCTCGCCGTACAGCCGCCAGGTGCCCGCGACCCGGCGGGCCTGGACGCCTCCGGCCCGGCCACCACCGGCCCAGTCGCCGTCGTTCCCGCAGGTCAGCGCGAGGGCCGTGGTGAGGGCGGGGGCGGGGACGGCGAGGGTGGCGGTGAGGGTGCCGGCGGCGATCCGCGGGAGGAGGGCGGCTCGCTGGGCGTCGGTGCCGAGGGCGAGGATCAAGGGCGCGGCGAGGACCGAGGTGGCGAGGAGCGGGGAGGGGGCGAGGGTCCGTCCGGTCTCCTCGCAGGCGAGGGCGAGGTCGGCGACGGGGCAGCCGACACCGCCGTACGCCTCCGGGAGGGCGAGGCCCGGCAGGCCGAGGTGGTCGGCGAGGGCGGCCCACAGGGCGGGGTCGTGACCGGCGGGGGTGTCGAGGGCGGCGCGCAGTTCGTGCGGGCCGGATCGCTTGTGGAGCAGTTCCCGCAGCGTGCGGCGGATCTCGTCCTGTTCGGCGGTGAAGCTGGGGTCCATGGACGGAACTCCCCTCGGTAACTGACGGCGCGTCATATTAGGGGTTGGGGCCCTGGATTCCCAGCCATCCGACACCTGCCGCCGCCCACCAGATCTGATGTACCGTCACATTTATGACGGTGGGGAAGCGGAAGGTGGCCGTGGTCGGGGTGGCGCTGTCCGACTGCGGCCGGGTGGACGACGCGACGCCGTACGCGCTGCACGCCCAGGCGGCCCGCCGCGCGCTCGCGGACGCGGGTCTCGACCGCTCGCGGATCGACGGCTTCGCCTCGGCAGGACTCGGCACGCTCGCGCCGGTCGAGGTGGCCGACTACCTGGGCCTGCGCCCCACCTGGGTGGACTCCACCTCGGTCGGCGGCTCGACCTGGGAGGTGATGGCGGCGCACGCGGCGGACGCCATCGGGGCGGGTCACGCGAACGCGGTGCTGCTGGCGTACGGCTCGACGGCCCGCGCGGATGTGCGGGCGGGGCGCCGCACGGGCACGTACGCGTTCGGCGCGCGGGGTCCGCTCCAGTTCGAGGTGCCCTACGGCCACACCCTGATCGCCAAGTACGCCATGGCGGCCCGCCGCCACATGATCGAACACGGCACGACCGTCGAGCAGTTGGCGGAGGTGGCGGTCCAGGCACGGGCCAACGCGGCCCTGAACCCGGACGCGATGTTCCGCGCCCCGCTCACGGTCGACGAGGTTCTGTCCGGCCCGATGATCGCGGACCCCTTCACGAAACTGCACTGCTGCGTCCGCTCCGACGGCGGCGCGGCGGTCCTGCTGGCGGCCGAGGAGTACGTGCGGGACTGCCGTACCGACCCGGTGTGGATCCTCGGCACCGGCGAGCACGTCTCCCACGCGAGCATGACGGAGTGGGACGACTTCACGGTCACCCCGGCGGCGGTCAGCGGCAGGCTCGCCTTCGAACGGGCGGGAGTGACCCCGGCCGAGATGGACTTCGCGCAGATCTACGACGCGTTCACCTACATGACCCTCGTGACGCTGGAGGACCTCGGCTTCTGCGCGAAGGGCGAGGGCGGGGCGTACGTCGAGAAGGGCCGCCTCCGGGTCGACGGCGACCTCCCGGTCAACACGGACGGCGGCGGCCTCTCCTCCCAGCACCCCGGCATGCGCGGCCTGTTCCTCCTGGTCGAGGCGGTACGGCAACTGCGCGGCGAGGCGGGGGCCCGGCAGGTACGACGACGCGACGGAGGCCTGCCCCGGCTGGGGGTGGCTTCGGGGACGGGCGGATGGTTCTGCTCGTCGGGGACGGTGGTGCTGGGGACGTTCTAGGGTCACGGCATGACGTGGAGCGAGGCGGCGTACGTCGAGTGCCTGGTGAGTGAGCGGCGCCGGTATGCGTGGGTCATGCGGCGGTACGGCGGGCTCGGTCTCGCCGAGTCCTGGGCGGCCGCGTCGGCGAACTACCCGTACGAGCCGGCCGATCAGCCGTACCGGGGGCTGGTCTTCCACGACGAGGCGTGGCACTGGGCGATGCTGACGCTCCACGGGGACCGGTACGTGGTGGAACGGCCCGAGCTGGAAGACCCTCCGGCCGCGTACCGGGCGCTGCCCTGACCGATACTCGGACCATGGGAACTGATCTTCACGAGCTGCTGCGGTCGTTGCGGGTGTGGGACCCGGAGGTGACCGAGCTGCCGCCCCTCGACCCGGCGGCGGCCCCCGCCGAGCCGCTGGCGCTGTTCACGTCCTGGTTCGCCGAGGCGGTCGCGGCGGGGGAACGGGAGCCCCACACCATGACCCTGTCGACCGCGGACGAGGACGGCCTCCCGGACGCGCGGATCGTGATGCTCCACGGTGCCGACGAGGACGGCTGGTCCTTCGCGACCCACGCGACCAGCCGCAAGGGCCGCCAGCTCGACGCCCGTCCCTTCGCGGCCCTCACCTTCTACTGGCCCGCGCTGGGCCGCCAGGTCCGTCTCCGCGGCCCGGTGTCCGTCGCCCCGGCGGCCGAAGCGCAGGCCGACCTGCGCGCGAGGTCGACGGGAGCACTGGCGGCCGCCCTCACCGGCCACCAGAGCGAAGCCCTGCCCTCACTGGAGACCCTGGCGACCGCGTCGTCCGCCGCCTGGGACGAGGCCGGCTCGAACCCTGCCGCCGAGGCACCGACCTGGACGCTGTACCGACTCCGCCCGGACGAGGTGGAGTTCTTCCAGGGTGACGCCCGGCGGCAGCATGTACGGGTGGCCTACCGGCGGGGGAAGGGAGGCTGGTCGCGGGGGCTGCTGTGGCCGTGAGGCAGAGGCGGTAGGGGCGGCGAGCCGCGGGTTCCTCCGTGCGAGCCGCGGGTTCCTCCGTGTCCTCTGGGTGCCAGAAAATCGGTGAGGCCCGGGGGTGCTTGTCGGCATCCTGGGACGATGAGTCGCTGGAAGCTCTACGACAACTGGTACGCCGATCTGGCGAGCCTGTCTGTCGAACAGCTGCGGGAACGCCGGGCCCTCGCGGCTCAGCGGGCTGAGAGTGCCGCGGCACGTGGCAAGGGTGGTAGTCCCAAGTCCGCTGCTGCGTCCCGTCGGCACGTGTGGCGGAGGAAGTGATCAGTCTCCGGCGTCTCGACAGTATCGGCACCGATGGTGTCTCGAATGTAACTCTTCCGCCTCTCCCGGATCTCTGGAGATCAAGTCCGGGCAGGCCGACCACCTGCTGTGAGCGGGCCGCGCACGCCGGTCACCGTCACCAGCGTGAACGACGCGTAGAACGGTCCCTCCGACAGGCCCTCGAACCAGCGGTGGCCCCGCGCCTCGTCGATATGGCCCTGGGTGATGGCCTGTTGGAGGTTGCGGCCGAGGCCGAGGGTGTGATCGGCGTCGGGGAGGTCACGGAAGACCGGGGTCGTCGCGGTCACGTACTTGATGTGGAAGCCGGCCGCTGCGGCGAGGCGGGCGAGGCTGCGGCCGATGGTGGCGTTCCGGACCGCGTGTCCGGTGGTGTAGTGGGTGAAGGCACGGCTCGTGTCGAGGTCTTCGGAGTCCACCACGAGGGTGTCCCAGTCGGGCTCGGCAAGGGCGACGACCGCGCCGGGGCGGGTCACGCGGTGCAGTTCGGCCAGGGCACCGGCCGGGTCGGCCACGTGCATCAGGACGCGGTCGGTCTTGGCCCGGTCCACCGCGCCGGAGGCGACGGGCAGCGCATGGACGTCGCCCTCGCGCAGCTCCACCGCCCGCAGCCCGGCCGTACGCTCCCGCGCCCGTTCCAGCATCTGCGGGTCGCGGTCGACGCCGATCACCCCGCCCTCGTCACCCACGCGTTCCGCCAGGGCGGGCAGGTCGGTGCCGGGGCCGCAGCCCGCGTCGAGGACGGTGTGCCCCGGCGCGAGGTCCAACCATTCGATCAGTTGCGCCTTGTACGCACGGCCGGCTTCCGCTGCCGCGGCCCGCAGCATGTAGGAGGCCTGGTCCGGTCGGGGCGCCCCGAGAGTCGTCGACATGCCCGCGAGTCAAACACGCAGGTCGGGGACAGAGGCTTCGGTCTCGCAGATCCGGCAGCGGAACATGCCCTCCCCGACGTACACCGCCCCGTCGCCGCAGTGTGTCGGCCAGGGTTGGCCGGCCGACGCGGCCGGGGCCGGGGTGCGTTCGCGGATCGTGCGGACGGCCGCGTCCGAAAGCCCGTCCGGCGGGACTTCGTTGAAGTGCGCGCCGTGACGCTTCGCGGCGGTGCCGAAGGCGATGCAGTACGGGCAGAGCCGGCCGGGCGGTACGTCCTTGCCGTGGACCGCGCCCGTGTAGATCCACCCCTGGTCGTGCCCGCAGCAGGCGCAGGTCTCGTCGGCGGCGATCACCGCGCCCGTCCCCACCGGGTCGGCGTAGTAGGGGAACGGCGGGAGCATGGGCCGATGACGTGGTTCCGGCCGTGGGTTGACGACCAGGCCGATCGCCCGGCCCGTCATGGCGGGCGGCGGGACCACGACCGCGTTCGCCTGGAGGTCCGGCGGCAGGTGCAGGCGGTCGGACTCGCTCGTCACGATCGCCGATCCGTCGGCGCTGAGCAGCAGCACGGTCGCGCCGGTACGGCGGGTCAGTTCGGCGATGACGTCGAGCACGCCCGGTCCCGGGCGGTTGAACGCCACACCGTGATCGACGCTCACGTCGGCCTCGCTGCCGTCGGCCGCCCGTACCCACTCGACCGGCTCGCCCTCGGGCACCTCGTACGGGGCGTACGGTACGAGCACCTCCCGGACCTGTGCCCCGTCCAGGGGGACGACGTCGCCGTCGCGGAACTTGTAGACGTAGACGCTGGAGCCCACGAGGTCACCCCCGCGCGGCCGGGTCGGGGTCCGTCGCGAGGCGGGCGTGGCGGTGGACGTCTCGCCAGGCGTCCCGGCGGCCGGCCTCCCACATCGCGCCACGCAGGATGCCCTCGTAGCGGAATCCGCAGCGTTCGGCGATCCGGCAGGACGCCTCGTGGCCGAGGGCGTGACCCAACTCCAGCCGGTGGAGGCCGATCCGGGCGAAGAACCAGCTCGTGGCCAGCCGCAGCGACCGAGTGGCCACCTGCCGGCCGCGCGCCTCGGGCAGCACCCAGTAGCCGACGTTGGCGGAACTCTGGATGCGGTCGATCGCGTTCAGGCCGACCTGCCCGAGGATCGTCCCGTCCTCCGCGTCCGTGACGCAGAAGGTCACGCCGGTGCCGGCCTCCATGGCCGCCGCCTTGCCGCGCAGCGACTCCCGCGCACCGGCGGTGTCCGTGATGTCCCGCAGCGGCGTGTTCCAGCGCAGGAACTCGGGGTCGAGGTATCCGCGCAGCCACGCGTCGACGTCGGTGGCGGACTCGGGGTCCCAGGCCCGTAGACGGAGGCCGTGGCCGTCGAGCACCGGGGCGGGCGGGCCGGCGTACGGCTCCTGGAGATCGGTCATCCCGTCATTGAACACCGGCCGCTTTCGCACACGCGTCGGATTTCACTCCTCGTGCCCGCGAAGGGCGAGGCCGAACACCGGTACCCCCTCCCGGAACGCCACCTCCAGTTCCGCCCCCGCCCGCGGCTCGGCCTCGCCCACCAGTTCCGTCGCCATCCGCGGGCCCTCCGCGAGGTCGACGACGGCGGTGACGTACGGCGTCCGCTCGCCGAAGGGGGGCAGGTCGTTGCGGTGGACGACCGACCAGGTGTAGAGGCTCGCCCGGCCGCTCGCCTCCTCCCAGCGCACGTCCTCGCTCCAGCAGTGCGGGCAGAACTCCCGCGGGTAGTGATGGGCCCGCCCGCACGCCCCGCAGCGCCGGATCAGGAGCCGGCCCTCGGCCGCCGCCTCCCAGTACGCGCGCGTGAAGGCATCGGTCTCCGGGACGTCGTACCGCGAGCTCATCGGAGACACCGCGGCAGAGGTGCCCCATGGGAACCGCCCATCAGAACCACCCCAGCGTGCCGTCCAGCGACCAGCTCTGCCAGGCCATCCCGAACAGCGCGACCACCGAGATCAGCGCCATCATCGCGTTCTGCCCCTGCTCGGCCCAGTCGTGGATCATGAGGGTGAAGTAGAGGAGGTTCAGCAGCAGGCCGCCCACCAGGGCGATCGGCGTGAGGAACCCGACCACGAGGCCCAGGCCGAGCGCCAGCTCCGCGTACACGACGACGTACGCCATCGCGCGCGGCCTCGGTGCCACCACCGCGTCGAAGCCGGACCGTACGGCGCTCCAGCGGTGCCCGGCCGCGATGTCCGCCGCCCACGCGATGCCGGTACCGCGCTCGAACCAGCCCTTCCTGTCCTTGTGCCGCCAGCTCTCCAGCCACCACAGGCCGAGCCCGATCCGCAGCACGGCCAGCCATTGCGCGCCGGTGAGCCAGATCGTGTCCATGGAACTGACGGTACGTCAGATCCAGCGGACCGGGAAGGCCACGAGCAGCCCTCCACTGACCGTCCGATGAGAAAGAGCTGTGCCCGCGCCGCGAATCTGTGCATCCCCCATGAAGTCCCACGGATTGTTGGCAATTTTGTCGTCAACCTGGATACGTTCGCTGACGCAAGCCACCCGCATCGAGGGAGTCGAACCGTGAAGCACAGGGCAGTCAAGCGCAGGTCGGTCGTCATGGGTATCGGGGCCACCGCCGGCGCCGCGGCGGTGGGCGGCCTCGCCCTCAGCGCCCAGGCCTCGTCGAGCGACACCTCGTCCACGTCCGCCTCGGACACCCTCGGCTCCCTGGCCTTCGACCCGGACGCCCACACCGAGCTGACGACCACCGTCACGGACACGGCCGGCACCGAGCACTCGGTGACCTACCACTTCTGGAAGGCGATCACCTACGTCGCCAAGCCGGTGGACGAGAAGTACCAGAGCCTCAACGTCAGCGTCCCGGTGAAGATCGACGGCACCGCGGTGGACGCCTCGAACGCGCCGATCCTGTTCGCGAACTCCGTCGGCGGCTACATGCCGTCCTCGGTCGCGGACGCGACGGGGATCGGCGGCGGCTCCGGCGGCCCCACGGGCGGTGGCGGCGGCGCGCCCAGCCCCTCCGCCTCCGCCTCCAACGCGACCGGCGACACCAACGCCACCGGCGGCGCCCTCAGCACCAACCAGTTGCTGGCCCTGGCCGCCGGGTACGTCGTCGTCGAGCCCGGCGCCCGCGGCCGTACCCTCAAGAACTCCGCCGGCGAGTACTACGGCGTCGCCCCCGCCGCGATCGTCGACCTCAAGGCCGCCGTCCGGTACGTACGCGCCAACAAGGGCCGCATCCCCGGCGACACCGACCGGATCGTCTCCGCCGGCACCAGCGCGGGCGGCGCCCTGTCCTCGCTGCTCGGCGCGTCCGGCGACAGCCCGGACTACGCCACGTACCTCAAGGAGATCGGCGCGGCCGACGCCTCCGACGCGATCTTCGCGACCGGCGCCTGGTGCCCGATCACCGACCTGGAGCACGCCGACGGCTCCTACGAGTGGAACTGGGGCGCCAACGCCACCTCCGCCGGTGCGGTCGTCGACCAGAGCGTGTCGAAGGAGTTGCGGGCGCAGTTCGCCGAGTACCAGGCCTCCCTGAAGCTCAAGGGGCTGAGCGGCTTCGGCACGCTCACCGCGCGCAACTACGACGAGTACCTGGTCAAGCAGTACCTGGAGCCGTCGGCCACCACCTTCCTCACCGCCCTGTCGGACTCGGCGCGGGCGACCTACCTCGCCGCCAACACGTTCATCACCTGGAAGAACGGCAAGGCCTCCTTCTCCTGGGCCGACTTCCTCACCCACGTCGGTGCCCGCAAGAAGAACGTCCCGGCGTTCGACGCCTTCGACCTGTCGACGGGCGAGAACAACGAGTTCGGCACGGGCACCACGCTCGCCCGGCACTTCACGGCGTACGGCCAGAAGAACGACACGACCGGCCTCACGAACAAGCGGCTCGACGGTGACATCCCCGACCTGCTGCGGCTGATGAACCCGATGTACCACCTGGTCGACAAGCCCAACCCCGGTCGCAGCAAGCACTGGTGGATCCGGCTGGGTGCCAAGGACTCCGACACGTCGCTGACGGTCTCCGCCAACCTCGCCGCCGCCGCGCACGGCCTCGGCGACGACGTGAGCCACCTCTACTACTGGGACCAGGGCCACGGCGCCAACACCGACCCGGGCGACTTCATCCGGTGGATCGCCAAGGTGACGGGGCACAAGGCCGCCAAGTAGCCCCGCGCCGGTGGCCTTCCGCTGGCCTTCCGGTGGCCTTCCGATGGCCTTCCGGTGGCCTCTGCACCGGGCCACCCCCTGAGCGGCGGCGTCCGTTTCCCGTCATAAGAATCGACGCCGCCTCCCGCGACGCCGGACCCACGCGCACCTGGGCCCGGCGTCGCGGCACATCCACGACCCCGTCCACATCCACGGCCGCGTCCACGAGCACGACCACGACCAGGCGACCGAGCCCCGTGCCTTGCCGTGCCGTGCCTTGCCGCGCCTTGCCGCGCCTTGCCGTTCACAGCCAGGTGACCTACGTCACCAAACGCACACGCCACCCGTACACGCGTGATCGATCCGCAACCAATTCCGGTCTTGACCGAGACCCATCAATGTCCTGCGTGATTACGCTCGCGCTCATGGAAGACTCCGCACCGACGCCCGACCCCTCCGCGATCACCGCTGCGATCCCGGCCGACCGGCCGGTCTACGTCATCGGCGGCGGCCCCGGCGGCCTCGCCACCGCGTACGCGCTGCGTGCCCAGGGGATACGTGCCGTCGTGGTGGAGAAGTCCGACCGCGTCGGCGCGTCCTGGCGGCGTCACTACGACCGGCTGCACCTGCACACCACCCGGCGCCGCTCGGCCCTGCCCGGCCTGCCGATGCCCCGCCGTTTCGGACGGTGGGTGGCCCGCGACGACGTGGTGCGGTACCTGGAGAAGTACGCCGAGCACCACGAGCTGGAGGTCGTCACCGGCGTCGAGGTCTCCCGTGTCGAACGCACCCCCGACGGCACCGGCTGGCTGCTGCACGCCTCCGGCGGACGCGAGCTGACCGGCGCGGCGGTCGTCGTCGCCACCGGCTACAACCACACCCCGGCCCTGCCGGACTGGCCCGGCCGCGACACCTTCACCGGCGAACTGACCCACGCCTCCGCCTACCGCAACGGCGCCCCCTACGCCGGTCGGGACGTCCTCGTCGTCGGCGTCGGCAACACCGGTGCCGAGATCGCCGTCGACCTCGTGGAGAGCGGCGCCGGGCGGGTACGGCTGGCCGTGCGCACCGTCCCGCACATCGTGCGCCGCACCACCGCCGGCTGGCCCGCCCAGTACAGCGGCATCCTCGTACGGCGGCTGCCCGTCGGCCTCGTCGACCGGATCTCCCGGGTGCTGGCCAAGATGAGCCTGCCGGACCTGTCGGCGCAGGGGCTGCCGCGCCCCGACACCGGGCTCTACACCCGCGTCCACGAAGGGGCGATCCCGGTGCAGGACGTCGGCCTGATCGACGCCGTACGCAAGGGGAAGGTCGAGATCGTGGCCGCCGTGGACGGCTTCGAGGACGGCAAGGTCGTCCTCGCCGACGGCACGCGCGTCCAGCCCGACGCCGTGATCGCCGCCACCGGCTACGTCCGTGCCCTGGAAGACCTGGTCGGCCACCTCGACGTCCTCGATCCCCGCGGCAGACCGACCGCCCACGGGGCCCACGCCCCGGCCGCCGCCCCCGGCCTCTACTTCACCGGCTTCACCACCCCCATCAGCGGCACTCTCCGCGAACTGTCGATCGACGCGGAACGCATCGCCAAGGCGGTACGCCGGGAGCTGGGGCGGGGCTGAGGGAGCGGGGCGGGGCTGAGGGAGCGGAGCGGCACCGCCGACTACAGCCCCGGTCCCGCCTCCGCCCTCCGCCTCCGCCCTCCGCCCTCCGCCTCCGCCCTCCGCCCTCCGCCTCCGCCCTCCGCCCTCCGCCTCCGGCTCCGGCTCCGCTGCCGGGCTGCGTCCGACCGTCATGGGCCAGCGCACGGCGGTGGGCGCCTCGACGGTGACCGTGCCCTCGCTCTCCACGCCCGAGACGTCGAACTGGTGCTTCTTGGCGGTCGTCACCTGGCCGGCCCGGCAGGCCAGCGGGAACGACACCGCCGCCGGTCGCACGGTGACCTCGACGGTCCCCTCGCCCTGACACCGCACAGCGACGGTCAGCGCGTCCCCCTTCATCCCCTCCCCGAACCCGACACTGCGCCTGCCCTGCGTCACCCCCTGGCGGACGGCGAGGGTCTCCGGGCCGTCCAGCTCGGACGGCCGGCCGACGGGGGGTTCGGCGGGCGGCTGCGCGGGATCGGCGGGGCGAGACCAAGGGGGTACGGAAGGGTGGCCCGACCGCGCCGGGCGGCCAGGCCCCGCGTCGTCCGCCGAGCAGCCGGTCACCGCCAGAAGGCGGACAGCCACCGGAAGCAGCACCACCGGAAGTCCGAACGCACGCAAGACAAGTCTCCGGAGCCGAGGGCGCCGAGGGACTCCTCCCCCAGGTGAGGCGATCACGACAGCGCCCCCGGCCGATACAACCCCTTTGCGTCGTTTCTGAGCGGAACCTGCGCTTCAACAGCCCCCGATCCGCCCTCAGTTGCTCACGTCACCGCGCCCAGAGCGTTGTCCCGTGCCCCCGCTCACCCCCAGAATGTGAGCCCTGTTCACCTTTTGGGTTCGCCCACTCCCATCCACCCCTCTCGCTCTCGAAGCGCTCGAAGCACGACGGAGGACGCACGTGGCACGTGGCAGACAGCTCCCCCTCTCCCGCCGCTCCCTGCTCGGCGGCACCGCCGCCATCGCCGGGGCCGGCACCCTGACCGCGACCGCCACGGGGAACGCCTCCGCGGCGGCCGCCGCGGCCTCGCGGACCGTGGACGTGGTGATCGTCGGCGGCGGCCTCGCCGGACTCACCGCGGCGCGCGATCTCGTGGCGGCCGGGCGGACGGTGGCCGTCCTGGAGGCCCGGGACCGGGTCGGCGGCCGGGTGCTCGGCCTGACCCTCCCGAACGGCGGGGTCACCGAGGGCGGCGGCGAGTTCATCGGCCCGACCCAGGACCGCATCAAGGCGCTCGCCGACTCCCTGGGCGTGGCGACCTTCGCCACCTACAACACCGGCAAGAACCTGCTCTACAAGGACGGCAAGAAGACCGCGTACGCCACCGACGGCCTGTTCGGCGCGGTCCCGCCGGTCGACGCGGCCGGGCTCGCCAACGCGGCGATCGTGCAGGCCTCGCTGAACGACATGGCCAAGCAGGTCCCGGTCGACGCCCCCTGGACCGCCGCCAAGGCCGCCGAGTGGGACCGGCAGACCTTCGAGTCCTGGCTGCGGGCCAACGCCGTGATCCCGTCGGCCAAGTTCCTCCTCGACGTGGCCTGCACCTCCATCTTCTCCGCCGAGCCCCGCGAACTCTCCCTCCTGTTCGTCCTCTTCTACATCGCCGCCGCCGGCAACGAGCAGACCCCCGGCACCCTGGAACGCCTCACCGAGACCGCGAACGGCGCCCAGGAACTGCGCTTCGTCGGCGGCTCCCAACTGGTGCCGATCAAGCTTGCCGCCACGCTCGGCGACCGCGTCGTCCTGAACGCCCCGGTGCGCACGATCACCCGGTCCGGCAGCTCGTACGTCGTGACGGCCGACGGCGTCACCGTCACCGCCAAGCGGGTCGTGGTCGCCGTACCCCCGCCGCTCGCGGCCCGCATCTCCTACGATCCCCTCCTCCCGGCCGGCCGCGACCAGCTCACCCAACGCCTGCCGATGGCCTCCGTCGGCAAGGCGATCGCGCTCTACGACACCCCCTTCTGGCGGGCCGACGGCCTCAACGGCCAGGTCGTCAGCGACACCGGCGCGGTCAGCTCCACCTTCGACAACTCCCCGCCCGACGCCTCCTACGGCGCGCTGATGGGCTTCATCGAGGCCGACAAGATGCGCGCACTGGACGCGGCCCCGGCCGACACCGTGAAGGCGGCCGTCCTCACGGACTTCGCCACCTACTTCGGCGACCGGGCCAAGACCCCCACCTCCTTCGTCCTCCAGCGCTGGAACAACGAGGCCTACACCCGCGGCGGCCCCGTCTCCATCGCCGCGCCCGGCGTCCTCACCCAGTACGGTCCGGCCCTGCGCCAGCCCGTGGGCGGCATCCACTGGGCCGGCACCGAGACCTCCGTCCACTGGATGGGCTTCATGGACGGCGCCGTGCGCTCGGGCGAGCGGGCGGCGAAGGAGGTGCTGGCGGCTCTGTAGTCACCGGCCCTGCCCGCCGGACATCGCCCGACCCCGCCCCTCCGCTCCTGCTCGCCCAACTCCGCCTCTGCCGCACATCCTCCGTGCACGCCCATTCCTGACATCCCGTCAGTTCGGTAATCTGACAGAGCGTCAGTTACCAGTCAGTCACAGAGGAGCGGGGCGGACCGATGCTTGGATCAACCCACGGCACCCTCACCACCGACTCCCGCCGGGCCCGGGTTCTCGCGTGCGACGAGCGACCCGGGCCCGCCGTCCACGGCCGGCCCGCCGATGCGGAGGACCGGGACGTCAGCGGGCGCCCGCTGTATGCCGAGGTCCCCGATCTGGACCGGTTCTTCCGGCCCGGATCGGTCGCGGTGATCGGCGCCTCGGACGCCGAAGGACGCCCGAACACCGGTGTCACACGCCAACTGGTGGGATGGGCCGAGCGGGTGGGGGCGCGGCTGCACCCGGTGCATCCCACCCGCACCGCCGTCTTCGGCATCCCCTGCTGCCCGTCCGTCGCCGACCTGCCCGAGCAGGTCGACCTGGCGGTGCTGCTGGTCGCCGACCCACTGCCGGTGATCGAGCAACTCGCCGAGGCGAAGGTGAAGTTCGCCGTCGTCTTCGCCTCCGGTTTCGCGGAGACCGGCGCCCAGGGCGCGGCGGCCCAGGAACGGCTCGCGGCGGCCGTGGCCCGCTCGGGGATACGGCTGCTGGGGCCCAACACCAACCTCAACGCCTTCGAGCACTTCCGGGACGATCTCGAAGGGCCCGCGATCGCGCTGATCACCCAGTCCGGCCATCAGGGCCGCCCGGTGTTCGCCCTCCAGGAACTCGGCATCCGCCTCTCCCACTGGGCGCCGACCGGCAACGAGGCCGACCTGGAGACCGCCGACTTCCTCTCCTACTTCGCCGAACGCCCCGAGGTCGGCGCCATCGCCTGTTACGTCGAGGGCCTGAAGGACGGCCGGGCCTTTCTGCTCGCCGCCGACCGGGCCGCCCGCCGCGGGGTTCCGGTCGTCGCCGTCAAGGTCGGCCGCACCGAGGCCGGCGCCCGCACCGCCGCCACCCACACCGGCAAGCTGACCGGCGCGGACGAGGTGGTGGACGCGGCGATGCGCCAGTACGGCGTGATCCGCGTCGACGGGCTCGACGAACTCCAGGACACGGCCGCCCTGTTGGCGCGGGCCAGGCCGCCGCGCGCGGACGGGGTCGTGGTGTACGCGATCTCGGGCGGCACCGGCGCGCATGTCGCCGACCTGGCGACGGCGGCCGGGCTGCGGCTCCCCGAGCTGTCCGCGGCCCGGCAGGCGGAGCTGCACCAGTGGATACCGGAGTACCTGAACGTCGCCAACCCGGTCGACAACGGCGGCCATCCCGTCGGTGACCAGCGCGGCCGGAAGATCATCGACGCGCTTCTGGACGACCCGGAGGTGGGCGTCCTGATCTGCCCGATCACCGGCCCGTTCCCCCCACTGAGCGACCGGCTCGTGCGGGACCTGGTGGACGCGGCCGAGCGGACGGACAAGCTGGTGTGCGTGGTGTGGGGGTCGCCGGTCGGCACCGAGCCCGCGTACCGGGACGTACTCCTCGGCTCCTCCCGCGTCGCGACCTTCCGCACGGTCGGCAACTGTCTGACCGCCGTGCGCGCCTACCTCGGCCACCACCGGTTCGCGGCGGCCTACCGATCCCCCTTCGACGAGGCTCCCCGAACCCTGTCGCCGTCCAGCCGCAAGGCGAAGATGCTGATGCGCCCAGGTCAGCAGCTGAGCGAGCACGCGGCCAAGCAATTGCTGCGGGCGTACGGGATCCGGGTGCCGCGTGAGCAGTTGGTGACCAGCGCGGCGGCGGCCGTGCGGGCGGCCGGGCTGGTCGGCTACCCGGTGGTGATGAAGGCGTCCGGTGAGCGCATCGCCCACAAGACCGAACTGGGCCTGGTCAAGGTCGGCCTCACCTCCGCGAGCCAGGTCCGCGACGCCTACCGCGAGCTGACCGACATCGCCCGCTACGAGGGCGTCGACCTGGACGGCGTCCTGGTGTGCCAGATGGTCGAACGGGGCGTGGAGATGGTCGTGGGCGTCACGCACGACGAGCTGTTCGGGCCGACGGTCACGGTCGGACTGGGCGGGGTCCTGGTGGAGGTCCTGCGGGACGTGGCCGTACGCGTGCCGCCCTTCGGGGAGGAGCAGGCCCGCGACATGCTCGCCGAACTGCGCGGGCGGGCCCTGCTGGACGGGGTCAGGGGGCGCCCACCGGCCGACCTGGACGCGCTGGTGGAGGTCGTCCTGCGAGTGCAACGCATGGCTCTGGAACTGGGGGACGACCTCGCGGAACTCGACATCAACCCCCTGGTGGTCCTGCCGTGGGGGCAGGGGGCGGTGGCCCTGGACGCGTTGGCGGTGTGCCGCTGAGCCGCGACCGCAAGCCGATGCCGCCAGTGCCGCCCACACCGCCGCTGCTGCTGCTGCGACCGCCGCCACCGAGCGGAATGAGATGAACATGCCTGATTACCCCCGTGCATCGCCATTGACCGACAAGCCGGAAAATTCCGTTGAGTCATTGGTACGGCACGCCACTGACAATCACGTCTCGACCTTCACCCTCAACCGCCCCGAATCCCTCAACGCCATCACCCCTGACCTGCGCGAACGTCTGATCCAACTTTTTTCGGAAGCCTCCGCGGACCCGGAGGTGAGGGCGGTCGTCCTGACCGGAACGGGCCGCGGTTTCTGCGCGGGCGCGGACCTGCGGGGCGGCGGAGCGACGGGCGAACGGATCCCCGGCGACGTCGCCCGCACCCTCCGCCTGGGCGCCCAACGCCTGATCGCCGCCGTCCTCGACTGCGAGAAGCCGGTGATCGCCGCCGTGAACGGCACGGCGGCCGGCCTCGGCGTGCACCTCGCCCTCGCCTGCGACCTCGTCCTGGCCGCCGAACCGGCCCGTTTCATCGAGGTGTTCGTCCGCCGCGGACTCGTCCCCGACGGCGGCGGGGCATACCTCCTGCCCCGTCTCCTCGGCCCGCAGCGCGCGAAGGAGCTGATGTTCTTCGGCGACGCGCTCACGGCCCCGGACGCCGAGCGACTCGGCCTGGTCAACCGCGTCGTCCCCGCCGACGAGTTGGCGAAGACGGCCCGCGCCTGGGCCGACCGCCTCGCCGACGGCCCCACCCGAGCCCTCGCCCTGACCAAACACCTCGTCAACACCTCCCTCGACAGCGACCGCGCCACCGCCTTCACCGCCGAGGCCGCCGCCCAGGAGATCAACATGACCACCACGGACGCCCAGGAGGGCGTGGCCAGCTTCGCGGAACGGCGGGAGGCCCGGTTCCGGGGCCGGTGACGGCGTTCAGGGGCCCGCGACAGCACGAACACCACCGGAAGCTGCGCCGCCGCCGCCCCCACGCCCCGAGCCCCTTCCCATCTGACGTTCCGTCAGTTTCAATGGGAAACATGATGGGACACGCAGGCGCGGCGGCCGCGGCCGTCCGGCATCTTCGGGCAGGGCCGGTCGAGCCGCTGCCACGCCCGGAGCTGCGCTGCGTCCGTGAGGACGAGCGGGCGCCGGTCGATCAGGGGGAGTTCCGCCGGGTGCTGGGGAACTTCGCGACGGGGCTGACCGTTGTGACAGCACCGGCCACCGCCCCGGGCGAATCCCCCGCCGGCTTCGCCTGCCAGTCCTTCTCGTCCCTCTCCCTCGACCCACCCCTCGTCGCCTTCATGGTCGGCCGTACGTCCACGACCTGGCCGCGGATCGCCGCCGCGGGCGTCTTCTGCGTCAACGTCCTCGGCGCGGACCAGCGTGAGTTGTGCCGTGCCTTCGCCGTCAGCGGCGCCGACAAGTTCGCGGGCGTCGCCCACGCCCCGGCCCCAGCCTCGGGCGCGCCCCGCCTCACCGGCGCCCTCGCCTGGATCGACTGCACGATCCACGCGGTCCACACCGGCGGCGACCACCTCATCGTCGTAGGCCGTGTGAACGCCCTGGGAGCGGCCGACGGGGACGAGGCGCCACTGCTGTTCCACCGGGGGCGGTTCCTCTAGCCTTTCCGGTCCTTCTGGTTCTTCCGGTTCTTCCGGTTCTTCCGGTTCTTTCGGTTCTTTCGGTTCTTTCGGTTCTTTCGGTCCTTCCGACTCTTCCCCCGCACGGGTTCGCCGGGTTGCGCGGTCAGGGCCAGGAACGCCGACAGGGCGGCGTACCCGACGCGGTGTCGGACGTACGCCGCCCTGGGGCGGGAGGTGCGGTGGCCCGTGTTGCCATGGGTGTCGGTTACTTGGGGTCGCGGTTGAACAGGGAGGTCGACCAGAGGTAGCCGAGGGCGGAGAGTGCCAGGCACCAGGCGATGGCGATCCAGCCGTTGTTGCCGATCTCGGTGCCCAGGAGGAGTCCGCGCAGGGTTTCGATGGCGGGGGTGAAGGGCTGGTACTCGGCGATGGGCTGGAACCAGCCGGGCATGGTGTCGGCGGGGATGAAGGCGCTGGAGATGAGGGGGAGCAGGATCAGGGGCATGGCCATGTTGCTGGCGGCCTCGGCGTTGGGGCTGGCGAGCCCCATCCCGACGGCGATCCAGGTGAGGGCCAGGGCGAACAGGGCGAGCAGGGCGAACGCGGCCAGCCATTCCAGGGCGGTGGCGTCGGTGGAGCGGAAGCCGATGGCCACGGCGACGGCGCCGACCAGGAGCAGGCTGGCGAGGACTTGCAGGACGCTGCCGACGACGTGCCCGATGATCACCGAGCCGCGGTGGATGGCCATGGTGCGGAAGCGGGCGATGACGCCCTCGGCCATGTCGGTGGAGACGGAGACGGCGGCGCCGATGACGGTGCTGCCGATGGTCATCATGAGGATGCCGGGGACGATGTAGGCGATGTAGTCGGAGCGGTCGGCGGTGCCGCCGCCGATGCCGGCGCTCATCACGTCGCCGAAGATGTAGACGAAGAGCAGCAGCATCATGATCGGCGTGAGGAGCAGGTTCAGGGTGAGGGAGGGGTAGCGCCGGGCGTGCAGGAGGTTGCGGCGCAGCATGGTGTTCGAGTCGCGGACGGCCAGGGAGAGGGCGCTCATCGGACGTTCTCCTTGGACTGGTGGGGGACGCTGCTCGGGCCGGTGAGGGCGAAGAAGACGTCGTCGAGGTCGGGGGTGTGCACGGTCAGCTCGTCGGCCTCGATGCCGGCCGCGTCCAGCCAGTCGAGGATGGCGCGCAGTTCGCGCTGGCTGCCGTCGGAGGGGATCTGCAGGGTGAGGGCCTCGTCGATGGGGGTCCCCCCGCTCGAGCGGAGCCGGGAGTGGGGGAGGGTGACCTCGCGCAGCGTGGTGGCGGCCGCCTCGTAGGCCTGCGGGTCCTCGAAGCGCAGCCGGACGTGGCCGCCGGGAACGAGGCGTTTCAGCTCGTCGGCGGTGCCCTCGGCGGCGATCCTGCCGTCGCTCAGTACCGCGATGCGGTCGGCGAGTTCGTCGGCCTCCTCCAGGTACTGGGTGGTGAGGAAGACGGTGACGCCGTCGGAGACGAGTCCGCGGATGATCTGCCACATGTTGTGGCGGGACCGAGGGTCGAGGCCGGTGGTGGGCTCGTCGAGGAAGATGATCCGCGGATCGCCCACCAGCGTCATGGCGAGATCGAGGCGGCGTTTCATGCCGCCGGAGTAGGTGGAGGCGGGCTTCTTCGCGGCCTCGGTCAGGTCGAAGCGCTCCAGCAGCTCGGCGGCCACCCTGCGCCCCTCGCTCTTGGGGAGGTGGTGCAGGTCCGCCATGAGGAGCATGTTCTCCTCGCCGGTGATCAGGCCGTCGACGGCGGAGAACTGACCCGTGACACCGATCGCGGCACGCACCGCCTGCGGATCGCCGCCCAGGTCGTGACCGCCGACCTTCAGGTCACCGGCGTCCGCGGTGATGAGCGTGGAGAGGATCTTCACGGCGGTCGTCTTGCCGGCCCCGTTCGGGCCGAGCAGGGAGAAGACCGTTCCTTCGGGGACGGCCAGGTCGATGCCGTCGAGCACGACCTTGTCGCCGTAGGACTTGCGCAGCCCGTTCGCCGCGATCGCCAAGCTGGTCATGAAAGGTACTCCTCTTCTACAAGCTGCGGGGTCTACAAGCTGCGGGGTCTCGCAGGCTGCGGGGTGCTGACGGGCTGCGGGGTCTCAGAGGCCGCGG
The DNA here is from genome assembly GCF_042723915.1 of Streptomyces sp. NPDC058335. Classification (NCBI taxonomy): domain Bacteria; kingdom Bacillati; phylum Actinomycetota; class Actinomycetes; order Kitasatosporales; family Streptomycetaceae; genus Streptomyces; species Streptomyces sp. NPDC058335. The sequence continues at coordinate 259,657 of NZ_JBHXHX010000002.1, read as the reverse complement.
GGGTCTCACAGGCTGCGGGCGGTGATGTCGCCGTGGGAGACGGTGGCGCGGATGTCGAGCTCGGTGGTGCCGTCGTTCTTGAGGGCGTTGCTGATGCGGCCGTGTCCGGTGCCGGCGTCCAGGGCGGCCGAGACACCGGCGGCGGCGGCGATCGAGATGTCGCCGGCCTGGGTGCGCAGCACGACCGTGCCGCGTACGGCCTCCGCGATGCGGATGTCGCCGCGTGCGGTGCTGATCTCCGCCGGGCCGCCCAGCCGGCCGATCTCGACGTCGCCGTCGATCGCGGTGAGCCGGACGCCCGCCGCCTCGTCGATCTTGATCTGGCGGTAGGCGCCGTCGAAGACGACCTCGCCCAGGCGTCCCACCCCACGAAGCTCGGCGCTCGCGGCCTTGGCCTCGACGCGGGAGCCGGCGGGCAGTTGGACGGTGACCTCCACAGAACCGGACGGGCCGGTCAGCCGACTGCCGGGGGCCGCGGCCGTGATCCGCAGGGACACCGTCGGCGTAGGCGACGGTGGTCTGCTCGGCGGTCTTGGCGTCGCGGCTCTTGGAGGGGTTGGTGGGCAGGACCTCGACGGTGGTGTCGGCGCGGTCCGCCGCGATGAACTGGATGCGTCCGGCCGGGATGTCGAGGACGGCGGCGATCGGGGCGGGGGTCTCGAACTTCTGCATCGTGCTCTCCCTGCGACTCATTGTTTCTGACACCGGAAACGCTACGTTGCGTTCACAGATCTAACAACGTGCCTGTTGCGTCGAATCACTATCTCAGCAGGTCACATGCCCATAATCGTTGCACCGGCCCTCGAAGTTAACGCAACGACAGCGACCTATCGTTGCAATAGAATGAAGGTGAACGCTATGCTCTGGGCACCGGGGACCACCGCAGAGCACGAGGGAGACCGTGATGCCGGGAGGCAGACTCACCCAGGCCGAACGCCAGCAGATCGCTTCGGGACTGGCCGACGGCCTCGCCTACGCCGAGATCGCCCGAGGCCTCGACCGCCCCACCTCGACCGTCACGCGTGAGGTCATGCGCAACGGGGGCCCCACCAGCTACCGCGCCGACCTCGCCCACCGCGCCACCGAACACCGCACCCACCGCCGCAGGCCCGCCGCCCCCCGCGGGACGCAGGCGCCTCCGCCGGTCGACGGACGTGACATGGAGGCCGTCGCCGCGTTCGAGGAGACGTTCACCACCGTCATGATGGCCTCGGGCATGCCCAAGATGATGTCCCGGGTCATGGCCTGCCTCACCCTCACCGACAGCGGCAGTCTCACCGCGGCCGAACTCGCCCAGCGCCTCCAGGTCAGCCCGGCCTCCATCTCGAAGGCGGTGACGTTCCTGGAGAGCCAGGCAATGGTGCGCCGCGAGCGCGACGAAGGCCGCCGCGAGCGCTACATCGTCGACGACGACATCTGGTACCAGGCCATGCTCGCCAGCGCCCGTTCCACCGCCCAGATCGTCGACATCGCACGACAGGGCACCAAGGTCCTCGGCCCCCACACCCCCGCCGCGACCCGCCTCGAAAACGTCGCCCGCTTCCTCGACTTCGTCACCGAAAGCATCACCCGCGCCGCCGAACAGGCCCGCGACATCCTCCACACGTCGGCCGCCGCACCCCCGACCGGCACCGACACACCACGCCCGGACCGCGGATAGACAGCCTCCGCGCTCAGTCACCGCGGACAGACAGAGCCTCCGCCTTCAGCCACCTTGGCTGTCGCGCCCGGCAGGGGCGACCCCACCGCGACCCATCCACTCCTGGACCACCACCGGCCCGTCAGGCCGCCACCGGCCCGTCAGGCCGCCACCGGCCCGGCGGGTACACCGGGCACGGCCGGATCCGTGGGCCCGCGCCTGATGACCAGGGCCATCAGCGCCGCCGCCGCGCACAGCGCCCCCGCGGCGTACCAGACGACGTCGTAGGAGCCGAAGGTGTCGCGGGCCACGCCGCCGAGGAAGGCGACCAGGGCCGCACCGACCTGGTGCGAGGCGAGGACCCAGCCGAAGACGATGGCACTGTCCTCGCCGTAGTGCTCGCGGCACAGGGCCAGGGTGGGCGGGACGGTGGCGACCCAGTCGAGGCCGTAGAAGACGATGAAGAAGATCATCGGGGGGTGGACCGTCGGGGCCAGCAGGATCGGCAGGAAGAGGAGTGAGATGCCGCGGAGCGCGTAGTACACCGCCAGCAGGCGGCGCGGTTCGAAGCGGTCCGTGAACCAGCCGGAGGCGATCGTGCCGACCACGTCGAACACGCCGATCACCGCCAGCAGGGAGGCCGCCGCCGTGACGGGCATGTGGTGGTCGTGGGCGGCCGGCACGAAGTGGGTCTGGACCAGACCGTTGGTGGAGGCGCCGCAGATCGCGAAGGTTCCGGCCAGCAGCCAGAACGGGCCCGTGCGCACCGCCGAGAACAGGACCGCGACCGTGCGCCGCGCCGCACCCCGCACCGGGGGCGGCTTGGGCACGAACTCCTTCGCCCCGTACGGCATCTGCCCGACGTCCGCCGGATGGTCACGCAGCAGCAGCCAGACGAAGGGCACGACCGCGAGGGCGGCGAGAGCGACCGTCACCGCCGCCGGGCGCCAGTCGTACCGCGTGATCATCCAGGACAGCAGCGGCAGGAAGATCAGCTGACCGGAGGCGGATGCGGCGGTGAGGATGCCGCTGACCAGGCCGCGGCGTTCGGTGAACCAGCGGTTGGTGACCGTCGCGGCGAAGGCGAGCGCCATCGAGCCCGAGCCGAGGCCCACCAACAGGCCCCAGCACAGCAGCAGTTGCCAGGCCGCCGTCATCCACACCGTCAGGCCGGAGCCGACCGCGATCACGGTCAGCGCGACGGCCACCACCCGGCGGATGCCGAAACGGTCCATCAGCGCCGCCGCGAAGGGGGCGGTGAGCCCGTAGAGGGCGAGGTTGATCGAGACGGCCGCGCCGATCGTGCCGCGCGACCAGCCGAAGTCGTCGTTCAGCGGCTCGATGAGCAGGCCGGGCAGGGAGCGGAAGGCCGCCGCACCGATGATCGTGACGAAGGTGACGGCGGCGACGAACCACGCCCGGTGGATCCGCGGCCGCCGCTTCCCGGCAGGGGGAGCCCCACCGGCGGCTTCCACCGCGTCCGCCTCGGACCCGCCTGTCCGGTTCACGTCCGCCTGAGTCGCATCTGCCTGAGTCACGTCATAGAGCTTCGGGTCCGCGATCTCTCCGAGCGAGTGGCCCGAAGGACGATATTCGTTAGGATCGGGCCATGAGCCCTTCCGCAGGCTTCCGCCCGCACCGCGTCGTCGTCCTCGCCCTCGACGGCCTGCTCCCCTTCGAGCTGGGCATCCCGCACCGCATCTTCGGCCGCCCCAAGGACCCCGAGGGCAGGCACCTGTACGAGGTCGTCACCTGCTCGGTCCGGCCGCCCGGCCCGGTCGAGACGGACGCCGACTTCGCCATCCAGGTCGCGCACGGCCCGGAGGCCCTGGCCACCGCCGACACGGTGATCGTCCCGGCGTCGTACGAACTCGGCCCGGTCTTCGAGGAGGGCGTCCTGACCGACGACCTCGCCGCCGCCCTCGCCCACATCCGCCCCGGCACCCGCCTCGCCTCCATCTGCACCGGCGTGTACGTGCTGGCCGCCGCCGGAGTCCTCGACGGCCGCCCCGCAACCACGCACTGGGCCGACGCCGCCCGTCTCCAGCAGCTGTTCCCCAGCGTCAGGGTCGACCCCGACGTCCTCTTCATCGACGACGGCGACGTTCTGACCTCGGCGGGCGTCGCCGCCGGCATCGACCTGTGCCTGCACATGGTGCGCCGCGACCACGGCACGGCCGTCGCCAACGAGGTCGCCCGCCGTACGGTCGTACCGCCGCACCGCGACGGCGGGCAGGCGCAGTACATCGAGCGGCCCGTGCCCGATCCGCAACTGTCCGGCACCACCGCCGCGCGCGCGTGGGCGCTCGGCCGCCTCCACGAGCCCATCCAGTTGCGGGACATGGCCGCCCAGGAGGCCATGTCGGTACGGACGTTCACCCGCCGCTTCCGCGAGGAGGTCGGCGTCAGCCCCGGCCAGTGGCTCACCCAGCAGCGCGTCGAACGCGCCCGGCACCTCCTGGAGTCCACCGACCTCTCGGTCGACCAGATCACCCGGGACGCCGGCTTCGGCACCGCCCAGTCGATGCGCCAGCACCTACAGGCGGCGCTCGGGGTCACCCCGACGGCCTATCGCCGCACCTTCCGAACCAGAATCACCGAGGGTGCCGGAGCCACCGGAACGGGACTCGTCGGGAGCGAGAGCTACGGCGGTGTCGGCACCCCGCGCTGAACGGGCGGCGTGCCGCGTCTCGCCCCACCGGCCGACGCCCGTGAGCACCGGGGTCACCCCCACCCCGGCCGGGACGGCCGTGGACGGCGCGCCCACGGGGAGCAGCGCACCGGCGAGGGAGCCGGTCGCCGCGTAACCCGCCCCGGCGGCCGCGTACATGACCGAATACCCGGCGGCCAGGGCCCGGATATCCACAAGCGCCGATCGCCCTGGCGATCCCCGGGCGATCCCGGGCGGTCCCCGGACGACCCCCGGACGACCCCCGGAGGATCCTCTAGAACGTGAGCACCCCCCGCGCCACCCGCCCCGCCTCCGCGTCCGCCGTCGCCTGCGCGAAGTCCTCCACCGGGTAGGTCCGGGTGACGAGTTCGTCGAGGAGGAGGCGGCCGGTGCGGTACAGCTCGGCGTACAGGGCGACGTCCCGCTGCGGCCGGGACGCCCCGTAGCGGCAGCCCAGGATCGACTTGTCCAGGAACAGGGAGGAGACGCGGAAGGACGCCTCGGCGGTCGCCGGCGGCACTCCGAGGAGCACCGCCTGGCCGTGCCGGTCGAGCAGGTCGACGGCCTGCCGGATCAGCTCCACCCGGCCGACGCATTCGAAGACATGGTCCGCGCCCGTCGGCAGCAGCTCCCGCACCCCCTCGGCGGAGGTCAGGAAGTCGGTGGCCCCGAACCGCCGTGCCACGGCCTCCTTCGCCGGGTTCACGTCGACGGCCACGATCCGCAGCGCGCCCGCGATCCGCGCGCCCTGGAGCACGTTGAGCCCGATGCCGCCCGTGCCGATGACGACGACGCTGTCCCCGCGGTCCACGCGCGCGCGGTTGAGCACCGCTCCTACGCCGGTCAGCACCCCGCAGCCGATCAGCGCGGCGGACGGCAGCGGGATGTCCTTCGGGATGCGCACGGCCTGGACCGCCTTGACGACCGTGCGTTCCGCGAACGCCGAGTTGGACGCGAACTGGTACACCGGCCGCCCGCCCCGCGAGAACGGCCGGCCGGGCCGCCCGATGGCCTGCCTGCACATCGTCGGCCGCCCCCGGTCGCACTCCGCGCACGTCCCGCAGTTGGCGAGCGTGGACAGCGCGACATGGTCCCCGGCCGCCACGTGCGTGACCCCCGCGCCCACCTCCTCCACCACGCCCGCGCCCTCGTGCCCCAGGACGGCCGGCGCCGGGAAGGGGATCGTCCCGTCGATCACCGACAGGTCGCTGTGGCACAGTCCGGCCGCCGACACGGCCACGAGCACCTCCCCCGGCCCCGGCTCCCGTACCTCCAGGTCGTCGACGACCTCGGCCCGTTTCCCGTCGAACAACACGCCCCGCATCACGTCCCCTATCCCTTGGGCTGTCTGGGCAGTCCGAGCACCCGCTCGGCGATGATCGTGCGCTGGACCTGGTCCGAGCCGCCGTAGATCGTGTCGGCCCGCGAGAACAGGAACAGTTGCTGCGTCTCGTCCAGTTCGTACGGCGCGGAGGGCGACCAGCGCGCCGGTCCCACGGCCGCCTCCGCGCCCCGCACCCGCACCGCCAGCTCTCCGAGCCGCTGGTGCCAGCCCGCCCACAGCAGCTTGGCCACGCTGGGCGCGCCGGGCCCGGCCGAACCCCCCAGCGTCCGCAGCGCGTTCCACCGCATGGTCCGCAGCTCCGCCCACAACCGCACCAACCCGTCGCGTACGACGGGGTCGTCGGCGGCGCCGGTCTCCACGGCCGTACGGACCACGCGCCCCAACTCCTCGGCGAACCCGATCTGCTGGGCGAGCGTCGACACCCCGCGTTCGAAGCCGAGGAGGCTCATGGCGACCCGCCAGCCGTCACCCTCCGCGCCGACGAGATGCTCCGCACGCGCGCGTGCCCCGTCGAAGAAGACCTCGTTGAAGTCGCTCGTCCCGGTCAGCTGCCGGATCGGCCGCACCTCGATCCGCCCCGGCTGGTCCATCGGCACGAGCAGAAAACTCAGCCCGTGGTGCCGCACCGACGCCGGATCGGTCCGCGCCAGCACGAAGCACCAGTCGGCCTCATGGGCGAGGGAGGTCCAGATCTTCTGCCCGGTGACGCGATACGACCCGTCCGTCACCCGCTCCGCCCGCGTCCGCACGCCCGCGAGATCCGACCCGGCACCGGGCTCGCTGTATCCCTGGCACCACAACTCGGCCCCGGCGGCGATCGGCGGCAGGAACCGCTCCTTCTGCTCCGCCGTGCCGTGCGCGAGCAGCGTCGGCGCCAGCAACTTCTCCCCGATGTGCCCGGACCGCCCCGGCGCCCCCGACCGCACGTACTCCTCGGCCCAGACGACCTGCTGGGTGAGACTCGCGACCCGATTCCCGTATCCGCCCTCCTCCCACCCGATCCCGATCCACCCGTCGGCGCCGAGAGCCCGCTCCCAGGCCCGCCGATCGACGGCATGGGGGGCATGCAGACCCAGCCATTCCCGGGCTTCGCCCCGAAAGGCCTCGTCGAGAGCAGAGAACCCGAACTCCACGGCCACTCCTCACATCGGGGGAAGATCATCTGACCCAAGGGGCGCGGGGCCGCGTCGCCGTGCGGCTCCGCCGCGTGGGCGCGACCTGCCCCCACCCACCGCACCCGACCGACAGCCGAGCCCCCTCACCCCGGCGGCAGCAACGGCATCGGATCGACTCCCACCGATCCGGGCAGAAGCTCCGCGATCGTTTCCGGGGTCCAGCCGCCGGAGGCATAGGCGGAACGCAGTTCACGTGGCTGCGCCCACACGGCGATCTTCGCCCCCGCCACCGTGTACACCTGTCCGGTCACCCCCGCCTCCCGGGCCCGCTCGGACAGCAGGTAGACGACCAGCGCGGCCACGTCCTCGGGTTCCCCGATCTCCGTCAGCTCCATCGGTACGCCGGCCGACATCCGCGTACGGGCGACGGGCGCCACCGCGTTGGCGGTCACCCCGTACTTGTGCAGCCCGAGTGCGGCGCTGCGCACGAGCGAGATGATCCCGCCCTTGGCCGCGCTGTAGTTGGCCTGGGAGTACGACCCCTGGTGACTGCCGCTGGTGAAGCCGATGAGGGTGCCCGAGCGCTGGGCGCGCATCACCGCCGACGCGGCCCGGAACACCGTGAACGTACCTTTGAGGTGGGTGGCGATGACCGGGTCCCACTCGTCCTCGGTCATGTTGAACAGCATCCGCTCGCGCAGGATCCCGGCCACGCACACGACCCCGTCGAGCCGTCCGAAGGCCGACAGGGCGGTGTCGACGACCCGTTGGCCGCCCGCCATGGTCGAGATGTCGTCGGCGACGGCGACGGCCCGGCCGCCGGCCGCCTCGATCTCCTTGACGACCGCCTCGGCGACCTCACTGGAGGGCGAGCCGCCGTCCATGGAGACGCCGTAGTCGTTGACGACGACGCTCGCTCCCTCGGCCGCCGCGGCGAGCGCCACCGCCCGGCCGATCCCTCGTCCGGCGCCCGTGACGGCGACGGCCCTGCCGGTCAAGAAGTTCCCCACGCCCGGCCCCTTCCCGCAGTTTCTGACGGACCGTTAGATTTTATGTCCCGTCGGATACCCGGCGACAAGCCCCGGGGAGGCACCGAATGGCACTGCCCGTCGAGTTCCACGACATCGCCGAGCGCGTCAACAACTGGGGACGCTGGGGCACCGGCGACGAGATCGGCACCCTCAACCTGATCACCGACGAGGTCGTACGGCGCGCGGCCGCCGAGGTGCGCACCGGGCGCCGCGTCCCGCTCGCGCTGCCACTGCGCGAGGACGGCGTGCAGACCGGGATGATCCCGGGGCGGGTCAACCCCCTGCACACGATGGTGCAGATCAATCAGGAGATCTTCGGACCGGGCACGGTGGCGTGCAGCGACGACGCCGTGACGATGGGCCTCCAGGCGGCCACCCACTGGGACGCGCTGCCGCACGTCTCGCACTCGGGCCGGATCTACAACGGCCGTCCGGCCGGCACCGTCACCGCGCACGGCGGCGCCGAGTTCAGCGGCATCGACAAGGCCAGGTACGTCGTCTCGCGCGGGGTCCTCCTGGACGTGGCACGCGCGCGTGGCGTCGACCGGCTGGACGGCGGACACGCGGTCACCCCGGAGGACCTGGAGGCGGCCGAGGAACTGGCGGGGACGCGGGTGCGGGCGGGCGACATCGTGCTCGTACGGACCGGGCAGATGCGGCTCTACCTGGCCGGCGACCGGCAGGCGTACGCGCATCCGTCACCGGGGCTGTCGGTGCGCACGCCGGAGTGGTTCCACGCGCGCGACGTGGCGGCGGTCGCCAACGACACGCTGACGTTCGAGGTGTTCCCGCCCGAGATCGAGGATCTGTGGCTGCCGGTGCACGCGCTGCACCTGGTGGAGATGGGCATGATGCAGGGCCAGAACTGGAATCTCGAAAAGTTGTCCACAGCCTGTGGACAAGAGAAGCGTTACGCGTTCCTGCTCTCCGCGATGCCCGAGCCGTTCGCCGGCGGGACCGGGACGCCGGTGGCGCCGGTGGCCGTGCTCTGACGGACACCCGCGGGGTCACCCCTCTGGCGGACACCCCGCGGGGCCACGGGGTCACGGGCGGCCAACCACCCGATGGACTACGCCGGATGGCGGCGCGCCGCTGCCCGCCCCGAGCACGGCACCGCGCGCCACCATCCGACTCGGCGTACCCGCCCCGGTCTCCCCCCGGCCCTGCGGGACCCGACGCCGAATCACGACCCACACTCGGCGGGGGTCCCCGTCACCGGAACCCTCGTCGTCCCCTCGCGGCGAATCGCTGACCATAAGCGTGATCAAACGGACACCCGGCGTCAACACCCGATCGGGGATTTGTGACTTACATCCCCTTTGTGACGGGCGCGCACGGAAGCACATCCAGGCGCACCGCCGCCCGCCCCGGCCAGGCCGACAGCGCTTTCTGCACCCGTACACCGTGCACCGTGCCCCGCGCGCCGTCCGGCACCCCGTACGCCGTGCACCGTCACACGGCTTCGTACGCGAACCCCTCGTAGACCGGCGACCGGAAGGAACCGCCCCCACCCTCCGCCGTAACGCCGCCCTCCGCCGCACCGCCACGCTCCGCCGCACCTCCGTGGCCGGCGCCGTCGACGGGCCGGGCGCAGCGGTCGAGTTCGCACCAGATGCGCTTACCGGGGCCCTCGACGCTCCAGCCCCAGCGGTCCGCGAGGCCGTCCACGAGGGCGAGACCACGGCCACCCGTGGCCTCGTCGCCCACACAGCGGGGCACGGGCGCCCGGTTACTGCTGTCGGCCACCTCCAGCCGGACGGTGGCCTCCCCGGCCGCGACGCCCGGCAGGGAGAGCCGCAGCACGGCCGGACAGCCGGTGTGCACCACGGCGTTGGTGACCAGCTCGGAGATGAGCAGGATCAGCGTCTCGGCGAGTGGCTCGTCGGCCTCTATCCCGGACCCGGCGATGCGCGAACGGGCCCACCGCCGGGCGCGACCCACTTCAGCGGGGTCGGGCCGGATCTCCAGCTGCACTTGAAGCACCTGCACCGCTCACACCATCCGAACCGGCGGACACATGGCCGCGCGCCACGTGAACCACGCAAGCCACCCGAGCACCATGACGACGAGGGCCACGATCGTAGCCATTTTCCGCATGACCAGAACAACAGCCAGAGGCGGAGTGACGGAACGTGATTCCCTTACGAGACAGCTTGGTTGACATACAGTCACCCCAACAAGCGCTTCGGGCATATTCCAGCGCGAAGGAGTACGCGTGCGACATACTGTGCGACGCTCGTTGCGGGGAGTCGAACAGGCCATGCTCCCGCGCCCGTCCAGCCTGCGAGCAGGGGCGCGCACCGTCGGATCCGGCACTGCCCCGGGGGCACCACCGGCACGGCTCGCGCTCGTAGCCACTCGCATCCCACAGAAGGTACCGGAGCGACTCCCCGACTCCGGCCCGTGACGGGTCACGCATCGGCCACAACCACATCTCACGCTGTGTGATCGGGCGGTGCCACGATCATCGACACACCTCGCGGTCGGCGCCCATCACCGCAGGCCGGCGCCCTCGGAGCCCGCCCCGGACAGCAGCTCGCACGCCAACAGCTCCTCACTCTCCGTACTGCCCCCCGCACGCCGCGTGCGCACCCATGCCCGCTTCAGCACCAGATGCACCTCCGCCTCCCAGGTGAACCCCATCCCTCCGTACACCTGAAGACAGTCGCGCGCGCCGCGTACGGCGGCCTCGTCGGCGAGGAGCCGGGCCGCCGCGATGTCGGCGGGGTCGGCGGTGACGGCGGCCGCGTAGACGGCGGCCCGCGCCACCTCCACCCGTACCAGCAGCTCCGCGCACAGGTGCTTGACGGCCTGGAAGCCTCCGATCGGCTGCCCGAACTGCTCGCGTGTCCGAGCGTGTTGCACCGCCAGTTCGCACGCGCGCGTGGCTCCACCGAGCTGCTCGGCGGCGGTGAGGAGAACGGCGACGGGGTCGGGGACGACTTCCGAGCCTGCGGGTACGGCAGACGCCGCGGGGACCCGATGCAACGGCGTCAGCGGATCCACCGACCGCAGCACCACCGCGCCCGACCCGGCCACCCCCCTTTCCCCGCCCCCCACCACCACGTCCGCCTGCGTCAGCCACTCCACCAGGCCGCCGTCGACGGCCGTCACGACCGTCTCGCCGGTCGCGGCGCCCGGGACGCGTCCGGCCGCGAGGTGGGTGGCGATCAGCGGGCCGGGCAGCAGCACCCGGCCCGCCTCCTCGAACGCCAACACGGCTTCGGGCAGGCCGAGTCCGACTCCGCCCTCGGACTCCGGCAGCCGCAGCGCGAAGAACCCGGCGTCGCCGAGTGCCCGCCACAGGGCCCGGTCGAGCGAGGGCGGCCGGTCGGCCGCCGCCCGCAGTTCCCGGGGCCCGAAGCGCCGCGCGAGCACCTGCCGCACCCCGTCCCTCAAGGCCCGCTGATCCCCGCTCAGTTGGAAACGCACGTCATCGTCCCTTCGGCAGCCCCAGGATCCGTTCGCCCACGATGTTCCGCTGGATCTGCGATGTCCCGGCCGCGATGGTGTACGACAGGGAGGTCAGCCGGTCGAGCACCCAGGGCCGGTCGAGGTCGAGGGCGGCGTCGCCGAGGACGTCGGCGGCGGCGTCGTACAGGTCCTGGCGCGCCTGCGCATACCTCAGTTTGAAAACCGAACCCGCCAGGCCCGGCACTCCGCCGGAGGCCTCCGCGGCACTCACGTTCCACTGGGTGAGCCGCCACAGCGCGCGGAATTCGGCGTTGAGCCCGCCGAGCCGGCGGCGCAGCACGGGATCGTCCCAGCGGCCGTTGTGCCGCGCTTCGTGGGCGAGTTCGCCGAGGACCCGCCGGCAGGCGACGACCTCGCCCGCGAACGCGGTGCCGCGCTCGAAGGACAGCGTCACCATCGTGACCCGCCAGCCGTCGTTCTCCGCCCCGACGCGGTGGTCGACCGGCACCCTCACCTCGTCGAGGAACACCTCCGCGAACTCGGTGGACCCGGCGAGGGTTCGCAGCGGCCGTACGGTGATGCCGGGCGCGTCCATGGGCAGGGCGAGCCAGGTGATCCCGCGGTGCCGGGGCGCCTTCGGGTCGGTGCGCACCAGCAGTTCGCACCAGTCGGCGACCTCGGCGTGCGAGGTCCAGATCTTGGAACCGCTGACCACGTAGTGGTCCCCGTCGCGCCACGCGCGCGTGCGCAGTGCCGCGAGGTCGGAGCCGGCGCCGGGCTCGCTGAAGCCCTGGCACCAGACCTCCTCGCCGCGCAGGATCGGCGGCAGCCAGCGGGCCCGCTGGGCGTCCGTCCCCTCGGCGGCGACGGTCGGCCCGGCGTGCAGGAGTCCGACGAAGTTGGCGCCCACGTAGGGCGCGCCCGCCTTCTCCGTCTCCTCCAGGAAGACCAGCCGGACACCGGGCGGGGCGTCCCAGTGGACGTGCCCGTACCCGGCGTCGTACAGCATCCGCTGCCAGCCGAGGTCGTACGCCCTGCGCCCCGGCCAGTCGGCGGGGGACGGCCTCGGCGGGAGGGTGGGGAGCGCCTTGCCCAGCCACTCCCGCAGCCGGGCCCGGAACGCGGCCTCCTCGGCGCTGTCCGCGAGGTCCATCAGCGGTCGAGGTCGAGGCCGAGCATGCGGATGGCGTTGCCGCGCATCAGCTTGTGGACGGTCTCGTCGTCGAGGCCCTTGACGTGGTCGAGGGCGACCTCCTTGGTGTGCGGGAAGGTCGAGTCGACGTGCGGGTAGTCGGTCTCGAAGGTGGCGTTGTCGCGCCCGACGACGTCCAGCGACGCCACCCCGTGCTTGTCGCGGAAGAAGCAGCAGAAGATCTGCCGGTAGTAGTACGTCGACGGCGGCTCGGGGATGAGATCGCGGACGCCGCCCCAGGCGCGGTGCTCGTCCCAGACGTCGTCGGCGCGTTCCAGGGCGTACGGGATCCAGCCCATCTGGCCCTCGGAATACGCCAGCTTGAGCGTCGGGAACTTCACCAGCACCCCGCTGAACAGGAAGTCCATCATCGAGGCCATGGCGTTGTTGAAGCTGAGCGCGGCCTGGACGGCGGGCGGGGCGTCCGGGGAGGCGGCCGGCATCTGGGACGAGGACCCGATGTGCATGTTGACGACCGTCCCGGTCTCCTGGCAGACCGCGAAGAACGGGTCCCAGTAGCCGGAGTGGATGGACGGCAGGCCGAGGTGGGTGGGGATCTCGGAGAAGGTCACCGCGCGCACCCCGCGGGCGGCGTTGCGCCGGATCTCCGAGACCGCGAGGCCGATGTCCCACAGCGGGATCAGGCACAGCGGGATGAGCCGCCCGCCGCTGTCGCCGCACCACTCCTCGACCATCCAGTCGTTGTAGGCGCGCACGCAGGCGAGGGCGACCTCCTTGTCGTGCGCCTCGGCGAAGGTCTGCCCGCAGAAGCGCGGGAAGGTCGGGAAGCAGAGGCTGCCCTCGACGTGGTTGAGGTCCATGTCCTTCAGCCGCTCGGCCGGGTCCCAGCAGCCGGGCCGCATCTCCGCGCGTGTGATGCCCTCCAGGGTCATCTGGTCACGGTCGAAGCCGACGGCGGCGATGTTGCGCTTGTACGGGAACCTGAGGTCCTCGTAGATCCACCAGTCGGTGGGCGGGCCGTCCGGGTCCATCGTGATCCGGTACTTGCCGCCGACGTAGGCCAGATCACCGATACCGGCGGTGAGCGGCTTCGGCCCGCGGTCGCGGTACTTGCGCGGCAGCCAGGTCTCGAAGAGGTGGGCGGGCTCGATGACGTGGTCGTCGACGCTGATGATGCGGGGCAGTTCGGTCATGGGTCCCCTCCGCCGGGCCGACACGGTCCGCTTTTTCTGACGGTCCGTCAGTTCAGGTCTACGGGCAGGCTAGCCCCGCACCCCTGGACCGACAAGGCACCCGGCCCTACGCTCTGCGCACGATCTGACTGACCGTCAGCCGAAGAGGGGGTCGCCGTGCCCGACACCGCCACCGACACCGCCACCGACCTGGGCGCGTCCCGCACCCTCTGGGACGTGCTCGCCCGCCGAGCCGCCCTCACCCCCGACCGCCCGGTCCTCCTCCAGGACGACCGCGCCCTGACCTTCGGCGCCCTCCGCGACCGCGCCGAGCGCACCGCGGCGGGCCTGTACGGCATGGGCGTACGCCCCGGCACGGTCGTCGCCTGGCAGCTCCCCACCCGCCTGGAGACGGCTGTCCTGTCCTTCGCCCTGGCCCGCCTCGGCGCCGTCCAGACCCCCGTGATCCCCTTCTACCGGGACCGCGAGGTCGGCTTCGCCCTGCGCGAGTCCAAGGCGGAGTTCTTCGCCGTACCGGGCGTGTGGCGTGGCTTCGACCACACGGAGATGGCCCGACGGCTGGGCGCGAGGGGCGTCTTCGAGGCGTACGAAGACCTGCCCGAGGGCGACCCGGCGGTACTCCCCGCCCCGCCCACCGAGGGCACCTCCGTGCGCTGGATCTACTGGACCTCGGGCACGACGTCCGACCCCAAGGGCGTCCTGCACACGGACCGCTCCCTCATCGCGGGCGGCGCCTGCCTCGCCCACGCGCTGTGCCTCACGGCGGACGACGTCGGCTCGATGGCCTTCCCCTACGCGCACATCGCCGGCCCCGACTACACGGTGATGCTGCTCCTGTACGGCTTCCCGGCGGTGATGTTCGAGCACTTCGCCCTGCCGGACGCGCTCGCGGAGTACCGCCGGCACGGCGTCACGGTGGCGGGCGGCTCGACGGCGTTCTACTCGATGTTCCTCGCGGAACAGCGGAAACGGCCGGGCGTCCCGGTGATCCCGACCCTCCGCCTCCTCGCGGGCGGCGGAGCGCCCAAACCCCCCGAGCTGTACCACTCGGTGGTCCGCGAGATGGGCGTGCAGCTCACCCACGGCTACGGCATGACCGAGGTTCCGATGATCACCATGGGCTCCCCCGACGACACGGCCGACAACCTGGCGACGACGGAGGGACGCCCGCCGGAAGGCATGCAGATCCGGATCGTGGACGGCGAGGTACGCCTGCGCGGAGAGGCGGTCTGCCAGGGCTACCTGGACCCGGCCCAGACGGCGGAGGCCTTCGACCCGGACGGCTTCCTCCGCACGGGCGACCTGGGCCACGTCACCGGCACCGGCCACCTGATCCTCACCGGTCGCCTGAAGGACGTGATCATCCGCAAGGGCGAGAACATCTCGGCGAAGGAGATAGAAGACCTCCTCCACACCCACCCCGCGGTGGGAGACGTGGCGGTGATCGGCCTCCCGGACCCGGAACGGGGAGAGCGCGTGTGCGCGGTGGTGGAGCAACAGGAGGGAACCGAGAACCTGACCCTGGACACGGTGACGGCATACCTACGGGCGGCGGGCCTCTCGGTACACAAACTGCCGGAACAACTGGAGGTGGTGGACGCGCTACCGCGGAACGAGACACTGAGGAAGGTGCTGAAGTACCGGTTGCGGGAGAGGTATTCGGGGGTGGGGGGTTGAGGGAAGGCTCGGGAGGGATGCCAGGGGACCGGATCCCGGCCGGGGTCCGGGGCGGAGCCCCGTGGCGGCCGGCTACTCCGGGACGGTGAAGTAGCGGGCGAACGCCGGGACGACGTCGGCCTCTCCCACGACCCCGTCCGCGTCGGCGTCCAGCAGTGCCGCCGCCCCGCGGGCGACTTCCTCGCTCGCCCCCAGTGCCCTCAGCACCCGCTCCGTGTCGTCGACCGTGGCCCGCCCGTCGCCGTCCGCGTCCGCGATGTCGAGCGCCGCGTGCAGGAAGGGCCGGGCGATCTCGGCGAACCGCTCGGGGTTGTCGCGGAGCCGCTTGGCGGCCCCGCCCACGAACTCGTCGCGGGTGATGCGCTGGTCCCCGTCCCGGTCGGCGATCCCGGCCATGCCCTGCCAGAACGCCTCGGCGCCGGCGTACAGCGCCTGCCCCTTGCCGGACCGGGCCGCCACGCCGAACTCGGCGAGCACGGCCTTCGCCGCGGAGGCGAAGTCCACGCGGTCGATGTAGCCGTTGCCGTCCTGGTCGAAGGTGGCGAACCGGGCGGCGATCCTGCGCTCGTACTCGCTGCTCACCATGTCTCTGGGCCGCCTTACGTCATCACGTCGGGTGTGGGTGTCCGCAGGGGAGCGTACGACGCCGGCGACATCCGGGCGGCGGGAAGGTGACACCTGTGCCAGGACCGAGGGAATTCCGGTACGAGGATGTGGCAGAAACCGTGACGTGGTTCACCGGAGCCGGTCAGGCGGACAGCGGCTCGCTGCCTTCGTCGACGGCCTCGGCGACATCGCCGTACACGTCGAAGAGGCGGCGCACGCCCAGCGCGCCCAGGACCCGGTTGACGTGGGAGTCCTCCACCGCGCCACGCGCCGGCAGGATCAGCCGCAGGCGTCCCCGGCAGGAGCGGATCAGCCGCCGGGAGGCGATGAGGACGCCGACCCCGCTGGAGTCGCAGAAATGCACCTCGGAGAGGTCCAGGACGAGACTGTGGCGGCCCTCGGCCACCTCGTCGTGCACCCGTTGACGCAGCACCGGCGACGTCACCAGGTCCAGCTCGCCCGACACGCGGAGCACGGCCCATCCGCCCCGCTCACCGCCGGTCACTTTGAAAGCCACCACCACGCCCTTCATCCGCCCGAACGGAAGCTGTCCCTTCGCTTCCTCGCAGCGCGGCTGCCCAGCGGCCGTTCCCCGAAACTAAGGGTGGAAAACGGTCGATGCGAGAAAGAGGCTTGTTCCAGTCGGTATCGGTCCTGTTCGATCTGCTCCGATCAAGCCTGATCGCGAGCAGGGCGGGTAGACGCGCCGGAGCATGCCTTTACCACCCGCCGCGGCACAGGGGGCGCACATTGCAGCAAAGGGGCGTGCGTCGTCGGACGTGCCGACTACATTCGAGGCGACGATGCACGCAGGCTGGACAGGGACAGGCCCCGGTGGGGGGCGCCGGGCACGGGCAGGGCTGAGGGGGCCGCATGGCGAAGAAGGACGCACCGCCCCGCTGGGACCGCAAGATGCAGCAGCGGCTCGCGCGCGGCGAGGCCGCCGCCCTCGGTGAGCTGTATGACCGGTTCGCTTCGCTCGTGCACGGTCTCGCCCATCGCGTGCTGGGGGACGAGCGGGCCGCCGACGGCGTCACCCGCGAGGTCTTCGCGCACGTGTGGGAGCACCCGGACTCCTACGACCCCCGGCAGGGCCCCCTGCGCAGCTGGGTCGCCGCCCTGACCCACCGCCTGGCCGTGCAGCGGCTGCGCGCCACGGAGAGCGCGGCGCTCGCGCTGGACGGCTCCGGCGGCACCGAGGAACTGGAGAACAAGGTCCGTCACGCCTCGGTCGCCGCCCGCGCCGACTACATCGTCCAGTCGATGCCGACCCCGCTGCGCGCCGCACTGGAGCTGGCGTACTTCCAGCGCCGCGACTACCGCCAGACCGCCGCCGACCTCGGCGTCACCGAGGACGAGGCCCGTCGCCGCCTCCGCCTCGGCCTGCAACTTCTCTCCACGGCCCACGACGCCGCCGCCCCCGGCGCCCCGCCCGGACGTTACGGGGGTGCGGCATGACCGACGCAGACCCTGTCGACCCGTACGACGGCGACGACCCCGGCACCGAAGGCGCACCCGCGGCCCTCCGCCTGGAACACCCCGTGCTCAAGGCGCTGTTGGGAGCCTGGGCGCTGGCCGCCTGCTCGGCCGAGGAGACCGCCGCCGTCGAGGACCACCTCGGCGACTGCGGGGCCTGCGCCGACGAGGCCCGGCGGCTGCGCGAGGCGGTCGGCCTGCTCCAGCGCCCCGACAGCCTCGACCTGGACCCGGCCCTGCGCACCCGCGTCCTGGAGAGCTGCCTGGACCGGCGCCCGCCGCGCATCCCGGTGCCCGACTGGGCGATGTCGTACGACGCCGAGACCGCGCGGCTGGACGCGCTGCTGCAGGACTTCGGGGACGCGGAGTGGCACGCGCCGGTGCGGCTGCGCTGGTTCCGCGGCGCGGACGCCACCAGCCGCCGTACGACCGTCGCCGGCGTGATCGCGCACCTGCTCGCGGTGGACGGGCTGGTCGCCATCGCGCTGGGTCTCGACGATCCGCTGGGCCCGGTCACCGGCGGCACGGCGGGCAAGCCGGTGGGATCGCCCGCCGAGCGGACCGAGGCGTTCTGGGAGGCCTCGCACTTCCCGCCCACGCGGTCCGTGCGCGGCCCCTGGCGGGACCAGACCCACGCGGTCGTCCGCACGGCGGCCTTCACAGGCAGCGGCCCCGGCACCATGCCGGTGTCGTACGGCGACTTCGAACTGCCGCTGCGGGACGCACTGGTGGACCGGGCCTTCGAGTGCTGGGTGCACGCCGTGGACATCGCCGAGGCCGTCGACTACCCCTACGAGCCGCCCGCGCCGCGCCATCTGCGCGGCATGATCGACCTGGCCGCCCGGATGCTGCCCGGCGCCCTCGCCGAACGCCGCCGCGCGGGACTCACCTCGCCGGGCGAGACCCGGCATCTGGTGACCGCGGGCCACCCCGGCCGCAGCCTGCGGCTGGAGATCGAGGGGCTGGGCGGCGGCGAGTGGCTCATCCCCCTCGACTCCCCCGCCGCGATGGGCTCCGCCGACCACGAGGTGGCCCATGTAGCCCTGGACGACGTGGAGTTCTGCCGGCTCGCGGCGGGCCACGTCTCCCCGGAGGAAGCGGCGGCGGGCCAGGTGGGCGACCGTACGGCCATCAGCGACGTACTGTCCGCGGCGGCGTCCCTGAGCCGGATGTAGGAACCAGCGCCCGGTGCCGGAAGGAGCGGACTCGCTTACGCGAAGACGACCGTGCGCCGCCCGTTCAGCAGGATCCGCCGCTCCGCGTGCCACTTCACGGCCCGCGCCAGCGCCTGGCACTCCACGTCCCGCCCGACGGCCACGAGCTGGTCCGGCGTGACGTCGTGCCCGACCCGCTCGACCTCCTGCTCGATGATCGGCCCCTCGTCGAGGTCGGCCGTCACATAGTGCGCCGTCGCGCCGATCAGCTTCACGCCCCGCGCGTGCGCCTGGTGGTACGGCTTCGCGCCCTTGAAGCTCGGCAGGAAGGAGTGGTGGATGTTGATGATCTTCCCGTTGAGCTGCTTGCACAGGTCGTCCGACAGCACCTGCATGTAGCGGGCCAGGACGACCAGCTCGACGCTCTCCTCGCGGACGATCTCCAGCAGCCGCGCCTCCGCCTCGGCCTTGTTGTCCTTCGCCACCGCGATGTGGTGGAAGGGGATGCCGTACGAACCCACCAGTTCGGCGAAGTCGGTGTGGTTGGACACCACGGCCGCGATCTCCACCGGCAGCGCGCCGGTCCGGGCGCGGAACAGCAGGTCGTTCAGGCAGTGGCCGAACTTGCTGACCATCAGGATGATGCGCATCTTCTCGTCGGCCCGGTTGATCTGCCAGTCCATGTGGAAGGAGTCGCCGATCGCCGCGAAGCTCGCCCGCAGCTTGTCCACGGTCACCGGCGACTCCGCCGAGAAGTGGACGCGCATGAAGAACAGGCCCGTGTCGTGGTCGCCGAACTGCTGGCTGTCCTCGATGTTGCAGCCGGTCATGAACAGGTAGCTCGACACGGCGTGCACGATGCCCTGCTTGTCGGGGCAGGACAGCGTGAGGACGTACTGGTCGGCGAGGGTCGCCGTGGCGCGGGTGGACTGCTCACTCATGCAGCACAGGGTCTCATGAGAGGTCACACGCGCAGGAACGCCGTCCGCAGGACGGAATCACACTCCGTTCCCCGTCACGCCGTCCGCGTCATGATCCGCAAGACCTCCAGCGTGCGCGGCGCGGTGTCCGGTTCCTCGCCGTCGGCCACCGCGAGACGTACGTGGGCGTCGCGTGCCGCCCGTACGGCGTCGGGCCAGCCCTCGTGGTCGACGTACGCGGAGACCGGGGCGTCGGGACCGACCTGGTGCATGATCCGCAGGACGCGCAGCACGGCGGTGTCGACGAGCGCGGCCTCCTGGGAGTCGCGGAAGATCGTGCCGACGTACTTCTCGGCGGACCAGTTGTCGAGCCAGGTGTCCTCGACCAGGCGGTACACGGCGTCGGTGACGTCCCCGTATCCGTCGACGCCGGCCAGCCAGACGTCCCGCTGGAACACCGGATCGGAGAGCATGTGCAGCGCGGAGCGCACATTGCTGCGCCAGCGCCACCACGGCATGTCGTTGAGTGGCATGCCGCCCATGGTGGAGGAGCGACGGCCGCGACGGGAAGAGTTCTCCGAACCTTGCACGGTCATCGATCGTACGTTTCCCCGTCCCGCTGGCCTCACCAGCCCCCGTAATTCACCTCCCTGTCACCCGGTGTTGACCGTGGGTCACTCCGAGGTTGGTCATGTGACGGAATCGTGCGTGGACATGACCGGCAGGCAACGCACGCGAAGCACCTTCCTCCCCAGGTTTCTCCGCCCCACCAGGCCTTTCAGATTCGCCGCTCTGTCGGCGGGCGCCCTGGTGGCCAGTGCGTCACTCGCCGCCGGCTGCGGGCTCGTCCCCGGGGCCACGGGGGGCTCCGGGGACGGCTCGATCGTCGTCATGACGTGGGCGCCCGAGGGCACCGCGGCCACCAACAAGCCCGGTATGCCGGCCTTCGCCCGCGCCTACGCCCGTTGGGTCAACGCCAACGGCGGGCTGAACGGCCGCAAGCTGAAGGTCCTGACCTGCAACGACCACAACGACACCGTGGACGCCGCGAAGTGCGCCCGGCAGGCCGTCAAGGCGGACGCGGTCGCCGTGCTCGGCTCCTACAGCCAGCACTCCGAGTCCTTCCTTCCGCATCTGGAAGGCGCCGGCATTCCCTACATAGGCGGTTACGGCGTCACCAACGACGAGTTCATCAGCCCGCTCTCCTACCCCGTCAACGGCGGCCAGCCCGCGCTGCTGGCGGGCCTCGGCAAGGAACTCGCCGCGGGCTGCGGCCGCGTCGCCCTCGTACGCCCCGACACCATCGCGGGTGACGCCCTGCCCGCCATGCTCGACGCCGGGCTCACGGCGGGCGGCCACGACAAGGCCGTGGACCAGCAGGCCGCGGAGGACGCCACCGAGTACTCGGCGCAGGCCGATGCCGCGCTGAAGGAGGCGACCGCCGAGGACGAGTCCGGTGAGAACGGCAAGGGGTGTGTGATCCCCGCCCTCGGCGACCGCACCGGCACCTTCATGGACTCCTTCCGGCGCGGCCGCGGGGACTACCCCACCGTGAGCACCGCCACCGTCCTCGGCAGCGTCGACCAGACGGTCATCAACTCCACCGGCGGCGCGTCCAGCGCCTTCGAGGGGGCCTACGTCACCGGCTGGTATCCGGTGGCGAGCGACCCGCGCTGGGACCCGATGAAGAAGGTGATCAGCGAGAGCGCCTTCTCCGACACCCGGATCGACCCGGCGGACACCGGCGTGCAGACCACCTGGATCGCCTACACCGTGTTCAAGAAGGTCGTGGAGTCGCTCGGTGGCGGCGCGGTGACCGCCGACACCGTCAGCGGCGCCCTCGACGACGGCCTGAAGGTCAGCACGGGCGGGCTCACGCCGACCCTGCGCTGGGAGTTCACGGACCAGCTGGCCTCGATCGGCTTCCCGCGCCTGGTCAACGCCAACGTGACGCTTCAGACCGTGAAGCAGGGCCGGCTCGCGGCGGCCAAGGAGGGCTTCGTCGACGTCACGAGGACGCTGGAGAACGCCGACGTCGACTGAACCGACGCCGGCCCGCCCCCTCCCGGCTCACAGCTGCGTCGGCTGCCGCTCTGTCAGGCCGTACGTCTTCGCGATCGCGTTCCACAGCTTGGCGGCCTGCGTCTTCTGGGCGCTCGCCGTGCCGCTCGCGCGGTTGGCCTCCTGCGTCTGGCCCGTGGAGCGGGCCTGGCCCTTCTTGCAGAGCTTGCCCTTCTCCGCGGCCACCTGGTCGGCCCAGGCCGCGTAGTGGTTGTCGGCGGAGGCGGAGGCCTGCCAGGCCTTGGTGAGCGCGGTGGTCAGCGCGGCGTGCTCCGGCAGCTGGTCGACGGTCAGGCCGGACAGCTTCGTCACCAGCCCGGTGCGCTGCGTCGCCGCGTCCCGCAGGTCGGCGGCGGCCTTGGCGAGGTTGCCGCACTTCTTCACGTCGGCCACCGCGCCGATCACCGTCGCCCGGCTGCTGCCGCTGTCCGCGAGGAGCTTGTCCAGAGCGATCGCCTGCTGTTCGGCCGCGTCGGCCGACGCCGACGCCGAGCTTTCGGTGGCGGGCGCCGACGCGGCGACGGTCTTGTTGTCGTCGCCCTGGTCGGCACCGCCCTCGCTGGAGAGCAGCGCGCCCGCGCCGACCCCGACGACGACGAGAGCCACACCGATCGCGGCGAGCAGCGGCACCCGCGAGCCGCTACGGCCGCCGCCGTGGCCGTCGTCCCGCATCGCGCGCCGCCCGCCGGAGCCGCCGCCGGGCGGGGTGTAGGCGGGCTGGGCGTGCGCGGGCTGGGCGTGGGCCGCGGGGCGGGCGCCGTATGCGGGCGGTTCGGGCTCCGAGAAGCGCGGCATCTGCTGGGTGGCCCCGGCCGGGCCGTCGTCGCCCGCGCCGCCGCGGAAGAGGTTGTCGAACTCGGCGGGCGGCTGCCGCTCGCCGGCGCCGTACGGGCTCTGGCCGGTCACGGGCGGGATGTACTGGGTGGCCTCGGCGTCGGCGTGGGAGCCGTGCTGCCCGCCGTGGGTGGGCAGCGGTCCCGGGCCGTTCTGCTGGGCGCGGCCGAGGAAGTGGGTGGACTCCGCCGGCGACTCGGGCGGCAGGGCACCCGGCGCGACCGGCGGAATGTACTGCGTCGCGCCCTCGTCCACCGGCGCCGGGACGGGCGGCAGGTACTGGGTGACGCCCTCGTCGGCGTGTGCCGGGACGGGAGGTATGTACTGGGTGACGCCCTCGTCGGCGTGTGCCGGGACGGGAGGTATGTACCGGGTGGCGCTGTCTTCCATGGGCGGCAGCGGCGCGGCCGGCACGCCGTGGCCGTACGACGACGGTGCCGGGGCGCCCTCGGGCGGCAGCGGGCCCGCGCCCTGTCCGTGTCCGGCCTGCGGGGCGGCACGCCATGCGTCGGGGCCCGTCGGCTGCGGGGTGTCCCACTGCCGGCCCTCGTCCCACTGCTGCCGGTCCGCCGGGGGCGGCCAGGACTGCCCCGACTGCTGCCCGGACTGCTGCTCCGGTCCCCAGGGCTGCCCCCAGGTCTGCCCGCCGGCCGGCGGGCCCGGCGGCGGGGGCTGCTGGCCGCCGTACTGCTGCTGGCCGGCGTAGGGGTCCTGCCGCGGGCCGTTCGTCGTGCCCGGCAGCAGGGGTTCCCCACCGTCGGAGGGCAGCACGATGCCTTCGTGCGCGGTCCGCGCCGAGGGCTCCTCGCCCTGTCCACTCTGCGTCACCGGGACTCCTACTGATGGGGGACCTTCGGAATCGTCGGCTCACGCTACCGGGTTCCCGGAACCCCGTGCCACGCAGCTCAGGTCGTGATCTCCTTCCGGTGCCGTGGGTAACGGAACCGGGACGCCGTGCGCTGTATACGCCGCCGATCGTGCGGCGGCGGGCCGTTTCCCGGCCGTTCACGCCACGGCGCCCCGGATGTTCACGCGGCTGCCTGGAGATCCAGTCGCGCCCCGAACTCCCTGACGACGGCCTCCTCCTGGAACGGCTCCAGCCGCTGCTGGAGGTCCTCCAGGTACTCGGCGCCCCGGTTGGAGCGGAGCGATTCCAGCAACTCCACCGCCTTCAGGCCGGTGTTGCAGGCCTGCTCGATCTCGCGCTGCTGAACCTGGGCCGTGGCCAACAGCACATATCCGATGGCCCGTCGGCGGGCCCGGCTCTCCGGGTGTCCGGCCAGCGACTGCTCCGCGCAGCGCGCCGCCGCCTCGGCCTGCCCGAGGTCGCGGTGGCAGTGCGCCAACTCGTCGGCGAGGTACGCCTCGTCGAAGTGCGCGATCCACGCCGGATCGTCCCCGGCCGCCGGATCGGCCGCCTCCAGCGCGGACACGGCCCGCCCGGACGCCACCTGCGCCGCCCGTACGTCGCCCATGAGCGCGTGCCCGCGGGCCTCGGCGGCATGGAACATGGCCTCCGCGCGCGGCGTCACCCGCCCCCGCGCGCCCTCCTGTGCCGCCCGCGCCAACTGGGCGATCTCGCGCGGGTTTCCGAGCTGGGCGGCGAGGTGGCTCATGGAGGCGGCGAGCACATAGCCGCCGTAGCCGCGGTCGCCGGCCGCCTGGGCGAGGCGCAGGGCCTGGATGTAGTAGCGCTGGGCGAGGCCGGGCTGGCCGGTGTCGATGGCCATGTAGCCCGCGAGTTCGGTCAGCCGGGCCACGGACGCGAAGAGTTCGCGCCCCACCGCCTCCCGGTAGGAACCGGCGAGCAGGCCGGAGACGACGCTGTTGAGGTAGTGCACGACGACCGGGCGCACATGCCCGCTGCCGTACTGGTGGTCCAGTTCGACGAGCGCCTGGGTCATCGCCTTCACGGCCGCGACGTCGGACAGGCCCACCCGGGGACCCGCCGAGCGCGCCACCTGCGCGTCGGGCGAGGAGATCAGCCAGTCGCGGCTCGGTTCGACGAGCGCGGAGGCGGCCACGGACGATCCCGAAAGGAAGTCCCGGCGGCCCACGTCACTGCGCCACAGCTCGCAGACCTGCTCGATGGCCCCCAGTACCGTCGGCGAGAACTGGAGACCGACACCCGACGCGAGGTTCTTGCCGTTGGCCATGCCGATCTCGTCGATCGTGACCGTACGGCCGAGTTTGCGGCCCAGGGCCTCGGCGATGATCGCCGGGGCGCGCCCCCGCGGCTGTTGTCCGCGCAGCCAACGGGCCACGGACGTCTTGTCGTAGCGCAGATCGAGGCCGTGCTCGGCGCCGCACATGTTCACGCGGCGGGCGAGCCCGGCGTTCGAGCATCCCGCTTCCTGGATGAGCGCCTGCAACCGTTCGTTCGGCTGCCGCGCGACGAGCGGCCTTGCGGCCATGGGCACTACCCCCTGTGGCTGCGGTGCCTTTCCCGCGCACCGAGTTGATGTGTCTTCCACCGAAAAATTCCGGCCGCGAAGATCAATGCCCCGCGGACCCGACGAGAATGCGAGACATGCCAGGATTGCCTGGGTAAAGACGGAAGCCGCCCCCAAGCGTGCCTACCCGCTCCCGCGCTCATTCCTCCCGCGCGCCCCCACCCATGCACCCGTGCGCCCCGGACGCCGAATCGATGCTCCTCCCCCGCGCACGTGGGCGGGCCGTAACCCCTGGTGACGCCCAGAGTTGTGTTCATCGTGGAAGACACCATCGCGGGCGCCGAGGCCACCCAGATCCCGAAGCAGCGCGGAGAATCGCTGTTGGAGACCGCTGTTCGCTACGCCGAGGAACGTCACTGGGACGTCTTCCCCGGCACCTGGCTGGAAGCCGTCGACGGGACGCAGCGCTGCTCCTGCGACAACCCGGCGTGTCCGGCGCCCGGGGCGCATCCGACCCGGCCCGAGTGGGCGACGCAGGCGACGGGCAGCGCGACCGCCGCGCGCCGCATGTGGCAGAAGCAGCCCACCGCGTCGATCCTGCTCCCGACCGGACGGACCTTCGACGCCATCTCCGTGCCGGAGACGGCCGGGTTCCTCGCGCTGGCGCGGATGGAGCGGATGGAGTTGACGCTGGGTCCCGTCACGTTGACGCCGGACCGGCGGATGCACTTCTTCGTCCTTCCCGGCGCGTCGGTCAAGGTGCCGGATCTGGTGCGCAAGGTGGGGTGGACGCTGTCGTCCCTCGACCTCGTCGTGCTGGGCGAGGGGGCGTACGTGGCGGCGCCGCCCACGCGGTTCGGGTCCCGGGGGGCCGTGCAGTGGGCCTGCCGGCCCACGCCCGCGAACCGGTGGCTGCCGGACGCGGAGGAGCTGATCTCGCCACTGGCGTACGCGTGCGGGAGGGACCGCTAGGGACTTGGGGCCTCGCGCCCCTTCGGGGCACGGTTCCCTCCGTAGGGTTCAGCCATGACGTCCGTGCGCGTACGAAACCTCGGTTCGGGCAGCGGGTGGCCGTCGCCGGGATCGATCTCGATCTGCCCGCGGGGAAGTTCATCGGGCTGGTCGGGCCCAACCGGGCCGGGAAGACCACGACGCTGTCGATGGTGACCGGACTGCTGCGGCCCGACCAGGGCACGGTGGAGGTCGTCGGGCACGACGTGTGGCGGGACCCGGTCGAGGTGAAGGCCCGGATCGGGGTGCTGCCCGAGGGGCTGCGGCTGTTCGAGCGGCTCTCCGGGCGCGAACTCCTCGCCTACAGCGGACGGTTGCGGGGACTGCCCGGTGCGAGGGGGCTCCTGGGCCCTCTCAGAGGTCTGTCCCTCCCTCAGCGGGCGAGCACTCCGTCCAGGAACGGCTCGATCGCCGTGCGCCAGCCCTCCGGCTGGTCGTAGTGGACGAGGTGACCGGCTTCGGCCACCTCCGCGTACTCCCCCAGCGGCAGCACCCGCACCATCTCCTGTGCCTCAGCGCGCCCCAGCTCGCCGTCGAGGCCGCGGACGACCAGGGTGGGGCAGCGGACCTGGGTGAGTTCCTCCCAGTGGGCGTCGTAGACCCAGGTCTCGCGGGACTTCAGCATCTGCTCGGGTTCGAAGACGGGGCGCCAGCCGTCGGGGGACTCCTGCATCACCTCGGCGTAGAACTCACCGCGCGCCGGGTTGGGCCGCTCCACCCACGGGTCGTCCTCGCCGAACCACTTGCGGACGTCGGCGAGGGTGGCGAAGGGGACGGGCCAGGACTCGAACCAGTCGGCCCACTCGCGCTGCGAGGCCGCGCCGAGGGCGGAGGCCCGCATGTCGCAGATGATCAGGCCGGAGATCAGGTCGGGGCGCTTGGCGGCGAGCTGCCAGCCGGTCAGGGCGCCCATGGCGTGGCCGACCAGGACGGCGGGGCCGAGGCCGAGCTGTTCCAGGGCGGCCTCGGCGTCCTCGACGTACGCCTCACGGGTGAAGGCGGCCTTCGGCGGCTTCTCGCTCTGGCCGTGGCCCCGCTGGTCGAGGGCGACCGCACGGTGCCGCTCGGAGAGCCAGCGGGCGGTGGACGCCCAGTGCGAGGCACGGCCCATCAGGCCGTGCAGTAAGAGCACGCCGGTGGTGCGCTCGGGTGCCGTCGACCCGAGCCCCGCCCCGTTCTCCCTGCTCGGCTCGCCGGTCGACTGGGCCGGAATCATGGCTTCCGACCTGTTGTCCGCCGGGTCCTTCTTGGGCGGGTCGCCGAACTCCCAGGCCGCCAGGCGTACGCCGCCGGCCCCGGTCACGTCGATGCGTCGCGCCATAGGTCCTGGCACCCCCCTCGCTTCCCGCTCGGACCCCTCGCTCCCGGTCGAGCCGGCCGGTCCGGTCACGCGTCGTGTCTGCCGTCGTACCGCTGTGCTGCTTACTTCACACGCAGGCTATCGAATGCCCATTCGAAGAAACCCGCTTCCGCCGGCAACACCCCTCGTTCGAGTGACCACGCTCAAGGAATGATCGCCGCTGCCCAGGGGAGACCTTCAGCGGGAGGCGGACCGATCGGGGAAACCGGTCCGACGGGACCGACCTTGAGAGCTCGGGGCTCCAGGTCGGAACAGGGGAGGACAGGCCCCGGCGCCGCGAGGCGCCGGGGCCCTCCCATGGTCTGCGGCACATCATCCCGCCCCCTCAGGTCATATGCCTCACGCGACAGACTGGCACGCGCAGCGCCGGAGCGCTGCGATTCGGCCCAGGGAATCACCGATTCGACCAGATCGACAGAACGCCTCAACTACCCCGGCAGCCCCATGAGTTGAACAGCGCTCAGCATTCAGCTCCCCGCTCGGGTCAACGCTTGGCGACGAACACGTGGGAGGCGACGTCCGCCTCCAGCTCGGCCGCCTCGCCCCCGCTGCCGACCAGCACACCGCCGGCCGACTCCGTCACGCTCACCACCGAGCCCGGCTGCACACCCGCCCGCCGCAGCGTGTACATCAGCTGCGCGTCCGTCTGGATCGGCTCGCCGATGCGGCGGACGACGACCGTCTTGCCCTCCAGGCCCGGGTCGAGGTCGGCGAGCGACACCATGCCCTCGTCCAGGAACGGGTCGGCGATCTCCTTCTCGCCCAGCTCCTCGAGGCCGGGGATGGGATTGCCGTACGGCGACTCGGTGGGGTGGCGCAGCAGCTCGAGGACCCGGCGCTCGACGGCCTCGCTCATCACGTGCTCCCAGCGGCACGCCTCCGCGTGGACCTGCTCCCACTCCAGGCCGATCACGTCGACGAGGAGACACTCGGCCAGGCGGTGCTTGCGCATCACGCGTGTGGCGAGGCGACGGCCCTCGTCCGTCAGCTCCAGGTGCCGGTCGCTGGCCACGGAGACCAGGCCGTCCCGCTCCATGCGGGCCACCGTCTGGCTGACCGTCGGACCGCTCTGGTCGAGCCGCTCCGCGATCCGGGCGCGCATGGGGACCACACCTTCCTCCTCCAGCTCGAGGATGGTGCGGAGATACATCTCCGTCGTGTCGATCAGTCCGGACATACGTGCCCCTTGATGAGATTGCCGGAGGCTGGACGGCTCTCCGGCTCGTGCGCTGGCCCTGGCTTCAATTCTGCCGGATACCACTGACAAGCGTGCCGCGCCGTTGGAACAAGGGCGTTACGCCAGGGTTCATGCCACCCGCGACGTCAACCCCGGACGACCCTGCCACCTTCCCGGACGGCCACGCACCTTCGGCCGGGGGCACCGACCCGTCCACGGCGGCCGTGGGGCGGTCGTCGGCGGCCCTGGGCACTCCCACGGGCGGGTCTGACTCCCCGGCGCCCCAGGACGGTCCCGGAAGCCCTCGGAGCACCCGGGGTGCCCCCGGGCGCCCTGAGGGCACCCCGGCGGTCGCCGTACTCCGGACGGCCCCGGACCGCCACCGACGCGCTGTCCCAGCGGTCTTCGCGGCCGGTCTGCCGCCTCCCGGTGGAGCCGCCGACTCCCCCGGTCGCCGGCGATGCGTCGCCCGCCTCTCCCCGAACAGCCCGGCGCCGCCTCCACTCGGACCGCGCCTCCCGCCATGTTGACAGCGCCCTGGTCCAGACCGCACGGTGATCCGCGACACGGACACGGACACCGGATACGGCAAAGGGGCCCCTCGGATGAGTGACCGCACGCCCGCCGCACAGTTCTTCGACGCCGCGATCGGCCTGTTGCAGCGGGTTCGCGACGAGGAGGCGGTGGCCGTCGAGGCGGCCGGTGTCCTCCTCGCCGACACCGTCGCCTCCGGCGGACGCCTCTTCGCCTTCGGCGCGGGCCACTCCTCGCTCGCCGCGCAGGACGTCGTCTACCGCGCCGGCGGCCTGGCCCTGATGAACCTGCTCGCCGTGCCGGGCGTCGTCGGCGTCGACGTCGTTCCCGCCACCCTCGGCTCCGCCCTGGAGCGCGTGGACGGCCTGGCGAGCGCCGTCCTGGACACCTCGCCGGTGCGCGCGGGCGACGCCCTGGTGATCGTCTCGCTGTCGGGCCGCAACGCCCTGCCCGTGGAGATGGCCCTCAACGCGCGCGCCCTGGGCGTGAAGGTCATCGGCGTGACCTCGGTGGCGTACGCCACCGAGACCACGTCCCGGCACGTGTCGGGAACCTTCCTCAAGGATCACTGCGACCTCGTCCTCGACTCGAAGATCGCGGTCGGCGACGCCGAGTTGACCCTCGACACCGTCCCCGCACCCTTCGCGCCCGCGTCCACCGTCGTCACCTCGGCCCTCCTCCAGGCGGTCATGGCCACCGCGGCCGCCTCCCTCGCGGAACGCGGCATCGAACCCCCGCTGCTGCGCTCCGGCAACATCGACGGCGGCCACGAGTGGAACGGCCGGATCATGGACGAGTACCGGGACCGGATCTTCTACCGGCGCTGACGAACCGCACCGGGGGCGAGGGTCACGCGCGCGTCAGGCGTCGTCACCGCCCTCGGAGGAACCGGCTGCACCGGCGGCACCGGTGAGATCGACGAGGTCGGCCAGGTCCAGGAGCGCCGCCATCCGGACGGCCACATCCTCGGCGTACGTCGAGTCGAACCGCTCGAAGGCCGTACGGCCCGCCGTGCGCAGGAACGTGACGACGCCCAGGGTGCGGCCCCGGCTGCGCAGGGCCGCGCACAGCGCGTGCACGGTGTCCTCGGGCCACTGACGCGCGCGTGCCCACTCGCGCGCCCGGTCCGACGCCACGCTGCCCGCGGAGGCGCGCACCGAGCCGGCGCGGGCCACGCACTGGAGGGCCGGGTGGCCTTCCGCGTATCCCACGGGCAGGCCCGCGTGGCCGGTGAGGACGCTGGGGCCCGGCGCGCCCGAGGGCGTGGCCGCCACCCGCACCAGACGCGGCGGGGCACCCGACTCCCCGTCGGCCCTCGGCGGGCCCGCCACACGGTCGATCACCGCATGGTCGGCGAACCCGGCGAGCGCGAAGTCGAGATGGACCGTCGCCGCCTCCGCCGGGTCCTCGCACTCGGCGGCCGCCCGCGACGCCCGGTGCAGCTGGTTCGTCCGGAAGCGCAGCAGCGCCGCCTCCTGCTCGCTCTGCTTGGCCTCGGTGACGTCCTGGAACAGCCAGCCGACGCCGAGCGGCACCGGCTCCTCGGCGAGCGGCGAGGCCAGCCGCACGAACCCGCTGCGCCAGCAGCGCCGCTTCTCGCCCTCCGGGGTCCGCACGCCCACCCACATCTCGGCGGGCGCGGGCGGGGCGCCCTCGGCGAGGACGTGCGTCAGCGCGTTCTCCAGCTCCTCGACGCCGCGGGTCAGCAGGTCGCCCAGCGGGCGGCCCAGGACCGCCGAACGGCCCGTGCCGAGCGCGCGGGCCGCGTGCGCGTTGACGACGGCGGGGCGCAGGTCGGCGTCGACGAGGACCACGCCCCAGGACGCGTCCTCGAAGAGGGCCTCGCTGAGCGCGATGGAGCGCTCCAGGTCGATCTGGGTGTGCACCTCGCTGAACGCGCAGTACAGCCCGGCGGGCTTGCCGTCGGGGCCGCGGACGGCGGCGGACTGGGTGCGCACCAGGACCCGGCCGCCGTCCTTGGTCAGCAGCGCGAACTCGTGCACCTGCCGGCCGGGCGCCCGCATGGCCGCCATCAGCCGGCCCTCGACCTCCTCGGCGTCCGCCTCGCGCACCGCCCAGCCGGCGAAGCCGGGCCGGCCGACCGCCTCCGCGGCGGTCCAGCCGAGGATGCGCTCCGCCTCGCGGTTCCAGTGGGTGACGACGCCGTCGGCGTCGAAGGCGCACAGCGCCGCGTCCATCCCGTCGAGCAGCGCGGCGAGCAGATCCGAGCCGTCCGGACCCTCCGGGCCGGGCCGCTCGGGCTCGTCCGGTCCCAGTTCGTCGGTGGTCCCACTACGGCGGGAAGCACTCACCTGGACCCCCTCAGGATTCGCTCACGTGCCCTCATTCAACTTGAACGTGACGCAGCCCACATATGGTTCCCGCAAGATTGCTGAGGAATCGTTGTACGCCGGTCCTGCCAGGTACGTCTCGTCCTGCTAGAGCGCGGCCAGCCGCAGGTCGACCCAGACGTCGCTCTCGCCCTCCAGCACATAGCGCTCCGTCTCGACGAACCCGCGCACCTCGGCGAACCGCAGACCGTCCTCGTTGACGGCCAGCACGCACGTCTCCACGGCACGGGCGCCCAGCAGGCGCGCGTGGGCGAGACCGTGGTCGTACAGGGCGGCCCCGTGCCCGCGACGGCGGTACGGCGGCAGCACGCGCGCGATGACGGTCGCCACCGCCTCCTCGCCCGCCGGGGGCCGCACCGTCGAGCAGCCGACGAGGACGTCACCGACGTAGGCGTTCTCCAGGCGGTAGCGGTCGGCACGCGTGCGTGCCTCGTCGGGGGACATGGCGGCCGGGGGCACGATCGCGTTGTGGACGTGCCGCCACTGTTCGAGCATGGCGTCGCCGGCGACCGGCGCGATACGAAGACGAAGATCGGTCACGGCCCCAGGCAATCGTGCGGCCGGGCGGGCGTCAACGGGGTTGCGGGTCCTGCCTCGCGGGGCGGCGGGCGTACACCTCGATCTCGATCCTCATCCGCGGGTCGGCCAGCCCGCACACCATCATCGTCGCCGCCGGCCGCACCTCGCCGAAGCAGCCGCGCAGCACCGGCCAGCAGGGCTCGAAGTCGGCCCGGTCGGGCAGCAGATAGCGCACCCGCACGACATCCGCGAACCCGCACCCCGCCTCCCCCAGCGCGGCCCCGATGTTGCGCAGGCACTGCTCGGCCTGCTCGACCACGTCGTCCGAGATGGTCATCGTCGCGTAGTCGTAGCCGGTCGTCCCCGACACATGCACCCAGTCACCGTCGACGACGGCACGCGCGTACCCGATCTGCTCCTCGAAGGTGGAGCCGCTGAGGATGGCCCGTCGTTCGGCCGTGGGGGAGGTCCTGGGGGAGGTCATGCGGGAACGCTAGGTGAGCGGAAAACGTACGTCCACCGGTCGGCCGCCGGTCGTCCGCCGACTCGTCCGCCGGGCGCGTGGACGAGCCTCTTCCGAAAAACGGTTGATCGGGCGGCGGAACGGTTCTTAAGGTGTCGGCACACGCGAAAGGAGGTGATCCGGTAGATGTGTGATTCCCGGACTCGTGAGGTGACTGCGGGCTAGCGGCCCGCCACCACACCCAGTAGTGGGTGCCGGACCAGCGTGTGCGAGACGCACGCAGCCGGCCAGTTCAACGCAGTCACCCGACCCGCGAGTCGCCGGTAAGTCCGGCCGGCCCTCCCCCGGAGGACCAGACTCGCGGGTCGCCTGCGTTTACGGGACCCCTGCCGTCCTGGCCGCCTCTCCGTTGAATCTTCGGTGCGTGATGTGCGCCACTTACGGATTCATGGGCGAGGAGTACTCTGAGCGCATGCTTTCGCTCGTTCGACGCCGCCACGTGGACTACGTCCGCGTCACGAGCATGGGCTGTCGACGCTCCCTCTGAGCTGTCCGGCCCCCTTCGCGGTACAGCAGCCGCCCGCGTTTCCCCCTTCTCTGCCCACTTGGCACCCGTGCGCCCGCCCCACCCACGGCGCTCGCGCGGGACCCGTACACCCTGCGGACGCACCATGACGAACGTGTCGACGAACCCGTCGTACCAGCAACTGCCGATCATCGATCTCTCCGCCGCCGACCGTGGGCCACGGGCCCGTGCGCTGCTGCACGCGCAGTTGCACAGCGCCGCGCACGACGTGGGGTTCTTCCAGCTCGTGGGGCACGGGGTGAGCGAGGAGGAGACCGCTGCGCTGACCTCCGCGATGCGGCGGTTCTTCGCGCTGCCCGAGGCCGAGCGGCTCGCGATCGACAACGTGAACTCGCCGCACTTCCGGGGCTACACGCGGACCGGTGACGAGCGGACCGGCGGCCGGCAGGACTGGCGCGACCAGCTGGACATCGGGGCGGAGCGGCCGGCGCGGGTGCCGGGACCCGGGGAGCCCGCCTACTGGTGGCTGGAGGGGCCCAATCAGTGGCCCGCCGGGCTGCCCGAGCTGCGGGTGGCCGCGCTGCGGTGGGTCGAGCGGCTCAGCGGTGTCGCGCAGAGCCTGCTGCACGAGCTGCTCGCCGCGATCGGGGCGCCCGCGGACTTCTACGACCCGGTGTTCGGGGAGCGCGCGCATCCGCATCTGAAGCTGGTGCGCTATCCGGGGAGCGCGGGCGACGGCACCGGCCAGGGGGTCGGCGCCCACAAGGACTACGGGTTCCTGACGCTGCTGCTCCAGGACCAGGTGGGCGGGCTCCAGGTGCAGCGCGAGGACGGGCTCTTCCATGACGTGCCGCCGCTGCCGGGGGCCTTCGTCGTCAATCTCGGTGAGCTGCTGGAGGTGGCGACGAACGGCTATCTGCTGGCCACCAACCACCGGGTGGTGTCGCCGCCGAGCGCGGTCGAGCGGTTCTCCGTGCCGTTCTTCTACAACCCGCGGCTGGACGCCCGCGTGGAGCCGCTGCCGTTCCCGCACGCCTCCGCCGCGCCCGGTGTGACGGACGATCCGGCCAACCCGCTGTTCGCGGAGTACGGGTTCAACGAGCTGAAGGGCAAGCTGCGGGCCCATCCGCTGGTCGCCGAGCGGCATCACGCGGAGCTGCTCAGCCCCGCGTGACGGCCGCCGGTTCGGTTCAGTGGGCGATGTCGTCGAAGCCCTCGATCTCGCGGGGGCCGCGGGAGCCGGGGCCGATGTAGCGGGCGGAGGGGCGGACGAGGCGGCCGGTGCGCTTCTGTTCCAGGATGTGCGCCGACCAGCCGGCGGTGCGGGCGCACGTGAACATCGACGTGAACATGTGCGCGGGCACCTCGGCGAAGTCGAGGACGATGGCCGCCCAGAACTCCACGTTGGTCGCCAGGACGCGGTCCGGGCGGCGGGCGTGGAGTTCGGCGAGGGCCGCCTTCTCCAGTGCCTCGGCGATCTCGAAGCGGGGTGCGCCCAGTTCGCGGGCGGTACGGCGCAGCACGCGCGCGCGGGGGTCCTCGGCACGGTAGACGCGGTGGCCGAAACCCATCAGGCGTTCGCCCTTGTCGAGGGCCTGCTTGACGTAGGCCTCGGCGTCGCCGGTGCGTTCGATCTCCTCGATCATGCCGAGGACGCGGGAGGGGGCCCCGCCGTGCAGCGGCCCGGACATGGCTCCCACGGCGCCGGAGAGGGCGGCGGCGACGTCCGCGCCGGTGGAGGCGATGACGCGGGCGGTGAAGGTGGAGGCGTTCATGCCGTGCTCGGCGGCGGACGTCCAGTAGGCGTCGACCGCGGCGACGTGCTTGGGGTCGGGCTCGCCGCGCCAGCGGATCATGAACCGTTCGACGACGGACTGGGCCTTGTCGATCTCGCTCTGCGGGACCATGGGCCGGCCCTGGCCGCGGGCGGACTGGGCGACGTACGACAGCGCCATGACGGCGGCGCGGGCCAGGTCCTCGCGGGCCTGCTCGGCGTCGATGTCGAGGAGCGGCTTGAGGCCCCAGACGGGGGCGAGCATGGCGAGCGCGGACTGGACGTCGACCCGGATGTCACCGGAGTGGACGGGGATGGGGAACGGCTCTGCGGGCGGCAGTCCGGGGTTGAAGGCTCCGTCGACGAGCAGGCCCCATACGTTGCCGAAGGAGACGTGGCCGACCAGGTCCTCGATGTCGACGCCCCGGTACCGCAGTGCGCCGCCCTCCTTGTCCGGTTCGGCGATCTCCGTCTCGAACGCGACGACTCCTTCGAGTCCGGGTACGAAGTCGGACATCAGGCGGCTCCTCGTGATGTGTGCGACAGATGGCGCCGGTGGATCCACGGTCCGTGCGGGGACTCGCGGTCCTGGGCGGTCACCCCGGTGATGCCCCGTGCGGTCGGCGGTCACCCCACCGGGATGGCACCAGCACCATATCCCCGAGTGCCACCTTTGGGGAGTGTCACGGCACTCAGTGCCACCTGCGGGTGGGGAAGGCCCTGCTGCCGGGCGCTCCGGTGCGGCAAGATGACGGCGTGGACCACGCAGAAACCGTCTCTCCCGATCCCGCCTCCATGCGCAAGCAGTACCGGGCGGAGGGCCTCGACGAGGCCGATCTGGCCGCCACTCCCGTGGAGCAGTTCGCGCGCTGGTTCAAGCAGGCCGCCGCGGAGGCGCACCTGTTCGAGCCGAACGCCATGGTCGTCTCCACGGCGGACGCCCAGGGGCGGCCCTCCTCCCGCACGGTGCTGCTGAAGCACTTCGACGAGCAGGGCTTCGTCTTCTACACCAACTACGACTCCCGCAAGGCCCGTGACCTCGCGGAGAATCCGCACGTCTCCCTGCTGTTCCCGTGGCACCCGATGGCCCGGCAGGTCATCGTGCGGGGCGTGGGACGGCGCACCGGGCGGGACGAGACGGTGGCGTACTTCCGGTCCCGGCCGCACGGCTCGCAGCTCGGCGCGTGGGCGAGCGTGCAGTCCGC
The DNA here is from genome assembly GCF_042723915.1 of Streptomyces sp. NPDC058335. Taxonomy (NCBI): domain Bacteria; kingdom Bacillati; phylum Actinomycetota; class Actinomycetes; order Kitasatosporales; family Streptomycetaceae; genus Streptomyces; species Streptomyces sp. NPDC058335. Next base: position 224,055 of record NZ_JBHXHX010000002.1, on the reverse strand, counting down.
GGTGATCGCGTCCCGCGACGACCTCGACGCCTCCTACGCCGAGCTGGCGGCCCGCTATCCGGAGGGTGAGCAGGTGCCGGTGCCGCCCCACTGGGGTGGTTTCCGGGTGGCGCCGGAGTCGGTGGAGTTCTGGCAGGGCCGGGAGAACCGGCTGCACGACCGCCTGCGGTACGTGGCGGAGGCGGACGGCGCCTGGCGGGTGGAGCGGCTCAGCCCGTGAGGCCCGCCCGCCTGATCCGGACGATCGCCCCGCACCGGTCGCTCAGCGGCCGAGGTTCTGTTCCAGCAGGGCCGCCCACTGGGTGACGACCCGGTCGCGGCGGGGCGCGTCGTCGGTGAGCAGGTTGGCGAGGCCGAGGCCGCGGGCCATGTCCAGGAGACCCTGGACGGTTTCGCGGACGCCGGGCCCTGACTCGTCGGCGCCGAGGAGCTCGACGGCTATGCGGTGGGTCTCGCGGCCGACGCGGGCCTCGAGTTCCGTGACGCGCGAGCGGAGCTGTTCCTCGTTGGAGGCGGCGACCCACAGGTGCAGGGCGGCCCGGAAGAGGGGGCCGGTGTAGAGGTCGACGAGGGCGGAGACGACGGCGCGCCGGTCGCCCGCCGCGCCCTGCGGGAACAGGGCGCGCAGGGCGAGGGAGCGTTCCTCGGCGACGTATTCGACGGCGGCGGTGAAGAGGTCCTCACGGGTGGGGAAGTGGTGCTGGGCGGCGCCGCGGGAGACGCCGGCCCGCTCGGCGACGACGGAGACCGTGGAGCCCGCCCAGCCGTGTTCGGCGAGGCAGGACACGGCGGCTTCCAGGAGCCGCTGCCGAGTGGCCCGGCTGCGGTCCTGCTTGGGGGCGCGGTCGCGGTCGATCGGGCTCACAACACCCATGCGGGTTCCCGTCGTTCGAGAAATGCCGTCATTCCCTCGCGGGCCTGCGGGGAGGCGAACAGTCGGGCGGAGAGCGCGGTGAGGTCGGCCGCGTCCCGCTCGAACGCCTCCAGCACCCTAACCGTGAGCAGTCGTTTCGTCTCCGCCAGGCCTTGGGGCGCGGCCTTGCGCAGACCGTCCAGGACGGGGGCGAGTACGGCGTCGACGTCGTCGGCGGTCGCGGTGAGCAGGCCGATGCGGGCCGCCTCGGGGGCGTCGAAGCGTTCGCCGGTGAGGTAGTAGCGGGACAGGGCGCGGGGGTCGGTGCGCGGGAGGAGCGGCAGGGAGATGACCGCCGGGGCCACGCCGATGCGTACCTCGGTGAAGGCGAAGGTCGACGCGGTGGAGGCGGCGGTGATGTCGCAGGCGGCGAGGAGACCGAGGCCGCCGGCGCGGACGTGTCCGGTGACGCGGGCGACGACCGGCTTGGGCAGTTCGACGAGCTGCCGCAGCAGGGCGACGAAGGCGTCCGGGGCCGGGGGGTCGCGCAGGTCGGCGCCGGCGCAGAAGGTGCCGCCGGTGTGGGTGAGGACGACCGCCCGGACGTCGGGGTCCTCGGCGCAGTCGGTGAGCGCGTCGGCGAGTGCGGCGACGAGGGGCGCCGAGAGCGCGTTGCGGATGCCGGTGGCGTCGAGGCTGAGGGTCTCGACGCCGCGGTCACGGGTGCGGCCGATCAGCGAGGCCATGGATGCTGCTCCCTCCGTCGCCGTCCGGGGCGCTTGCTCCGGTGCGGTCATGGGCGGTCCCTCAGTTCGCGGCGCAGGATCTTCCCGGAGGCCGCGCGCGGGACGGCGTCGATGAAGGTGACGAGGCGGACGCGTTTGTACGGCGCGACGCGTTCGGCGACGTACATCGCGACCTCCCCCTCGGCGAGGTCGGGGGCGGTCGGCTGGCGGACCACGTACGCGTGCGGCACCTCGTTGCCGTCGTCGTTGTACTCGCCGACGACGGCGGCGTCGGCGATGCCGGGGTGGGTGAGGAGCAGGGCCTCCAGTTCGGCGGGGGCCACCTGGAACCCCTTGTACTTGATGAGTTCCTTGACCCGGTCGACGACGAACAGCCAGCCGTCGGCGTCGACGCGGCCGATGTCGCCGGTGTGCAGCCAGCCGTCGCCGTCGATCATGGCGTCGGTGGCGTCGGGGCGGCCCAGGTAACCCTTCATGATCTGGGGGCCGCGGATGAGGATCTCGCCCGGTTCGCCGACGTCGAGGTCCTTGTCGGGGTCGTCGAGGGAGACGATGCGCATCTCGGTGCCGGCGATCAGCTTGCCGACGGTGCCGGCGGGAGCCTCCCGCATGGCGTCCAGGGGGACGACGTGCGTGCCGGGCGACAGCTCGGTCATGCCGTAGGCCTGGCCGACGGGCGGCAGGTTCAGGCGCGCGGAGCAGGCGGCGGCGAGGCCGGCGTCCAGGGGTGCGGCGGCGCTGATGACGTACCGCAGGGACGACAGGTCGTACCGGGCGACCGCCGGGTGTTTGGCGAGGGCGAGGACGATCGGCGGGGCCACGTACAGGCCGGTGATGCGGTGGTTCTGGATGGCCGCGAGGAACGTCTCCAGGTCGAAGCGGGGCAGGACGACGACGGTGGCGCCCTTGCGCAGCGGCGCGTTCATGAGAGCGGTGAGGCCGTATATGTGGAAGAAGGGCAGGATCGCCAGGATGCGGTCGCCGGGGCCCGCCGTGATCGCCGGTTCGAGCTGGGCGAGGTTGGTGGCGATCTGCCGGTGGGTGAGCATCACGCCCTTGGGGACGCCGGTGGTGCCCGAGGAGTAGGGCAGGGCGGCGACGTCCTCGACCGGGTCGATGGCGACCTGCGGCTCGGGGGCGGCGGAGGCGAGCATGTCGATCAGTGAGCGGTGCCCGGAGGCGCTGTCGCAGACGAAGATCTCCTCGACGCCGCCCGCCAGTTCGGCTGCCCGGCGGGCCGTCTCCAGCAGCGGGGAGACGGTGACGATCCAGCGGGCTGCCGAGTCACCGAGCTGCTTGGCGAACTCCTCGGCGGTGGCGAGCGGGTGCACGGTGGTGACGGTGGCCCCCGCGCGCGTGGCGGCGTAGAACGCGGTGGGGAAGGCGACGGTGTTGGGGCTGTGCAGGGCGAGGACGTCGCCCTTGCGGACGCCGGCCTCGGCGAGGGCCGCGGCGATCCGCCGGTGGAACCGGTCCACCTGCTCGTAGGTGAGGGTGGTGCCGTCGGTGCCGTCGACGAGGGCGGGCAGGTCGCCGAACTCGGCGGCGTGGCCCAGCACGGCGTCGTGGATGGGGAGGTCTACGGGCGGGACGTCTGCGTACTCGCTGCGGAACACGGTTCCTCCTCGCCGGCCGGCGGACGACCGGACGGTCAGTACGACTTGGGCAGGCCCAGGGTCTGGTGGGAGACGTAGTTGAGAATCATCTCCCGGCTCACCGGGGCGATACGAGCCACGCGCGAGGCCGTTATCAACGAGGCGAGGCCGAACTCGCGCGTGAGGCCGTTGCCGCCGAGGGTGTGCACCGCCTGGTCGACCGCCTTCACGCAGGCCTCCCCGGCGGCGTACTTCGCCATGTTGGCGGCCTCGCCCGCGCCGACGTCGTCCCCGGCGTCGTACAGATGGGCCGCCTTCTGCATCATCAGGCGGGCCAGTTCCAGGTCGATGTGGGCCTGCGCGAGGGGGTGGGCGATGGCCTGGTGGGCGCCGATGGGGGTCTTCCAGACGGTGCGCTCGCGGGCGTACGCGATCGCCTTGCCGAGGGCGAAGCGGCCCATGCCGATCGCGAACGCGGCCGTCATGATGCGCTCCGGGTTGAGGCCGGCGAACAGCTGGAGCAGCCCCGCGTCCTCGTCGCCGACGAGCGCCTCGGCGGGCAGCCGGACGTCGTCCAGGACCAGCTCGAACTGCTTCTCGACTGCCTGCAGTTCCATGTCGATGGGCCGCCGGGTGAAACCCGGGGCGTCGCGCGGGACGATGAACAGGCAGGGCTTGAGGCGGCCGGTGCGGGAGTCCTCCGTGCGGCCGACGATGAGGGTGGCGTCGGCGATGTCCACGCCGGAGACGAACACCTTGCGGCCGGTCAGCAGCCAGTCGCCGCTCGCCTCGTCGCGGCGTGCGGTGGTGGTGATGCGGTGGCTGTTGGAGCCGGCGTCGGGCTCGGTGATGCCGAAGGCCATCAGGCGGGAGCCGTCGGCGAGGGCGGGAAGCCACTCCCGCTTCTGGGCGTCCGTGCCGAAGCGGGCGATCACCGTGCCGCAGATGGCCGGGCTGACGATCATCATCAGCAGGGGGGATCCCGCGGTGCCGAGTTCTTCCAGGACCAGGGAGAGTTCGGCGATGCCGCCGCCTCCGCCTCCGTACTCCTCGGGGAGGTTGACGCCGATGTAGCCGAGCTTGGCGGCTTCCTGCCAGAGGTCTCCGTTCGTGGAGGCGTGGTGGTCCTTGGCGAAGTCGGATACCGCTGCCCGGAGGGCTTTGTGCTCGTCGGACTCGATGAGGGTGGTCATGGTGGCTCCTTCGCGTGCGGCTCGTCCGTGGCTGGTCGTGCGGTTCCTGACGCGCCTAGGGGGTCTGCACCACCGCCAGTAGTGCGTTGACCTCCACCTGCTGTCCCGTCGTCACCGGCAGTGCCGTCAGCGTCCCCGCCGTCGGTGCCGAGATGACGTGTTGCATCTTCATCGCTTCGAGCCACACGATCGGTTCGCCCGCCCGGACACTCGATCCGGTGACAAGTCCATCCGCGATCTTGACGACCGTGCCGGGCATCGGGGCCAGCAGGGAGCCGGGGGCGCGCTGGTTCTCGGGCTCGGGGAAGCGGGGCAGCGCGGTGAGGGTGGTGGCGTTCACGTGGACGCGGTCGCCGTAGCGGGCCACCCGGAACCTGCGCCGTACGCCGTCCGCCTCCAGGACGACGAGGGCCGGGTCCGCGTGGACGACGTGCACGCCGTCCGCCGTGAGGCCGGTCCGGGTGTGGTGGTAGCGGACCTCGTGTTCCTCGCCCGCCAGGAGATAGCGGCGGGTCTGCGGCTGGGAGGGCAGGTTGCGCCAGCCGCCGAAGCGGGAACGGCCGTGGGCCTCGGCGAGGGCCGCCGCCAGCGGGGCGTACGGGTCGGGGGCCGGTGCGGTGAGGGCCGTGAGGTGGCGGCCGTAGAAGCCGGTGTCCATGCGGGCGGAGGTGAACTCCTCGTGCCGCAGGGAGGCGACCAGGAGGTCGCGGTTGGTGACCGGGCCGTGGACGGTCGCTTTCTCCAGGGCGCCCGCGAGGGTACGGACGGCCTCCGCGCGCGTGGGGGCGTGGGCGACGACCTTGGCGAGCATGGGGTCGTAGTGGACGCCGATGGTGTCGCCGTCGCCGAAGCCGGTGTCGAGGCGGACGCCGTCGGGGACGGCGAGGCGGTGCAGGGTGCCGGTCTGCGGGGTCCAGTCGGACGCCGGGTCCTCGGCGTAGAGGCGGGCCTCGACGGCGTGGCCACGCGCGCGTGGCGGCTCGGCGGCCAGGGCGTGGCCCTCCGCGACGCGGATCTGCTCCGCCACCAGGTCGAGGCCGAAGACGGCTTCCGTGACGGGGTGCTCGACCTGGAGGCGGGTGTTCATCTCCAGGAAGTGGGCGCGGCCGTCGGCGACGAGGAACTCGACGGTTCCGGCGCCTGTGTAGTCCACGGCGCGGGCGGCCCGCACGGCCAGCGCGCGCAGCTCGTCGGCGAGTTCGTCGGGGAGTCCGGGTGCCGGGGCCTCCTCGATCACCTTCTGGTGGCGGCGCTGGAGGGAGCAGTCGCGGGTGCCGAGCGCCCACACCGTGCCGTGGGTGTCGGCGAGGATCTGCACCTCGACGTGGCGGCCGTTCTCCACGTAGGGCTCGACGAAGACCTCGCCGTCACCGAAGGCGCCGGCGGCCTCGGCGCGCGCGCCCTCCAGGGCGGGCTTCAGCTCCGCCAGGCCCCGTACGACGCGCATGCCGCGTCCGCCGCCGCCCGCGGCGGCCTTCACCAGGACCGGCAGGTCGGACTCGGTCACCTCGTCGGCGCGCAGGGGGGCGAGCCCCATGAGCGCCTTCGCGCGCGTCTTGGACGCCATGGCCTCGATGGCCTCGGGCGGCGGGCCGATCCAGACGAGGCCGGCGTCCTGGACGGCGCGCGCGAAGTCGGCGTTCTCGGAGAGGAAGCCGTAGCCGGGGTGCACGGCGTCCGCGCCCGCCGCGACGGCCGCCTTCACGATCAGGTCGGCCCGCAGATACGTCTCCGCGGGCGTGGCACCCGGCAGCCGTACCGCCGTGTCGGCCACGCGCGCGTGCAGGGCGTTCTCGTCGGCGTCCGAGTGCACGGCGACCGTCCGGATTCCCGACGCACGGCAGGTGCGGAAGATGCGGCAGGCGATCTCGCCGCGGTTGGCGACGAGCACAGAAGTGATCACTGGAAGATCCCTCACATCCGGAAGACGCCGAAGCCGCCCCGCGCGCCCTCGTAGGGGGCGGTGTGGACGGCGGACAGGCACAGGCCGAGGACGGTGCGGGTGTCGCGCGGGTCGATGACACCGTCGTCGTACAGCCGCCCGGACAGGAACATGGGCAGCGACTCCGACTCGATCTGCTGCTCGACCATGGCGCGCAGGGCGGCGTCGCCCTCCTCGTCGTAGGGCAGGCCCTTCGCGGCGGCCGACTGGCGGGCGACGATGGAGAGCACCCCGGCGAGCTGCTGCGGGCCCATCACGGCCGACTTGGCGCTGGGCCAGGCGAACAGGAAGCGGGGCTCGTAGGCGCGCCCGCACATGCCGTAGTGGCCGGCGCCGTAGGAGGCGCCCATGAGGACGGAGAGGTGGGGGACCTTCGAGTTGGAGACCGCGTTGATCATCATCGCGCCGTGCTTGATGATGCCGCCCTGCTCGTACTCCTTGCCGACCATGTAGCCGGTGGTGTTGTGCAGGAAGACCAGCGGGATGTCGCGCTGGTTGGCGAGCTGGATGAACTGGGCGGCCTTCTGGGACTCGGCGCTGAACAGCACGCCCTGGGCGTTGGCGAGGATGCCCACCGGGTAGCCGTGCAGGCTGGCCCAGCCGGTCACCAGGCTCGTCCCGTAGAGCGGCTTGAACTCGTCGAAGTCGGAGGCGTCGACGATCCGGGCGATCACCTCGCGCGGGTCGAACGGCACCTTGAGGTCGCCGGGGACGATCCCGAGGAGTTCCTCCGGGTCGTACTTGGGCGGCTCGGCCGGTCCGGGATCGTCGTACGCCTTGCGGTGGTTGAGGCGGGCGACGACCCGCCGGGCCTGGCGCAGGGCGTCCTGTTCGTCGACGGCGAAGTAGTCGGCGAGACCGGACACGCGCGCGTGCATCTCCGCGCCGCCCAGCGACTCGTCGTCACTCTCCTCGCCGGTCGCCATCTTCACCAGCGGCGGCCCGCCGAGGAACACCTTCGCCCGCTCCTTGACCATGATCACGTGGTCGGACATGCCGGGGACGTACGCGCCCCCGGCCGTGGAGTTGCCGAAGACGACGGCGACGGTCGGGATGCCTGCCGCGGACAGCCGGGTCAGGTCCCGGAAGATCGCGCCGCCGGGGATGAAGATCTCCTTCTGCGACGGCAGGTCGGCGCCGCCGGACTCCACCAGGCTGATGCAGGGCAGCCGGTTGGCGAGCGCGATGTCGTTGGCGCGCAGGGCCTTCTTCAGCGACCACGGGTTGCTGGCGCCGCCGCGCACGGTGGGGTCGTTGGCGGTGATCAGGCACTCGACGCCCTCGACGACCCCGATGCCGGTGACCAGGGAGGCGCCGACCGCGTACTCGCTGCCCCAGGCCGCCAGCGGCGACAGTTCCAGGAACGGGGTGTCGGGGTCGAGGAGCAGCTCGATGCGCTCGCGGGCCAGCAGTTTGCCGCGCCCCCGGTGCCGGGCGACGTACTTCTCGCCGCCGCCCGCCAGCGCCTTCGCGTGCTCGGCGTCGAGGTCGGCGAGCTTGGCGAGCATGCTGTCGCGGTGGGCTCGGTGGTCGGGGCCGTGGGGGTCCAGCGCCGACGACAGGACGGTCACAGCAGGTCCTCCGGGATGTCCAGGTGGCGGGAGCGCAGCCATTCGCCGAGCGCCTTGGCCTGCGGGTCGAAGCGGTGCTGGGAGGCGACACCGGCGCCGAGGAGGCCCTCGACGACGAAGTTCAGGGCGCGCAGCCGGGGCAGGACGTGCCGGGTGACGCGCAGCTCGCCGCTCTCGGGGATCAGTTCGCGGAACCGGTCGACGGTGAGGGTGTGGGCGAGCCACCGCCAGGCCGCCTCCGACCGCACCCATACGCCCACATTGGCGTCCCCGCCCTTGTCGCCGCTGCGGGCCCCGGCGACGAGCCCGAGAGGTGCCCGCCGCACGGGCCCGGCCGGCGGCGGCTCGGGCGGCGGCGGCTGCGGTACGTCGTCCAGGCCGAGGGCGTCGGCGGCCGGGGGTACGGGGACGCGGCGGCCGTCGGCGAGGACGGCCACGTGGTCCACCTCGCCCTGCGGGACGTACGCGGCCTCGAACACCCCGTAGGGGGCGCCCTTGCCGGGCGGCGCGAGCACGTGGAAGCCGGGACAACTGGCCAGCGCCAGCTCGACGGCCGCGCCGCTCAGCGCCCGCCCGACGACGCTCTGGTCCGGGTCGCGGACGACGAGCCGCAGCAGCGCGCTCGCCGTCTCCTCCGTCCCGGCGTCGGCACGGTCGGTGCGGACCAGATCCCAACGGATCTCTTCCGGTGCCGACTTGGCGAACGCCTCCGCCATCTGCCCGCGCACCAGCTCCGCCTTGGCCTCGATGTCGAGTCCGGTCAGCACGAAGACGACCTCGTTGCGGAACCCGCCGATCCGCGTGCGGCCCACCTTGAGGTCCGGCGGCGGCGCCTCGCCCCGCACGCCGTCGATCCGGACGCGGTCGGGGCCGTCCTGGGTGAGCCGTACGGTGTCCAGCCGGGCGGTGACGTCCGGTCCCGCGTACCGGGCGCCGCCCGTCTCGTACAGCAGTTGCGCGGTGACCGTGCCGACGTCGACGAAGCCGCCCGTGCCCGGATGCTTGGTGATGACGCTGCTGCCGTCGGCGTGCAGCTCGGCGAGGGGGAAGCCGGGCCTGCGGACGTCACCCTCCCTGAAGAAGGCGTAGTTGCCGCCGGTGGCCTGCGTCCCGCACTCCAGGACGTGCCCGGCGACGACGGCCCCCGCGAGCCGGTCGTACTCGGTGGGCCCCCAGCCGAAGTGGGCGGCGGCGGGCCCGGTGACCAGGGCCGCGTCCGTCACCCGCCCGGTCACCACGACGTCCGCGCCCTCCCGCAGACAGGCGGCGATGCCGAACCCGCCGAGGTAGGCGTGCGCGGTGAGGCTGCTCGGATACCGGGACCCGAGGTCGTCGCCCTCGACGTGCGCGACCCGTACGGCGATGCCGAGCCGGTCCGCCAACGCCCGTACGGCGTCGGCGAGTCCGGCCGGGTCGAGCCCGCCGGCGTTGGTGACGATCCTGACCCCGCGCTCGTGGGCGAGGCCGAGGGTCTCCTCCAGCTGGCGCAGGAAGGTGCGGGCGTATCCGGCGGAGGGGTCCTTGAGGCGGTCCCGGCCGAGGATCAGCATGGTCAGCTCGGCGAGATAGTCGCCGGTGAGGACGTCGAGTTCGCCGCCGGTGAGCATCTCGCGCATCGCCTCGGAGCGGTCGCCGTAGAAGCCGGAGGAGTTGCCGACGCGCAGGGGCCGGGCCGTCATCAGCTGGCTTCCTTCGGTGGGCGGCCGGGGCCGGGCGGCCCCGCGAAGGCCTGGGCGATGTCCAGCCAGCGGTCGGCGTCGGGCCCCTCGGCGTGCAGCGCGAGGTCGGCACGGTGGGCGCGCTGGGTCACCAGCAGGCAGAAGTCGAGCGCGGGGCCGGTGACGCGCTGGGGGGTGCCCTCGGGGCCGTACGCCCACAACTCGCCGGAGGGGCTGTGGAGTTCTACTCGGACGGGGTCGGCGGGGGCGGGGAGCCCGTGCACGCCGAAGGCGAAGTCGCGGGTGCGGACGCCGAGGCGGGCGATGTGCCGGATGCGGTCGGTGGGGGCGCGGGTGACCCCGAGGGCCTCGGCCACGTCCAGGCCGTGGGCCCAGGTCTCCATGAGGCGGGCGGTGGCGAGGGAGGCGGCTGCCATCGGGGGGCCGTACCAGGGGAAGCGGGCGCCGGGCGGGGCCTTGCGCAGCGCCTCGTCGAGGGCGGCGCGGCCTTCCCGCCAGCGGGACAGCAGCTCGGCGGGCGGGAGTCCGGCGGCTTCCTCGGCGCCCTGGTCGACGAACGAGTCGGGGGCGGCGAGCGCCTGTTCGACCAGGGTCCGGAACCCGTCCTCGTCCGTGACGGCGACGAGGGCCGAGCGGTCGGTCCAGGCGAGATGCGCGATCTGGTGGGCGACGGTCCAGCCGGGGGCGGGGGTCGGGAGGCCCCAGCGATCCGGACTCGCCCCGGCCACCAGCCGGTCGAGTTCGTCGCTTTCGGCACACAGGTCGTCGAGCACGGGCGTCGGGTCGGCCATGGGGAGGAGCATGGCAGCGGCCCCAGAAACAAGCAAGCATGCTTGCATGATTTATTGCCGAGGTGGGCGGGGGTGCGGGTGGCACGCCCCCGACCCCCACCCACCCGCCCCGGCAGCACCCCTCCCGCACACCCGTCCGCCCCCCGGCGGGACCCTCACGCCTCCGGGACCGCCGCACTCCTCCGCCGCCCCACCTGGGTCCGTACCGCGCCCATGCTTGCCGCGATGACCAGGGCGATCGCCGCCGCCTCCATGGTGGACAGGGTCTGGTCGAGGATGAGGAAGCCGGCCGCCGCCGCGAGGGCCGGTTCGAGGCTCATCATGATCGCGAAGGTGGAGGCGGGCAGCCGACGCAGGGCGAGGAGTTCGAGGGTGTAGGGCAGGACGGAGGACAGGATCGCCACCGCCGCGCCCAGGCCGAGCGTCACCGGGTCGAGGAGCTTCGTGCCCGACTCGACGATGCCCAGCGGCAGGAACAGCACCGCACCCACCGCCATCGCCAGCGCGAGCCCGTCCGCCTGCGGGAAGCGGCGACCGGTACGGCCGCTGAAGACGATGTACGCCGCCCACATCACGCCCGCCGTCAGCGCGAACGCGGCGCCCAGCGGGTCGAGTTCGCCGACTCCGCCGCCGCCGAGCAGGAACACGCCGGCGAGCGCGAGCCCGGCCCACACGAGGTTCAGGGCGCGCCGCGAGACCAGGACGGAGAGGGCGAGCGGACCGAGGACCTCCAGGGTGACCGCGGTGCCCAGGGGGATGCGGTCGACGGACTGGTAGAAGAGGCCGTTCATCGCGGCCATGGTGATGCCGAAGACGACGACCGTGCCCCAGTCGGCGCGGGAGTACCCGCGCAGCCTGGGCCGGCAGACGACGAGCAGGACGATCGCCGCGACCAGCAGCCGCAGCGCCACGACGCCCAGCGCACCGGCCCGCGGCATCAGGGTCACCGCGAGCGCGCCGCCGAACTGGACGGACACCCCTCCGGCGAGCACCAGCCCGACGGGACCGAGGGCGCCCCACCGGGCGGGGGCGGGGGCCGTGGTGGCCGTACCGGCCGAGGTGGCGGGCTGCCGGGTGGGCGCGGCGGTGTCGGGGGTACTCACGGGCGGTCCAGGGGTTCGGTGGGCTCGGTGCCAGAATGCGTGGCGTGCATCACGATGTACTGCGTAGTCCAGGGTAATGGACCACGTCAGGAGTGTGAAGGGAATTTGCCACTGTCCGGCAGAGCCAGGTGCGCGGGCGCCCGCCCGTAGGCCTCAGCGGCGCGCCATGTACAGATCGAGCGCCCGGTGGAGCACGCGGTTCAGCGGGAAGTCCCATTCGCCGAGGTACTCCGCCGCCTGGCCGCCCGTGCCGACCTTGAAGCGGAGGAGGCCGAGGAGGTGGTTGCCGTCCTCCAGGGTGTCGGTGATGCCGCGCAGGTCGTAGACGGCGGCGCCGAGCTCGTGGGCGTCGGACATCATGCGCCACTGCATGGCGTTGTTGGGCTGGACCTCGCGTCTGCGGCTGGTGGAGGCGCCGTAGGAGTACCAGACGTGCTGGCCGACGGTGATCATGGTGGCCGCGGCGAGGATCTCGCCGTCGTGGTGGGCGAGGTAGAGCCGCATCCGGTCGGGGTGTTCGGCGTTGAGCGCGGTCCACATGCGCCGGAAGTAGGCCAGGGGGCGCGGGATGAACCGGTCCCGTTCGGCGGTCTCGGCGTACAGGCCGTAGAAGGCGGCCAGGTCCTCCTGGTCGCCGCGGACGACCTTGACGCCCGCCTTCTCCGCCTTCTTGATGTTGCGCCGCCACTGCTGGTTGAGGCCGCCCTGGATCTCCTCCAGCGACCGCCCCGCGTACGGCACCTGGAAGACGTACCGCGGCTGTCCCGCCGCGAAGCCGTCCTCGCCGCCCTGCTCGGCCTGCCGCCAGCCGGCGCCGCGCAGCCGTTCCGCGAGGTCGATGGCGCGCGGTTCGGTGGAGGTGGGCTCGGCGTCGCGCAGCCGCCGGGCGCCCGGATCGGCGATCGCGTCCTTCACGGCGTCGGCACTCCAGCGGCGTACGACGACGGGCGGGCCCATCTTCACCGAGAACGCGCCCCGCGCCTTGAGGTGGGCGAGCATCGGCTTCAGCCAGCGCTCGACGAGGTCCGCCGCGAACCAGTCGACGACGGGCCCCTCGGGCAGATACGCCAGGTACCGCTTCAGCTTCGGCAGCGGCCGCAGCAGCACCAGCCCCGCCCCCACGAGGTCCCCCCGCTCGTCGAACCAGCCGAGGCTCTCCGCCCGCCAGTCCGGCTTCACGTCGCCCCAGGCGGGGATCTGCATATGACTGACGGAGGGACGTGCCGCGACGAACGCCAGGTGCTCGTCACGGGTGATCGTCTGGACACGCAGGCTCATGCGCGGGGCTCCTTCGGACGGCGGTCCGGCCAGCGTAGAAGTCAGCCACGCCCGTCCCCGGGACCGAACGCCTCCAGCGCCTGCGTGTCCGTCACGCGCGCGTGCCGAATCGGTGTCCTAAAGAGCCAGATCCGGCGGTCCGCCGTCGGCCCCGTGCCCGTCGGTCCGCCCGTCCGTGAGCCCCTCCGCCAGCACCTCCGCGAGGTGCCACCCCCGCACGTCGGCCAGTTGTTCGAGCTGGGTCCGGCAGGAGAAGCCGTCCGCGAGGACGACCGCGGACGGGTCGGCCGCCCGCACGGACGGCAGGAGCTGCTCCTCCGCGCAGGCCGCCGACACCTCGAAGTGTCCTGTCTCGAAGCCGAAGTTGCCCGCCAGGCCGCAGCAGCCGCCGCTCAGTTCGCCGTCGAGCCCGGCGGCCTCGCGCAGCCGGCGGTCGGCCGTGTCGCCGAGGACCGCGTGCTGGTGGCAGTGGGTCTGGCCGACGGCGGGGCGGTCGAGCCGGGGCGGGCGCCAGCCGGGGGCGTGCCGTTCCAGGGTCTCCGCGAAGGTGAGGACGCGGGCGGCGAGACGGGCCGCGCGCGGGTCGTCGTGCAGCAGCTCGGGCAGGTCGCTCCGCAGGGCGGCGGCGCAGCTCGGCTCCAGCACGACGACCGGCGCGTCCGTCTCCAGCACCGGTTCCATCAGGTCGAGGGTGCGGCGCAGCACCGCGCGCGCGTGGTCGAGCTGCCCGGTGGAGACGTACGTCAGCCCGCAGCAGACCCGCCCGCGCCGGGCCGTCAGGAGAGCCGCCGCACTCCGGGACCGCCCGTCCCCGACCGGCCGCCCCCGCATCCGCAGGGTCGGCGGCAGCGCCACCCGCAGCCCGGCCGCCTCCAGCACCCGTACGGCCGCCCGCCCGACGGAGGGAGAGAGGTGCTCGGTGAAGGTGTCGGGCCACAGGACGACGAGGTCACCGGAGCCTCCCTGCGGCCCCCTTCCCCGCCACCACCCGCTGAACGTCTCCCGTGCCAGCCGCGGAATGCCCCTCTCCGGAGCGATCCCACCCACCCGTCTGGCGACCCACGCCAGCGGCCGCACCCCCGCCAGCGCGTTGACGAGCGATGCCGTGCGCGTACGGCTCGCCCAGCGCAGCCAGACCGGCAGGCGGCCCATGCTGTAGTGGGCGGCCGGGCGGCGGCGGCCCGCGTAGTGGTGGTGGAGGAACTCCGCCTTGTACGTGGCCATGTCGACCTCGACCGGGCAGTCCGAGCGGCAGCCCTTGCAGGAGAGGCAGAGGTCGAGCGCCTCCCGCACCTCCTCCGACCGCCAGCCGTCGGTGACCACCTCACCGGCGAGCATCTCGTGCAGCAGGCGGGCACGCCCACGCGTGGAGTGCCGTTCCTCGCCCGTGGCCCGGTAGGAGGGGCACATGACGGCGGGCCCGGACGCCGTGGTCGTACGGCATTTGGCGACGCCCACGCAGCGGCGGACGGCGGCGGTGAAGTCGCCGCCGTCACCGGGGTAGCCGAAGGCCACGTCTACGGGCTCGCGGGGCAGGACGGCGAAGCGCAGGCCGGAGTCGAGGGGGGCGGGGCGGACCAGCATCCCGGGGTTGAGGAGGTCGTCGGGGTCCCAGACGGCTTTCGCCCGCCCGAAGAGGGCGACCATCTCGTCGCCGTACATCCGCGGCAGCAGTTCGGCGCGGGCCTGCCCGTCGCCGTGCTCCCCGGACAGCGAGCCGCCGTGCGCGACGACCAGGTCGGCCAGTTCCTCCGAGAAGCGGCGGAAGCGGCCGACGCCCGCCTCGGTGAGCAGGTCGAAGTCGATGCGGACGTGGATGCAGCCGTCCCCGAAGTGCCCGTACGGCGTGCCGCGCAGGCCGTGTGCGGTCAGCAGGGCGCGGAAGTCCCGCAGATACACGCCGAGCCGGGCGGGCGGCACCGCGCAGTCCTCCCAGCCGGGCCAGGCCTCCGTGCCGTCCGGCATCCGGGTGGCCGTACCGCTGGCGTCCTCCCGGATGCGCCACAGGGCGCGCTGCCCGGTGCCGTCCGTCACCACGCGCGCGTCCACGGCGTCGGCCGCCCGCACGATCGTCTCCGCACGCGCGCGTGCCTCACCGGCCGAGTCCCCGCCCGTCTCCACGAACAGCCACGCCCCGCCGCGCGGCAGCCCCGCCGCCGAACGCACCAGGTCGGCGGCCATCCCCTCGACCGTCAGCGGCCCCCATGGCAGCAGCCCGGCGGCCGCTTCGGCGGCGGCGGCCTCGTCGGCGTACCCGAGCACGGCGAGCGCACGCGCGCGTGGCGCCTCGACGAGACCGACCACCGCCTCGGTGAGCACACCCAGGGTGCCCTCGGAGCCGCAGAACGACCGGGCCACGTCGGCGCCCTTCTCGGGCAGCAGGGCGTCCAAGGCGTATCCGGAGATACGGCGGGGCAGCTCGGGAAATCCGGTGCGCAGCCGCGCCAGCTCACCCTCCACCAGTGCCCGCAGCCCGTCGGGCGCGCCGGCCCACCCCCGCCCGAGCCGCAGCCGCTCCCCGCGCGCGGTGACGACGTCCAGCTCGCGCACACTGTCCGCCGTCGTCCCCCAGGCGACGGAATGCGACCCGCAGGAGTTGTTGCCGATCATCCCGCCGAGCGTGCAGCGGCTGTGCGTGGACGGATCGGGCCCGAAGCGGAGCCCGTGCGGGGCGGCGGCCTCCTGGAGCCGGTCGAGCACCAGCCCTGGCTGCACGACGGCCGTCCGGGCACCGGCGTCCAGCCCGACCAGCCGGTTCATGTACCGGGTGAAGTCCAGGACGACACCCGTACCCGTGGCCTGCCCCGCGATCGACGTCCCCCCGCCCCGCGGCACGACCGGCACCCCGTGCGCCCGGCACACCTCCAGTACGGCCGCCACGTCATCGGCGTCCCGAGGAGCGACGACCCCCGCGGGGACCCGCCGGTAGTTGGACGCGTCCATGGTGACGAGGGCCCGCGAGGTGACGTCGAAGCCGACATCGCCCCGGACGGCCTTGCGCAGCTCGGCCTCGAGATCCGACATGGGTCAAGCAAAGCAGCTGGTACGGCCGACCGACATGGGACGCCTGTCCGCCGCCCCCCTCCGAACGGTGTCTCGGGCGTCTCATCGGACGGACGACGTTTCGGGCACGTTTCTCCACCGGATACGCTCGCCTCGTGGCTGAGATCCGGATTCCTGCTGACATCAAGCCCGCCGACGGTCGATTCGGCGCGGGCCCCTCCAAGGTGCGGGTGGAGGCGCTGGACGCCCTGGCCGCCACCGGCACGTCGCTCCTCGGCACCTCCCACCGACAGGCCCCGGTCAAGAACCTGGTCGGCCAGGTGCGTGAGGGCATCTCCCAGCTGTTCCAGCTCCCCGAGGGCTACGAGGTGATCCTCGGCAACGGCGGCTCCACCGCCTTCTGGGACATCGCGACGCACGGCCTGATCGAGAACAAGTCGCAGCACCTCAACTTCGGCGAGTTCAGCTCCAAGTTCGCCAAGGCGGCCAAGCTGGCGCCGTGGCTGGCCGAGCCGACGGTCATCGCCTCCGACCCGGGGACGCACCCCGACCCGCAGGCCGAGGCGGGCGTCGACGTGTACGCCTTCACGCACAACGAGACCTCGACCGGTGTCGCGGCCCCGGTCAAGCGGGTCGCGGGCGCCGACGAGGGCGCGCTGGTCCTGGTCGACGCGACGTCCGGAGCCGGCGGCCTGCCGGTCGACATCGCCGAGACGGACGTCTACTACTTCGCCCCGCAGAAGTCCTTCGCCTCCGACGGCGGCCTGTGGATCGCCGTGTTCTCCCCGGCCGCGATCGAGCGCGCGGAGCGCATCCACGCGTCCGGCCGCCACGTCCCGGAGTTCTTCTCGCTCCCGACGGCGATCGACAACTCGCGCAAGAACCAGACGTACAACACCCCGGCCCTCTCCACCCTCTTCCTGCTGAACCAGCAGCTGGAGTGGATCAACGGCCAGGGCGGCCTCGCCTGGTCGACGGCCCGCACCAAGGACTCGTCGACCCGCCTGTACGGCTGGGCCGAGGAGTCCAAGCACGCGGCCCCGTTCGTGTCGGACCCCGCCAAGCGCTCCCAGGTCATCGGCACGATCGACTTCACCGACGAGGTGGACGCGGCGGCCGTAGCCAAGGTCCTCCGCGCCAACGGCATCGTCGACACCGAGCCCTACCGCAAGCTCGGCCGCAACCAGCTCCGCGTCGCCATGTTCCCGGCGATCGACCCGGCGGACGTCGAGGCCCTCACGAAGTGCGTCGACTACGTCATCGAGCAGCTGTAGCAGCTCCCGCACGACAGCGAAGGGCGCCCGGTGTCACACCGGGCGCCCTTCGTACGTCCTGCTCCGACAGCCACCTACGCGAACTGGCAGACAAAAGTCTGCCAGCTCTGACCGGAGACGGCGATCAGGGGGCCGTCCTGGCGCTTGCTGTCGCGGACGGCTCGGCCGTGGTCG
>NZ_JBHXHX010000002.1:38312-206759 GCF_042723915.1 Streptomyces sp. NPDC058335 | reverse complement strand
CCTACGCGAACTGGCAGACAAAAGTCTGCCAGCTCTGACCGGAGACGGCGATCAGGGGGCCGTCCTGGCGCTTGCTGTCGCGGACGGCTCGGCCGTGGTCGGTTGTGGCGGCGACCTCTACGCAGTCGCCCTGCTGTCCGGAGTACGACGACTTCCCGAAGGTGCTGACAGCCTCGGCCACAATCAGCCTTCTTCCTACGCGAACTGCCCCAGGAATGCCTGCCAGGTCTGACGGGAGACGGCGATCAGGAGGCCGTCCTGCTGCTTGCTGTCGCGGACGGCTCGGCCGTGGTCTGTCGTGGCGGCCACCTCCACGCAGTTGCTCTCCTGCCCCGAGTACGACGACTTCCGGAACGGGCCTATGACCTCGATCATGACGTGTCTTCCTTGAGGGTCCGCAGTGCGCTCCGGATGAGGCTGGCGCTCGCTTCCGGAGCCAGTGCAGACGATCGTAGTAGGTCATACGTATTGGCGTAAGCCGCGAGATCCTCGGGGTCCTCAAGGACCGACGTGCCCCTCAAGTTTTCCAGCGTCACCGCCTCGACGGTTGGCTCCGAGTCGAAGCTGAACGTGGAGAAGGCTGAGGTTGTGGCTGCCAGGAGCCCGGCCTTGAAGGGCAGCACCTGGATCGTGACGTTCTTCCGATTCCCGGCCTCGAGGATCACGGAGAGCTGCTCTCGATGAACCTCGATGTCCACCAGCGGGTGGGCGATGACCGCCTCCCACACGATTGCGGTGTACGTTGCTCCGCCTTCCTCGATCTTCGCCTGACGGCTCTCCCGGATCTTCACCAGCTGGGTGATCCGTTCGGGGGAAACGTAGTTGGGTCCCTCGGTGGTGACCGCCTCGGCGTAAGCGGGGGTTTGCAGCAGACCGGGCACCAACACTGGCTGCCAATCCCGAATGTGGGCGGCGTCGTCCTCCAGCGCGATGTGGTCGAGATAGTCAGGGCGCAGGTGCGCCCCATGCTCCAGCCACCAGCCCCGCTTCTTCGAGTGCTTGGCCAACTCCTCCAGCTTGGACCTCACTTCGGGGTCCGTGACGCCGTACGCATCGAGCAGCAGCCGCACTTCGATGACGCGCGCGGTGACGTGTCCGCTCTCCAGGCGGCTGACCCTGGCCTGGCTCGATGCGATGATCTCCGCGGCCTGCGGCTGGTCGAGTTTGGCTGCGTGCCGGTACTGCCTGAGCGCCGTACCCAAACGCCTGCTGCGTACGGTCGGCCGTCCCCCTGCGGGCATGGGTTCTCCCCTCTCCGGCCGCAACGATGCCACATACGTCATCGCCTTCGAGAGCCCATCACTCGATCGAGTACACAAGTGCATGCATTCACTGGAGAAGGTTGTGAACGTATCGGGAACGTCCGTAGCTTCGCCTCATGTTCCCAACCGCAACCTTCCGCATCCCCAAGCACAGACGGCACGTCCCCGACGCCCGCCAGCGCGTACGCAAGGCCCTCGCCGACTGGGGTGTCACCGCCCAACTCGCCGATTCCGTCGTCCTCCTGGCCAACGAACTCGTCACCAACGCCGTGACCCACTGCCGCGTCTCCGACGCGCAGGTCCAGGTCACGCTCACCCTGCACGGGGACGAGTTAGTCCTGGAGGTCTCGGACCCCGACCGGAACCGGCTCCCCCGGCTCCACCACTCCGCCCCGGACGAGGAACGCGGACGCGGACTCGCACTGGTCGCGGCGCTGGCCGATGGCTGGGGGTGCCGGCAGGAGCCGTACACGAAGTGCGTGTGGGCCCGGTTCCTGCCGGTGGAGGCGGACGCACCGGAGAGGTCCCATGTTCCGGCTGCTCCATGACGCGGTCGTCCGCCTCATGGCCCAACCCGCCGCCCACGAACCGCCGATGGCCGACCTCGCCCGCGAGGTCCGGGCGCCCGATCCCTACGTATGGCGGCTACCGACCCCTCACGACGCCCGCTGGCGCCGCTGGTCCAGGCGTTCCCGTGCCACCGGCCGCTACCTGCCCTTCCCCCACGACGAAGCCTGCTGGCAGACCCCGCCTCCACCCGCGCCGCCGTCCTGGCGGACCGGCGACGACGTGGTGCGGACTTACGTCCGCAACTGCCTCACCCCACCGGGGCATTGATTCCGCCGACGGGCCGACGGACGCTGGTCCGGGCGGGCGAGCGGGCTGTCCGGAGCGTCAGGGGGAGGCGTCCACCGTGTTGTACCGGGGCAAGCGACAGTTCAGGCGGCGCGATACCGGCCTCGTCATATTCCTGCGGGTGTTGATGTTCCTGGTCGCCGTGGCCGGGCTCGTCCTGTGCGTGGACCGGACCGGGCTGCGCCATCCGGCCGTCGTGACGTACAAGAACGCTCCCCTGTGTCCCGTCGGTACGCCTTGGGAGTCGGCCCACGACTGCGTCGCCCGGACCAGCGGCGAGGTCATGGCCAGGGACAGCAGCGAGTCGTGCACCACGGACAGCAACGGACACACGTCGTGCACCACCAGCTACAGCATGGACGTCCGTTTCGACGGGCGCACCCAGTCCCTGGGTGTCGCCAAGGACACGTACGACGACACGGCCCGCGGGGACCGGGCCGAGTTGCGGATCTGGCGGGGTGAGGTGGTGCGGATGGTCGTCGGGGGGCACACCGAGGGGTATCTGACGTCCTCGGAATGGGCGCTCGCGGGGTGGCTGATCCTCGGGTGGGCCTTGCTGGCGGCCGCCTGGCTGGCCCTCTTCGGGCTGTGGCTGTACCCGCTGCTGGGTGGCTGGCTCGTCCTGACCGTGCCGTATCTGACCGTCGCCTACAACCTTCTCGGGCTCAACCCGATGGGCGTGGTGGGCTGGAGCGTCACGGCCCTGTTCACCGTGGCGGGCGTGTGGATCACCGGCCGCACGCTCACGTCCACGATCTGACCGCCGCCGCCCGGCAGCCGGAAGGGGTGCCCGGCCGCCACCGGACACCCCCCTTCTACGGCCGCACCGCTCACGCCACCGTGCAGCTCACACTCGGCACACCCCCGCCCCCGGGTGCCCCGCCGAAGCCGAAGCTCGCCGAACCGCCCGCCGCGAGCGCCCCGTTGTGGGCCGCGTTCGTCGCGGTGACCGTCGATCCGGTCTGGGTGTACGACGCGTTCCACATGCTGGTGACCTTCTGCGAGCCGGGCCAGGTCCAGGTCACCTTCCAGGAACCGATCGCCGACGTCCCGGTGTTGGTGACCTTCACGTCGGCGTTGAAGCCGCCGCCCCAGTCGCTGCTGACGGTGTACGCGGCGGAGCAGGTGGCCGTACCGCCGCCGGGACCACCCGGATCGCCGCCCCCGCCCGCGAAGCCCGGCGCCTTGATGCTCGTCAGGTAGCCGTCCTTCACCGTGTCCACCGTCTGCCAGTCGTCCTTGAGGATGCCGCCCGTGTCACCGGAGTTCGGGTTCCAGGACCAGAAGGTCCAGTGGAAGGAGTCCGCGCCGTACGCCGACGTGGGCCGCAGGTAGTCCACCAGCGCCGACAGCCACCTCTGGTCGACCGTCGACTGGAGCGTCGTACCGAACTCGCCCACCCACACGGGGGCGATGTTCTGCTTGAAGATGTAGCCCCAGTACTTGTCCCAGATGCCGGGCATGTTCGCGGGGAACGCGGGGTCGCTGAACCAGCTCTGCTGGGCCACGCTGGTCGCGTAGTCGTGGGCGGAGTAGACGACCCGGTTCGGGACGTCGAGCTGCACCGGGTACTGGGCGACGCCCATCAGGTTGCCGCCCCACCAGCCGGAGACCCCGTTGAACGTCTGCACGCCCTCCACGAAGATCAGCAGGTCGGGGTTGACGGAGAGGACGGCGTTCCCGGCGCGCTGGGCAGCGAGCCGCCAGTCCCTCGTCGTGTCGCCGCAGCCCCAACAGGCCGGGTCGTGCGGCTCGTTGTGCAGGTCGATGCCCACGACGGTGGGGTTCCCGGCGTAACGCCCCGCCAGGGACCTGAGGTTGGCGATCCACGTCGACTCCGGGACCGCCGAGGTGTACCAGAGCGCCGACTGGCCGGCGCCGTCCGGGCGGTGCCGGTCCAGGATGACCTTGATGCCGCCCTGACCGGCGTATCCGACGATCCTGTCCAGGACCTGGAGGGAGGTGAGGCCTTGCAGGTCGGCGTTCTTCCCGGCGGAGAAGTCGATGCTGCTGGGGACGGCGCCGGGCTTGAGGATGTCGTCGCTGAAGGGGAGCCGGAGGGTGTTGTAACCCGTCGCCCTGATCTGGTCGATCATGCTCTTGTAGTCGCGGGCCCAGAGGCCGTGGACGACGTTGTTGGAGGTCTCGAAGCCGAACCAGTTGATGCCGGCGACGCGGACCGGCTGCCCGGACGCGTCCAGGATCTGGCGGCCACTGGTGTGCCAGTAGCCCGCTCCCACGGCGTCCGCCGCGTGGGCCGGCGGGGCCGAGGCCAGGGGGATCAGCGGCAGCAGGAGTGCGGCGGCGGCCGCGCACAGCGCTCTGCGCAAGGTGCGGAACATGTCGCTGCTTTCTCTCGGGGGCGCGGGCCGGAACGAGTGGGAGCGCTCCCACAACCGCGCCTTCCATGGAAGAGGGATCACATGGACACGTCAAGACAGTCGACGCCACCTGGTGCACAAATCGGCTACGGCCGCCTCCGCCGCAGTCGGCCGAGGCCGAACAGGGCCAGAAGGACCGCCCCCACCGCTACCGCGCCCACCTTCACGCTCCCGCTCATCCCCGCGTCCCCGCCCTCGCCCGAGCCCGCGGAACTCCCGCCGCCGGAGGGCGACTCGGATGCCTCGTCCCCCGGCGCGTCCTCCGCCTGCACCTCGCTCCCGGCGCCCTCCGTGCCGTACATGAGCTTCGAGCCGTCGGCGGAGAAGGTGACGGACTCGCCCTGGCGTTGCAACGGCACGTCGAGGCGGCCGATCCGCTTGGGGACGCCGCCGTTCCAGTCGTAGTCGATGCCGCCGAAGTAGCCGCGTACGGCGAGGCGTTCGCCGTCCGGGGAGAGGGCGGCGTCGGTGGCCCACAGCTCGATGGGGGCGACGGGCCGGAAGACGTTCTTGCCCGAGGCGGACAGCTCGGCCGGGGCCTCGTACAGGTGGCCGCCCTCCTCCTTCTTGTCGATGATGTACACGCGCCCCGTCTTGGGATGGACGAGCAGCGACTCGGCGTCACGGGCGCCGTCGGAGTACGTGACGACGTACTGCGTGGCGCGCACGGTCGCGTTCTTCAGCTCCTTCGGCTCGGGCAGCTCGTAGATCCACACGTACGGCCAGGTGCCGCCGAGGTTGTCGCCGATGTCACCGACGTAGATCCGGTTGCCGGGGCCGATGGAGATCGCCTCGACGTCGCGCGGGGTGCCGATGCCGGTGAGGGTGAGGCGGGCGACCGTCTTTCCGGTGGAGCCGTCGACGGCGTAGAGGTAGGGGCCGTCCTCGCTGTCGTTGTGCGTCCAGTAGATGCCGGGGTGCTGGCGGGAGGCGGCCAGCCCGCTGGACTCGGTGATCCTCGGGTCCTCGATCGTGAAGCTCTTGTCGCCGTCGGCGGCGGAGGCGGGCGCGGCGAGCGCACCCACGAGCAGGGCCCCGGCAAGGAGGGCGAACGGTCGGCGCATGCCCCCAAGACTGCCATCCCGCACACCTGTTCCGGGCTCGTGGCCCGGCTCACATCCCACGCGCCGCTCCCGTCCCTCATGATGAGCGGATGCTCAGGATCATGCCCGTCGGCGACTCGATGACGATCGGCAGCTCGGGCGAACTCACGTGGCGTCACCGCATGTGGCGGCACCTGTGCGCGACGTACGGCGGCCCGGTCACGCTCGTCGGCCCCCGCGAGACGCTGTACGACAAGGCCGCGGACGCCCCCACCTCGTACTCCTACGCCGACCCCGACTTCCCCCGGCACCACCTGGCCGGCTGGGGCGAGGGCTGGCTGCACATGGCACCGCTCATCGGCGACGCGGTCCGCGACTGCCGGGCGGACATCCTGCTCGTCTCCCTCGGCCTGATAGACCTCGGCTTCTACACGAACGCCGAACAGACGGCGCAGAACGTACGCGCCTTCGTGGAACAGGCGCGGACGGCGAACCCCCGGATCGGCATGGTCCTCCTGCCGGTGATCCCCAACATCCGCGCCACGACCGACGAGCCGTTCGGCGCCCAGGTCGCCCACTTCAACGAGCTCCTGGCGAAGACGGCCGCCGACCTGAACGCGCCGCCCTCCCCCCTCCTCCTCGCCTCGATCCCGGAGACCTGGGACATCGACACCGACACCTACGACGGCACCCACCCGAACGCGAACGGCGAACACCAGCTGGCCGGCGCCTTCGCGGAGGCGCTGCACCAGGGGTGGGGGCTGGGCGGGGCTTACGGGGCCTGAGGCCGACGACCGCCCCTGCGGCCCGCGCCTTCTGGCGGGAGGAGCGCCAGATGACCATCCTGGAAGACAGGATCGAGATCGACATGGCCGACGAGAACGTCAAGCGCTTGGACGAGTGGTTTCGAGCGCCTTGAGCGGATGCCCACCCCCGAGGGATACAAGGTCGAGATCGTCGGGGGCAGCGTCTTCGCGACTCCGCAGCGGGACATCCACTGGGAAACCGTTCGCGAGCTCCTCTGGGCTCTCGAGGACCGTTTGGGAAGGCGGCACACGCGGGTCCTCTCCGATGTCCGGGTGGACTTCCCCGGTCATGAGAACGGCTCTGCCCCGACGTGGCCAAGTTTCGCGACGGGGCGGCGAAGGACGACGCGGGCCGCTGGAAGTACGAGGACATCGAGTTCATCGGAGAGGTCATCTCCAGGGGTACGGCGCCCAACGACTACGGCGCCAAGAAGACGGCCTACGCGGTCGCCGGCGTCCCCTTGTACCTCATCGCCGATCCCTACCTGGGCAGGTGCACCGTCTACACCGAGCCCAAGGACGGCGGCTACCAGTGCGAGCCAAGGGTCGACTACGGGACCGACGTCGACCTGACCACCACTGCCCTGGACCTCACCCTCAAGACCGACACGTTCCCCCGCGACTGACCGCCCGCCCTTGCATCGAGCGCACTCCAAGCCGTTGGCTTGTGGCTCATGAAGTACACGCAGCTCGGACGCACCGGACTCAAGGTCAGCCGACTGGTCCTCGGGACCATGAACTTCGGACCGCAGACAGACGAAGCCACCAGCCACACCATCATGGACGCGGCGCTGGACGCGGGGATCAACTTCTTCGACACCGCGAACGTGTACGGCTGGGGTGAGAACAAGGGCCGTACCGAGGAGATCATCGGGAACTGGTTCGCGCAGGGCGGCGAGCGGCGCGACAAGGTCGTGCTCGCCACCAAGATGTACGCCAACATGGCCGCCTCCGACGACGCCTGGCCCAACCACGACAAGCTCTCCGCGCTGAACATCCGGCGGGCGGTGGACGCCTCGCTGAAGCGGCTCCGGACCGACTACATCGATGTCTACCAGTTCCACCACGTCGACCGGAGCACTCCTTTCGAGGAGATCTGGCAGGCCATCGACGTGCTCGTGCAGCAGGGCAAGATCCTCTACGTCGGGTCCAGCAACTTCCCCGGCTACAAGATCGCCCAGGCCAACGAGATCGCCGCCCGGCGCGGCGGCACCATCGGTCTGGTCAGCGAGCAGTGCCTCTACAACCTGGCCGAGCGGCGCGCCGAGATGGAGGTCATCCCGGCCGCGCAGGAGTACGGCCTCGGGGTGATCCCCTGGTCGCCGCTGCACGGCGGGCTGCTGGGCGGGGTCATCAAGAAGGAGGTCGAGGGCGGGCGCCGGGCGAGTGGCCGGGCCGCCGACACCCTGGCGAACCCCACCTCCCGCGCGCAGATCCAGGCCTACGAGGACCTGCTGGAGAAGCACGGTCTGGAGCCCGGCGAGGTCGCGCTGGCCTGGCTGCTCACCCGGCCCGGCGTGACCGGACCGATCGTCGGCCCGCGCACGGCCGAGCAGCTCGTGTCCGCCGTGCGCGCGGTCGAGCTGGAGCTGAGCGAGGAACTGCTGGCCGGCCTCGACGAGGTGTTCCCCGGCCCGGGTCCCTCCCCGGAGGCCTTCGCCTGGTAGGCGGGCAGCCTGCGGCAGGAGCGTACGGCAGCGGCGTGCGGCGGCGGTCGGTTACCTTCCGAGCGCCGCCGCCACCGCGACCAACACGAACATCAGTACAAGCGCACCGGCCATGATCCGGTTCCGGGTCTTCGGGTCCACCCTTCGAGCCTAACCGGCCCCGCCGAGCGCCCAGCAGCCGACCGGCTCATAGTGCGGCTGCTCCCCCGGCACCCCGGACCTCGGGAGGTCGCTGCGCACGAGTGTCAGCTCCCGTACGGTCCACTCGCGGCCGGCGAAGGCGTGCAGCGAGTCGACGTACGGGCGGGTGTCGAGGGCCTCGCGGCTGCGGGCCACCGTCAGGTGGGCCTTGTAGCGGCGGTGCTCCCCCAGGTCCAGGCCCGCCTTGCGGCCCGCGGCCTCCGCCCGGTCGGCGAGCAGCCGCAGTTCCGCCACCCCGCCCGCCGCCCCGGTCCACAGGGCCCGCCCGTGGCCGAACTGGCCGCCGCCGCGCAGCGCCAGCGCGAAGGGTGCGGTGCGGCGGGCGGCCCGCTCCAGCCGCGCCGACAGTTCCGGTACGGCCTCCTCGTCGACCTCGCCGTAGAAGGCGAGCGTGAAGTGCCAGCCGGGGCGGCCCGTCCAGCGGAGTCGGCCGGCGCCTGGCAGCTCCTTCAACGCGGCGACCTCGGCGGCGAGTTCGCTGGTCACGTCCTGCGGGGGCAGCACGGCGGCGAAGAGTCTCATGGGGCCAGTGTGCCTTCCGTCACCGGCCCTCGAGCGAGTCATGCCGCCGGAGCCAGTTCCTTCCGCCGTTCCCTCGGGACGAACCGCAGGGTCGGGTGACCGTGGTGCCAGCCGACCGCGAGGCGCAGGCCGCCGACGCGGGCCAGGACCAGACCGATGACCGCCGCCGCGAGCGCGGAGACGGCGCCGCCCGCCGCGAGGCCCGCCCGGACGCCGTACGCGTCGGTGATCCAGCCGGCGATCGGCGCTCCGACCGGGGAGCCACCGAGGAAGACCATCATGTAGAGGGCCATGACGCGGCCGCGCATGGCCGGGTCGGTGCCCATCTGGATGGTGGTGTTCGCGGTGACGTTGACCGTCATGCCGAACATGCCGATCGGCACCATGAGCAGGGCGAACAGCCACAGCGAGGGGGCCACCGCGGCGGCCAGTTCCAGCACGCCGAACGCCACCGCCGCCGCGACCAGCACCCGCATCCGGGAGGTTCCCCGTCGGGCGGCGAGGAGCGCGCCGACCAGGGAGCCGACGGCCATGAGGGTGTTGAAGAGGCTGTAGGAGCCCGCGCCCGCGTGGAAGACGTCGTCGGCGAAGGCGGTGAGGTAGACGGGGAAGTTGAAGCCGAAGGTGCCGATGAAGCCGACCAGGACGATCGGCCAGATCAGGTCCGGGCGTCCGGCGACGTAGTGCAGGCCCTCCCGCAGCTGGCCCTTGCCGCGCGGGGCGCGCTGGACGGCGTGCAGTTCGCGGCCACGCATCAGCAGCAGTCCGGCGATGGGCGCGACGAAGGAGAGGCCGTTGGCGAGGAACGCCCAGCCGGTGCCGACGCCCGTGATCATCAGGCCGGCGACGGCGGGGCCGACGAGGCGTGCGGACTGGAAGTTGGCGGAGTTGAGGCTGACCGCGTTCTGGAGCTGGTCCGGGCCGACCATCTCGGAGACGAAGGACTGGCGGGCCGGGTTGTCCAGGACCGTCGCGAGTCCGACGGCGAAGGCGGCGATGTAGACGTGCCAGACCTCGACGTGGCCCGAGAGGGTGAGCAGCGCGAGCGCGATCCCGGTGACGGCCATGGCCACCTGGGTGAAGAGAAGGATGCGGCGCTTGGGCAGGCGGTCGACGAGGACACCGCCGTAGAGGCCGAACAGGAGCATCGGCAGGAACTGGAGGGCCGTCGTGATGCCGACGGCGGTGGCGGAGCCGGTGAGGCTGAGCACGAGCCAGTCCTGGGCGATGCGCTGCATCCAGGTGCCGATGTTGGAGACGACCTGGCCGGCGAAGAACAGGCGGTAGTTCCTGACCTTCAGGGAGCTGAACATCGAGGACCTGCCGGTGCCCCCGGGCGGGCCGGGGGGAGAGTCGTGGGTGGTCGGTGCGGGGGCGGAGTCTGCTCCGGGTCCCGTACTCAAAAGGGTCGCCTCCTCGGTAAGTGCCTACAGGTGTGCGAGCTTCTCCAGGACGGGGGCGGCGGCACGCAGCTTCGCCCACTCGTCCTCGTCGAGACCGTCGACCAGGGTGGCCAGGAAGGCGTTCCGCTTGGCGCGGCTCTCCGCGAGCATGGCCTCGGCCTGCTCGGTCTTCGTGACGACCTTCTGGCGGCGGTCCTCGGGGTGAGGCTCCAGCCGGACCAGTCCCTTGGCCTCCAGGAGCGCCACGATGCGGGTCATCGACGGCGGCTGTACGTGTTCCTTGCGGGCCAGCTCACCGGGGGTGGCGCTGCCGCACAGGGAAAGGGTGCCCAGCACCGACATCTCGGTGGGGCTCAGTGACTCGTCGACGCGCTGGTGCTTGAGCCGACGGGACAGCCGCATCACGGCGGATCGCAGGGAGTTCACGGCGGCAGCGTCGTCGCCATGCGTAAGGTCCGACATGTATTTAGAGTAACTCATTACTCTCGCTAAGGACTACTCGGGGGCGCCTGCCTTCCCGTGACGCGCGCCACTGAACCGCCGGACCACCCGAATATCACTCATACGGGTGGTGGGGGAGCGGAACGTCACCCGAAACCCCGGACCGTGCCACGACCCTCTAGCCATGGGGACCGATGTGCTCAGCCTGCGGATAGACCACGAACTGCTGGAGCGGCTCCGGCACCACGCCGCCAAACGGGGAATGAGCGTCCAGGACTATGTCGTCCAGACGCTCATTCGCGATGACTTCGACGAGCGGTTCCAGACCGCGGTCGAGGAGACGGAGAAGTTCTACGGCCTCGCCTGAGCCGCGTGACACGGCTCGGGCGAGACCTAGGGCGGCTCAGGTCAGGCCCAGGGCCGGCATCAGGTAGTAGAAGGCGAACACGGCCGAGACCACGTACATCGGGACCGGGACCTCCCGGCCGCGCCCGGCCGCCAGGCGCAGGACCGCGAAGGTGATGAAGCCCATGCCGATGCCGTTGGTGATCGAGTAGGTGAACGGCATCATCACCATCGTGATGAAGGCCGGGATCGCGATCGTGTGGTCGGCCCAGTCGATCTCCTTGACCGAACCGGCCAGGATCAGGAAGCCGACCGCGAGCAGGGCCGGCGTGGCCGCCTGGGACGGGACCATCGTGGCGACCGGTGTCAGGAACAGGGCGACGGTGAAGAGACCGCCGGTGACGAGGTTCGCGAAGCCGGTGCGGGCGCCCTCGCCGACGCCGGCCGTGGACTCCACGAAGGCGGTGGTGGCGGAGGAGGAGCTGGCGCCACCGGCGGCGACGGCGAGACCGTCGACGAAGAGGACCTTGTTGATGCCGGGCATCTGGCCCTGCGCGTCGGTCAGCTTGGCCTCGTCGCTGACGCCCATGATCGTGCCCATCGCGTCGAAGAAGCACGACAGCAGCACGGTGAAGACGAAGAGGACGCCGGTCAGTACACCGACCTTGTCGAAGCCGCCGAAGAGGCTGAACTCGCCGATGAGCCCGAAGTCGGGGGTGGCGACGGGGTTGCCGGGCCACTCAGGGGTGGTCAGACCCCAGGACGGCACGGTGGCGACGGCGTTGATGATCAGCGCGAGGGCGGTCGTCGCGACGATCGAGATGAGGATCGCGCCGGGCACCTTGCGGACGATCAGGGCGAGCGTCAGCAGCGCGCCGAGGACGAAGACGAGAACCGGCCAGCCGTTCAGGTGACCGTCGCCGCCGAGCTGGAGCGGAACGGTGGTCTGGGCGACGTCCGGGATGCGGGTGACGAAGCCGGAGTCGACGAGGCCGATCAGCATGATGAACAGGCCGATACCGATGCTGATGGCCTTGCGCAGGCCGAAGGGCACGGCGTTCATGACGCGCTCGCGCAGACCGGTCGCCACCAGCAGCATGACCACGAGGCCGGCGAGGACGACCATGCCCATCGCGTCCGGCCAGGCCATCCGGGGGGCGAGCTGGAGCGCGACGACGGAGTTGACGCCGAGACCGGCGGCCAGCGCGATCGGCACGTTGCCGATGACGCCCATCAGCAGCGTCGTGAACGCGGCCGTCACGCAGGTGGCGGTGACGAGCTGGCCGTTGTCGAGCTGGTGCCCGTACATGTCCTTCGCGCTGCCCAGGATGATCGGGTTCAGCACGATGATGTAGGCCATCGCGAAGAAGGTGGCGAAGCCGCCCCTGATCTCCCGGGGCAGCGTGCTGCCCCGCTCGGAGATGCGGAAGAAGCGGTCGAGCGCGCCGTACGCGGGCGGCTCGCCCGGTTCTTCGGGCGAGGGGACCTTGGCGGGGGCCGAGGTGGACATGTGGAACCTCATCACCGGCGGACATCCCCCATGCCGCTTCGGTGCTTCCTACGAATGAATATGGTCAAAGGCAAACCGTTTCAGTATGAACACATAAATCGGGGAACACCATCTCCGCGCGTAGACCTGATCGCCTCGTAGGCTGTCCCCCATGGCGAAGTGGACCCCCAAGCACGAGGCGCCGGAGCCCCTGGAGGGCCCCGTGGTCGCCACCATCACCGGCGGCACGATCCTCTGGTTCGCCCTCTTCCTCGTCCAGCTGCCCTTCTACGGCTGGTTCGACGATCACGGCCACCTGTGGTGGCTCTGGACCTGCCTCGCGGGCGGCGGTCTCGGGTTCATCGGCATCTGGTACGTCCGCAGGCGCGACGCGGCGATCAAGCGGGGCGCCACCGAAGAGGACTGAAGAGGGCCGAAGAGGACTGGACGGGGCGTAGTACCGGCGCACGACGGCCGTCCTCCCCAGGTCGGATCTTCCGGGCCTCCGGCGGGTGAACGCCCCCATCCGCACGTACCGTCGATCTCATGACCCATACCGACGCCGCCGCCACCGCCCCGGCCCCCACGGCGACCGGGCTCACCACCGCCGAGGTCGCGGAGCGCGTGGCGCGCGGTCAGGTCAACGACGTACCCGTCCGCAGCAGCCGTTCGGTCGGCGAGATCGTCCGGGCGAACGTCTTCACCCGGTTCAACGCGATCATCGGCGTGCTCTGGGTGATCATGCTGTTCGTCGCGCCGTTCCAGGACAGCCTCTTCGGATACGTCATCCTCGCCAACACCGGCATCGGCATCATCCAGGAGTGGCGGGCGAAGAAGACCCTCGACTCCCTCGCCGTCATCGGCGAGGCCCGCCCGACCGTCCGGCGCGACGGGGTCGCCGTCACGGTCGGCACCTCCGCCCTCGTCCTGGACGACCTCATCGAGATCGGGCCCGGCGACAAGATCGTCGTGGACGGGGTGTGCGTGGAGGCCGACGGCCTGGAGATCGACGAGTCGCTGCTCACCGGAGAGGCCGACCCCGTCGTCAAACGCCCCGGCGACCAGGTGATGTCCGGCAGCTTCGTGGTGGCGGGCGGCGGCGCGTTCCAGGCCACCAAGGTCGGGCGCGAGGCGTACGCCGCCCAGCTCGCCGAGGAGGCGTCCCGCTTCACCCTCGTCCACTCCGAGCTGCGCACCGGCATCTCCACGATCCTCAAGTACGTGACGTGGATGATGGTCCCGGCCGCGATCGGCCTCGTCATCACCCAGCTGTTCGTCAAGGACAACGACCTCAAGGACTCGATCGCGAGGACCGTCGGCGGAATCGTGCCGATGGTCCCGGAGGGCCTCGTCCTGCTGACCTCCGTCGCCTTCGCGATCGGGGTGATCCGGCTCGGCCGCAAGCAGTGCCTCGTCCAGGAACTGCCGGCCATCGAGGGCCTCGCCCGCGTCGACACCGTCTGCCTGGACAAGACCGGCACCCTCACCGAGGGCGGCATGGACGTCACCGAGGTCCACATGCTCAACGGCAGCGACGTCGGGTACGTACGCAAGGCGCTCGGCGCGCTCGGCGAGTCCGACCCCCGGCCCAACACCTCCCTCCAGGCGATCATCGACGCCTACCCGGACGCCGAGGACTGGCGCTGCACCGAGGCCCTGCCCTTCTCCTCCGCCCGCAGGTACAGCGGCGCCGCCTTCAGCGAGGGCGACGGCGAGAGCAGCACGTGGCTGCTCGGCGCCCCCGACGTACTCCTCGCCGCCGACGACCCCGCCCTCGCCGAGACCGAGCGGCTCAACGAGCAGGGCCTGCGGGTGCTGCTGCTCGCCCGGACCGTCCGCGGCCTCGACGACCCCGAGGTGGCCCGCGGCGCCCGCCCCACCGCCCTGGTCGTCCTGGAGCAGCGGCTGCGCCCCGACGCGGCCGACACCCTGCGCTACTTCGCCGAGCAGGACGTCCGCGCCAAGGTCATCTCCGGCGACAACGCGGTGTCCGTGGGCGCCGTGGCCGCCAAGCTGGGCCTGGACGGCCGTACGGTGGACGCGCGCGGGCTGCCCGCCGAGCGGGACGCGATGGCCGCGGCGCTCGACGAGGGCACGGTGTTCGGCCGGGTCACCCCGCAGCAGAAGCGGGACATGGTCGGCGCCCTCCAGTCACGCGGGCACACCGTCGCGATGACCGGCGACGGCGTCAACGACGTCCTCGCGCTGAAGGACGCGGACATCGGCGTGGCGATGGGATCGGGTTCGGAGGCGACGCGGGCGGTCGCCCAGATCGTGCTGCTGAACAACAGCTTCGCCACGCTGCCGTCGGTGGTGGCGGAGGGCCGGCGGGTCATCGGCAACATCACGCGGGTGGCCACGCTGTTCCTGGTGAAGACCGTGTACTCGGTGCTGCTCGCGCTGCTGGTGGTGTGCTGGCAGGTGGAGTACCCGTTCCTGCCCCGCCACCTCACCCTGCTGTCGACGCTGACGATCGGCGTCCCGGCGTTCTTCCTCGCCCTCGCCCCCAACAAGGAACGCGCGCGGCCACACTTCGTGCGGCGGGTGATGCGGTACTCGATCCCGGGCGGTGTGCTGGCCGCCGTGGCGACCTTCACGACGTACCTGATCGCCCGTCACCACTACACGGGCGAGGGGGCCTTGGAGGCCGAGACGAGCGCCGCGACACTGACCCTGTTCCTGATCTCGATGTGGGTGCTGGCGATCATCGCCCGGCCCTACACCTGGTGGCGGGTCCTGCTGGTGGCGTCCATGGGCTCGGCCTTCGTGGTCGTGCTGGTGGTGCCGTGGCTCCAGGACTTCTTCGCGCTGAAGCTGATCGGGATGACGATGCCGTGGATCGCGGTGGGCGTCGCGGCGGTCGCGGCGGCCGTCCTGGAGTTCCTGTGGAGGAGGGTCGACCGCCGCGTGGCCGCCTAGCGCTCGGCAGGTGCGCTGACCGGCGCCGCACTGACGACCACGGGAAAGGCCGGGTCCCCGCCGGCTGCGGGGACCCGGCCTCTGATGAGGAGTCCGCGAGGGCTCGGTGACGTCAGCGCACGTCGATGTAGTCGCCCGTGGCGTTGACCGCCGGGGTGGTGGAGGTGCCCGCGAAGCTGTAGCGGAAGTAGCCGTCCACGGTCGCCTTGACGGTCGTCTTCAGGACGCCCGTCGTGGACGTCTTGATGGTCTTGACCGTGGTGTAGGTGCTGCTGCCCTTCTTACGGAACTGGAGCTTCACCGGCTGGGTGGAGTACCCGGCGTAGGTGTTGCTGTCCCAGTTCGCGCGGGAGAGCTTGCCCGTGACGGTGACGGTCTTGCCCTTCTGCACGGGCTCGGGGGTGGCGTTGGCGGTCAGCTTCGAGGCCCGCAGGAGCTTGACGGTGCCGAAGCCGCCCTTCGCGGTGTAGCCGCTGCCACCGACGGCGAGGGCACCGATGTTCCAGGTGCCGGCGTCGGAGTTGACCAGGTCGTCGTAGTCCGCGGACTCGGCGGGCCGGAACTGGATCTTGGCCGTGCACTTGAGGACCGTGGAGGAGGCGGCCGTGCAGGTGCCGGGGTCGTCGCCGATGAGGACCCGGCTCTCCAGGTTCAGCGTGCTGCCGCGGTAGAGGACCGGGCCGCTGTCGAAGGAGGCGGCGCTCAGGCTCGCGGGCTTGGTCACCGTGTAGCTCGCGGAGACCGTGACCTTCGCGGTGGGGCCGATGACGACGGCCTTGCTGTTGACCTTCACGTTGGAGAAGGTGACCGCGGGACCGGCCGGGGCGGCCTGAGCGGACGGCACGGCGAGGGCGGAGAGGGCGACGGCGCCGATGACGGCGGCGACGGTGGTGGTGGCGCGTACGCGCATGAAGGTTCCTCGAAGAACTAGAGATGTGGCGTGCGAGGGGGCGAGGGGAAAGGCCCGCTCCCCGCCGGATGCGGGGCCGGGCCTTTCCTCTGCGGGGTCAGTCGCTTCAGCGCACGTCGATGTAGTCGCCCGCGGTGGTGACCGCCGGGGTGGTGGAGGTGCCCGCGAAGCTGTAGCGGAAGTAGCCGTCCACGGTCGCCTTGACGGTCGTCTTCAGGGCACCCGTCGTGGACGTCTTGATGGTCTTGACCGTGGTGTAGGTGCTGCTGCCCTTCTTACGGAACTGCAGCTTCACCGGCTGGGTGGAGTAACCGTGGTACTGGTTGTCCTCCCAGTTGGCGCGGGACAGCTTGCCCGTGACGGTGATGGTGGCGCCCTTGCGCACCGGCTCCGGGGCGGCGTTGACGGTGAGCTTGGAGGCGCGCTGGAGCTTGGCGAGCGTCAGGGCGTCGGCCTCCGTGTAGCCGACCTTGCTCCAGTCGATGTCGTCGTCGGCGTACGGGTCCTGGTCGTTCCAGTCGTACGCGTACCCGAGCGCCTTGAAGCTGGTGGCGTCGGAGTTCAGCAGGTCACCGTCGCCGGGACGGATGTCGATGGTGTTCTTGCAGTTGGCCACCGTCGCGGAGACGTTGGTGCAGCTCGGCCAGTTGTCGCCCCACAGGATGTTGGTGGGGTTGCTGAGCGTCCCGCGGTACAGCAGCACGTCGAACTCGATGTCCTCGGCGCTCAGGTCGATGTCCGCGGCGTGCGTGACCTTGAAGGACACGGGGGCCGTCACCTTGCCGGTGGTCCCGACGACGATCGGCTTGCCGTTGTTGACGCTCACGCCGGAGAACTTGAGGTCCAGGGCGTAGGGGGCGGCCGCGGTGGTCGAACCGGTGAACGCGGACTTGCCGGAGGCGGCGCGGTGCGCGGCCTGGAAGAGGTCGGCCTTGCTCGGCGCGCTGTCGGCGGCGTTCGCGGCAGGCACGGCCAGCGCGGAAAGGGCCAGGGCGCCGGAGACGGCGGCCACGGTGGCACGGATGCGCATGCATTCCCCTCGATGGAGAAAGGGGCCCTGACAGTCGTCGTTCCCTACGGCTCGTCTTCACACAGGGCCCAAATGATCACGGAGCCTGTTGGCTCATGTGATCAGATGCGCGACGGATGTGAAGGGTTGTACGAAGTGGTGGAGATTTCCCACCCGTTCACTCCGGCCCCGGCCCGAGCGCCCGGTAAGTCCGGTGCGCCCGAGCCCGTGAGGGTCACGCCGTCGTGCCCGAGGGTCGCGACATCCCGTCAGAGGGTCACGTCGTCGCCTCAGTCGAACCAGCGGTCCCGGGCCAGCTCGTCCGTCCTGGACGGGTCCTCCATCAGGGCCGCCACCTCGAAGCGGCGGGGCCACTGGCCGGCCGCCCAGGCGAGGCCCGCGGCGACGCCCTCCAGGGTGGAGGCGTGGAGGACGCCGTCGTCGGTCAGGCGCCAGTCGATCTCCACGCCGTCGACGACGAGTTCCTCGTGCTCGACGTAGGTGGTGGGGGTGCGCGGGCCGAGGAGGGTGCGTACCGGGTCGGGGACCTCGTGCTCGGCGCCCTCGGAGTGGATCTCGCCGGTCACCGACTCGCTGAGGCGGCGGACCTGGAACAGTTCGGCCAGTCCGGCGGCCCGCGTGGGCCGTACGGGGAGCAGCGGGACGCCCTCCGTGAAGGGCAGCAGGTCGGGGGAGTCGACGACGACCGCGTCGGCCGCGTCCACGACCTCGACCCGGCCGTCGACGACGGCCCGCAGCTCGTCCGGCAGGGTCACCTGCTCCGGGTCCAGCTCCGCCAACGCGCTGTACAGCCCGTGCAGTTGGGCGGCACCGACGGGGCGGTCCGGGTCCGCGAGGCGGTCGAGGAGTTCGGCGGCGCCGCCGGGTTCGTCCAGCAGGGCGGCCACGGAGGTCCGTACGCCCAGGGCGCGCAGGACCTGCTCGTCGTCGAAGCCGGTCGCGTCGGCCTGGTCGTACAGGCCGTGCAGGAGGGGGTCGCCGCCGGCCGCCAGCAGGCCCGCCGGGCGGCGGCCGTCGAGGACGGGGTGTCCGCGCAACCACCAGGCGGTGTACGGGCGTACGACCTCGTGGGTGCCGTCCGGGAGCAGGATCCGGACCGGCTGGGTGAGGGCGTCGCGCAGGGGCGGCTGGGCGAGCAGGGCGAGGGCCTGCGGCCAGCGGTCGTCGTCGACGAGGTCGAGGTCGCGGACGGCGACCAGCTCGGTGGCGACCGGCGGGACGGGCGTGTCCGGGAAGCGGTCGAGGATGTCCTCGGCCCACACGTCCACGGCGTCCAGCAGTCCGGCGTCGTCCGGCTCGGCGAAGTCGCCCTCGCGGGGCTCCAGTTCGTCCGGGTCGAGAACGACGTCCGTGGCGCGCACGAGCGCGAAGTTCGCGAGGACACCGCAGGCGGCGAGGGGCCGCTCGCCCCACTTCTCGGCCAACTCGGAGTCCACGTAGGCGATTTCGTCCTCGCGGATGACCTGGGCGAACGGGCTGCCGGGCAGGACGAGTTCACCGGCCGGGGTCGGCTCCCCCTCCTCGTCGGGCAGGGCGAGGGCGCCCAGCCAGGGCTCCTCTCCCGGTTCCAGGCCCGCGTCGCGGACGAGGGCGAGAACGGTGTCGGCCAGCTCCTCGGCGTCCGGGGTGCCCTGGTCGTCCCAGGCGCCGCCGTCGTCGTCCAGGGACGCGGCCACGGCCGCCCGCACCTGCGGGGTCGTCAGCACCGCTCGCGGCGTCGCGGGCAGCGCCCCCAGCTTCTCCAGCAGCGGATGCGCGGCGTCCGGGTGGGCCACCTTGAGGCCCAGACGGGCGAGGACGTCCGCGTCGAGACGGGCCGCGTCCGAGGTCGGCAGCAGCACCTGACGGGGACCGATCGTGGTCCGGCCGTCGGCCAGGGGCACGGGCAGCCCGGAGAGCCGCTCGGGATCGACCCCGGCGAGGCTCTCGTAGAGCCGGTACCACCACTGCGGGTCCTTCTCCAGCCCGGCCAGCCGGTCGACCGCGTCGGCGAGCGGGACCCGGGCCACCCCGAGCGTGCGCAGCTCCACCCGGCGCTCCAGCCCGGCGGGCAGCAGCGTCTGGAGCACCTCGGCGAGCACCCGTACGGTGTCCGCGCCCGCGCCTTCGACGACCTCGGCGTCCCGGGGCCGCAGCGCCTCGGGCAGCTCCTCCTCGTCCTCGCCCTCGCCCTCCACCGGCTCGGCGGCGGGCGGCAGGAACGCCGTACGCGGCAACCGCTCCAGGATCGCCTGCCGCAGCGCGCCGTCCAGCTCCCCCTTGCCCAGCGGACCCGGCACCAGGTCGATGATCCCGGTGGTCACCGGGCGCCAGCCGGCCAGCAGTCCGGCGTACGCGTCCGCCGCCCGCTGCACCAGATGGTCGGTGAGCGGGCCGGGCGCCGCGTGCCGCCTTGTCGTGTCGAGGGGGAAGGACGCGATGAGCAGCGCGGGCACCCCGAGGGGCTCGTCGCTGGGCGTGGGGGCGTGCAGGACGGGGCTGGTGCGGGGCCGGGCCGGGGCCCCGTCCGCGTCGACCGGTACGGCCCAGGTCACCGACCAGTGGGGCCGCAGCCGCTCTTCCACCGGCCGGTCGGCGAGCAGGTCGGGGGTGAGCGGCCCGTGCGCGGCGGCGATCCGCCACCGGGTCGTCCCCTCCCGCGTGTCCGCTACGACCGTGAGGGCGCCGTCGGCGTCCCGGCGCAGGGTGCGGGGCGCCGCGTCCCCGACCTCGATCACGACCTCCTCCAGGCCCGGCAGGGCGAGGACGAGGGCGTCGTCCACGGCGGTGAGGAGCCGTTCGGCGAGATCGGCGGCGGCCGTGTCGCGCAGCGGCAGGATGACGGCCGTGTCGTACGGCTCGGGGGCCGTGCCCTCGGCCGCGAAGGGCAGCCGCAGCAGCGGCACATGGCCCTCACGGCGCCGGATCTCGTCGCCCAGGCCCGGACTGTGCCGGGCGGTCTCCGAGGCCAGCAGGCGGGCCTCCGCCAGGGACCAGCGGACACCGCCGTGCCGGCCGACGACGGCGGGCTCGTCGGTCACCGCGAGGACGGCGGCGAAACCGACGCCGAAGCGGCCGATCGCCGTCTGGGTGGCTTCGCGTTTCGCGGAGGCGCGGAGGGTGGAGAGGGACTCGACGCCGGCGGCGTCCAGCGGGGCGCCGGTGTTCGCGGCGACCAGGACGCCCTCGCGGAGGGTCAGGCGCAGCCGGCCGGGCACGCCCGCACGGGCGGCCGCGTCGGCGGCGTTCTGCGCCAGCTCCACGACGAGGCGGTCACGGTAGCCGCCGAGGACCAGATCCTCCTCGGCGTTCGCGTCCTCCCGGAAACGGGCGGGACTCGTCGCCCACGCGTCCAGCACTCCGCGCCGCAACCGGGCCGTCCCGAACGGATCGGCCCCCTCGGCCGCCGGTCGCACGAACTTGCTCACGTCGGTTCACTCTCCTCATCGCCGTGAGCTCGAAGGTACCGCGAGCGGCTGGCTCCGCCGGTTCCGCACCACGAGGGGCCGGCCCCCTCCAGCCCCGCCCAGGGGGCTCCGCCCCCTGACCCCCCGGACCTTTGCCCACCCACCACCCGACTCGGTCGGCCATAACGCACCGCTTGGGGGCTCCGCCCCCGGACCCCCGGGCCTTTGCCCACCCACCACCCGACTCGGTCAGTCATGACTCCGCCGCCCGGGGGCTCCGCCCCCAGCCCCCTGGCCTACGCCGCCCACCACCCGACTCGGTGAGACGAAAAGCGGCGGTCAGGTGTCTCAGCCCGTCCGGCGCTCGAGCACGAGGCCGTTCAGGCCGAAGCGGGGGGCTGGGGGCGGCAGCCCCCAGGGTCGGGACGGGAAGGGGCGGCGGGGGCGAAAGAAGCCCCCGCTACGAGTGCCCCAGCTCCGCCGACTCCTCGTCCGGCACCGCCGGCACAGACCCGGAGTCCGGCGCCGGCCGCAGCGGGAACGGGTCGACACGGTTCTCGTCGATCACCGGCTCCGCGGGCCGGGGCGGCTTGGGCATGACGGCCGCCTCCGAGTGCCCCCCACAGCCGTACGCCAGCGACACCACACGCCCGTCCGCCGGTGAGAACTCGTTCGCGCAGACCCCGAACGCCTGCCCCAGAGAACCGCCGATCGGCGTCAGGAAGCCGCAGCTGACGCAGGACGCCGGCGCCGCCTGCGCCATCGGGGTCTTCGCCCCGAACGCCTCGTCCCACCGGTCCGCGGCGGTGTGCAGGCCGTACCGCGACAGGACGCGCGCCCGCCGCATCCCCAGCTCCTCCGCCACCGCGGGGATGGACCCGCGGGCCGGGACGGCCGGCAGCTTCGCGGGCGGCGCGGCCGTGACCTCGGCGTCCTCCGCCTCGACCAGCTCGGCCATCTCCTCGGAGACGGGCGAGTTCGGCGGCGGGGCCTCCTCGCCGGTGTAGCCCGGTTCCAGACGGAGGTCGTCGGCCTCCGTGGGAAGCAGGTCGCCGGGGCCCATGTCGCCGGGCCGGAGGCGTTCGCTCCACGGGACCCACTCGGGGGCCAGCACCGCGTCCGGACCGGGCAGCAGCACCACCTCGTCCAGCG
Organism: Streptomyces sp. NPDC058335; assembly: GCF_042723915.1. NCBI lineage: Bacteria > Bacillati > Actinomycetota > Actinomycetes > Kitasatosporales > Streptomycetaceae > Streptomyces > Streptomyces sp. NPDC058335. Next base: position 184,947 of record NZ_JBHXHX010000002.1, on the reverse strand, counting down.
TCACGGCCTTCGCCCGCGAGGCCCGCGCGACGGTCACCGCCCAGCGCCAGCCCCGGTAACCGAGCTCCATGCACCGGAAGAAGTGCGTCACCACCCGGTCACCCTCGGCGAGGACGCCTACGTGCTCCCCGACCACGCCGGGCGCGGCGGCCTCCTCTGCCGCCGCGCGGGCGAGGTCGACGGCCTCGGCGCACAGGCGGTCGGGGGTGCGGCTTCGCGTGGTCGCTGCGCTCACAGGTATCGCTTCTCTCCTACGCCGTCACTCGGGTGCGGTTGCCACCGGCGGCGGAGCGGACGGAGCGGACCAGTGGGCCGCGTCGACGTCAGCGTCCGATCGCGCTCGGGCGCACCTGTGCCATCCATTGTGGGGGATGGCTGAGATACGCACGCTACCTGTTCGCGGCCGCTCATCCCACACCGACGGTGCTTCTACGGCACTCCGCGCCGAGTTTCCGCGCACTCGTCCCCCCTGCCGGCCCCGGCTCCGGCCCGCCCGCAAGCCGCCCACGAGCCGTGCTGGAGCCGGAAAGTGCACGCCCATACGTGCGGTATCCGCGCTACATACCGGTTTCTCGGGGCACTATGGCGGAGTGGCAGCCGCGAGGACACCCCAGGACGCCACCGGGACCGGTGGGGCGAAGGGCTACAAGGGGAGGGGCCGGGTGAGCGGTTCGGGCCGGATGAACGGGTCCGTCCGCGCGATCGGCCGTGCCCTGCACCTGCCGTTCACCGGAACCGCCCGTGGCATCCGCAAGGCGACGCACGCGCACGGCGCGGGCGAGTCCGGGCTCGGCAAACTGATCGAGCTGCACGCCGTGAACGGCGCGGGCGATGTGATGATCACCATCGCGCTCGCGTCGACCGTGTTCTTCTCGGTCCCCACCGACGAGGCCCGCGGCCGGGTGGCCCTCTACCTCGCCATCACGATGGCCCCCTTCACCCTCCTCGCCCCGGTCATCGGCCCCCTCCTCGACAAGCTGCCGCACGGCCGCCGCGCGGCGATGGCGGGCGCGATGGCCGCGCGGGCGCTCCTCGCCCTGGTGCTGTCCGGCGCGGTCGTCACCGGCAGCATCGAGCTGTATCCGGCCGCGCTCGGCGTCCTGGTGGCGTCGAAGGCGTACGGCGTGGTCAGAAGCGCCGTCGTGCCGCGTCTGCTGCCACCGCGCTTCTCGCTGGTGAAGGCGAATTCCCGGGTCACCCTGGGCGGCCTCCTGGCCACCGGTCTGGCCGCGCCCCTGGGCGGTGGCCTCCAGCTCCTCGGCCCGCGCTATCCGCTCTACGGCGCCTTCGTGATCTTCGTCGCGGGTACGTTCCTGTCCTTCTCCCTGCCGCCCAAGGTCGACTCCTCCAAGGGCGAGGACAGGGCGCTGCTCGCGGCCGACGAGCAGCATCTGCACGGCCCGCACATCCGCCCGGTCAAGCGGCCCGGCCTCCGGACGGTCGGCAACGCGGTCATCCGCGCCCTGGGGGCCAACGCGTCCCTGCGCTGGCTGTCCGGGTTCCTGACGTTCTTCCTGGCATTCCTGCTGCGCGAGCACCCGATGACGGGGCAGAGCGCGGCGGTGTCGCTGGGCATCGTGGCCGTCTCGGCGGGCGTCGGCAACGCGCTGGGCACGTCCGTGGGTGCGGCCCTGCGCTCCCGCGCCCCGGAACTGATCATCGTCACCGTGGTCGCGGTGGTCCTGGGCGCGGTGATCACGGCGGCGATCTTCTTCGGGGCGTTCCTGGTGGCGTGCCTCGCGGCCGTCGCCGGTTTCTCGCAGGCCCTGTCCAAGCTGTCCCTGGACGCGCTGATCCAGCGGGACGTGCCCGAGCTGGTGCGCACGTCGGCGTTCGCCCGCTCGGAGACGATGTTGCAGGTGTCCTGGGTGTTCGGGGGCGCGGTCGGCATCGTGATGCCGCTGAACGGCGCCCTGGGGCTCTCCGTGGCCGCCGTGGTCATCGCCACCGGCTGGGCGACCACCGCCCGGAGCCTGATCGGCTCCGCACGGCACGGCGGCTCCCCCCGGACGAAGGTCGCCTGAGACCGACGGGACCCGACCCGGCACAGCAGCACACCGAACGAAGGCGGCCTGCCCCGCCCCGCCCCGCCGCCCCGCCCCGCGCGGAAGCCGCCCGACCGGCCCCACCCGGCACCGGCCGTCCCGGGCCCCCGGCACGCCGACCCCCGCCCCGGACGAAGTGGCCCGACCCGCCCGGCGCGGTAGCCGCCCCCGGCCGGAAGTCGCCCGCCCGGCCGCCCGACGCAACAGCTGCCCCCGGACGAGATCCCGTCGCCCGGCGCGTCGGCCCGTCCCGGACGAAGGTGGCCCGGCCCCGCGGGCCCAGCCGCGTGGCGTAACCCGCGGCCGCGCCGCACCCCACGTAGAGGGACCGCTGACCGTGCCCGATAGCCTTCGCCCCATGACCTCGATGCGATCCGTTGTGCGACGCCGCCGCGCCGTCGCCGCCGCCGGCGCCGTTTCCGCCGGACTGCTCGTCCTGTCGGCGTGCGACAAGCCGACTCCGCTGTCCACGATCACCGTCGGCTCCTCCTCGGTCAGCTCGGGGGCCACCTGCGGTGGTGAGGACGACGTCCTCGAGCAGGCCGAGCTGGCGAAGTGCCTGGCCGACAAGGGCGTCAAGTCCATCACCGTCGACCCGGACGAGACCGTCCGCTTCGGTGTCGACCCGGACGTCGCCGACCAGCGCTGGACGATCCTGATGAACGGCCAGCCGCTCACCGAGGACAGCAACAAGACCTACCGCACCATCCCGGGCAGCGTCTTCTTCAACGCCCAGTACGGCGCCCAGGGCGACTCGACCCTGGTCACCATCAAGGCGGGCGACGGCAAGAAGGACAGCCAGGCCGCGACCGGCCTGTGGTCGTTCAAGCTGAAGAAGGACGACTGACCACGTCCTCCGCCCGCATCCTCGTGGCCACCGCGGTCCCCGCCGAACGGGACGCGGTGGCACGGGCGTTCCCGGAGCCCGGCCGCCGGGTGCACCTGCCCGGTGTGATCCTGCACCGCACCGGCACGGCGTACGACCTCCTCGCCGCCGGCGTCGGCCCCGCCCTCGCCGCCGCGTCCGTCTCCGCCGCCCTCACCTCCGCCGCCCTGGAGGGCACGCCGTACGGCCTCGTCGTCTCGGCCGGTATCGGCGGCGGGTTCCTTCCCGAAGCGCCCGTCGGCTCCCTGGTCATCGCCGACCCGATCGTCGCCGCCGACCTGGGCGCGGAGACCGCGGACGGCTTCCTGCCGGTCACCGAGCTGGGTTTCGGCACCGTCACCCACCGTCCGCCGCGGTCGCTCCTACGGCAGGCCGTGGAAGCCACCGGAGCCCGCGCCGGCACCGTCCTGACCGTGTCCACGGTCACCGGCACCGCCGCACGGGCCGCGGAACTGCGCGCCCGCCACCCGCGGGCCCTCGCGGAGGCCATGGAGGGCTTCGGCGTCGCCGAGGCCGCCGCCGCGCACGGCACGCCCGTGCTGGAGATCCGCGCGGTCTCCAACCCGGTGGGCCCCCGTGACCGCGCCGCCTGGCGCATCGGTGAGGCACTGGCCGCCCTGACGACGGCGTTCGGGAAGCTCGCACCCGTCCTGGAGAGTTGGAACCGACATGACCACCGACATGACCAGTGACCAGCCGTTGCGGATCGCCTACTCCCCCTGCCCGAACGACACCTTCGTCTTCGACGCCCTGGCCCACGGCCGCGTCCCCGGCGCACCTCCGCTCGACGTGACGTTCGCGGACATCGACATCACCAACGGCATGGCCGAGCGCGGCGAGTTCGACGTGCTGAAGGTGTCGTACGCCGTGCTGCCGTACGTCCTCGACGAGTACGCGCTGCTGCCCTGCGGGGGCGCGCTGGGGCGGGGCTGCGGGCCGCTGGTGCTGACCAAGGAGGCCGGGCTCGACCTCACCGGCCGTACCGTCGCCGTGCCGAGCGAGCGGTCGACGGCGTATCTGCTGTTCCGGCTGTGGGCGGCGGACATGGTGCCCGGCGGGGTCGGCGAGATCGTCGTCATGCCGTTCCACGAGATCATGCCCGCCGTGCGGGACGGGAAGGTCGACGCGGGCCTGGTCATCCACGAGGCCCGCTTCACGTACCGGAACTACGGGCTGCACAAGCTGGCCGACATGGGCGAGCACTGGGAGTCCACGACCGGGCTGCCGATCCCGCTCGGCGCGATCATCGCGAAGCGGTCCCTCGGCACGGCGGTCCTGACCGGCCTCGCCGACTCCCTCCGCGCCTCCGTACGCGCCGCCTGGGACGCCCCCGAGGTCTCCCGCCCGTACGTCATGGAACACGCCCAGGAAATGGACCCGGCCGTCGCCGACCAGCACATCGGGCTGTACGTCAACGAATTCACGGCCGACCTCGGCGAGGACGGCTACGCCGCCGTACGCGGACTGCTCACGCGCGCGGCGGCCGAGGGGCTGGTACCGCCCCTCGGCCCGCGGTCACTCGATTTCCCGTAAGCCGGGCCGACGCTTGCGCGTCACACGTCCAGCTGGTCGGCGACCGCGCGCAGCAGGCCCGCGATCTTCTTGCCGGAGGTCTTCTCGGGGTAACGGCCCTTCTCCAGCATCGGCGTGATGTTCTCCAGGAGGGTCGTCAGATCCTGGACGATGGAGGCCAGTTCGTCGGGCTTCCTGCGCTGGGCGGCCGCGACCGAGGGCGTCGGATCGAGGACCACGACCGAGAGCGCCTGGTCACCGCGCTGTCCGGCCACGACGCCGAACTCCACGCGCTGACCCGGCTTGAGCGTCTCGACTCCGGCGGGGAGGACCGAGGAATGGACGAAGACGTCACCGCCGTCGTCACGGGAGAGGAAGCCGAAGCCCTTCTCGCTGTTGAACCACTTGACCTTGCCGGTGGGCACGTCTGTCCTCGTCCTCGTACTCGTCGGAAAACTGCAGGGGAAACGGGTCTTGATAACACCGCGGCGGGTCGACCTCGACCCGCCGCTACCAAGGCTAATGGTCTTCGCCCGGGTGACAAGACGTCCCCCGGTTGTTCCTTCGCGCTGGGAACTACCCTGGTCGGGTGCGTGACAAAACCCAAACGAATTCCGCCGCGCCCGGCGACCGACTGATCCGTGCCGGTGCCATCGTGTTCTTCATCGGCGCCCTGGCCACACTGGTCACCGTGGCCCCGCTGTTCCTCGACGCGACGCCCTTTCCGACGTACATGTTCGGCCTGAGCATGTTCATGGGCGTCGGCTTCCTGATCGCGGGCGCGGGGGTGTTGCAGTCCGTCGCGGCCGGACGCCGGCAGGCGCGCGGCGAGCGGTAGCCGCCCGGCCGTGACCGCCGGTCAGGCGGCCCCGGCGGCCACGTGCTCCGTGAGCCAGGCCGGGAAGTGCGTCAGGTCCGCGAGGACCACGTCCGCGCCGGCCGCGCGCAGGTCGTCCGCGGTGCACGGGCCCGTCGGCACCGCCACCGACAGCGCGCCCGCGGTGCGGGCGCCGCGGACGTCGCCGACGTGGTCGCCCACGTACACGCTCGCACCGTGCTCGCGCAGCGCCACCGCCTTCTGCTCCGCCCACAGGTTGCCGATGACGGCGTCCGCCTCGATGCCGAGGTGCGTCAGGTGGAGCTTGGCGTTCGGCTCCCACTTGGCGGTGACCACGATCGCCCGGCCGCCGGCCGCCTGTACGGCCCCGATCGCCTCCCGGGCTCCGGACATCGCGGACGTGCGGGTGACGGCGTACTCCGGGTAGATCTCCCGGTACAGGTCCGCCATCACCGCGACCCGCTCCGCCGGGAACCACTGCGCCATCTCGTCCTCCAGCGGCGGGCCCAGCCTGGTCACCACCAGATCGGCGTCGATGTACGTCCCGCTCCGGGCGGCCAGTTCCACGTAGGCGGCGTGGATGCCGGGCCGGGAGTCGATGAGGGTCATGTCGAGATCGAAGCCGACGACGGGGGCGGCGGAGCGCGCGGAGATCATGCCCACCATTGTGCCGAGCCGGGCAGGACGGTGTCCCGGCCTGCCCGCTACCTGTCCCGCTGGGACCGCCAGACCAGGAACAACGCCGAGGCCACCGCCGCCCCCCGCAGTACCCACGGCCACGTCTGCGCCAGTGCCTCGTTCATGTGGCCCTCGGGGATCGGGGTGCCCCAGCGGCCGGCCGTGCGGCCCCAGAGCCAGACGAGGCCCGCGGTGACCGCCAGGCCGGGGAGGACGAAGACCGCCCACTTCTTCTCCCCCTCGGACAGCCGCCGCGAGACATAGGCGAGGGCCCAGCCGACGAACAGCGCGATCCATGTCCCGGTCACCGTGCCCGCGACCAGGCAGGCGGCGGCGACGAGCAGGAGCGGGTTGCTCCAGCGGCCGCCGCGCAGCGGCGGAAGGAAACGGCGCCGGCGGGCGGCGGGCTCCGCGGCGTCGGACTCCGGTACCTGCTCCTCCGGCGCCGCCTTCGCCACCGGGGGCCTCGGCGGCGGCCTCAGCATGTCCGCGATCTCCACGCCGCCGACGAACCCCGGCACCTCCTCCCCCGGCCCGAACGGGCTCGCCTCGTGGCGCCACCAGTCCGGGGTCTCGCCGACGTCGCCCAGTTCGTGCGCGCCCGCGCGGTGCGGCGGTGACGGGATGTCCGGGGCTGCGGGCACGTCGGGGCGCGGCCGGGGGCGGGGCACGACCCGCCGCAGCCCCTTGGGGCGGCGTCCGGCGTCCGGCGGCGGCTCCTGCTTCCGCTGGACGGGCACCGCGGCGGCCGGGGTCTGTGGGGCGGCGTCGCCGCGGGTGCCGCCGGCCGCCTCGACGATGTCGTCGGGGCTGCCGAGCCGGTCGAGGATGCGGCGGACGGCGGCGGGGCTGTCGATGGGCGCCTTGGCGCGGCGCCGGTCGATCTCGTTGCGCAGTTCGGACACGAGCCGCATGCGTGTGGCCGACGACAACTGCCGTTGCTGTGCCACGTCGCCGACGCGGCTCAGATACTCGTAGACGACCTGATCGCTCTCGATACCCACGAAGTCCCCTCCGGGGCCGGTGCCTTGGATACCCCGCGATACGACGTTAGCGCAGCGTGGCCCCCGCACCGGCGTTCGGGACGGCTCGCACACGCGGGGTTCTCCACCTCCGGGCAGAGTCGGTCGCCGTATGCGCGCAGGACGTCTCTGCCGCCCTGTTCGGTGAGGCGTCGAGAACGGCGACTGTCCCTACCGGCAGACCGAGTTGGCCTTCCGAGGTCACCGGGGAAACGTTCCGTTCGTCCTGCCGTGCACCTGGCATGCAGGTTCCCGGTCCCGGCGGCGTCCCCTTCCCGGGCCCGCCACCCGCTACCGTTGAGCGGATGAGCAGCGACGAGAAGCCCTCGGCCCCGCGTTCCCTCGCGGAGGCGCTCCGTGCCCGGGACGACGCGTCCCTGGCCGCGCTCCTGCGCGCCCGCCCCGACCTCATCACCCCGGTCCCCACCGACCTCACCCAGCTCGCCACCCGTGCGGGTACCCGGGCGTCGGTGGTGCGGGCCCTGGAGCACCTCGACCGGTTCACGCTCCAGACGGCGGAGGCGCTGGCCGTGGCGGCGGAACCGGCGGCGTACGAGGAGCTGCTGGGGCTGATGGCCGGGGACGCGCGGGACGCGGCCGTCGTCGCCGCCCTCCCCGGGGCCGTGGCCGTGCTGCGCGAGCAGGCGCTGGTCTGGGGCGACGACGACCGGCTGCGGCTGGTGCGCACCGCCCGCGAGCTGCTCGCCCCGTCGCCGCAGCACCCCTCGCCGACCGGGCTGGGCCCGTCCGTGCGGGAGGCCACCGCGGGCATGTCGCCGGGCCGGATCCAGGAGATCGTGACGGCGGCCGGACTGCCGTCCACCCATGACTCGGTGTCGGCGGTCACCGCGCTTGCCTCGCTGTTCAGCGACCGCCGGAGGATGAGCGCGCTGCTCGCCGAGGCCCCCGCCGAGTCCCTCGAGGTCCTGGACCGGCTGGTGTGGGGGCCGCCGTACGGGCAGGTGACCGCGGATCCGGCGGCCCGGCTGCGCTGGCTGCTGGACCGGGGGCTGCTGCTGCCCACCGCGCCCGGCACGGTCGTGATGCCGCGCGAGGTCGCCCTGCGTCTGCGCGGCGGCCACGCCCATCGCGCGCCCGAGCCGGTGCCGCCCGCCGTGGAGGCGGCCGCGACCCGCAATCCACAGGCTGTGGACGCGGCCGCGGCCGGGCAGGCGTACACCGCGCTGGCGACCGTGGAGGAGCTGCTGAAGGACTGGGACGAGGGCGGTCCCGCGGTGCTGCGTGCGGGCGGGCTGAGCCAGCGGGACCTGAAGCGGACGGCCGTCGCCCTCGACGTGTCGGAGCCGATGGCCGCGTTCTGGGTGGAGCTGGCGTACGCCGCCGGGCTGATCGCCTCGGACGGTGAGGCCGACGAGCGGTACGCGGCCACCCCGTTCTTCGACGAGTGGGTGGAGCGTCCCGCCGCCGAGCGGTGGGTCCGGCTGGCGGAGGCCTGGCTGGCGGGGACCCGGACGCCGGGGCTGATCGGCGGGCGAGACACGAAGGAGCGGACCCTGTCGGCGCTCGGGCCGGGCCTGGACCGCTCGGCCGCCCCGGAGGTACGCCGCCGGGTGCTGGCGCTGCTCGCGGGACTCCCGGAGGGCACCGCGCCGACCGCCGAGTCGGTGCTCGCCCGACTGGCCTGGGAACGCCCGCTGCGCGGTCCTCAGCGCGACGACGACCTCCGCTCCCGGCTGGCCCGCTGGACCCTGTCGGAGGCGGAGCTGCTCGGCATCACGGGCAGAGGCGCCCTGTCGTCCCAGGCGCGGGCCCTCCTGGGCGCGGCGGCCCACCCGCACGGCCCGGTCACCGACCGGGGCACCGGCTCCCCGCAAGGCCCCGGCGACAAGCTGCCCTTCCACCACCACACCGCGCCCGCGCCCACCCCCGGCCCCCTCTCCCCCGCCGAGCAGGCCGTCGCCTCCGCGGCCGCCGTGCGGCTTCTCGCGCCGCTGCTGCCCGAGCCGCTGGACCATGTGCTGCTCCAGGCGGACCTCACCGCGGTGGCGCCCGGCCCGCTGCACCGGCCGCTCGCCGACATGCTGGATGTGCTCGCCGACGTCGAGTCGAAGGGCGGGGCGACCGTCTACCGCTTCACGCCCGGTTCCGTACGCCGTGCTCTGGACGCCGGCCGTACCGCCTCCGACCTGCACGCCTTCCTCGCCGAGCACTCCCGTACGCCGGTGCCGCAGCCGCTGACGTACCTGATCGACGACGTGGCGCGCCGGCACGGCCATCTCCGGGTGGGCGCGGCCTCGGCGTACGTCCGCTGTGACGACGACGCGATGCTGAACGAGATCCTGGCCGACAAGCGTGCCGTCGCCCTGCGGCTGCGCCGCCTCGCGCCGACCGTGCTGGCGGCCCAGGCCGACCCGGCGGCCCTGCTCGACGGGCTGCGCGCGATGGGGTTCGCGCCGGCCGCCGAGTCCGCCGAGGGCGACGTCCTGATCACCCGCGCCGACGCCCACCGCAGCCCGCCCCGCACGGCCCCGGAACCGGTCCCGGAGGGCCCGCCCGTCCCCGACGCCACGCTCCTCTCGGCGGCGATCCGTGCGATCCGCGCCGGTGACCTGGCGTCCACCGCCCCCCGCAGACCGGCCGACGACGCCACGGCACAGGCGCCCGGCGCACTCCCCCGCACCTCCGCCGCGGACACCCTCGCGACCATGCAGGCCGCCGTCCTCACCGGCGAGGCCGTGTGGATCGGCTACGTCAACGCCGAGGGGTCCGCCAGCCAGCGCGTCATCGCGCCGGTCCGGGTGGAGGGCGGCTTCGTGACGGCGTACGACCACACCGCGGACGAGGTCAGGACGTACCCGCTGCACCGGATCACGGGAGTGGCGGAACTGGCGGACGACGAGGCCTAGCCAGCCCTCTCGCCGTAGCGGCGCAGGGCCTCGACGCCGTCCGGGACGAACGTCAGGCGCCCGTCAGGTCGCGCAGCTCGCTCTCGGTGACCCAGGCGTGCCAGGCGATCTCCGCCGGGTCGGGGGTGAGGCTGTCGGTGACGACGGCTTCGTGGACGCCGAGCCGGTAGGGGCTGATCGCTCCCCGGCACAGGAACCTGAACGCGAACCGGACCGCCGGTGCCCGCACGCCGAGTTCCTCGGCCGGCTCGCGGGCGGCGGCCCGCTCGTAGGACTCGCCGGCCTCGACGCCTCCGCCGATCAGCCAGTTGTACCGGCCGGGAAACCGGGACATGGTCTCCGGGCGCCGGTGCACCAGGATCCGGCCGTCCGCGTCCCGGCAGACGGTCGTCGCGACGCGGTGCAGCCAGCCGTTGGCGATGGCCTCACCGCGGTCCACCACACCGATCACCCGGTCCCGCTCGTCGACCCGCTCCACCCGCTCGCCCGTGGCTGTCATGAAGGCCACTCTGTCGCACCCCCACCCCCGTCGTGGCCGGTAGGGCACACTGGACGTTTGGCCGCGTTCCACGGCCGTGAAGGAAAGGGTGCCGCGCGTGAATGGTCCACTCATCGTCCAGTCCGACAAGACCCTGCTCTTGGAGGTCGACCACGAGCGGGCCGACGCGTGCCGCCGGGCCATCGCGCCCTTCGCGGAGCTGGAGCGGGCGCCCGAGCACATCCACACCTACCGGTTGACCCCGCTGGGCCTGTGGAACGCGCGCGCCGCCGGGCACGACGCCGAGCAGGTGGTGGACGCGCTGGTGGAGTTCAGCCGGTATCCGGTGCCGCACGCGCTGCTGGTGGACATCGCCGAGACGATGGACCGCTACGGGCGGCTGACGCTCAGCAAGCACCCGGCGCACGGTCTCGTGCTGACCACCACGGACCGGCCGGTCCTGGAGGAGATCCTGCGGTCCAAGCGGATCGCCCCGCTGGTCGGGACGCGGATCGACCCCGACACGGTCGCCGTACACCCCTCCGAGCGCGGGCAGATCAAGCAGACCCTGCTGAAGCTCGGCTGGCCCGCCGAGGACCTCGCGGGGTACGTCGACGGCGAGGCGCATCCGATCGAGCTGGCCGAGGACGGCTGGGCGCTGCGGCCGTACCAAAAGCAGGCCGTGGAGAACTTCTGGCACGGCGGGTCCGGCGTCGTGGTGCTGCCCTGCGGCGCCGGGAAGACGCTGGTCGGGGCCGGGTCGATGGCGCAGGCCAAGGCGACCACGCTGATCCTCGTCACCAACACCGTCTCCGCCCGGCAGTGGAAGCACGAGCTGATCAAGCGGACGTCGCTGACCGAGGAGGAGATCGGCGAGTACAGCGGGACGCGCAAGGAGATCCGGCCCGTCACCATCGCCACCTACCAGGTGCTGACGACCAGGCGGAAGGGCGTCTACCCGCACCTGGAGCTGTTCGACTCCCGCGACTGGGGGCTGATCGTCTACGACGAGGTGCACCTGCTGCCGGCGCCGGTCTTCAAGTTCACGGCGGACCTCCAGGCGCGGCGGCGGCTCGGTCTCACGGCCACGCTGGTGCGTGAGGACGGCCGCGAGTCGGACGTCTTCTCGCTCATCGGGCCGAAGCGGTTCGACGCTCCGTGGAAGGAGATCGAGGCGCAGGGCTACATCGCGCCCGCGGACTGTGTCGAGGTCCGGGTCAACCTGACGGACGCCGAGCGGCTCGCGTACGCGACCGCCGAGGCGGAGGAGAAGTACCGCTTCTGCGCCACCACCGAGACCAAGCGGAAGGTGACGGAGGCGATCGTGCGCCGGTTCGCCGGGCAGCAGATCCTCGTCATCGGGCAGTACATCGACCAGCTCGACGAGCTGGGGGAGCATCTGAACGCGCCGGTCATCAAGGGCGAGACGTCCAACGCGCAGCGGGAGAAGCTGTTCGAGTCGTTCCGGCAGGGCGAGATCAGCGTCCTGGTGGTGTCGAAGGTCGCGAACTTCTCGATCGACCTGCCCGAGGCGACGGTCGCCATCCAGGTCTCGGGCACCTTCGGCTCGCGCCAGGAGGAGGCCCAGCGGCTGGGGCGGGTGCTGCGGCCGAAGGCGGACGGCCACCAGGCCCACTTCTACTCGGTCGTCGCCCGCGACACGCTCGACCAGGACTTCGCCGCCCACCGGCAGCGCTTCCTCGCCGAACAGGGCTACGCGTACCGGATCATGGACGCGACCGAGTTGCTGGCGGAGGAGGCCTGATCCGTCACGGTGAGGGGATCGTGCACACCAGGGCGATCACGAGCACCGACGGGGCGACGGTGGCGATGGCGGCCCAGCGGCGCAGGTTCCAGTAGCGGACCTTGCGGGGCAGCGACCAGGCGGTGACGAGCGCGGCGAGCGAGAGCACGCCGCCGAAGAGGATCGTGCCGTAGATCAGGTACAGCCAGGTCGTGAGCGCCGTCGGGCAGTCGGTGCCGCAGCTGTCGGTGGCCATCACGGACAGGCCGCCGAGGAAGAGGGCGGCGGGACCGAAGACCGCCAGCAGCACCGTGGCGACCAGCGGGGCGGTCGAGGTCCGGTGGTCGTAGTCGTCGGGACCGGGGACCGGGTACGGGGCGTGGCCGTAGTACGGCGGGCCCGGCTGGCCCGGGTGGTTCGGCGGGGAGTACGGCCCGTGCTGCGGCGTCGTCATACCCCGAGTGAACCGCCTGACGGGGCGGGCGGGCATCGGCGCGGATACTCATCCGGGCGCCTCGCGTACTCAGACCCGGCAGGGAACCATCCGGTGCTTCCGGCGGAGTTACCTGCGGCGGACGCCCACCTCCTCGCTGTACTCGCCGAGGACGACCACGTCGAAGGCCGCGCCCACGAAGACGCGTATCGCGTGCAGGGCGTCGCCGAGGCGGTGGTGGTGGGTGCCGGAGGATACGGAGGTCGCGCCGGACGGACGGCCCGGTGCGGGGGCTGGGGTGAAGGTCGCTGCGCTCATGCCTCCATGGTGCGATAGGGGACATAAGGGCGGCATCGGTCTGAGGAGCCCATTCGGGTGGCCTCCGTCTCCGCCTGCAGAGGGAGCGGTTCCTCCGGGGAGAGGGGGCCGCAGGAGGTCTCGTCCCCTAGGGGACGAGACCGGGCAGGGAGGGCGGGACGGGAAAACCCGTTGGCCTTCCGGCACCCCCGGGTCCTAGAATCTCCGCTCTTGCCCGCCTCCGCACGGAGCGCCGCCGCCCGGACGGAAACCGGACGGCTTCCCTCAGTCACCCCTTCCCGCAAGCCCGGAGGCACCCCCTTGTCCACGCCCGTGCCCGCTGACGACCCGCTCTCCCGTGAGCGCGCCCACCTCGCCTCCTCCCGTGCCGCGTTGCGCGCCATGCGCGAGGACGTCCAGTCCCTCGACATCAGGGACGTCACCGCGAACTGGGTCAACGCCCAGATCCTGGAGCGCCAGATCGGGGACCGCATCAAGGCGCTCGCCGACCTCAGCCACACCCCGCTGTTCTTCGGCCGGCTGGACTACCTCCACGCACCCGGCGCCGACCGGGCCGAGGGCGCGGAAGGGGAACGCTTCTACATCGGGCGCCGGCACGTCCACGACCACGACGGCGACCCGATGGTCATCGACTGGCGTGCGCCGGTCTCGCAGCCGTTCTACCGGGCCTCGAAGAAGGATCCGATGGACGTCGGACTCAGGCGCCGCTTCGGCTACACGGGCGGCGACCTGACCGCGTACGAGGACGAGCACCTCTCCGACCCGGCCGAGGCGGCCACCACCAGCAAGCTGCTCCAGCGGGAGATCGAGCGGCCGCGTGTCGGCCCGATGCGGGACATCGTCGCCACCATCCAGCCCGAGCAGGACGAGATCGTCCGCAGCGGGCTGGGCGGCTCGGTGTGCGTCCAGGGCGGCCCCGGCACCGGGAAGACGGCCGTCGGCCTGCACCGGGTGGCGTATCTGCTGTACGCCCACCGCGAGCGGCTGGCCCGCACCGGCACGCTGGTCATCGGGCCGAACCGGTCCTTCCTCCACTACATCGAGCAGGTGCTGCCCGCGCTGGGCGAGTTGGCGGTCCGCCAGGCCACCGTCGACGACCTGGTCGCGCGGGTCGAGGTGCGGGGCACGGACGAGGCCCCCGCGGCGGTCGTCAAGGGCGACGCGAGGATGGCCGAGGTGCTGCGGCGGGCGCTGTACTCCCACGTCACCCTGCCGACCGAACCGGTCGTCGTCGTGCGGGGTTCACGCCGCTGGCGGGTTCCGGCGTACGAACTGGAGGGTCTCGTCCGCGAGTTGCTCGCCCGTGACATCCGCTACGGCGCCGCCCGTGACGCCCTCCCGCAGCGCGTCGCGCATGCCGTGCTGGTGCAGATGGAGCGGGCCGGGGAGGCGCCCGACGACCGGGTGCAGGACGCCGTGGCCCGCAACAGCGCCGTCAAGGCGGCCGTGAGGGCGGTCTGGCCGCCCGTCGACCCGGCGAAGCTGGTGCTGCGGCTGCTCACGGACCCGGAGTTCCTCGCGGAGCACGCCGAGGGGGTCCTCACCGGTGACGAGCAGAAGACGATCCTGTGGACGAAGCCGGTGCGGTCGGTGAAGGCCGCCAAGTGGTCCGCCGCGGACGCGGTGTTGATCGACGAGGCGACCGACCTCGTGGAGCGCACGCACTCCCTGGGTCATGTGGTCCTGGACGAGGCGCAGGACCTGTCCCCCATGCAGTACCGGGCGGTCGGCCGCCGTTGCACCACCGGCAGCGCGACCGTGCTGGGCGACCTGGCGCAGGGCACGACGCCCTGGGCGACCCGCAGTTGGGAGGAGGCCCTCGGGCACCTCGGCAAGGCCGACGCGGTGATCGAGGAACTCACGGCCGGTTTCCGCGTCCCGACGGACGTCATCACCTACGCCTCAAGGCTGCTGCCCCACATCGCACCGGGCCTGACACCGGTCGCCTCCGTCCGCGAGAACCCCGGCTTCTTCGAGGTCCGCGCGGTGTCGGAGGACGCGGACGTCATCGCCGCCTGCGAGGAGTTGCTCGGCAACGAGGGGTCGACGGGCCTCATCGCGGCCGACGCCCGCGTGCCCGTCCTCGCGGAGGCGCTCACGGCGGCGGGGATCGCCTTCCTGGCTCCCGGCGAGGAGACCACCCGGGAAACCCGCCTGACCCTGGTCCCGGCCTCCCTGGCCAAGGGCCTGGAGTACGACTACGTGGTCCTGGACGAGCCGAGCGCGGTGGTGGACGCCGAGCCGGACGAACGGACGGGGCTGCGACGGCTGTACGTGGCGCTGACGCGGGCGGTGTCGGGGCTGGTGGTGACACACGCCACCGACCTGCCGGGCCAACTGGCCTGACCCGCCCAGCCCACGGGCAGGCGTGCCGCCCGGAGCGGTGGGGAGGGTGGGCGCCGGCCTCCCCCTGGCCTCCTCCCGCCTCGCCTCCTGCGCGGTCCGCGCCGCGGCCCGCCGGGCACCGGAGGCCGCGCCGACCGCGCGCCACCGCCCCGCGATGACCCGGGGTCCCCCGCGTGAGCGAAGCCGAGAGTGGGGGAGGCGCCCCGCCGATGCCGGGCCGCGCGACCCACCCCCGGCCGGCCCGCCCGTCACCCTCCGTCCAGCACCCGCCGCCACTCCCCCACGGCCCCCGCGGACACCGGCCCCGCCCAGCCGTCAGTCCGAGCCGCCCCGCCGATGTGGAACGCGTCGATCCCGGCGGCCCGCAGCGCCGGCACATGAGCGAGCCGCAGTCCTCCCCCCACGAGGAGCTGCTGCTCGTACCCCTGTTCCCCGCGTCGCCCCGCCTCGGCGATCAGCACGGCCAGCCCGTCGTCGGCCCCCGCGGCCGACCCGGCCGTGAGGTAGGTGTCCAGTCCGGGCAGCCCCTCGCACTGCTTGCGCAGGGCGTCGCGGTCGGCCGTATGGTCGATCGCCCGGTGGAAGGTCCACGGGCAGCCGTCCAGCTCCGCGACCACCCGTTCGACGGCGGCCAGGTCCACGCCGCCCTCCGCGTCGAGGAAGCCGAGCACGAACTGGTCCGCACCGGCCGCCCGCAGCTCCCCGGCGGCCCGGACGAGCCGTCCGACGTCCCCGGCGGTGAACCCGTCGCTCAGGCGCAGCATCACGCGCAGGTCGATGTCGACGGCGGCCCGGATCGCGGCGAACGTCGGGACGGGCGGGGTGAGCCCGTCGGCGGCGATGTCGGTGACCACTTCGAGGCGGTCCGCGCCTCCGGCCTGGGCGGCGACCGCGTCCCGCGCGTCGAGGGCGATCACCTCCAGGACTGCACGCTTGCTCATGGGACCCCATTTGTCGACGGCTCTACAGGTCTAGTCCAATTCCAGAGTACGCCTGTGAGGCGCCGCGCTCACCCCCGCATCCCCGGCCGGGCGGGGGAAGAATGACCGCATGGCCGACCACCCCGAACCCGCCACCACCGTCCACCACCTCGAAACCCTCCGCACCCGCTTCGCCCGCACCCTCGAAGCCGCCCGTGGCCCCGCCCCAGCCGCCGCCCCGGACCCCCTCCCCTACGCCGACGATCTCCTCCGCCGCTGGCAGGAGCCGCAGCGCCGCTACCACACGGTCACCCACCTCACCGCGGTCCTCGACCGGATCGACACGCTCCAGGAGTACGCCGACGACCCGGACGTCGTCCGGCTGGCCGCCTGGTTCCACGACGCCGTGTACCTCCCCGACCGTTCCGAGAACGAGGGCCGCTCCGCCCGCCTCGCCGAGCGCGCGCTGCCCGAGGCCGGCCTGCCGGAGGCGAGAACCGCCGAGGTGGCCCGCCTGGTCCGACTCACCGTCTCCCACGACCCGGCCGACGACGACCGCGACGGCCAGGTGCTGTGCGACGCCGACCTCGCGATCCTCGCCGCGCCGCCGTCGGCGTACGCCGCCTACGCCGCCGAGATCCGCGAGGAGTACCACTTCGTCCCGAACGACGCCTTCCGCGAGGGCCGGGCCGCCGTACTGCGCCATCTCCTCGGCCTGCCCCGCCTGTTCCGCACCCCGCACGCGGCGAAGGAGTGGGAGGCGACCGCCCGCTACAACATGCGCGCGGAACTGGAACTGCTGTCGATCTGAAGCCCGCGCCCGCCTACGCTGCACGTCATGCGTGCATGGGGCGGGGATCAGGTGACGGAGGCCGTCGCGGGCAGCGTGGAGCTGCTGCGGACGGTGACGGACAAGGACTGGACCGGCGTGAAGGCCGGCCGGCTGGACTGGACCTGCCGGCAGACGGCGGAACACATGGCGGGTGATCTCATCGCCTACGCCGGGCAGTTGGCGGGCCGCGCGCAGACGGCGTACGTCCCCTTCGAACTCGGCTTCGACGAGGGCACCGACCAGGCGGGGGTCCTGGACGTCATCGAGACCACCGGCGCCCTGCTCACCGCCACCGTCCGCACCACCCCGCCGCGGGTCCGCGCCTTCCACCCGTATCCGTTCCGCAGCGCGAACCGCGAGGGCTTCGCCGCGATGGGCATCGCCGAGGTGCTCCTGCACACCCATGACATCGCCGAGGGCCTGGGCCTGGCGTACGAGCCGCCCGCCGAGCTGTGCGCGTCCGTCCTCACCCGGATCTTCCCGCACGTCCGGCCCGGCCCCGAGCCGTGGCCGACGCTGCTGTGGGCCACCGGCCGCGGTGATCTGCCCGGCCGCGCCCCGGTCACCGAATGGCACTGGAACAACAACCTGGTCCTGCCGGCCGAGCGCCTCACCCTCGAAGGCATCACCCCGGCGGTCGCCGCCGACCTGGTCGCGGGCGGCGACGGCGGCTTCGGGTGGCTCGGCGACGCCCCCTTCGAGGGCACCCGGGAGGTGGCCGCCGGCCTGCTCAAGGCCTACGACACCGGGGTGCACCGGCCCGAGTTCGGGGCGTTCGTGCTCGTCCGGCGGGAGGACGGTCGGGCCGTCGGCAGCATGGGCTTCCACGGAATGCCCGACGAGGAGGGCCGCACCGAGATCGCCTACGACCTCGTGGAGCCCGCCCGAGGCCACGGCTACGCCACCGAGGCGCTGACCGCCCTCGCGGAGCGGACGCTCGCGCGGGACGACGTACACCTGCTGTACGCGGCGGTGGAGGAGGCGAACACCCCGTCGCAGGGCGTCCTGACCCGCGCCGGGTTCGTCCGGGCCGAGGTGGCGGAGGAGCCCCTCCTGGAGGACGAGACGCTACGGCTCTACACACGCCGGGGGTGACACCCGCCGCTACGCCCGGCGTCGCCCCTTCGGCCGTCGCAGTCCCGACGCCGTCAGGAGCCGCACCACCTCGCGGCTGCTGACCTCCACCGCGCCGGCCGCGACCACGTCCGGGTACCGGTGCGAGGGAATGTCGTAGTGGTCCCGTTCGAACGCACGCCGGGGCACCCCCAACTCGTCGGCGAAGACGTGCAGTTCGTCGAAGGAGACGTCGCTGACGAGGTGGGACCACATGCGTCCGTGACCCGGCCAGTCCGGCGGGTCGATATAGACCGTCACGCGCGCCTCACCGGGAACCCGCCCCGCCGGACGCCGCTCCCAGCGAACCGACCGCCGCGACCTTCACGCCCGCCTGGTGGCACACCCAGTGCGGGTCGGGCCCGAGTGCGGGCTCGATCTCCAGGGCGTGCGGGTCACCCGAGCCGCACACCGGGCAGATCGGCCAGCGGCCGTACCGCTCCAGCAGGGCGTCCTGCACGTCCTGCGCCACCAGTCCGGCCACGAAGCCCACGCCGTCCGGCCACTGCTCGACCCACCAGCGCCGCTGCGTCACGGACTCCTCGACCATGGACACGACGTCCGCCGCGGCCACGTCGCCCGAGGCCAGGTCGGCGAGGACGAGGGCCCGCGCGGCGTGCAACGCCTGTTCCAGTGTGCTGACGGGCGTGCGGGAGGAATTGTGGGAGGGGTCCATGCACCCATTGTGCGCACTCTTGACCGTGACACCGAGCCGAAAATACCTTTCACGGGTGCCCCAGGACGTGAAGGAAGTTTTCGGCGGCGCTCTCGCCGCCAAGGTCCGCGCGCTCGCCCCCTCCATGACGCGCTCGATGCAGCGCGTCGCCGAGACCGTCGCGAGCGACCCCGCGGGCTGCGCGGCGCTCACCGTGACACGCCTCGCGGAACGCACCGGCACCAGCGAGGCCACCGTCGTCCGCACCGCCCGCCTCCTCGGCTACCCCGGCTACCGCGACCTGCGGCTCGCCCTCGCCGGACTCGCGGCCCAGCAGCAGTCCGGCCGCGCGCCCGCCATCACCACCGACATCGCCGTCGACGACCCGATCGCGGACGTCGTCGCCAAACTCGCCCACGACGAGCGGCAGACCCTCGCCGACACCGCCGCCGGACTCGACACCGTGCAGCTCGGCGCGGCGGTGGCGGCGTTGGCCACCGCCCGCAGGACCGACGTCTACGGCGTCGGGGCGTCCGGGCTCGTCGCCCAGGACCTCGTGCAGAAACTGCTGCGGATAGGGCTCATGGCCCACGCCCACAGCGACCCGCACCTCGCGGTGACGAACGCGGTGCAGTTGCGGGCGGGTGACGTGGCCGTGGCGATCACGCACTCCGGGGCGACGCGGGATGTCATCGAACCGCTGCGGGCCGCCTTCGAGCGGGGCGCCACGACCGTGGCCATCACCGGCCGGCCGGGCGGCGCGGTCGCACAGTACGCCGACCATGTGCTGACGACGTCGACGGCAAGGGAGAGCGAGCTGCGGCCGGCGGCGATGTCGTCCCGGACCAGCCAGCTGCTGGTGGTGGACTGCCTGTTCGTGGGGGTGGCACAGCGGACGTACGACACCGCCGCGCCGGCACTGGCCGCGTCGTACGAGGCCCTGGCCCATCGGCACCGGTAGACCGTAGGGGTGTCCAGGCCAACCTGCGTCGGAAAAGAAAGAGTCGTCCGCCATGACCTCCACCTCGCGCCCCGACGACCTGCTCACCCAGCTCGGATCGCTCACCACCGAGGCCTTCCGGCCCGAACTCGCCGATATCGACCGGCTGCCCACCCTCGACATCGCCCGGCTCATGAACGGGGAGGACGCCGGCGTGGCCGGGGCCGTGGCCGCGCGGTTGCCCGAGATCGCCGGTGCCGTCGACGCGATCGCCGCGCGGATGGGGCGGGGCGGACGGCTGGTGTACGCCGGTGCGGGGACGGCCGGTCGGCTCGGGGTGCTGGACGCCTCCGAGTGTCCGCCGACCTTCGACACGGCCCCGGACCAGGTGGTCGGGCTCATCGCTGGCGGGCCGCGGGCGATGGTGACCTCCGTGGAGGGCGCCGAGGACTCGCGGGAGCTGGCACGGGCGGACCTGGCCGCCCTCGCGCTGACCGCCGAGGACACGGTGGTCGGGATCTCCGCCTCGGGGCGGACGCCGTACGCGATCGGGGCGGTGGAGTACGCGCGCTCGCTCGGTGCGCTCACCGTCGGGCTGGCCTGCAACCCCGGCAGTGCGCTGGCCGCGGCGGCCGAGCACGGCATCGAGGTCGTCGTCGGGCCCGAGCTGCTCACCGGGTCGACCCGGCTGAAGGCGGGCACGGCGCAGAAACTGGTGCTGAACATGCTGTCGACGATCACGATGATCCGGCTGGGCAAGACGTACGGGAACCTGATGGTCGACGTACGGGCCTCGAACGAGAAGCTGCGGGCCCGCTCGCGGCGGATCGTCTCCCTCGCGACGGGCGCGGACGACGAGGAGATCGAGCGGGCCCTCGCGGCCACCGGCGGTGAGGTGAAGGACGCGATCCTCGTGCTGCTCGCCGGGGTCGACGGGCCGTCGGCCGCCCGCCTTCTGGAGGAGTCCGGCGGTCATCTGCGTGCCGCGCTCGCCGCCGCGCGTCCCTGAGCCGCACTCTCAGCAGGTGCCTACCGATTCCCGTGCCACCGCCGCCGCGCTCCTGCCCCTGGTCGGCGGCCCCGCGAACGTCCTCTCCGTCGCCCACTGCATGACCCGGCTGCGGCTGGGCCTCGCCGATCCGGCACGGGCGGACGAGGAGGCGCTGCGGGCCGTCCCCGGGGTGCTGGGCCTCGTCGTGGACGGCGGGTCGTACCAGGTGGTGCTCGGGCCGGGAGTCGTCGGACCGGTGACGGCGGCGTTCGAGGAGCTGGTGGACCGGTCGACGGTGGCGGGGGAACTGGCCGCGCTGGGCGCGGAGTTGAAGGGCGAGCGGCAGCGGCGCAATGCCACGCCCGTCAAGGCCGCCCTGCGCCGCCTCGCCGCCGTCTTCGTCCCCCTCATCCCCGCCCTGATCGGCTGCGGGATCCTCGCGGGCGTCAACGGGCTGCTGCTGAACGCCGGTCTGCTGCCGTGGCTGACGCCCGCGCTGGCCGCCGTGGCGTCCGGGTTCATGGCGCTGATCGCGGTGTTCGTCGGCGTCAACACGGCGAAGGAGTTCGGCGGCACGCCCGTGCTGGGCGGGGCGGTGGCGGCGATCGTCGTCCATCCGGGCGTCGCGGAGGTCACCGCGTTCGGGGTTACCCTCGCCCCCGGCCAGGGCGGGGTGCTCGGCGCGCTGGCGGCGGCGCTGCTGGCGACGCACGTGGAGAAGTGGTGCCGGGGCCGGGTCCCGGCCGCCCTCGACGTGCTGCTGACCCCGACCCTGACGGTCCTCGTCGCGGGCCTGGCCACGCTGTACGGCCTGATGTGGGCGGCCGGTGCGGTGTCGACGGCGATCGGCACGGCGGCGGACTGGCTGCTGTCGACGACGGGCGCGTTCGCCGGGCTGGTGCTGGGCGGGCTGTTCCTGCCGCTGGTGATGCTGGGCCTGCACCAGGCCCTCATCCCCATCCACACCACGCTCATCGAACAGCAGGGCCACACCGTGCTGCTGCCGATCCTGGCGATGGCGGGCGCGGGCCAGGTCGGCGCGGCCCTCGCGGTCTACGTCCGGCTGCGCCACGACGCCTCGCTGCGCACGACGATCAGGTCGGCTCTCCCGGCGGGCCTGCTGGGCGTCGGCGAACCCCTCATCTACGGCGTCTCCCTCCCGCTGGGCCGCCCCTTCCTCACGGCCTGCGTGGGCGGGGCGGCCGGCGGGGCCTTCGTGGGCTTCTTCGCGATGCTCGGCGACCAGGTCGGCGCGACGGCGATCGGCCCGTCCGGCTGGGCCCTGTTCCCCCTGCTGGCCGGCGACCGGGGCTGGGGCACCCTGCTCGCGATCTACGCGGGCGGGCTGCTGACGGGGTACGCGGTCGGCTTCGCCACGACCTACGTCTTCGGCGTCACCGACCGCGTCATGGCGGCCGCCGGCTCCGTCCGCCCGGCCCCTGACCCGTTCGGTGGCCCGACACCTTCGCGATCCAGCCGATGAACGCGCCCGGGTCCTGGTCGGCTCTCCTCCGCGACTCGCGGCGCGACCCTGTCATTCGTCCCGAATTGCTAACAACAACTGGGACGAAGGGCCGTAAATCGGCGGGAATCCGCTCGCGGGACGGCTCGTACGGGGCCTTGTCGGTGGTGTGTGCGACGGTTGAGTCGGCGGTGTTCGCACCGTCGAACACTCAGGCCGGAGGAAAGCCCGCCGCGGAAAACGGAGACGCTCGTCATGAATCATGCCCAGCTCACCCACCTGGGGCGTGCCCTGCGGCTGCTCGGTGAGCACGGGGACGCCCTGACCGCCGACACCCCGGACGCCAAGCTGCACGAGGTCAGGTCGGACCTGCGGCGCGCCCTGGAACTGCTGGAGGAGGGCGCCTCGGCCGCGCCCGCCACACGGTGCGCCGAGCACCCCAACGGTCCCGTGGACGAGGCCGCCCCCGACCTGTGCCTGCTGTGCGAGACCCGGCGGCGGGCGGCCCGGCGCGCCGAGTTCGACGGACCCGCCCCGCAGGCACCGCACCCGACGGCCCCCTCCCGCTACGGCACCCGGGGCGACCGCCCGCAGCCCCAGCAGCGCTGGCTGCCCGAACTGTGGACGGGCCAGGAATGGCAGCTGTGCGGCACCCCGAGGCGCGACCGCCTCGAGGCCGAGAGGTACCTGGCCGCCCTGCGCCGGGGTTCCCGCCCCGCCATGGCCTACCGCCTGGTGCACGAGTTCACCGACTACGAGGTGCTGCGCGTCTGGGGCACCCCGGTGAAGGTCGACATCGAGCCCATGGGCAACGTCTAGGGCATGTTTCGAAAGGAGCGTCGTCCGCCCGAAGGGCAGGCCGGGCGGCGTCGGGTGCGTGCGATCGCAAGGCGGAGGGTCGTCCCGATACTGGTTGTATCGGGACGATCCCGACAACGCGGCCAGCGTGCGTGTCAGGCGTCGCCCGGCAGACGGGACTCTAGAAACACGCCCTGGGCCGGACCCTGGGCGAGCAGCGGCAGCGGCGGGAAGTCATGTCCCTCCCACAGCCGGCGTGCGGCCTCGTCCGGGTACGGGCGGACCTCCGGCTCCGCGTCCAGGACCTGCACCAGCCGCTCCCCCGGGTCGTAGGCGGGCCAGCCCGGGTCGCCGGTGCGGGCGAACGCCGTCCAGGACGCGCGCAGGCGGGCGGACAGCGTGCGCGCCTCCTCGGTCACCTCCGCGCCGGCGAACAGCAGGTTGCCCAGGTCGGCGTCGTAGGTGCCGAACAGCAGGGGTATGTCCAGGCCGTGGCAGGCGCCCAGCGAACCGCCCATGCCGGGGGCCGGCCAGGTCAGCTCGTAGACATGGGCCCGGCCGCCGCCCGCGACCTGCGCCTCGGCCAGGTGCAGGGACGGCATGTGGAACAGCCAGTCGGACTGCACCCGTTCGAACAGCTCCCCCGGCCCCGCGTCCGGGTAGGCCTCCCGGTAGGCCCGTTCACCGGCCTCGCCGCCGCCCGGCCCGAACAGCCGCAGTACGCCTGTCGCCTGTTCCTCCGTCACCTTGCCCAGCAGGCCCGCCAGGGCCACGAACAGGCGGTACTCCTGCGCGTTGTGCCCGACGATCAGCTCCACGTCCCGGCCCGCACCCGCCGCCAGCGCCTGCCAGGGGGTGACCGGCAGCACCTCGCCGTCGACCACGGGTGAGAACGGCGTGACGGTGGGCGCGACCCGCCCCCAGCGGTCCACGCGCTCGCCCATCTTCGCGGAGAGAGCCGCCCCGGCCTCGGTCAGCTCACGCGGATCGACCGTGGCCAGGTCGGCGACCGTGGGCCGCAGTCCGGCCTCGGCGGCGATTGCGGCGGCGAGGTCACGGGCCAGCTCGTCGGAGAAGTACGTGCCGGGCACGCTCTGCGCGATCGCCCGCCCGAACAGCCCCCGCGCGGACGGCATGGCCAGCAGCGACGCCACCGACCCGGCGCCCGCCGACTCCCCGAAGACAGTCACCCGGCCGGGATCGCCGCCGAACTCCGCGATGTTGTCCCGCACCCACTCCAGGGCGGCGACCTGGTCGAGCAGTCCCCGGTTGGCGGGCGCGCCCTCCAACCGGGCGAACCCCTCTGTGCCGACGCGGTAGTTGAAGCTGACCACGACCAGATCACCGGCGCGGGCGATGTGCCGCGCGTCGTAACCCGGGCTGCCCGCGTGGCCGAGCTTGTAGGCGCCGCCGTAGATCCACACCATGACGGGGCGGGCTGCGGCGGGCTCGGGGTCCGGTGTCCACACGTTCGCCGTCAGCCAGTCGTCGCCGGTGGGCACGTCCAGCACGCCCGTGCGTCCCTGGATGCCCGGTTCCTGCGGGGGCGGCGGGCCGAAGGCGTGCGCGTCCCGAACGCCCTCCCACGGCCGGGGCGGGAGCGGGGCCTGGAAGCGGGCCTGCCCGACCGGGGGTGCGGCGAAGGGGATGCCGCGGAAGACGGCCAGTCCATCTTCCCGGCGTCCTCGGACGGCTCCCGCGGCGGTGCGGACCACGGGTTCGGCTTCGACTGTCGTCATCGATCACTCCTCGAAGGGCGGCTGTTCGTGGAACGGACGGTGCTCGGGCAAAGTGCCGAAGGCGGCCGCCACCCCTCGTGTGGGTGACGGCCGCGTCCGGCTGGGCAGTTGGTCACGCCTTGACCGGCGTGGCCTCCCGCACCCCTTCCGGGTCCGCCGCCCGGACGGCCGCCCCGCGCTTCGGGATGAAGGTGGCGAGCAGGAAGGCGGCCAGGGCCGCTCCCGCACCGATGGCCATGACGACCTTGAAGCCGTTCTCGGCCGGCAGGGCGAAGCCTCCGTACTCGGTGGTCATCTGGGCGAGGATCACACCCGCGACGGCACTGGCGAAGCTGGTGCCCAGGGACCGCATCAGGGTGTTGAGGCTGTTGGCCGAGCCGGTCTGGGAGGGGTCGACCGCGCCCATGATCAGGGCGGGCAGGGCGCCGTAGGTGAAGCCCACGCCGGCGCCGATGATGCAGGACACCAGGACGAGGTGCCAGACCTCGCTCATGAGCAGGATGTTGAGGCCGTAGCCGGTGGCGACGATCAGCGAGCCGATCATCAGGGTGACCTTGGGACCCTTGGCCTTGGTGATACTGGCGGAGACCGCGGACATGACCATCATGACCAGGCCCTGCGGGGCGAGCACCAGGCCGACGGTGAGCATCGACTTGCCGAGGCCGTAGCCGGTCTGCTCGGGCAGCTGGAGGAGCTGGGGCAGGACCAGGGACATCGCGAACATCGAGAAGCCGAGGGCGATCGAGGCCAGGTTGGTGAAGAGGACCTGCCGCTTCGCGGTGGTGCGCAGGTCGACCAGTGGCTGCCTCGCCCGCAGCTCCCACCAGCCCCAGGCGACCAGGATCAGGACCGCGGCGGCACCCAGACCCAGCGTCGTGCCGGAGGTCCAGCCCCAGTCGCCGCCCTTGGACACGGCCAGCAGCAGGGAGACCAGACCGGCCGACAGTCCGAGCGAGCCGACGAGGTCGAAGCGGCCGCCGACGCGGTTCTCGGACTCCGGGACGAGCAGCAGGACGAGGGCGAAGGCGACGACGCCGAGGGCGGCGGAGGTCCAGAAGAGGATGTGCCAGTCCCAGTTGTCCGCGATGAACGCGGCGGTGGGCAGGCCGAGCGCGCCGCCCACACCGAGGGAGGCGCTCATGACGGCCGTCGAACCGGCGAGCTTCTCGGCGGAGACCGTGTCACGCAGGATGCTGATGCCCAGCGGCACCACGGCGGCCGACAGGCCCTGCAACGCACGACCGATGATCATCGGGACCAGGGAGTCGGCGAGGGCGCACACCACGGAGCCGGAGATCAGCAGGATGATGCTGGTCAGCAGCATGCGCCGCTTGCCGACCATGTCACCGAGCCGGCCCACGACCGGGGTGGCGACGGCGGCCGCGAGCAGCGTGGCCGTGACCGCCCAGGCGGTGTCGGACGCGGGGGCGTCCAGCAGCTTCGGCAGCTCGGGGACGATCGGGATGACCAGGGTCTGCATCAGCGAGACGACGATGCCGGCGAGGGCCAGGACCGCCACCACGGCGTTCGACCTCGGCGGCGCGGATGTCCCCGCCGCAGCGGGCGGGGCGGGAGCGTCGGGCATGACAGGGCCTCCGTCGGATGAGCAAGGGGGGAACTGCTTGACTCAAGCAAGCTTATGGCGATTGATTGAGTTAAGCAAGCTAAATCCGGGGGAGGCCCGCCCGCCAGGCACGACGGAGGCGGGGAGAGGAAGGAACCCTCCCTCTCCCCGCCTCCACACAGGAGCCGGCCGCTGGGCCGACGGCTCAGCCGGTCTCAGCTGAGGGTCTTCAGCGCCGCCGCGTCGTACGGCTTCAGCTCGTCGAGGCGGCCGGCCAGGATCTTGGCGGCCCACTCCGGGTCCTGGAGCAGCGCACGGCCGACGGCCACCATGTCGAACTCGTCGCGCTCCAGCCGGTCCAGGAGGTCGTCGAGGTTCTTGAGCCCGGATCCCTCGCCCTGGAAGGCCTTGAGGAAGTCGCCGTCGAGGCCGACCGAGCCGACGGTGATGGTGGGCCGGCCGGTCAGCTTCTTCGTCCAGCCCGCGAGGTTGAGGTCGGAGCCGTCGAACTCCGGCACCCAGTAGCGGCGGGTGGAGGCGTGGAAGGCGTCGACACCGGCCGCGGCGAGCGGGGCGAGGACGGCCTCCAGTTCCTCGGGGGTCTCGGCGAGGCGCGCGTCGTAGGCCTCCTGCTTCCACTGCGAGTAGCGGAAGACGACCGGGAACTCCGCCGACACCGTCTGGCGTACGGCCGCGACGATCTCCGCCGCGAACTTGGTACGGGCGACCGGGTCACCGCCGTACGCGTCGGTGCGGCGGTTGGTGCCCGCCCACAGGAACTGGTCGACCAGGTAGCCGTGGGCGCCGTGGATCTCCACGCCGTCGAAGCCGATGCGCTCCGCGGCCGCCGCGGCCTCGGCGAACGCGCCGATGACGTCGTCCAGGTCGCGCTGGGTCATCGCCTTGCCGGCGCCCTCGGCGCCGTTCAGGCGCAGGCCGGAGGGGCCGACTGCGGGGGCGTCCGCGACGGGCGGCTCGCCCTGGTTGCGCACCATGCCGATGTGCCACAGCTGCGGCACGACCGTCCCGCCGCCCGCGTGCACGGCCTCGGCGACCTTCGCCCACCCGGCCAGCTGCTCCTCGCCGTGGAACCGCGGCACCCGGTCGCTGTTCCCGGCCGAGTCGTGGCCGACATACGTGCCCTCGGTGACGATGAGACCGACACCGGCGGCGGCACGGCGGCCGTAGTACGACGCCACGTCCTCGCCGGGGACGCCGCCGGGCGAGAACATCCGGGTCATGGGCGCCATGGCGATGCGGTTCGGCACGGTCAGGCCGTTGAGGGAGACGGGACGCGCGAGGATCTCGGCGGCGCGGGAGGCGGCGGGGGCGGCAGTCACGACAGGGGACTCCTCGGAGAGGTCATGGTGGACATCGAGCAAGACGTCGAGCGGGGACATTCCGGACGGTATGTGCACATGCAAGAACTGGCCTCTCCCCTCAACGGCCCGCCCCGCCCCCGCCATTCCGCCCACTCCCCCACCACCACTGTGATCCGGGCCACGCCGACAGCCCCCGGCCACCCCGGAGAATGCCCCTATGCCGAAGCCCTCACCGGTGGTCTCCCCGCACGAGCTGGAACGTTCCTCCGTGGTCGCCAACAACACGATGAACCGTGAACGCGGCCTCACCGGGGTGAACAGCTACGCCCGCGAACTGGGCTTCCAGCCCCTGGAGTTCCTGGGCGGCCTGCCCGCCCCCGCCTGGCTGGACCTGTGCAGCGGTGAGGGACGTGCGCTGCGCCAGGCCGCCGCCGCGCTGCCCGCCACCGCGACCCTCACCGGCGTCGACCTGGTGGGCCCCCTCGCCCCCACCCCGGCCCCGCCGGTCCTGGAGGAGATCATCGCCTCCGTCGGCTCCTGGGTGCCGACCCGGACGTACGACCTCATCACCTGCGTGCACGGCCTGCACTACGTCGGCGACCAGCTCGGGCTCCTCGGCCGGGCCGCCTCCTGGCTCACCCCGGACGGACTGCTGGCCGCGCACTTCGACCCGGACTCGATCCGCCGCCCCGACGGCTCACCGGCGGGCCGCCCCGCCCTCGCGGCCCTGCGCGCGGCCGGCTTCCACTACAGCCCCCGCCACCACCGGCTCACCCTCCGAGGCGCCCGCACCCTGACCCTGCCGTTCCGGTACACCGGCGCGGACCCGGCCGCCGGCCCCAACTACACGGGCCAGCCCGCGGTCGCCTCGCACTACGAGCACTACGAGCACTAGCGCCGGTACCACGGGCGGGGGTGAAACGCCCGAGGGCGGCACCCCCCGCTTCAGCAGGGAGTACCGCCCTCGGTAGGAAAACCGAGCTTGATCAGCGATCAGGCTCAGAAGTCCATGTCACCGCCCGGCATGCCGCCGCCGGCCGGGGCAGCGCCCGCCTTCTCCGGCTTGTCGGCGATGACGGCCTCGGTGGTGAGGAACAGCGCGGCGATCGACGCGGCGTTCTGCAGCGCGGAACGCGTCACCTTCGCCGGGTCGATGATGCCCTCGGCGATCATGTCGACGTACTCACCGGTCGCGGCGTTCAGGCCGTGGCCGACGGGCAGGTTGCGCACCTTCTCGACGATGACGCCACCCTCGAGACCACCGTTGACGGCGATCTGCTTGAGCGGGGCCTCCAGGGCGAGCTTCACGGCGTTGGCGCCGGTCGCCTCGTCACCCTCGAGGTCGAGCTTCTCGAAGACCGAGGTGGCCTGGAGCAGGGCCACGCCACCACCGGCGACGATGCCCTCCTCGACGGCCGCCTTCGCGTTGCGAACGGCGTCCTCGATGCGGTGCTTGCGCTCCTTGAGCTCCACCTCGGTGGCGGCGCCGGCCTTGATGACGGCCACGCCGCCGGCCAGCTTCGCCAGACGCTCCTGGAGCTTCTCGCGGTCGTAGTCCGAGTCGCTGTTCTCGATCTCGGCGCGGATCTGGTTGACCCGGCCGGCGACCTGCTCCGAGGAGCCGGACCCGTCGACGATGGTGGTCTCGTCCTTGGTGATGACGACCTTGCGGGCCTTGCCAAGGAGGTCCAGGGAGGTGTTCTCGAGCTTGAGACCGACCTCCTCGGAGATGACCTCGCCACCGGTGAGGATGGCGATGTCGTTCAGCATCGCCTTGCGGCGGTCGCCGAAGCCCGGGGCCTTGACCGCGACGGACTTGAAGGTGCCGCGGATCTTGTTGACGACCAGGGTCGACAGGGCCTCGCCCTCGACGTCCTCGGCGATGATCAGCAGCGGCTTGCCCGACTGCATGACCTTCTCCAGGAGCGGGAGCAGGTCCTTGACGTTCGCGATCTTGGAGTTCGCGATCAGGATGTACGGGTCGTCGAGGACGGCCTCCATACGCTCCATGTCGGTCGCGAAGTACGCCGAGATGTAGCCCTTGTCGAAGCGCATGCCCTCGGTGAGCTCGAGCTCGAGACCGAAGGTCTGCGACTCCTCGACCGTGATGACGCCTTCCTTGCCGACCTTGTCCATGGCCTCGGCGATGAGCTCGCCGATCTGGGTGTCGGCGGCGGAGATGGAGGCCGTCGAAGCGATCTGCTCCTTGGTCTCGACATCCTTCGCCTGCTCGAGCAGGGCACCGGAGACGGCCTCGACGGCCTTCTCGATACCGCGCTTGAGGGCCATCGGGTTGGCGCCGGCGGCCACGTTGCGCAGGCCCTCGCGGACCAGCGCCTGGGCGAGGACGGTCGCGGTGGTCGTACCGTCACCGGCGACGTCGTCCGTCTTCTTGGCGACTTCCTTGACCAGCTCGGCGCCGATCTTCTCGTACGGGTCCTCGAGCTCGATCTCCTTGGCGATGGAGACACCATCGTTGGTGATCGTGGGGGCGCCCCACTTCTTCTCGAGGACGACGTTGCGGCCCTTGGGGCCGAGCGTCACCTTCACGGCGTCCGCGAGCTGGTTCATGCCGCGCTCGAGGCCGCGCCGCGCCTCCTCGTCGAACGCGATGATCTTGGCCATGTGAAGTGGTCCCTCCAGGACTGGGGGTGATTCCTTCGGACCGCGCCCGCGCCCGCGACGGACGGCTCGCCTGCCCCGTGGTTCCTTGCCCCACCTGGCCTGCGGGCCTCACCGACCCGGTCCTTCGTTGTCACTCTCACCTTCAGAGTGCTAACGCCAATGATTAGCACTCGACCCGTCCGAGTGCAAGGTGTGCCCGCGCAGCGGGCTCGTTGAGAGTGGTGGTCGGGTGACGGGCGGGCGCAAGCGGATCCGCCGGATCCGCAGGTGGACAACGCCGCCCGGCGGCACCCACCGCACCCGTCCGGACATGGCGAAGGGCCCGCACCCCTGGAGGTGCGAGCCCTTCGCGGATAGAACAGAAGAACGTCGCTGCAAGTCGGCGCGTGCTTCAGCCGGTCGCGAGCCGGACCATGTCCGCCTGCGGCCCCTTCTGACCCTGCGAGATCTCGAAATCGACCCGCTGGCCCTCTTCCAGGGTGCGGTATCCGTCCATCTGGATCGCGCTGTAGTGGACGAAAACATCCGCACCACCGTCGACCGCGATGAAGCCGTACCCCTTCTCCGCGTTGAACCACTTGACGGTGCCCTGAGCCATGCCTAACTCCCCTATTACTGGCCCTTGCACAGATCCACACTTCGCGGATCCGGGTCAGACCTCACCCCCCAAGTTCGTTGGGGGCGTGCGCCGGAACGCGTCGACCGCGGCTGAATGTATCTGTCCAACTGCCGTCTGCAACAGGTCAATCGGACGAGAATTCTGGACGCGAACGGTCCGGAGAAGAGTGAGAATTCGCCCGCATTCAGGGCAAGTCGGGCCCCACAAAGGGAATGAAAGGCGCAAAACACATGCACACTTTGGCTACTTCTCATCGCCTGCAACGGCGGAACTCATATGCGGCCGGCATGCAATGGGCGGCGCGTTCCCCAACTGTACCGCGCTCAACCACACTGAATTGCCCCCTCCGCTTCTCTCGCGGAGGGGGCAATTCGATGAACTCTCGGTAATTAACGTTACCGACGGTTACTACCGGCGGGTACTGAACACCGGTCAGCCACCGGCCACGGCCGGGATGATGGAGACACCGGCGCCGTCGGGGGTCGCCGTGTCCAGCCCCTTCTCGAAGCGGACGTCGTCGTCGTTGACGTACACGTTGACGAACCTGCGCAGCTTGCCCTGGTCGTCGAGGACGCGGGCGGCGATGCCCGTGTGGTTCTTCTCCAGGTCGGCGATGATCTCGCCGAGGGTGGCGCCCTCGGCCGGGACCTCGGCCTTGCCACCGGTGTAGGTGCGCAGGATGGTCGGGATGCGGACGGTCACGCTCATGCGAGGCCAGCCTCTCGGAAGGAGTCCAGGTTCGGACGGATGGTGGCGGTGAGGCCGGTGCCGGCCACCGCGTCGAGGGTCTTGAGGCCGTCCCCGGTGTTGAGCACGACCGTGGTCTTCGTCGGGTCGAGGAGACCGTTCTCGATCAGCTTCCTCGTCACACCGACCGTCACGCCACCGGCGGTCTCCGCGAAGATGCCCTCGGTCCGCGCCAGCAGCTTGATCGCGTCGACCACCTGCTCGTCGTTCACGTCCTCCACCGCGCCACCGGTTCGGCGCGCGATGTCCAGGACGTACGGCCCGTCCGCCGGATTGCCGATGGCGAGGGACTTGGCGATGGTGTTCGGCTTCTGCGGCCGGACGACGTCGTGGCCGGCCTTGTAGGCGACGGACACCGGCGAGCAGCCCTCGGCCTGCGCGCCGAAGATCTTGTACGGCCTGTCCTCGACGAGACCGAGCTTGATCAGCTCCTGGAGCCCCTTGTCGATCTTCGTGAGCTGCGAGCCGGAGGCGATCGGCACGACGAGCTGGTCGGGCAGCTGCCAGCCGAGCTGCTCGCAGATCTCGTACGCCAGCGTCTTGGAGCCCTCGGCGTAGTACGGCCGCAGGTTGACGTTGACGAAGCCCCAGCCCTCGCCCGCCGGGTCGCCGATCAGCTCGGAGCAGAAGCGGTTCACGTCGTCGTAGTTGCCCTCGATGCCGACGAGTTCGCCGCCGTAGATCGCGGCCATGACGATCTTGCCCTGCTCCAGGTCGTGCGGGATGAACACGCAGGAGCGGAAGCCGGCGCGGGCGGCGGCGGCGCCGACGGCACCGGCCAGGTTGCCCGTGGAGGAGCAGGAGAGGGTCGTGAAGCCGAAGGCGCGGGCGGCCTCGATGGCCTGGGCGACGACCCGGTCCTTGAAGGAGTGCGTCGGGTTGCCGGAGTCGTCCTTGACGAACAGCTTGCCGGCGTCGACGCCCAGCTCGCGGGCCAGGTTGTCGGCCTGGACGAGCTTGGTCCAGCCGGGGTTGATGTTCGGCTTGTCCGCCACGTCGGCGGGGACGGGCAGCAGCGGCGCATAACGCCAGATGTTCGCGGGGCCCGCCTCGATGCGCTTGCGGAGCTCCTCGGTGTCATAGGACGAGAAGTCGTACGCGATCTCCAGCGGGCCGAAACACTCTTCGCAGGCGAAGACCGGGCCGAGAGGCACGCGGTGTCCGCACTCGCGGCAGGAGAGCGCCGCGGCGGGACCGAGGTCGACGGAGTCTGTGGTGCTTGCAACTGTCTGCACAGCCATGTGAGGCGAGGCCCTTCCTCATCTTCCTCACGACGCATCTCGCCGTGAGACGGATTTGGCACCTTCCCTAGCCGGGAGCCTCGCCACAACAACGTGACAAGACCGGCTGGAGGGTTGCCGGGGCTTCATCGGGCCGTATCCCTCTGCCCCTCTGGATGAGCGGTATGAAGTTGTGGGTGGCGAACGCAGGCCACCTCGGACATGCGATGGTCATCCGCGTTGTTCAAGACTGTAACCGAAGGCCAGGACAGTTGAGATAGACGTCCGAACCGCGAGATGGATCACACCGTCACCCCTCGTGCACCAGGTGTGATCATGACAGTGAGGAGCCGCAGACCGTGCTGAAAGAAGCTGAAGCCTGGCTGGCCACCCGCTCCTGGTCCGTGACCGACCGCCCGCTGCACCGCATCCTGGCCGCGAAACGTGCCTCGGGTCAGACGGTCTCCGTGGTGCTGCCCGCCCTGAACGAGCAGGAGACGGTCGGTGACATCGTCGCGGTCATCCGCCACGACCTGATGCAGCAGGTCCCGCTGGTCGACGAGATCGTCGTCGTCGACTCGGGCTCCACGGACCGTACGTCCGAGGTCGCCGCGGCGGCCGGGGCGCGGGTCGTGCACCGGGACGACATCCTGCCCCGGATACCGACCGTGCCCGGCAAGGGAGAGGTGCTGTGGCGGTCGTTGCTCGTCACGACCGGGGACATCGTCTGTTTCATCGACGCCGACCTCAAGGAGTTCTCCTCCGACTTCGTCTCGGGGATCGTGGGCCCGCTGCTCACCGACCCCGCGGTGGATCTGGTCAAGGCCATGTACGACCGCCCGCTGGGCGGCGCTGCGGGCCAGGGCGGCCGGGTCACCGAACTCATGGCCCGCCCGCTGCTCAACATGCACTGGCCGCAACTGGCCGGCTTCGTGCAACCGCTCGGCGGTGAGTACGCGGCCCGCCGCAGCCTGCTGGAGCAGCTCCCGTTCCCCGTCGGCTACGGCGTGGAACTGGGCATGCTGGTCGACGCCCTGCACCTGGTGGGCCTGGACGCCCTCGCCCAGGTCGACGTCGGCGTGCGCAAGCACCGCCACCAGGACGGGCAGGCGCTCGGCCGGATGGCGGCGGCGATCTACCGCACCGCGCAGCTCCGGCTGGCCCGCGGGCACATGATCCGCCCCGCCCTCACCCAGTTCGAGCGGAGCACGGACGGCTTCGAGCCACGCACCTACTCCGTGGACACCGAGGAACGTCCGCCGATGGCGGAGATCGCCGAGTACGCGGAACGCAAGGCCGCGTAGCGGGTCG
Source organism: Streptomyces sp. NPDC058335 (assembly GCF_042723915.1). Taxonomy (NCBI): domain Bacteria; kingdom Bacillati; phylum Actinomycetota; class Actinomycetes; order Kitasatosporales; family Streptomycetaceae; genus Streptomyces; species Streptomyces sp. NPDC058335. The sequence continues at coordinate 150,922 of NZ_JBHXHX010000002.1, read as the reverse complement.
TGCGGGGCACGGCGTGCCGGGCACCGCATGGGCGGCACGTGGGTGGGGACGCCGTCCAACGCGCGGTCCGGCCGCCGTATACGGCCGGATACGAGCCGCCCACGGAGCGCATCCGTACGTTTGAGCGTTTCCGGACCGGGCTAGGTTGTGGCGTATGGCTTTCACGCGTGGTGCTGCTGCCGAGGGTGCTCAGGTGCTGGTCGCGTCCAACCGCGGCCCGGTCTCCTACCAGGTGCGCGAGGACGGTTCGCTGCACGCCAGGCGGGGCGGCGGCGGACTGGTCTCGGGACTGTCGGCGATCGGGCCGGACGCGGGCGCCCTGTGGGTGTGCTCGGCGCTGACCGACGGCGACCGCGAGGCGGTGCGGCGCGGGGTCGGCGAGGACGGCGTCCGGATGCTCGACATCCCGGCCGACGTGCACGCCGACGCGTACAACGGCGTCGCCAACTCCGTGCTCTGGTTCATCCACCACCTGCTCTACCAGACCCCGCTGGAGCCGGTCTTCGACGCGGAGTTCCGGCGCCAGTGGGCGTCGTACGAGACGTACAACCGCGCGTTCGCGGAGGCGCTGGCCGAGGAGGCCGCGGAGGGTGCGGCGGTCCTCGTGCAGGACTACCACCTGTGTCTGGTCCCCGGCATGCTCCGCGAACTCCGCCCCGACCTGCGCATCGGCCACTTCTCGCACACACCGTGGGCGCCGGTGGACTACTTCGCGCTGCTCCCCACCGACATCCGCGCGCAACTGCTGCGCGGCATGCTCGGCGCGGACCGCCTCGGCTTCCTGACCAGGCGCTGGGCGGACGCGTTCAGCGCCTGCTGCACGGAGTTCGTGGGAGGCCTGGGCAGCACCGAGATCGGCGTCCACGGTCTCGGGGCCGACGCCGACTTCCTGCGCGCCCGCTCCCACGAGTCCGACGTCGAGGAGCGCATCGTCGCCCTCCGCGAGGAGATCGGCGAGGGCCGCAGAACCATCGTGCGCGTCGACCGCACCGAGCTGTCGAAGAACATCGTGCGCGGTCTGCTCGCCTACCGGCAGCTCCTCGACGACCGCCCCGAGTGGCGCGAACGTGTCGTCCACGTGGCGTTCGCCTACCCCTCCCGCCAGGATCTCGCCGTCTACCGCGACTACACGGCCGAGGTGCAGCGGGTCGCGCGGGAGATCAACGAGCGGTACGGCACCCCCGGCTGGACCCCGGTCGTCCTGCACGTCAAGGACGACTTCGCCCGCTCCCTGGCCGCGTACCGCCTCGCCGACGTGGCGCTGGTCAACCCCGTCCGGGACGGCATGAACCTGGTCGCCAAGGAGGTCCCGATCGTCTCCGACCAGGGCTGTGCGCTGGTGCTGTCCCGGGAGGCCGGGGCGTACTGGGAGCTGGGCGAGGACGCCATCGTGGTGAACCCCTACGACGTCCTGGAGACCGCCCGCGCCCTCCACGAGGCGCTGACCATGGCCCCGGAGGAGCGGGCGGCGCGAGCCAAGAGGCTGACGGAGGCCGCGACCGCGCTGCCTCCGGCCCGGTGGTTCCTGGAGCAGTTGCAGGCGCTCCAGGCCCTCCAGCGCAGCTGACCGGAGAACACCCGCAAGCCCCACGCCCCGGCGGCACCACCGACGCCACTCGCGGCCACCCGAAACCCGCACTCCAGCCGACCCCACAGCAAGCCCCACGCCCCGGCGACACCGCCGACGCCACTCGCGGCGCCGGGTCCGCCGGCGAGCCGACCGGACAGCACCCGCAGCAAGCGCCAGGAAGCCCGACGACACCTGCACGCACCCCAAACCCGGCCCCCAGCCGACCCGACAACGCCCGCAGCAGCCCCACGACCCGGCGCGACCGTCGACGCCACTTACCGCCACCCCAAACCCGGCCCCCAGCCGACCCGACAACGCCCGCAGCAGCCCTACGACCCGGCGGGACCGTCGACGCCGCTTACGGCCACCCCAAGCCAGTCCCCACAGCAAGCCCCAGGACCCGGCGGCGACACTCCCACACGCCCCGAACCGCTCACCCCAGCCGACCCGACAGCGCCCGCAGCAGCCGCACGACCCCGGCGGGACCGTCGACGACCAGGTCCGCGCGCGCCGACAGCTCGGTCACCTCGGAGCTGCCGCTGGCCACCAGGAGACCGGGGACGCCGTCGGAGCGGAGCTTCTCCACCGCGGCGAAGGCGGGCAGGTCACCGAGGTCGTCGCCGGCGTAGAGCACCGCCTCGGCGCCGATCTCGCGGACGTACTCCGTCAGGGCCACGCCCTTGTCGACGCCCGGCGGCCGCAGCTCCAGCACCATCCGGCCGGGTTCGACGATCAGCCCGTGCCGGGTGGCCAGCTCGGCGAGCGGCCGGCGCAGTGCCTCGAACGCGGCCTCCGGGTCCTCCGCCCGGCGCGTGTGCACGGCGACGGCCCGCCCCTTCTCCTCGACCCAGGTCCCCCGCCCCGCCCCGGCCGCCTCCAGCACAGCGGGCAACTCGGCCCGCACGGCCGCGACACCCGGGTGCGGGTCGGGCGCGGAAACGGTCCCGGTACGGGCGTCCCACCGCTCGGCCCCGTAATGCCCCAGCACGGCGAGCCGCTCCAGCCCCGCCACCCCGGCGAACCCGCCGTTCCGCACGGCCACCGCGGCGGGCCGTCCCGTCACCACAGCGACGGAGGCCACCTTCGGCGCCAGCTCCGCGAGCACGGGCAGGGCATCCGGATGCGCCCGCGCATCCTCCGGATTCTCCACGATCGGCGCGAGCGTCCCGTCGAAGTCGAGCCCGACGAGAGTGCCGCGCGGCTTGGCCAGGATCGCGGCGAGCGCCTCGCGGCCGTGGGGGGTGGTGGGGGTGGGGAGGTGGGAGTCCGTGGGGTGCGTCTCTTGGTTGCCCATACCGGTGACGATAGCCAACGCCGGTACCTGTCAGCCCGGTCGGCCGCACCCAGCCCGTCCGGCGATTGAGGACGAGGCCCCTTCAGGGCCGACAGCGGGGGTCTGGGGGCGCAGCCCCAGGGACGGCACCCCCTGCCAACCCGCGCAACAACCCGCAGAACAACCCGCGCAGACTCACCGCTCGGCCCGGCGGGCCTCCCGCACGCGCCGCAGCCGATTGACCGTCACCGGATCGTGCGCCAACGCCCTCGCGTCATCCAGCAGCGCGTTCAGCAGCTGGTAGTACCGCACGGGCGACAGATCCAGCTCCTCCCGGATCGCCCGCTCCTTCGCACCGGGCCCCGAGAACCCACGCCGCTCGAGGGCGAGGATGTCGCGCTCCCTCGCCCCGAGCCCGTCTTCATCCGCTGCCCGCTCCATGCCCGCACGGTAACGCAACGGCACGCGACCCGGCTCAGCCGGCGGAGCCGCTGTCCGCGGTCGTGGCCGTCGTCTGGAGCTGGCCAAGGACCCCCGCCGGGCTGCCGCCGGGCTGCACGGCCTGACCGATCCGCTTCTTCACGTCCGCGCTGACCGCCGCCCACGAGGTGCGCCCCACCGGGTACAGCTCGGACACCGGCAGCTGGTCGAGGAAGGGCTTGAGGTCGGCGTCCTGGGAGGCGGCGGTCATGGTCTGGGAGGCGGAGTTGGTGACGGGCAGCAGGTCGTACTCGCGGGAGAAGGCGAGGACGTTCTTCTCGCTGTAGACGAAGTTGAGGAAGTCCTTGATCTGCTCGGCGTGCCCGTTCTGCTTGAACGCGGTCATCCAGTCGGCGACGCCCATGGAGACCTTGGTCGGCCCGTCCACGCCGGGCATCGGGACCATGCCGAACTTCACGCCCTTCTGGGCGGCCGCCTTCATCAGCGAGGGATGCCCGTTGAGCATGCCGACCTGCCCGGCGGCGAACGCGGCGAACGCGTCGGCCCGGTTGAGCTTGCCGGGCGCGACCGGCCCGGTGAGGTCCTTGCCGACCAGCTCGTTCTTCAGCCAGGTGAAGGTGTGGACGTTCTCGGTCGAGTCGAGGCTGTAGCCGGTGGCGGTCTCGGTGTAGCCGCCCCCGCCGCTGAGCAGCCACTGCATGGTCTCGGCCTGCGCCTCTTCCGGGCCGAGGGGCAGGGCGTACGGGTATTTCACGCCGTCCGCCTTGAGCGCGGCCGCGTCCTCGGCCAGCTCGGACCAGGTGGTCGGCGCGGTGAGGCCGGCCTTGGCGAAGAGGGTCTTGTTGTAGAACAGCAGCCGCGTGGAGGAGGCGAACGGCATGCCGTACTGCACGCCGCGCACCTCGCCCGCGTCGGCGAGCTGGGGCACGAAGTCGGCCTGGACGGGGATGGAGAGGACGTCGCCCGCCTTGTAGAGGAGGTCCTCGGCGGCGTAGTCGGAGTAGGCGCCGATCTGTGCCATGTCGGGGGCCTTGTCGGCGTCGACGAGCTTCTTGACCTCGCGGTCGACGTCGTTCCAGGAGTGGACGGTGACCTCGACGGTGACGCCGGGGTGGTCCTTCTCGTAGGCCTCGACGAGTTCGGCCCAGTACTTCTCGGAGCTGTTGGCGCTGCTGTCGCCGTAGTCGGCGGCGACGAGTCTCAGGGTGACGTCGCCGGAGTCACCGGTGAGCCCACAGCCGGCGAGGACCGCCGTCATGCTCAGGGTGGATGCCACCGCGATCGGTCCCGACTTCGCTGCCCGCCGCTGCACTGTGCTCTCCCGCTCCCCTGACGGCCGTGCCCGCGTGCACACACCATGCACACATAAATGCTCCGACCATTGAAACCGCTATCCGGAGTAAGGTCTACACCACGCAAGTGGACTAGACCTCTCGTGGGTCCTCGGGCCACACTGTCTCCGTGAGACATGTCATCGCCCTCGATGTGGGCGGCACCGGGATGAAGGCCGCCCTCGTCGGGGCGGACGGCGCGCTGCTGCACCGGGCCCGCCGGGCCACCGGCCGCGAACGCGGCCCCGACGAGGTCGTCGCCGGCATCCTGGACTTCGCCGCCGAGCTGCGCGCGTACGGCGTCGAGCACCTCGGCGAGAGCGCGGCCGCCGCGGGAGTCGCGGTCCCGGGCATCGTCGACGAGGCGAACGGCATCGCCGTCTACGCCGCCAACCTCGGCTGGCGCGACGTCGACCTGCGGCGGCTGCTCACCGCCCGGCTGGGCGGCATCCCGGTGGCCCTCGGGCACGACGTCCGCACGGGAGGACTCGCGGAAGGGCGAATCGGCGCAGGTCAGGGCGCCGACCGCTTCCTCTTCGTGGCCCTCGGCACGGGCATCGCGGGCGCCATCGGCGTGGACGGCCGGGTGGAGGCGGGCGCCCACGGCTTCGCGGGCGAGATCGGCCACATCGTCGTACGCCCCGGCGGGACGCCCTGCCCCTGCGGGCAGCGCGGCTGCCTGGAGCGGTTCGCGTCGGCGGCGGCGGTCGGCGAGGCATGGGCGGCGGCCTGCGGGGACCCGGAGGCGGACGCCGCGGACTGCGCGAAAGCCGTCACGTCCGGCGACCCGAACGCTGTCCGGATCTGGCAGCAGGCTGTCGACGCGCTCGCCGACGGCCTGGTCACCGCCCTCACCCTGCTGGACCCGCGCACCCTCATCATCGGTGGCGGCCTGGCCGAGGCGGGGGAAACCTTGTTCACACCGCTGCGGAACGCCGTCCGCCGGCGGATCACCTTCCAGAAACTCCCGGAAATAGCCCCAGCGGCGCTGGGCGACACAGCCGGATGCCGGGGCGCAGGACTACTGGCCTGGGATCTCCTCGATTCGACCGACCGCACGGAGGTATCGACCTGATGGCCACCCCAGGGGCGCGAGGCACTGCGCGACCAGCCACGACGTACCCGCAGCCCGCGACCGGCACCCGCGGGCAGACGCTGGTCGGCGCCCGGGTCGTCATGCCGACCGGCACGATCACCGACGGCCGGGTGACCATCGACGGCACCCGTATCGCCCCCCAAGCCCCGCAGGGCACCGCCCAGGTGATCGACGTGAAAGACCACTGGCTGGTCCCCGGCTTCGTCGACCTGCACAACCACGGCGGCGGCGGAGCCTCCTTCTCCGGCACCGCCGAAGACGTACAGAAGGCCATCGACACCCACCGCCGCCACGGCACCACCACCCTCGTCGCGTCCACCGTCACCGACGACATGGACGTCCTGGTCCGCCAGGCGGGCCTGCTGAGTGAGCTGGCCGAGCAGGGCGACCTGGCCGGTATCCACTTCGAGGGCCCGTTCATCTCCCCGTGCCGCAAGGGCGCGCACTCGGAGGGGCTGCTGCGCGACCCGGATCCGGCGGAGGTGCGCAAGCTGATCGACGCGGCGCGCGGCAGGGCGAGGATGGTGACGCTGGCCACCGAGCTGCCGGGCGGCATCGATTCCGTACGGCTGCTGGCCGAGCACGGGGTGATCGCGGCCGTCGGCCACACGGATGCCACGTACGAGCAGACGGTGGAGGCGATCGAGGCGGGGGCGACGGTCGCCACCCACCTCTTCAACGCCATGCCGCCGCTCGGGCACCGCGCGCCGGGCCCGATCGCCGCGCTGCTGGAGGACGAGCGGGTGACGGTCGAGCTGATCAACGACGGCGTCCATCTGCATCCGGCCGCGCTGGAACTGGCGTTCCACCGGGCGGGGGCGGGCCGGGTCGCGTTCATCACGGACGCGATGGACGCGGCGGGCGTCGGTGACGGCCGATACATGCTCGGCCCGCTGGAGGTCGAGGTCAGTGAGGGCGTGGCCCGGCTGGCGGAGGGCGGTTCGATCGCCGGTTCCACGCTGACGCTGGACCGGGCGTTCAAGCGGGCGGTGACGGTGGACCGGCTGCCGGTGGAGGACGTGGTCGCGGCTCTGTCCGCGAACCCGGCCCGGCTGCTGGGCATGGACGACCGGGTGGGCTCCCTGGAGCCGGGCAAGGACGCCGATCTGGTGCTGCTGGACGAGAACTTCGACCTCAAGGGCGTGATGCGGCAGGGGGTTTGGGTGGTGGATCCCCAACTGGCCTGAAATATGCGCCGGTAGCGGGCCCGTGGAGAGACGGTGGCCGACCCTGGGACTGGGCCGACCGCCGTCTCTTTGGCATGATCAGGACGTCCGGAAGGACGGATTCAGGCGAACAACAGGCGAACGCCGGTGATCGGGGGAGGTCGGGGTCAGGTGATTCTCACGGTCACGGTGAACACCGCTCTCGACGTCACCTACCGCGTCCCGGCCCTGCTCCCGCACGCCACGCACCGGGTGACCGAGGTGGCCGAACGCCCCGGCGGCAAGGGACTGAACGTGGCACGGGTCCTGGCCGCCCTCGGGCACGAGGTGACGGTCACGGGTTTCGTGGGCGGCCCCACCGGCCGTGTCGTACGGGAGCGGCTCACCGGCGTGACCGACGCGCTGGTCCCGTGCGCGGCCCCGACCCGCCGTACGCTCGCCGTCGTCGACGAACGCACCGGCGACGCCACGCAGTTCAACGAACCGGGGCCGGTCATCACGCCCGCCGAGTGGTCCGCGTTCCAGGAGGCGTACGAGCGTCTGGTGGCCGGTGCCGACGCGGTGGCCCTGTGCGGCAGCCTGCCGCCGGGGGTGCCGGTGGGCGCGTACGCGGGTCTGGTGCGCACCGCGCGGGCCGCGGGCGTACCGGTGCTGCTGGACACCAGTGGTGAGGCGCTGCGCCGCGCGGTCGCCGCGCGCCCCGATCTGATCAAGCCGAACGCCGAGGAGCTGGCCGAGCTGACCGGCTCGCACGAGCCGTTGCGCGCGACGCAGGACGCCCGTCGGCGCGGTGCCCGCTCGGTGGTGGCGTCCCTGGGCCCGCAGGGCCTGGTCGCGGCGACGCCGGAGGGCCGCTGGCGGGCCACCCCGCCGGCCCGGCTGCGCGGCAACCCGACGGGCGCCGGGGACGCGGTGTCCGCCGGCCTCCTCTCGGGCCTGGTCGAAGGTCTCCCCTGGCCCCGCACCCTGGCCCGAGCGGTCGCCCTGTCCGCGGCGACGGTCCTGTCCCCGACGGCGGGCGAGTTCGACCGGACCGCCTACGAGGAGCTGGTGGGCAGGGTGGCGGTGACCGGGGAGGTCACCGCTGCCTGAGCGGGGTTACTCCTCGACCTGGCCCTTCTTCAGCCAGAACTGGTCCAGGAGCACATTGCACTTGTCGCCGGTCTCACAGGAGAGGCTGATGGTGTTGGTGCCCTTGGTGAGGCTGGGCCAGGCGAAGGTGGTGGTCCAGCCCTTCGCGAAGTCGCCGTCGGCGGCCTTCGCGTAGTTCTTCATGCTGAGCGGCTGGCCGAACTTCTTGCCGTTGACCGTGAGGGTCATCGACTGGTCCTCGCCGGCGGTGCTGTAGTGCGCGAACAGCGTGTACGCGCCGTCCTCGGGGATGCCGTCGACGCTCCAGGTGACGGAGTTGCCGGCCTGGTTCATGGCGACGTAGATGCCGCCGTCGGCCTCGGCGCCCTGGACGTCGGAGGCCAGGGCGGCGGCGCCGCCGAGGCGCAGGGCCTTGGCGTCGACCGTCGGCAGCTCGACCTCGTCCTCGGTGTCGCCGCTGCTGGAGGCGCTGGGTGAGGCGCTCTGGGAGACGGTGGGCGAGGTGGAGACCTCGTCGCCGGCCTTGTTGTCGTCGCCGGAGTCACCGCCCGCCATCGCCACGGCAATGCCGATGACGACGGCGGCGACCACGGCGACCGCGCCGATCAGCAGCCCCTTGGTGTTGGGGCCGCGGCCCCGGCCGCCGCCGATCCCCTGCTGCCGGTTGCCGGTGGGCACGCCACCGCCGCCGGAAAAGCTCTCGGGCCCGGCGTGGTGGCCGTTCGGCTGACCGTACGCACCCTGCTGAGGCGGCACCGCCTGCTGCCCGTACTGCGCGGTCTGCTGCTGGCCGTACTGGCGCTCGCCGACCGGGCGCACCCGGTTGACCGACGGGTATCCGTAGCCACCGCCGGACGGAGGCTGTGCTCCGTTGGCCTGGCCGTCGGCGTAGAGGTAGCCGAACGGGTCGTCGTCCTCGGGCGTACTCGCGCCGTTGTTGCCGGGCGTCATCCCTTCGTACTCCTCAACAGTGCGGGGCGGATGTGGTCCGCGTATCCCTACGCGTCCCTACGTGCGGAGAAGTGCGAGCCTACCCGCTCCCGACCCGCCGAACGGGTGACTCGGATCGCATCGTTCCGGGGGGCGGGGCGCTGACCTGGTGATCACCCAGCGCGTCGGTGCTGTTTGGGACGAGATCGTTTCTCTACGTACATCCGCTCGTCGGCGGACTTCAACACCTCGTCCGCGGTCATCCCGCAGTGTGCCCATCCGATGCCGAAGCTGGCGCCCACCCGGACGGCCCGGCCCTCGGCGCGGATCGGCTGGATGATCTCGTTGCGCAGGCGTACGGCGAGGTCCTGGGCGTCGGCGCTGCCGAGGCCGTCGGCGAGGATCACGAACTCGTCGCCGCCGAGCCGGGCGACGGTGTCGCCGTCGCGGACGCCGCGGGAGAGCCTGCGGGCGACCTCGATGAGAACCGCGTCACCGGCGTTGTGCCCGAACCGGTCGTTGATCGACTTGAAGCCGTCGAGGTCGCAGAAGAGGACGGCGAGCCCCTTGGTGCCGTCGTCGCGGGCCCCCTCCCCGGGGGCGACGGTGTGCACGTGGTGGTCGTAGGCCTCGAAGCTCTCCGCGCCGTCGGTCCGGAAGTCGAAGCCGTGCCCGTTGGTGTCGAAGGCGGGGTGGCCCTGGGCGTCCATCGCGTCGACGGCGGCGGGGTGGGTGGACTGCGGGCGCTTGCACAGCCGGGACGAGAGGCGCGAGCGCAGCTCGGCGGAGTTCGGCAGGCCGGTGAGGGAGTCGTGGGAGGCGCGGTGGGCGAGCTGGAGTTCGCGGCGCTTGCGGTCCTCTATGTCCTCGACGTGGGTGAGGAGGAAGCGGGGTCCGTCGGCGGCGTCGGCGACGACGGAGTTGCGCAGCGACACCCAGAGGTACGTCCCGTCGCGGCGGCCGAGGCGGAGTTCGGCCCGTCCGCCCTCGGCGGAGGTCCGCAGCAGGGTGCCTATGTCCTCGGGGTGGACGAGGTCGGAGAAGGAGTAGCGGCGCATCGCGGAGGCGGGGCGGCCCAGCAGGCGGCACAGGGCGTCGTTGGTGCGCAGGATCCGGCCGTGCTGGTCGCCGCCCATCTCGGCGATGGCCATGCCGGAGGGGGCGTACTCGAAGGCCTGGCGGAAGCTTTCCTCGCTGGCGCGCAGGGCCTGCTGTTCGCGTTCGAGGCGGACCAGGGCGCGCTGCATGTTGGCACGTAGACGCGCGTTGCTGATCGCGATGGCGGCCTGGAAGGCGTACATCTGGAGGGCCTCGCGGCCCCAGGCGCCGGGCCGCCGGCCGTTGCGCGGGCGGTCCACGGAAAGGACGCCGATGAGTTCGCCGCAGGCGCCGTTGCCGCCGGGGGCGGCGGGCGTGTACATGGGGGCGAACAGCCGGTCGGAGGGGTGCCACTCGTCCTCGAAGCGGGGCGCGGGTCCGTCCGTGTACCACTGCGGGACGTCGTCGTCGTCGAGGATCCAGCCCTCGGTGTGGGGTATGAAGATCAGGTCGCCCCAGGTCTCGCCCATGCTCAGCCGCCGCTCCCAGGACTCGCGGGAACCGACCCGGCCGGTGATGAGGGCCTCGGCGGCGGGGTTCCCGGAGAAGGCGGCGACGACGAGGTCACCGTCGGGGCGGACCAGGTTGACGCACGCCAGTTCGTATCCGAGGGCGGTCACGACGCCGTTGGCGACCGTCTGCAGCGTGTCGGCCAGGCTGCGGGCCGTGTTCATGTCGGCCATGACCTGGTGCAGCTGTCGCAGGGACGCAAGACGGACGTAAGGCTCCGACTCGGCCTCCATGCTCGCCCTCCCCCCGAGACTTCGCAGCGAATCAAGGGTTGTCTTCGGCGTAACGTCGTTTCTGTCGTTGCGCATGTCGTTGTGTCTGTACCTGTGACGCCTCCGCCACTGAATCACAGCGCGCTGCCCACTCGGTACACAGGGTCAACAATTCCCCGCGCTTGTGACTCAAGTCACATAAGAACATGAGCAATTGCGCGGGGTTTCTGCATCTTTCCCGTTCGTTTACTGAGCGTATGACTCTCCTGCCGGAGAGCGTACGGGAATCGGTCCGCGGACCTACGACCGCTCTCGGGCGAAGGTCCGATGCGGGGCGGTCGGCCCGGAGACTAGCGTGCGGAGCGTGCCTCCCGACCTGCTGAAGACCTCACCCACCGTGCCCGCCCAGGCCGCCCCCTCCGGGCATGCTGTGGGGGTGAGCAACGACGAGTTCCGTGCGGCCATGTCCCGGCTGGCCGGCGGCGTGGTCCTGGTGACCGCGCAGGAGGCCCCACTGGACCCGGACGACCCGGGGTCGCCGGAGGGCGAGAACGCCGGCATGACGGCCACGGCGTTCCTGTCCGTCTCCCTGGAACCACCCCTGGTGCTGGTCAGCCTGCGCACGGGCTCCCGGATGGACGACCTGATCGACGAGCAGCCCCTGTGGGGGGTGTCGGTGCTGTCGGACAGCCAGCGGCACATCGCCGGACGCTTCGCGATGAAGGGCCGGCTCAGCGACCGGCTCCTCTTCGAGGACATCCCGTACACCCGCGGCGAGATCACCGGCGCACCCCTGGTCGGCGGCGCGCTGGCCACCCTCGAGTGCCGTACCGAGCAGCGGGTGGAGGCGGGGGACCACACCCTGGTGATCGGCCGGGTGCTGAACGCCCGCGTGCCGAGCGCGGAGGGCGGACCGCTGCTCTATTTCAAGGGCCGTTACCGCCACTTGAGCTGAACGGCAATTCAGTGGCCGCGCGCTGAACTCCCTTCCTACACTCCCCCCATGACCACCCAGGCGGCGGCTTCCGCCCTCCACCTCCAAGAAATAACCCCCGCAAATCTGGAAGCCGCCCTCGGCATTCGGGTCCTGCCCGAGCAGGAATTCGCGGTCTCCCCTGTGGTGAAGTCGCTCGCCGAGGCGTATGTGCATCCCGGGGTCGCCTGGCCGCGCCTGATCGTCGACGGCGAGCGCCCCGTCGGCTTCCTGATGGCCTTCTTCGACATCGACTGGCGCGAGGACGGCAGCCTCATCCGCTCCGGCCTGTGGCGGCTGAACATCGCCGCGGGCGAGCAGGGCCGCGGCTACGGCCGTTTCGCCGTCGAATCCGTCGCCGAGCAGATCCGCCGCCGCGGCGGCAAGGAGCTGTACGTCACCTGGCACCCCGGCGACCACGGCCCCGAGGGCTTCTACGCCGGCCTGGGATTCCGCGACACGGGGGAGCGGAGCGAGGGCGAGACGGTGGGCGTGCTGCCACTGGAGCGTGTACGAGCGTGAAGGCGGCCGGCCGGAGCCAGCTTCCGAGCCGCGTGCCCCTCACCCCCAGTCCCGCCCCGTCCTCCCCCGCTTCGTGTCCGACCGCTGCTTCTTCTGCCGCAGCCGGCGTTCGTTGATCCCGCGCGGGATGCGGGTGGGCCGGCGCGGCTTGGGCGGCGGCGCCGTGGCCTCGGCGAGCAGGGCGGCCAGGCGTACGGCGGCGGCCTCGCGGTTGCGCCACTGGGAACGGTGCTCGGAGGCGCGGACGGAGACGACGCCGTCGACCAGGCGCCCGGCGAGCCGTTCCAGCGCGCGCTCCTTCCACACCTCGGGCAGGGACTCGGTGCGCGCCAGGTCGAAACGCAGCTCCACCTGCGAGTCGCTGGTGTTGACGTGCTGCCCGCCGGGCCCCGAGGACCGCGAGAAACGCCACACCAGCTCGGCCTCGGGAAGGGAGACGGAGCCTCTGATGACATGGGGACCGGACATGCCGTACATGTTCCCCTGCCTGACCCGTCCACGTCACGCGAATTAGGGTTTGGCAAAGAAAGTAAAGACACGGGGAACCTTGACCGCCCCTCGCGGCGTTCATAGGGGTAGCTGTAGCTTCGTGCCCGTCACAGAACTAGGGAAGGACTCCCAACAATGGCTGTAAGCCTGTCCAAGGGTGGCAACGTCTCGCTCACCAAGGAGGCTCCGGGCCTGACGGCCGTCACCGTGGGCCTCGGCTGGGACGTCCGCACCACCACCGGCACGGACTTCGACCTCGACGCCTCGGCGATCGCGGTCAACCCGGAGGGCAAGGTCTACTCCGAAGCCCACTTCATCTTCTTCAACAACAAGCAGACGCCGGACCAGACCATCGTCCACACCGGTGACAACCGCACCGGCGAGGGCGCGGGCGACGACGAGGCGATCAAGGTCAACCTCGCGGGTCTCCCGGCCGACATCGACAAGATCGTCTTCCCGGTCTCGATCTACGACGCCGAGAACCGCTCGCAGAACTTCGGTCAGGTCCGCAACGCCTACATCCGCATCCTGAACGAGGCCGGCGGCGCCGAGATCGCCCGCTACGACCTCTCCGAGGACGCGGCGACGGAGACCGCCATGGTCTTCGGCGAGCTGTACCGCAACGGCGCCGAGTGGAAGTTCCGCGCCGTGGGCCAGGGCTACGCCTCGGGCCTGGTGGGCATCGCCCAGGACTTCGGCGTCAACGTCTGACGGACGCCACGCCCTGTCGGAGCCCTCGGTCGAAAGGCCGGGGGCTCCGCCGTTTCCGGCGATAGGTTGCCGTGGTGATCCTCGACCCGCTCCCCCTCACCCCCGACCACGACATCCCCGCTCCCCTGCTCGCCGAACTCACCGCGCTCTACGCCTCCGACCGGGAGTTCCAGGCGCTCAGCGGGGACTTTCCGGACCCCGACGACATCCGGCCCGAGCAGGTGGCCAAGGCGTTGGCCGACGAGTTGGCCGATCCGGGGGCGGAGGTGCTGCTGGCGCGCGGGGGCGGGCGGCTCGTCGGGGTGGCCGTGACGCTGGCGCGGCATCCCGACCCGGCCGATCCGGACCCGTGGATCGGGCTGCTGATGGTCGACGCGGCCGTGCGGGGGCAGGGGTACGGGCGGCGGATCGCCGAGGCCGTCGAGGCGCGGTTCCGTGCGGCGGGACGCGGCGGCGTACGGCTCGCCGTCCTGGACGCCAACCCGAAGGGCCTCGCCTTCTGGACGGCCCTCGGCTACGAGGTGATCGGACACCGGGCCGACCTCCAGCTCGGCCGCCCCTGCGCCGTACTGCGGAAAAGCCTGCGCACCCCGCGCCGCGCCGCCCGTGTCGCCGTGGTGGACCAGGCGGGCGCGGTCCTCCTCTTCCGGTACGACAACGTCGAGGTGGGCGTGCACTGGGCGCTGCCCGGCGGCGGACTGGACGAGGGCGAGTCCCCGCGCGAAGGGGCCCTGCGGGAGCTGGCCGAGGAGACGGGCTGGACGGACCTGGAGCCGGGCGAACTGCTGCACACCTGGGAGCACGACTTCACGCACTCGGGCATCCCCGTCCACCAGTACGAGCACATCTACGTCACCCCCGGCCCGCACCGGGAACCGGCCGGCCCCGACCTGGCCGCCGCCCACGCCACCGACTCCATCCTCACCTGGCGCTGGTGGACGCGCGAGGAGCTGGCCGAGGAGGCGGAGCCGGTGTGGCCGGCGGGCCTCGCACGGCTGCTCGACGCCTGGGAGGCCTCGCGTCGGCCTCGGTGACGGCGGGTCAGGGGCGCTCCGGCTTGCCCTTCCCGTACAGCCAGTCGCGCCAGATCGGCTCGAAGTCCTTGTCCGGGGCCTGCTTCTCCACATACGCCGTGAAGTCGGCCGTGTCGGCGTTGCCGTGGCGGTGGGCTGCGGTCCAGCCCTGGACGAGGCCGTAGAAGGCGTCGTCGCCGACGGTCTGCCGGAGCTTGTGGACGACCATCGCGCCGCGCTGGTAGACCGGGTCGGCGGAGACGTCCGCGGCGCTCGTGGGTCTCGCGGGCGGGAAGGCCCAGAGGTCCTCGTAGGTGTCGTCGCCGTGGTCGTACAGCTCGGCGAAGGTCTCCTCGGCGGTGGGACCGCCCTCGTCCTCCGTCCACAGCCACTCGGCGTAGGTGGCGAAGCCCTCGTTGAGCCACATGTCCCGCCAGGTCCGGGGGGTGACGGAGTTGCCGAACCACTGGTGGGCGAGTTCATGGACGAGGAGTTCGGTCCCGGGAGCGCCGGGGAAGACGGGGCGGTTCTGGGTCTCCAGGGCGTACTCGGAGTCGCGCGGGCGGTCGACGATCGCGCCGGCGGAGGAGAAGGGGTACGGGCCGAAGTTGTCGGCCGCCCACTCCATGACCTCCGGCAGCCGGGCCAGCGCGGTGCGGCTCGCGGCGGCCTGGGTGGGGTCGACGGCGACGTACACCGGCACCCCGTCCTCGGTGGTGGAGCGGGTGACGGTGTAGCGGCCGATCGCCAGCGTGGCGACATGGCTCGCCATGGGTTCGGCGGTGTGCCAGGCGAACGTCGTACGGCCGCCGGTGGTCCGCCCGCTCCTCAACTCCCCGTTGGACACGGCCGTCAGGCCCCGCGGCACGGTGACCGCGATGTCGTAGGACGCCTTGTCCGAGGGGTGGTGGCTGCCGGGGAACCAGGCCATGGAGCCGGTCGGTTCGCCGAGCGCGAGCGCCCCGTCGGCGGTCCTGAGCCAGCCCTCCTTCGAGCCGTCCGGGTCGGTGATCGTCTCCGGACTGCCGGAGTAGCGCACGGCGACCTCGAAGGTCTCGCCCTTGCCGAGGCGGTCCTCGGGGCGGACGGTCAGCTCCTGTCCGTCGCGGTCGAAGGAGGCCGCCCTGCCCTCGACGGTGACCGTCTCGACCGTCATGCCCTTCAGGTCGAGGTCGAAGGCGGAGAGGGCCTCCGTGGCGCGGGCGGTGAGGCGGGCGGTGCCGGACAGACGGCGGCCGGTGGGGTCGTAGGCGAGGGCGAGGTCGTAGTGGCGGACGTCGTAGCCGCCGTTGCCCGCCTTCGGGAAGTACGGGTCGCCGACGCCCGGCGCGCCGGCGTCGCCCTGCCCGCCCCCGTCGCACCCGGCGAGGGCGAGCGGCAGGACGAGGCCCCAGACGGCGGTCACGGCGACGGCCCTGACAAGGCGCGCGGATCGGGACATGTGAGCGATCTTAGGCGCGAGCGGATCAGGACATGTCAGAGATGCGGGCCCCGCACGGCCCGGAACGCGTCAGGGCTCCACGAGCCGCGCAGGCCGGGACAGCTGCGGGATCTCCGAGGGCGCCCGGCCCTGCGGAGCCGTGACACCATCACGTACGTGCTCGACATCGGCTACGCCCTCTCCAACCGCTTTCCCGACCCCCCGCAGACCGACTACCGCCGCGCGGACGTCCACGCGCTGCGGCACGACCTGTTCTGCGGGGACGTCTACTTGGCCGACACCAAGGCGGACCGGGAGGTGTCCACAGCCTGGGGATGGGTTCCGGTGCTCGACTTCGCCTGGGCCCTCTGCGACATCGTGGAGCAGCTCGACCAGGACCCGAAGGGCTCCCGCGCCTCCCGCCCCCAACACGCGGAACTGGACTTCACCGAGTCCAGCGACCGCATGCTCTTCGAGCGCCGCTTCGGCTGGGTCGACATCGAGGCCGACTGGATGCCGGCCGAGGAACCCCCGCTGAACTTCTCCCACGCCGAGCTGCGCCGCGAGGCCCGCGACTTCCTGCACGACCTGATCGCCGACCTGGTCGACCTGCACGACGACCTGGGCGAGAACCCGGCGATCTGGACCCTCCAGGCCCGCTTCCCCCGTCTGGCCTGAGCGGCACCCACCCCCGGCCGGGCCGGTCGGCCTCCGCCTCAGCCCACCCATGCCGGCCGCACCGCCCCGCCCAGCACCACCGGATCGCCCGCCGACGTCCTGTACGGCAGGTCACCCCGGGCCAGGTAGCTCAACCCGTCCCCATCCGCCTCAGTCCTCCACCCTGATCCCCAGCTCAGCGGCCAGGACCGGCGCAAGATCCAGTAGTTGAGACGTGCTGATCACCGCGCCGGACAGGCGGTCCAGGCCGCCCGCGATGCCCAGTTCCGTCGCGCCGCGCAGGTCCGCGTCCGTCAGGGTCGCCGCGGTGAAGTCGGCCGACTTCAGGGCGCAGTCCACGAACTCCACGCGCTCCAGGCGGGCGCCCCCGAAGTCCGGCTCGACCAGCACACAGCCCTGGAAGACGACGTCCCGCAGCCGGGCCTGACGCAGATTCAGGTAGTCGATCTTGCCGCCGCGGATCAGGACCCGCTCCAGGACAGCGCCGTGCAACTGCGTCCCGCCCAGGCGGGCATCGACCAGCTCGACATCGCGCAGGGTCGACTCGGCCAGGTTCGTGCCGACCCCGCGGATGCCGGTGAGCACCGAGTCGAGCAGGCGGGCGTGGTGCAGACGCGTCCCGTCCAGCACACAGGCCGACAGGGCGCAGTCCATGAAGCGGGCACCCCCGCCGTCCTGCCCGGAGAGGTCTCTCTCCCGGAACTCCAGCCCGTCGTAGTCCCCGTCGGGCTCCAGCCCCCCGCCGTCGTACGGCTCGAGCGGTGGCAGCCGCACCTCCGGGCGCCGCGCGCCCTTCACCCGGCTGCCACCGCCCGCGGCCGCCCTCGCCCTGCTCCCGCCACCCGCACCCGTCCTCGCCATGCACCCATGCTGCACCCCACCACTGACAACGCCGCTGACCAGCGCGAACGCCCTCCATGTCACATATCCCTGCCCACCGGCGGTCCTATCCGGCAAAGGCGCCCCGCCGCCATACACCCGACCCGACCCACCCGACCCGAAGGAGAGCCCATGCGCCACATCACCGTGATCGGCGGTGGCTTCGCCGGCCTCACCGCCGCCATCGCCGCCGCCGAGGCGGGCGCGAAGGTCACCCTGCACGAGGCCCACCACACCCTCGGGGGACGGGCCCGCACCGCCGACGGCCCCTACCGGACGAACGAGGGCCCGCACGCCCTCTACAACGGCGGCCCGCACTGGACCTGGCTCCGGCAGCGCGACCTCATCGGAGCGCTCGCCCCGCTCCCGCCCCTGGAGGCCACCCGGCTGCGCCTGCACCACCGGGGCGCCCTGCGCCGCACCCCGCCGCTCGCCATGCTCAAGCTGCTGCGCGCCGGCGTCCGCCACCCCGCGCCCGTCGACGTCGACTTCCTGACCTGGGCGACCGAGCTGGCCGGCGAGGAGGGCGCCCGTGCCGCCGCCCACTACTCCGCCGTCGCCCTCTTCCACCACGACCCCGGCGCGCTGTCCGCCGCGTTCGTGCAGGAACGCCTGCGCCGCGCCACCAAGCTGCCGCCCGAGGCGCACTACCCGCGCGGCGGCTGGGGCGCGCTCATCGACCGGATGGCCGCCCGCGCCTGGAACCTCGGGGTGCGGATGGAGACCCTCTCCCGTGTCGACACCCTCCCCACCGACACCCCGGTCATCGTCGCGACCTCCCTCGACGCCGCCCGGCACCTGCTCCGGGACGACTCCCTGACCTGGCCGAGCGGCCGTACCGTCCTGATCGATCTCGCCGTACGCACCCGCCGCGGAGACGCCTTCGTCGTCTCCGACCTGGACGCGCCCGGCTGGATCGAGCGGTTCTCCGCGCAGGACCGCACGCTCGCCCCGGCCGGTGAGCAGCTGATCCAGGGACAGATCCCGATCGGCCCCGGCGAGTCGGGGGCGGCGGGCGTCACCCGTGCCGAGCACCTCCTCGACCTGGGGTTTCCCCGCTGGCGCGAGCGGGTCACCTGGCGGCGGAAGGCCGTCGCGGCGGGCCGTACGGGCGCGGTCGACCTCCCCGGTACCAGCTGGCGGGACCGCCCGGCCGTCGAGCGTGGCGACGGCGTCTATCTGGTGGGCGACCAGGTGGCCGCGCCGGGCGTGCTGTCGGAGGTGTCCTTCACCAGCGCTCTGACGGCCGTCTCCCTCGCCCTGGGCCGGAACACCCTTGACCTCAAGCATGCTTGAGGTCACAGAGTGGCCGCACGGCACCACGCGACGACCACACGACGCGACTCACGCGAGCGACTCTGGGGGACCCCATGCACGCCATACGCCTGCACGCCTTCGGCCCGGCCGAGAACCTCACCTGGGAGGAGGTCGAGGACCCCCTCCCGGCGCCGGGCCAGGTCCGTATCGCCGTGGAGGCGGCCGGTGTGCATCTGCTGGACACCGCCCTGCGCGAGGGCCATCAGGGCCCGCAGCAGCAGCCGACGGTGCTGCCGACGGTCCCCGGCCGTGAGGTCGCCGGATTCGTCGAGTCCCTCGGCGAGGGCGTGGACGGCGGATGGCTCGACAGGCGCGTCGTCGCCCACCTCGGCTTCGCGCCCGGAGGCTACGCCGAACTCGCCGTCACCGACGTCGACCGCGTGCACGAGATCCCGGCGAACCTGGACGCCGCCCAGGCGGTCGCGATGATCGGCACGGGCCGTACGGCGCTGGGGATCCTCCAGTTCGCCGAGCCGGGCCCCGACACGGTGGCCGTCGTCCCGGCCGCCGCGGGCGGCATCGGCACCCTGCTCGTGCAGTACGCGAAGAACGCGGGCGCCACGGTCGTCGGACTCGCGGGCGGGCCCGAGAAGACGGCCCTCGTCCAGGAGAACGGCGCCGACCTCGCCGTCGACTACAGGGACCCGGCCTGGCCGGAGCAGGTCCGCGCCTTCCTGGGCGGCCGGCCCGCCACCGTCGTCTTCGACGGCGTGGGCGGCGAGGTCGCCCGCGAGGCGGTGGCGCTGCTCGGCCCCGGCGGCACCCACCTCGTCTTCGGCTGGTCGGCGGAGGGCATCAGGGACGGCAAGGGCCACTTCGTGGACGGCGTCTCGCAGTCGGTCCTCGGCCCGGTGATGCTGGAGAAGGCGGGCGGCCTGCGCCCCCTGGAACTCCGCGCCCTCACCGAGGCCGCCACCGGCCGCCTCACCCCGTCCGTCCACCGCTTCCGCCTGCGCGAGGCAGCCGCCGCCCACCGCGCCCTGGAGTCCCGCCGAACGACCGGCAAGGTCGTCCTGGAGCCCTGACGCGGTCGGGTCGCGCTCAATGCCTGCCGGCCACCCGGTCCGCCACCCGCGCCAGCCGTGACGACCCCGCGCTGTGGGTCTCCGTCTCCCGGCGGTCCGCGGCCCGATAGGTCGCGTACATGCCCTGCACGCCCAGCCACCGCAGCGGCTCCGGCTCCCACCGGCGGACCTTGTGACCGACCCACGGCAGCTCCGTGAGGGGCGTCCGCCCGGCCTGCCCGGAATCCTGCTGGACCAGGTCGCACAGGGTGCGCCCGGCGAGGTTGGCGGTGGCGACGCCCGAGCCGACGTACCCGCCCGCCCAGCCGAGCCCCGTCGTACGGTCCAGGGTGACCGTCGCGCACCAGTCTCGCGGCACACCCAGCACCCCCGACCAGGCGTGCGCGACCCGCACCCCGGCCAGCGCGGGGAAGAACCCGACGAGGATCTCGCGCAGCGCCTCGACGGTCGCCTCCTGCGTGCGCCCGTCGTGGTCCGTCCGGGACCCGAAGCGGTACGGCACCCCGCGCCCGCCCAGCGCGATCCGCCCGTCGGCGGTGCGCTGCGCGTACATGTAGGCGTGGGCCATGTCGCCCAGCGTCTCCCGGCCGTCCCAGCCGACGGCCGCCCACTGCTCGTCGGTCAGCGGCTCGGTGGCGACCATCGAGGAGTTCATGGGCAGCCAGGTCCGCCGCTGACCCTTCAGCGAGGCGGTGAACCCCTCGGTGCACCGCAGCACGTACGGCGCCCGCACGGTCCCGTACGGCGTCACCGCGTGCCCCGCCCGGATCTCGGTGACCGGCGTCGACTCGTGCACCACGACGCCCAGCGCCTCGACGGCCGCCGCCAGCCCTTTCACCAGCTTCACCGGGTGCACCCGCGCCCCGTGCGGGGTCCACGTCGAACCGACCGCGCCGGCCACCCGGATCCGCTCGGCGGTCTCCCGGGCGCCGTACAGCTCACGGTCCTGCTCGCCGTACGCCAGTTCCTGCGCGTGGAAGGCCTTCAGCCGCGCCAACTGGGCGGGGGTGCGGGCCACTTCGAGGACACCGCCGCGATGCACATCGGCATCGATCGACTCGGCCCCGGTCACCCGGATCACCTCGGTGACGGTCTCGTTCATCGCTCGCTGGAGCCGTACGGCGGCGTCCCGGCCGTGCAGTTTCGCGTACCGGTCGCGGCCCGCGATGCCGTTGTAGAGCCAGCCGCCGTTGCGCCCGGAGGCGCCGTATCCGCAGAACCGCTGCTCCAGGACCGTGATCCGGAGGAAGGGCGCGGCCTTCTTCAGGTAGTACGCCGTCCACAGGCCCGTGTAGCCGCCGCCGACGATCACGACGTCCGCCGAGGCGTCCCCGGAGAGCGGCTCCCGCGCCGCGGGGAGGCCGTCGTCCGCGTACCAGTAGGAGATCCCGCCGTTCACGACACCGCTGCTCATGGCCGGACGTTAGCCCGCCCGAGCGGCCCTTGTCTCCTTCGGATTCCGTCGTCCTGCACGCCCTCTGACCAGCGACGCACACCGGCTACCGTCCGCCACGTGATCGACAACGCGGCCGGGCCGGCGGCGAAGAAAGAGCCCCCTGTCGGATTCGAACCGACGACCTTCGCTTTACAAGAGCGGTGCTCTACCACTGAGCTAAGGAGGCGTGCGCGCTCGCGTCCGCGGACGCGCCCGAGCAGTGTACCCAGGTCGCCGGGGGCGCCCGCCGAAAGTTTCCGCGAAGTTCACATGCCTCCGGGTACTGACAGATCAGGCGAACGCCAGGTACCGTCCAGATCCGTTCACTCATGTGGACTAAACCTTCCCGGGCCCTGTCCGGGACGGCTCACCACCTTCCTACAACGGATCGTCCGGCACGTTCCTGCCGGTAGAAGGGGGCCCATCACCATGGCCACTGTCACGTTCGACAAGGCGACCCGGATCTACCCGGGTTCCACCAAGCCCGCCGTCGACGCACTCGAGATCGACATCGAGGACGGCGAGTTCCTCGTCCTGGTCGGCCCGTCGGGCTGCGGCAAGTCCACCTCGCTCCGCATGCTCGCGGGGCTCGAGGACGTGAACGGCGGCGCCATCCGCATCGGTGACCGCGACGTCACGCACCTGCCGCCGAAGGACCGGGACATCGCCATGGTGTTCCAGAACTACGCGCTCTACCCGCACATGTCCGTCGCCGACAACATGGGCTTCGCGCTCAAGATCGCCGGTGTCAACAAGGCGGAGATCCGGCAGAAGGTCGAGGAGGCCGCGAAGATCCTCGACCTGACCGAGTACCTCGACCGCAAGCCGAAGGCCCTCTCCGGTGGCCAGCGCCAGCGTGTCGCGATGGGCCGCGCCATCGTGCGTGAGCCGCAGGTCTTCCTCATGGACGAGCCGCTGTCCAACCTGGACGCCAAGCTCCGTGTGTCGACGCGTACGCAGATCGCCTCGCTCCAGCGCCGCCTCGGCATCACCACCGTGTACGTCACCCACGACCAGGTCGAGGCCCTGACCATGGGCGACCGGGTGGCGGTCCTCAAGGACGGTCTGCTCCAGCAGGTCGACACCCCGCGCAACATGTACGACCGCCCGGCGAACCTCTTCGTGGCCGGCTTCATCGGCTCCCCGGCGATGAACCTCGTCGAGGTCCCGATCGCCGACGGCGGCGTGAAGTTCGGCAAGTCGGTCGTGCCGGTCCAGCGTGACGCGCTCTCCGCCGCCACCGACAAGACGGTCACCGTCGGCGTCCGCCCCGAGCACTTCGACGTGGCCGGCCCCGACACCGAGCAGGGTCTCGCGGTCGTCGTGAACGTGGTCGAGGAGCTGGGCTCCGACGCGTTCGTCTACGGCACCGCCACGGTCGGCTCCGAGACGAAGGACCTGGTCGTCCGCGTCGGCGGCCGCAACGTCCCCGAGAAGGGCAGCACGCTGCACGTCGTGCCCCGCGCGGGCGAGACCCACGTGTTCTCGACCTCCACGGGCGCGCGCCTCTCCGACTGATCCCTCGACGGGCCTCCCCGCCTGGCCACTCCGACGAGAAGGGCCCCACGGCTGCTGCCGCGGGGCCCTTCTCGCGTCTGTTTCTCCGGAAGGCCGGAAAACCCGGCACAACGGGCGTTTCGAGCGTGAACGTCAACCCTCTACCCAAAAAGACGCACTCCTTCATCCCCCGACCGGGTGACTAAATGTCGCCAAATCATTACCCCACGCTACCCTCACACGCGTGAAGCACTCCGTGAAGCACTCCGCCACCCAACCGTCGCGACGCGGCCAGGGCCCCGCCCGACGGATCGGCCGCTCGCTCGCCCTCGTCCTGCCCGTCGTCATGGTGCTCTCGGGGACCCTCGCGGTCACCCGGGTCAACTGGTCGGGGAACCCCTCGGATTCGGTGCTCACCGCCTCCGACGTCTCCACCGCCCACCGCACCGCGCACGGCACCGCCAAGGCCCCGCAGGACGTCCTGCGCGACCAGCTGCTGGCCGAACTCCAGGAGAAGGATCCGGGGACCGCCCTGACCCATCTCCAGGCCGCCGTGAACGGCAGGCCGTCCCTGGCGAAGCACTGCACCTCCATCGCCCGCGCTCTGGGCCGCGCCGCCGTCCGCATCCACGGCGCCTCACGCGCCCAGTCGTACGCCCGCCCGGTGTGCGACACGTCCTTCGCCTCGGGCGTCCTGGCGGCGCACAGCTAGGGCGTCGGAGGCCCTCAGGGGACCCTCTCGACGGGAACGGGGCGCCGCGTACAGTTCGGGGATGACCGATCCGCGCGCCGCGTCCCGACCCACGCAAGCCGTCATCCTGGCCGGTGGCCAGGGGTCCCGGCTGCGTCCCTACACCGACGACCGGCCCAAGCCGATGGTCGAGATCCCCGGGACGGGGACGCCGATCATCGGCCACCAGCTTGTCTGGCTCGCCGAGGAGGGCGTGACCGACGTCGTGGTCTCCTGCGGCCACCTCGCCGACGTCCTGGAGAACTGGCTCGACTCCGCCGACCTGCCCCTGAAGGTCACCACGGTCGTCGAGACCGAGCCCCTCGGCCGCGGCGGCGGCCTGAAGTACGCGGCCGCCCACCTCCCCCACCCCGAGCGGCCCTGGTACGCCACCAACGGCGACATCTGGACCCGCTTCTCGCTGCGCGACATGGCGGACTTCCACACCGAGCGCGACGCCGTCGCCACCCTCGCGCTGGCCCGGCCGCGCATCCCGTGGGGCGCCGTGCAGACGGACGGCTTCGGCCACATCACGGACTTCATCGAGGCCCCGCCCACGACGTACGAGATCAACGCCGGCGTCTACGTCTTCTCCCCGGAGTTCGCCGGGCTGCTGCCCGAGCGCGGGGACCACGAGCGGACCACCTTCCCGCATCTCGCCCGCGAGCGGCGGCTGGCCGGGTTCCCGATCCCGCAGGGCGCGTACTGGCGCGCCATCGACACCGCGAAGGACCTCACGGAGGCGGCCAAGGAGCTGGCGGCGCTGGGCCGCTGACGGTCGGACAGCCTTTCAAGGCCGATGGGGCCCCGCTCGCTTCCTCAAGCGAGCGGGGCCCCATCGGCGTAGAGGCACGAGGAGCTAGCCCAGCAGGCCGCCGACCAGTCCCGGGCGTTCCGCCGGCGGGGAGCCGCCGTCCGGGCCGCCGGTGGAACCGGAGCTGCTGGTGCCGCCGGAGGCGGGCCCCGAACTGGTGCTGGGCGCCTCCTCGACCGGACTGGACTGCTCCGGCGGGGCCTCGCCGCCGGTGCCCTGGGTTTGGCTGGGGCCGCTCGTGGCGGTCTCGGTGTCCCGCGTGGCGCCCGGAGCGGAGTCCTCCTCCCGGGTCGGGGCCTCGGACGTGCTGCCCCGGGTCGGCGAGGTGGACGCGGACGGCGTCCGGCTCGGCCGGCGCCCGTCGGACTCCTCGGGGAGCGGTGAGCCGGGCAGTTCGTTGCGCGGGGCCTCGCCCGGACCGGGCACGACGACGCGGTCGGAGTCGCGGACGGCACCGCCGAGGAGCGAGCCGGTGAGCAGGGTGAGCCCGACGACGATCGCGGTGACGAGGGTGCCGCGGCGCAGCACGTACCGGCGCAGCTCCCACAGGTCGGACCGGGGGCCGAGCCGCCGCCAGGCACCGGCTGCGAGCCGGCCGTCGACGGAATAGACGGGGGCACCGGCGATGATCAGCGGCGACCAGGCGGCGAGGTAGATGATGTCGGGCGTCTCGTAGACCGGGACGGTCTTCCAGCTGACGGTGAGGATGAGCGCGGCGGAGAGCATGGCGCCGAAGCCGGCGGCGATCCGCTGCCAGCAGCCCAGGACCGTGAGGACGCCCACGACGACCTGGAGGAATGCGATGACGAGGCCGGAGCCGATGGGGTGGTGCAGGGCGAACTGACGCAGCGGCTCGGCGACTTCCCACGGATGCAGGGTGTTGAGCCACTTCACCATGGAGCCGCGCTCGCCGCCGTCGAAGTAGACGGGGTCGCACAGCTTGCTCATGCCGGCGTAGACGGAGATGGAACCGAGGAGGATCCGCAGCGGGAGCAGGACGACGCCGAGGTTCATCCGGCGGCCGGGGTAGTAGGCGTGCCGGGCCGGGTCGCCGCTGTGCCGTCTGCCGCGCGAGCCGGCGTCCACCGTCGCGGCGGCCTCCGCGAACTCCTCGAACCTGCCGTCGTCGTGGTCCGGTCGGCCGTGACCGGGATCGCCGTAGCCGGGCTCGTCGTAGGCGCTGCCGACGGTGCGCATCTGCGGCAGGATCCGCTGTTCGCCGTCGCCATGCGTGCGCTGGGCGCCGACGAGCGGGGTTTCGAGGGTCTGCGCGGTGAGGTCGCCGTCGTAGCCGTCGTCGATCCCCACGCGGGGGATGACCTGGGTGGCTCCGGCGTCGGCGGCGGGCGGTTCGCCGTGGCCGACGCTGCCTGCCCGTACGGCCTGGAGCAGCCGGTGGGCCCCGGTGTCGTCCGGCGCGGACCGGCCGCTCCACACGACCGGCCGGCGACGGGCGGCACCGGCCCCGGCGACGGGGATGCGCGCGGTGTCCTCGACTGCGCCGGCGTGCCGGGCGATCCGCGGGGATTGGCTGCGCCGTGCCGACGCCCCCAGCTGCACGCGGAAACTCGCGTGATTGACGATGATCTGCGCCGGGTCGCTCGGCACCTTCACCATGCTCAGCGCGGGAGCGTCGTCGAAGCCCGACGAGAGGTCCCCCGTGGGTGTGCGGGGTGTTCTGGTGTCCACACTCATCTAACCGAGTGATGTGTGTTTAGGACACTGCCTTGACCCGCCGGATCTGTCCGGACAGCGTCAAGGTTGTCCGACGCGCCGGAATTACCCCGTACGGGTGAGCCGACGGACGGGCGTTCGACCCGTCCGTCCCTCTGCTCCGAGCGGTGTCAGGCCCGGTGACGAGCCGCTTCGTACAGGACGATCCCCGCCGCCACACCGGCGTTGAGCGACTCCGCGCCGCCCGGCATGGAGATCCGTACCCGGTGGTCACAGGTCTCGCCGACCAGGCGGGACAGTCCCTTGCCCTCACTGCCCACGACGATGACGACCGGGCCGCTCAAGGCCGCCAGGTCACCGACCTCGGCCTCGCCGTCGGCGGCCAGACCGACGATCGTCATACCGGCCTTCTTGTACGCCTCCAGGGCACGGGTGAGGTTGGTGGCGCGGGCCACCGGAGTGCGGGCGGCCGCACCGGCGGACGTCTTCCACGCACCGGCGGTCATGCCGGCCGCGCGACGCTCCGGGACGACGACGCCGTGGCCGCCGAACGCGGAGACCGAGCGGACGACGGCGCCGAGGTTGCGCGGGTCGGTCACGCCGTCGAGGGCGACGATCAGCGGGTCCTCGCCGGCGTCGTAGGCGGCGTTCGCCAGGTCCTCGGGGTGCGCGTACTCGTACGGCGGGACCTGGAGGACCAGGCCCTGGTGGTTGAGGCCGTTGGTCATGCGGTCCAGCTCGGGGCGCGGGGCCTCCATGAGGTTGATGCCGCCGCGCTCGGCCGCGAGCTGGAGCGCCTCGCGCACCCGCTCGTCGTTGTCGATGAACTGCTGGACGTACAGGGTGGAGGCGGGCACGCCGCCGCGCAGCGCCTCGACGACCGGGTTGCGGCCGACGACCAGCTCGGACGGCGACCTGCCGGCCCGGCCGCGCGGCGCGGGACGACGTGCGGTCTGCTTGGCCTTCGAGGTGGCGAGGCGGTTCTTCTTGTGCCCCTTGCGCATCTCGGCGGGCGGGGTCGGACCCTTGCCCTCGAGGCCCCGGCGCCGCTGGCCGCCACTGCCGACCTGCGCGCCCTTCTTGCCGGACATGCGGCGGTTGTTGGCTGCCATGACCTACCCGTCTGTCGTGAAGCGTGTGTGCGTACGTAATGCAGTGTGCCGCCCGGACACCCGGGCGGCACAATCGATCAAGAATGCATCAAGAATCGATCAAGGGGCCGCTCAGCGCGGGCCGAGCGTCCAGCGCGGCCCCTGGGGGCCGTCCTCGATGGTCAGCCCGGACTGGTTGAGCTGGTCGCGGATGGCGTCCGCGGTCGCCCAGTCCTTGCGGCCGCGCGCCGCCTCCCGCTGGTCGAGGACCATGCGGACGAGGGTGTCGACGACGCCGTGCAGGTCTTCGCCCCGGTCGTTCTCCCCGGCCCAGTGCGGGTCGAGGGGGTCCAGGCCGAGGACGCCGAGCATGGCGCGCACCTCGGCGAGGCGGGCCACGGCGGCTTCCTTGTCGTCGGCGGCGAGGGCGGAGTTGCCCTGCCGGACGGTGGTGTGCACGATGGCCAGCGCCTGCGGGACACCCAGGTCGTCGTCCATCGCCTCGGCGAAGGCGGGCGGCACCTCGGCGGCGGGCTCGACGACGCCCCCGGCCTTCTCGACGACGCGCTGCACGAAGCCCTCGATCCGCGCGAACGCCGACTCGGCCTCGCGCAGGGCCTCCTCGCTGTACTCGATCATCGAGCGGTAGTGCGGGGTGCCCAGGTAGTAGCGCAGCACGATCGGGCGCCACTGCTTGACCATCTCGGAGACCAGCACGCTGTTCCCGAGCGACTTGGACATCTTCTCGCCGCTCATGGTGACCCAGGCGTTGTGCACCCAGTACCGCGCGAACTCGTCGCCGTAGGCCTTCGCCTGGGCGATCTCGTTCTCGTGGTGGGGGAAGATCAGGTCCAGGCCGCCGCCGTGGATGTCGAAGGCGGAGCCCAGGTACTTGTGGGCCATCGCCGAGCACTCCAGGTGCCAGCCGGGACGGCCGCGGCCCCACGGGGTCTCCCAGTCGGGCTCGCCCGGCTTGGTGGCCTTCCACATCGCGAAGTCACGCGGGTCGCGCTTGCCGGTGATGCCTTCCTCGGTCGGCTGGCGCAGGTCGTCGATGTCCTGGTTGGACAGCGCCAGATAGCCGGGGAAGGAACGCACGTCGAAGTAGACGCTGCCGTCGGCCTCGTAGGCGTGGCCGCGCTCGATGAGCCCGCGCATCATCTCGATCATCTCGGGGACATGCCCGGTGGCCCGCGGCTCGTACGTCGGCGGGAGGCAGCCGAGGGCGCGGTAGCCGTCCTCGAACGCCCGCTCGTTCTCGTACCCGATGGACCACCAGGGGCGGCCCTGTTCACGGGACTTGACGATGATCTTGTCGTCGATGTCGGTGACGTTGCGGATGAACGTGACGTCGTAGCCGCGGTGGGCGAACCAGCGGCGCATGATGTCGAAGTTCAGGCCGGAGCGGATGTGCCCGATGTGCGGGGCCGCCTGCACGGTGGCACCACACAGGTAGATCGAGACACAACCCGGCGTGAGCGGGGCGAAGTCACGAATCTGCCGGGCGCTGGTGTCGTACAGGCGAATGGTCACCACTCCAGGGTAGTGGGCGTGGGCGAGTGCCCGACACCTTCCACCGGTTTGGCCGTGCGGTGTCCGGCGGCCGGTGGGGACACGCGGTTCACGCCCCCGCGACCGGACTTCGGCCCCGGAACCGGACTTCGTCCCGGAACCGGGCTTCGTTCCCCTACGACCGCGTCCTCAGCCGTGTCGCACCACCAGCGCCGTCGCCACCGCCATCAGACCCTCGTCCCGGCCGGGGAAACCCAGCCCGTCCGTCGTGGCGCCCGACACCGACACCGGGGCTCCCGCCGCCTCGGAGAGGATCTTCTGTGCCTCGTCGCGGCGTTTGCCGATCTTGGGGCGGGGGCCGACGACCTGGACGGCGACGTTGCCGATGACGAAGCCGGCCGCGCGGACGATCCGGGCCGCCTCCGCCAGGAGCGTCACGCCCGAGGCGCCGGACCATTCGGGGCGACCCGTGCCGAAGTGCTGCCCGAGGTCACCGAGTCCGGCGGCGGAGAACAGCGCGTTGCACGCGGCGTGCGCGACGACGTCCGCGTCGGAGTGACCGGCCAGGCCCGGCCCCTCGCCCTCCCACTTCAGGCCCGCGCACCACAGTTCGCGGCCCTCCTCGAAGGCGTGGATGTCGGTGCCGATGCCGACCTGGGGCAGCACCGGCGGCACCGGGGTGGCCTCAGTAGCCATCGTTGAGCCTCCTGCGGGCGAGGACCGCCTCCGCGAGGACCAGGTCCAGCGGGCGGGTGACCTTGAAGGCCTCCTCGTGGCCGGGGACGACCACGACGGTCAGGCCGAGCCGCTCCACCATGCCGGCGTCGTCGGTGACCTCGTCGGTGACCGTCTCGTGGGCGCGCACGAGAGTGGCCCGGTCGAAGCCCTGCGGCGTCTGCACGGCCCGCAGCCGCGCCCGCTCGGGCGTGGCGACGACCGGTTCGGGCCCGCCGGGCACCGCGGCCGGTTCGACCTCCTTGACGGTGTCGGCGAGCGGCAGCGCCGGTACGACCGCCGGGGCGCCCTCGCGGACGGCCTCGATCACGGCGTCGACGGTGTCGACGGGCACGAGCGGCCGGGCGGCGTCGTGCACGAGGACGATGTCGTGACCGGGCGGCAGCGCGTCCAGGCCGAGCTTCACCGACTCCTGGCGGGTCTCACCGCCGGGGACGACGACGAAGTCGGTGCGGTCGGGCAGCGCGTGCGCGTCGAGCAGTGACCTGACCTCGGCGGCGCCGTCCGGCGGGGCCACGACGACCACGAGGGAGACGGCACGGGAGGCGGCGAGGGCGCGCACCGCGTGGATCAGCATGGGGGTCCCGCCCAGCGTGCGGAGCGCCTTGGGGGCGCCCGGACCGAGGCGTACGCCCCGGCCGGCGGCCGGGATCACCGCGGCCGTGCGTACGAGGGCGGGGGCGGGAAGCGAATCGTCAGACATCGGTTCCTGTCAGGTTTGTGTGCTCGGCCTACGTGGGTACGGAGACAGCGTGCCTGGCTCGACGCCTTGACCGGACCCTTCCGTGACCCCGGTCGAGGCAACAAGCGGCCCGAGCCCGGCACGCGAGGACTTCGGTGGCTGCTTCCGCTTCGGGGGGCTGCTTGCGAGGTGAACACGCACCGGCCTGCGTATAGGTATACGCGGCGCAGGTGTACGCGCGGGCATACGCGTCGGCGTCCGGGCATGAACATGCCGCAGCGCCCGGCGACGGGGAAACGTCATCGGGCACCGCGGCATTTTCACTGCGCTGAGCGAGCTGAGCTGAGGCCGGCAGGTCTCGGCGTCAGGACGCGAGGACCTCGTCGAGGAGCGCCTCGGCCTTGTCCTCGTTCGTGTTCTCCGCGAGCGCGAGCTCACTCACCAGAATCTGGCGGGCCTTGGCGAGCATGCGCTTCTCACCGGCGGAGAGTCCGCGCTCACGCTCACGACGCCACAGGTCACGCACGACTTCCGCGACCTTGATGACATCGCCGGAGGCGAGCTTCTCCAGATTTGCCTTGTAACGACGCGACCAGTTCGTGGGCTCCTCGGCATACGGCGCGCGCAGCACCTCGAAGACCCGGTCCAGCCCGTCCTGACCGACCACATCACGCACGCCCACGAACTCCGCATTGTCCGCTGGCACACGTACCGTCAGGTCACCCTGGGCGACCTTCAGCACCAAGTAGGTCTTGTCCACGCCTTTGATCTGGCGAGTTTCGATGGCCTCGATCAGCGCGGCCCCGTGATGGGGATAGACCACGGTGTCGCCAACCTTGAACGTCATGTGACAGGTACCCCTTCCGTGGCTATCCAGAGTAACACGGAAACTGCGGGTTCTGAATGGCGTTTTCGCAGGTCAGGGCATATCTCGGGGCTTGACAACAGCAACAGGAACGTGCTGCGACCGGGTGGTGGAACCAGGTATTCGCAGGTCGGAGCGGCTCTCCATGGGGGGTGAAACACGCACGTCACACGCGTCCGGAGGCCCCTTCGAGCGCCCGAACATCCCCAAATGTCCGCTTCCAGGCGTGCGACTTCCGCTACTCCGTTCGGTGCCCGGAGTCGGATCCTGGCCGTTTCCGGAATTGATCACACAGTCGGCCGAACAGGCGGTGATCAATTCCCGCGACGGCCGCGCATTCCTTCACGGAAAATCCGCGGGGCCCGGTGAGCGGCGCTTATGTGAATGCACGACTACGTGCCGGCGATCGGCGTCCAGGGGACCGGCGGAAGCCAATGTGACTCACGGGTCACTTGTGGTTCCGAGGCGCTGCAGGGTCTCTGCCGAGACACTTGTGCCCGGTGTGACAAGGCACGTCTCGCGGCGACCGATCAGGGCCCGGATCGCCGGAGAGGCGGGTCGGGTGCGGTGGCGTGGGACCGGCTCGGTAACCTAAGGCCGCTGACAGACCCTTAGGGCGGCTTGATCCAAGGAGAGCTGCCCCTGCGTTCCCAAGGAGTTGCCGCCGCCGTGAGCAGCAGCCTTCGACGCGGCGCCCTCGCCGCGTCCGCCCTCGTGTTCTCGATCGCCACGCTCGCCGCGTGCGGAGCCGGCAACGATGCCCAGACGCTGGAGATCAAGCCCGACAACGCCGCCACGAGTGTCGGCGACATCAAGCTCCAGAACGTCGTCGTCATCACCCAGCCCGACCCGGAGTCCACGGGACCCGCCGCGATCGCCGCGACCGTCTTCAACAACGGCAGCGAGCCGCAGACGCTGGACTCCATCACCGTGGACGGCGTCGACGGCCCCGCCGAGATCAAGCCCGCCAAGGGGGGCGGCAAGCTGACCGTCCCGGCCGGCGGCTCGGTCGTCATCGGCGGCAAGAACAACGCCACCGCCAGCCTCTCCAGCAGCGGTGAGGCGATGCAGGACGGCAACGCCCAGAAGGTCACCTTCACCTTCAGCGAGACCGGCGAGATCAGCCTGCGCGCCTTCGTCGTGCCCGCCGAGCACTACTTCGCCGAGTGGGGCCCCACCGACGTCCCGAGCGCCTCTGCGGAGACCGGCTCCGAGTCGCCGTCCGCCGGCGAGTCGGCCTCCGAGACGCCGGGTGGCGAGGGTGCCGAGGGCGCGGGCACGACCGAGGGCGCTTCCCCGAGCGACACGGCCTCCGCGAGCGCCTCAGAGTCGGAGACGGCCGGCCACTGAGCGCCGTACGCCTCTGACGTACGCACGTACGCACGTACGACGAAGGGGCGGCACCCCCCGCGCGGGGTGCCGCCCCTCTGTCGTACGTGCGCACACCCCAAGGCATACGGCTCGAACTTGTCACCGAGGCCGCGCACCGTGACCAGGTACCGGGGGGCACCGGGGTCGGGCTCGAGCACCCTCCCCGACGCACCCCTCACACCGCCGCGCGGGCTTCGGCGGGCTGCGCCGGGCTCCGCCCGCCGGCCCCGGCCAGGTCGGTCTACGGCTCGAACTTGTAACCGAGGCCGCGCACCGTGACCAGGTACCGGGGGGCACCGGGGTCGGGCTCGATCTTTGCGCGCAGGCGTTTGACGTGGACGTCGAGGGTCTTGGTGTCGCCGACGTAGTCGGCACCCCAGACGCGGTCGATGAGCTGCATGCGGGTCAGGACGCGGCCCGCGTTGCGCAGCAGCATCTCCAGGAGGTCGAACTCCTTGAGGGGGAGGTCGACCTTGGAGCCGGAGACCGTGACGACGTGACGGTCGACGTCCATACGGACCGGGCCGGCCTCCAGGGCCGCCGGGGTGACCTCCTCGGGCTCGCCGCGGCGGCGGAGCACCGCGCGGATGCGGGCCACCAGTTCGCGGGAGGAGAACGGCTTGGTGACGTAGTCGTCGGCTCCTATTTCGAGGCCGACCACCTTGTCGATCTCGCTGTCCTTGGCCGTCACCATGATCACGGGGACGTTGGAGCGGCCGCGCAGCTGGCGGCAGACCTCCGTGCCGGGCAGGCCCGGCAGCATGAGGTCGAGAAGCACGAGGTCGGCGCCGTTGCGCTCGAACTCGTCGAGTCCATCGGGACCTGTGGTCGCGACAGCGACCTCGAAGCCCTCCTTGCGGAGCATGTACGACAGGGCGTCGGAGAAGGACTCCTCGTCCTCGACGACGAGCACTCGGGTCACGGAAGGACCTCCGGGGCGGAAAGCGTCTGGTACGCGGCTGAATCGGGGGGTGAAGCATGGGGGGTGCCGGCGGCGGACCCGCCCTCCACGTCGTCGTCGAGGTCGGAGTGCTGCTGGGCGCGGTCACGGGCGGCGCCCGCCTCCGGCAGTCGCAGCGTGAACGTGGAGCCCTGTCCCTCTGCGCTCCACACCGTGACCTCCCCGCCGTGCGAGGCGGCCACGTGTTTGACGATCGCCAGCCCGAGGCCCGTACCGCCGGTGGCACGGGAGCGGGCGGGGTCGACTCGGTAGAAGCGCTCGAAGATACGCTCCTTGTCCTTGTCCGAGATGCCGATGCCCTGGTCGGTCACGGCGATCTCGATCAGCTCCCCGCCATGCATGGTCACCCGGCGGGCGGCTATGCCGACGCGGGTGCGGGCGGGGGAGTAGTTGACGGCGTTCTCGACCAGGTTTCCGAGGGCCGCGGCCAGCTGACCACGATTGCCCCAGATCCGCAGGTCGGCGGTGCCGCCCGCCCGCCGCCCGCCATCACCCTGCTCGAGCCCTTCGGAGGCCCCAAGGTTCGCGGCCATGGTGATCTGCTTGGCGCCGGCCTGGTGCCGGCAGCGGTCGACGGCCTCGGCGACGAGTTCGTCGACGCGGACCGGTTCGGCGTCCTCCAGCGGATCGTCGTTCTGGACCCGGGAGAGGTCGATGAGTTCCTGGACCAGGTTGGTCAGGCGGGTCGCCTCGATCTGCATCCGGCCGGCGAAGCGCTCCACCGCCTCGGGGTCTTCGGAAGCGTCCATGACAGCTTCGGAGAGCAGGGAGAGGGCACCGACCGGGGTCTTCAGCTCGTGGCTGACGTTCGCGACGAAGTCGCGGCGGACGGCCTCGATGCGTCGGGCCTCGGTGAGGTCCTCGACGAGCAGGAGGACGAGCCGGGAGCCCAGCGGGGCCACCCGGGCCGACACCGCGAGGGCTTCGCCCCGGCCGGTGCCGCGCCGGGGCAGGTCCAGCTCCACCTGGCGTATCTCTCCGTCGCGTCTGGTGTCCCGGGCCATCTGGAGCATCGGTTCGACGGCCAGCTTGCCGCCGCGGACCAGCCCGAGGGCGTACGCGGCGGAGCTCGCCTTGACGACGGCGTCGGCCTCGTCGAGGACGACGGCCGAGGAGCGGAGCACGGACAGAACGGTGTCCACGCCCGGCGGAAGCACGGGATCGGTGTGCAAGGAGGTCCTGGTGGGTCGGTTCTGGTCGCGTTCGCTCCAACGGAACGCCAGCATGGCGATCACGCCGGTGAGCACCCCGGCGATCGCTGCCGCTGCGGCGACCGCCGCGTTCACGTCCATGCCCCCAGGTTAGGCATGCGCCACGTCGTGGCCACAGCCATCGAGGTGCGACCTCGAACACTCGTCGCCCAGAGTTCACCTTGGAGCCAGGGGTGGTTCATTTGAGGGGACGGAAACCGACGCGTACGGGGCGGAGCGTGGCACCGTGGGGTTCGCAGCGCCGGTTCCATGGCCGGTCCCGGCCCCCGGAACCCCCGAAGAACCACGTACGAGAGGGAACCCTGATGCGGGACGCGTACCACGAGGAACTGGACTCCATCGGCGACGGTCTGGTGGAGATGGCCCGGCTGGTGGGGTCGGCGATCGGGCGCGCCACGACCGCCATGCTCGATGCCGATCTGAAGCTGGCCGAGAGCGTGATCGAGGCCGACAAGAAGGTCGATGAACTTCAGCACGACCTCGAGGCGCGGGCCATAGCGCTGCTCGCGCGCCAGCAGCCGGTGGCGACCGACCTGCGCATCGTCGTCACGTCGCTGCGCATGTCGGCCGACCTGGAGCGCTCCGGCGACCTCGCCCAGCACGTGGCGAAGCTGGCCCGGCTGCGTTTCCCCGAGCGGGCGGTGCCGCACGACCTGCACGCCACCATCCTGGAGATGGGGCAGCTCGCGCAGCGTCTGATGGCCAAGGCGGCCGAGGTGATCATCACCAAGGACGTCGACCTCGCGCTCCAGCTGGAGACCGACGACGACGAGATGGACCTGCTGCACCGCACGCTCTTCCAGCACCTGATCGACGACCGCTGGAAGCACGGCATCGAGACGGCGGTGGACGTGACGCTGCTCGGCCGCTACTACGAGCGCTTCGCCGACCACGCGGTGGCGGTCGCCAAGCGCGTCGTGTTCCTGGTGACGGGCGAACACGCGGACAACCTCCAGCAGGACCTGCCGACGGAGATCCAGCCGGTGACGGGGCCGGAGGGGGCGTAGTCCGTCGCCGGTGCCGGGGCGGAGGCGTGGTTCGTCCCCTCCGGGACGGGCCGGGGGCGCCTCGGAGCCTCCGTGCGCCGTTGATGCGCCCGCCCGGACGGGCATGAAATGGGCACAGGCGCTCCTGTCTCCAGGCCTCCAGGAGGAACCCATGGCCGAAGCCCCCAGCAAGCCCGACCCCACCCAGGAACGCCCGACCGAGCAGCCCGCCGAGATCAGAAGCCTGCCCATGGTCGCGGCGTGCGGCTGCGGCTCGGGCTGCGGCTGCGGCTGCCAGTCGGGCAACCCCTGCCAGTGCGGCTGAGACGTTACGCCGAGAGGGGCCGGACGCGGGTCGCGTCGGGCCCCTCTTGTCACGGCGCATCCCCCTGCCGCGCGAACCCGTGCACACGGGCGCAGCATGGAGAAAGCAACCGCAACCGCAGGCAGGGTCCGGCGTGGCGTGCCTGCTGGAGAAAGGGGATGCGGTCATGACCAGGTTCATGGACGTCCACCACGGCATGAAGGGCATCACCGCCGACCAGCTCCACCAGGCCCACCAGGCCGACCTCGCGATCGAGTCGGAAGAGGGCGTGCACTTCGAGCGCGCCTGGGCGGACCCGGAGTCCGGCACCGTCTACTGCCTCTCCGAGGCCCCCTCCGCGGACGCGGTCCAACGCATCCACGAACGCGCGGGCCACAAGGCGGACGAGGTCCACGCGGTGCCGCTGTCGGTATGAGCGGCAGAGCGCACGTGCCCCGCGTGGATGAACGAGTGAGCTACAACGAGTGAGCTACGACTGAGGGCTCGTACGCTCCGGGCGCAGCAGAAGGGCGTGGAGGACGATGGGCGACGAGTACTTCTTGGACGAGTACTTCTCATTGGTGTGCGACGACGTGCCCCACGACGTGGTGCTCACCGACCCTGGTGTCCGTGTGATCGACGTCGCCCGAGCCGTGCGCCGACTGACCGGACTGAGCCTCTGGCACAGCAGGGTTCTGGCGACGCGGACACCCGCCGTGGTTCTCGACGGAGTGCCGCGGGGCGGCGCCGAGGCAGCGGTCGCGGCACTCCGCGATGTGGGAGCCGCGGCAGAAGCAAGGGAACAGCCGCCGCCGGACTTCCTCAGACCCTGACGACAGCGCGTCGAGCGGCTCCCGGCCCATGGACGGCCCTGCCCCATCGGTAAGCCCCCGCCCCGCGAAGAACTCGCGGGGCGGGGGCTTACCGGCGTCGGGCCTACTTCTTCTTGCCCTGGGTCTTGTCGGGGATCTTGGTGAGCTGG
The DNA here is from genome assembly GCF_042723915.1 of Streptomyces sp. NPDC058335. NCBI lineage: Bacteria > Bacillati > Actinomycetota > Actinomycetes > Kitasatosporales > Streptomycetaceae > Streptomyces > Streptomyces sp. NPDC058335. The sequence continues at coordinate 114,326 of NZ_JBHXHX010000002.1, read as the reverse complement.
GTTTTTGCTGGTCAGGGGCGGTGGGCTCGTGGGCATGGTGGTCGTCGTTGGTCGTCATTGGCTACTGTCGAGCGGCCTCGGACGGCCCAGGGACGGCCCGGCGGGATCACATGAACAGCGTCAACTGACGGACGCGGCCCGCCACTGCACGGTGACGCACCCCTCTTCCATGTCCCACCACTCCTTGGCAACACCGTGCTTCAGCAGCCTTTGCACCTTGGTGAGGTCGGCGGTGGGCGGAACGTCCAGGGCGACCATGCCGAACTGTTCTATGCCCTCGCCGTCGACGCCGAGTTCGCGGAATGCGTTGATCACACTTTGCCGCGCGGCTCCCGAGCCGCTGTCACGGAACAGGATGAGGCGGATGGTGCAGTTCTCCGAACGCCGAACCACTTCGCCGGCCCAGTGCACGCCTTCTTCGTCGGGCTCGGTGGCCACGACGTCCCCGCACGCGATGCCTCGAACGAACCAGGGGATGTTGTCGAGCCGCACGGTGCCATCGCCCTGGTCGACAGTCCACAGGCTCTCCACCGACGCCGGAGGCCAGTCGCCTTCGACCTCAAGCCGAAAGTGCACCTTCACGTACGGGCCTTCGGGGTTCGTCATGGTGCCCAGGATGCACAGTCCTGCCACGCCGACCGCAGGTGGGTGACCGACGACGTCTGCTTCGGTACAGGTTTGTCAGTGCGTCAGCCGACGAAAGCCAGCCACGACGGCGGGTGCGCCGACCGATCAGGCGCGCGTGTGTCTCGCTGCACCCCCACCGGCCTCAACCACGCTGCCGGTGGCGTCGACCAGAGCAAGCCGCACGAGCCGGGGCGTACGGAGCCGGTGTCGCCTGGTCCAGGCTCTCAGCTTGGAAAGCTGCGCCGGGTTAGGGCGCTGACCTGAGCGGACGGCAAGGGTGCAGCCTCACCAGCATTGGCTGCTTTCACCCTGATCCCCCGCTGTTCTTCGCTGGATCTGGTGCGCGCTCCGAGCGCTGGCCAGCTGGCGCGTACTGAGCCCTGGAGAGGCAGTTCCCGAGACAGCGGAGTCGACGTTGGGTTTAAATAGCCAGATGGTCAAGAAGTCGCTCATTAACTTGCGGGACCTCTTCAATCTCGTCCGACTGTACGCGCACGCTAGGCTCACAGGACGAACGAAGCGGTGGCTCTTTCCGAGTACGCATAAGTCTCGTCGCAAGTGGGCCATAAGGGGCGTGGTAATTGCAGCTATCCTTGGTCTGTATATCCTCATGCAGGTTGGATTTATGACTAATTTTACGCATCGAGTGAACGCTTCAATTGGGGTAGACCTCGAGCGTCTTGCTCCGGACGCAAAAGCTGCGGCTCAGGGGCAGCTCAGATTGGCATTGATCCAGTCAATTGCTGCAGCAGGAGCTGCTTTTGCGCTAATTTACACGGCGCGAAATTATCAACTGACCAGACGTGGTCAGGTGACTGACCGATTCACTAAGGCCCTTGAGCGTCTCAGTTCAGATAAGCAATATGTGCGAATTGGTGGAGTTTTGGCACTTGAGCAAATTCTGCACGACGCCCCGGACCAGAGCCAAGACGCCCAGACTGTTCTACAAAATTTCCTGCTTGAGCACACTCCGAGGGCAGGAGATGAGTGGGCAGAGACTCCGGAGCCGGGCGAATCGATGGCACCTGAAGTGCAGACTGCTCTAAACGCACTCGGAAAGGCGTCGCGTTATGCCGCGCTCCGGGTGCGGCTAGAGGGCCGGTCTCTTGTATCGCTAGACTTCCGCAGACTGGACTTGATGAGTGCGGACTTCAATAGATCTGACCTCAGAGGATCCGATATGGAGAAAGCACATCTCTGGGGCGTGAACATGAATTCCGCGGATCTTCGGCGGTGCGATATGAGGGGCGCGGTATTTGTCACGGCGTCTTTCCGTAAAGCGCAACTGCAGTATGCTCGAACAGAAAATGCATGCTTCGCTTACGCATTCATGAAATACGCTAGATTTACAGACGTTGGAGATGACTGGGCGACACGGGAAGTCGACTTCCGTCATGCCACGCTTACGGCATCCCGCATGGAGGGTATGCGCTTTATGGATTGTGATTTCCGGCACGCCGATCTAAGTGGCGCCAGCCTTCAGGGCGCAGTGCTCAGCAATTGCCAACTCAACAAGGCGAATCTCAGCGGGGCGAACTTCTGCGGTGCGGACCTAAGTAGCGTGAAAGGGCTAAAGCGCCGCCAAATAGCCTCTGCTAAGACGGATGAGGAGACGCGCCTGCCTGCCGATCTATTGTAAGGAGTGGCGGCCTACTCAACCCGTACTTGCGTAGGAAAAGAAGGCCTAGCGGGCAGCCTCAAGGTGACTGATACTCGCCGAATATGTCTTGCATATGAAGTAAAAGCGACGCAATTTATGCTGGGTTCTGCGTGTCGTCGTCAGTGTCCATGGTGTCTGTGTCCGGCGGCCACGGCCGACGACCAACGCTCTTTTCAACTGTGTTGGTAATGCCAGGGGTCTTGAACGGGGCCGTTCACCTGCGTTCATGTGCGGCTACGCTTCCCGCCGTAAACGGCGCTGAAACAGAAGTAAACCGAGACGGATGGCGGGCCAACTTTAGCCGTCGCTGGGAGCAATTTCCCGCCAGATGCGCATGCAGGTTGGTGAGTCCTTCACGAGCCCGACGACGGCTCCGAACGTTCGCCCATCGGAGTGCCGGAACAAGAACTCATGCGTGCGTTGCCCGATGTCTGTCTCAGCTCTTAGGGCGGTCAGTTCGTCAGATGGCACGCTGTACTGAGTCGCGATTCTGGACCGGGCTACCTGAGAGGCGTTCTCCTCGGAGATGGCGTTGCCCCAATCATCACCGTTGGCCCGCTCACGGAGCTTTCTGAACACGTCTCTGACGGCCGTATCGATCGCCATGGCGCTCAACCCCCCTAGGCCTCCCGAAGCGATACTTAGCACGAACTCGGCGGACGAGCCTGAGGCTCCCCAGTTGAAGACGCTTTGACGACTTCGCAGGCTGCTCATAGCCGGGTACTCGTCCCCGGCAAGCCATGTGAGTGTTTCCAACTCGCTCACGACGTCCTCGACGGGAACGTCGAGTGAGTCAAGGGAAATGATCCAGGACGTTTCAGGTTCGACGCTGGGATGGTCGGTGAGGTTGACGATCACTGTGGTTGTAGAGGGCGTCATGCATACCTGTTTCGCTGCTCGGCCGACGCTGAAGCGGCAGCCTAGCCAACACTCGAAGGTCGGCGGAGCGGTTTTGGGTTGCAGCCGCTTTGGGGCGAGTGATCATGGCCCCGTAAGCTTCCGGCGGGTCGGGCAGTCTGTGGACCTACCCGTCAAAGCACGACGTTGGGGCCATGATCTTAGAGGCTCGTCCAAGAGCGGCTGCCTTAGAGCCGTGGAGCCGACCGCCCGAGTCCCAGAGGGTGTCTCCCCACTTCATGCCCGCTGCCGCTAGCGCGCCGCCGGGCGGGGCCGCCGCTGGCGAAGACAGGGCGGCGGCCCCGCCCGGCGACGCGCGCCCGCGCTTGCGCGGGCCTTGAACCCGTAGAGAAAGTTGTAACTCAGTCTGTTCGGTGGGGCTTGAAGTCCTGTGCGCAGGCAGGAAGTTCGCCCTTCTCGCGGTGTGCGAGTGGCAGATAGAACACTGGTCGGATCGTCCACGTGATGCGTGTGTCGGCGTGGGTCACTGAGACTGTGCAGGGCTCGGAGCGCAGCAAGGCTCGTCGTGTCTCGATGCGGCCGTCGTACAGCCAGTGCCATGCCTCGTTCGAGGCGTCCGCGTCGAGGGCCGGTGAGATCGTGCGGAGGGTGACTGCCACCCAACGGTCAGCCTGGGGCGCCGAGTAGGCATCGAAGGACGCCCGTAACGCCGGCGCTTCCCCCTCGCTGAGGTCTTCCGTCCAGCACTCGCACCAGTAGCCGCGTCGGAGTTCCTTCGTCAGCACGGGTGGCCTCCTGGCTGGGTGTCGGTGAACAGTTCCGCGGTGACGGTGTGGCCGTGGTCGCTGTCGTGGACGACGACCCGGTGGGCGATCGCGCTGACCATTCCCAAACCCCGGCCGTGCTCGGCGTCCTGGTCCTGGTCGTGCTCGGCCTTCGGGGCCGTGCCGGTGCCTCCGTCGTCCGTCACCGAGACCGCGACCACCTGCGCCGAGACGGCGACGGCCAGGTGGAAGCTGCCGAACGCCTGGCCGCTGGCCGTGTGGAGGATCGCGTTCGCGCTCAGCTCGCTCACGATCAGCTCGGCGTCCTCGGCTAAAGGGGAACCGCGCAGGATGTCGCGGGTCCAGCGGCGGGCTCTGCTGACCTCTTCGGGGAAACCTGGGCAAGACAGGCCCCAGACCCGCGCTGTACTCGTATACTCGTGCATACAAGTTCCTTTATGCTGGTAGGCCGCCATGTGCAGCGGGTTCGGGCTAGACGAGTTTCACGCCGTCGTGGGCGCGAATGGCCGGCGGAGACGCCGCGTCCAATGCGTCGATGACGCGGATCGCGTACGCCTCGTCAGCGAGTTCGGAGACTTCTTCACGGGCAGCCCAGCGCAGGGCGCGGGTCTCGTCGCCCGTGGTGGGCGTGCCGTCGGCCGCTTCGCAGCGGAAGACCAGCGAGACGATCAATCCCGTCATGTTCTTGTAGACCCCGGTGAGAGTCGCGGGAAGTGCGATCTTGACGCCGGTCTCTTCGAGCACTTCGCGCTGAAGGGCTTCGGGAATGGTCTCCTCGCGTTCGAGGATGCCGCCCGGTGGTTCCCAGTGGCCGTTGTCGCGGCGCTGGATCAGGAGGGCCCGGCCCTGGTCGTCGACGACGACCCCGGCCACGCTCACGGAGTGCGGGCGTTCTGTGCTCACGTTCCTCGGCCCTCTCGGATGGCTAGGCTCTCCACCGTAGCAACAACACTCGCCCATTCGTCTAGATACCTAAAGGAGTACACGTGAGCCCTCTTTCTTCGGGCCTGCTCGGTGATCTCGACCCCACGAGCGATCGTGCGGTCTTCCGGCAGATCGCCGACCAGCTGCGTGACGCCATCGACCGTGGGCGATTCCGGGAGGGCGAGAAGCTCCCCTCGGAAGCCGAGCTGGTGGACCACTACGGCGTATCCCGCATGACGGTCCGCAACTCCTTCTCCATCCTCCAGGGCGAGGGCCTGGTCCACGCCGAGCACGGCAAGGGTGTCTACGTCCGACCACGGCCCCCCGTGCGACGTCTCGCCTCTGACCGGTTCGCCCGTCGGCACCGGGAACAGGGGAAGTCCGCGTTCATCGTCGAGGCGGACGCCGCCGGCAGCCATCCGCAGGTCGACAGCCTTGAGGTCAAGGAAGAGAAGGCCAGTCAGGACATCTCCACCCGGCTCGGGTCCGTACGGCGGGTTCTCGCCCGTCGGCGCCGATACCTCCTAGACGGACGGCCGGTCGAGTTCGCGACCTCCTATCTCCCGCTCGACATTGCCCGCGGAACGCCGATTGCCGAACCCAACCCTGGTCCTGGTGGCATCTACGCCCGTCTCGAAGAGCTGGGCCACCGCCTCGACCACTTCGAGGAGGAGATCCGCGCCCGGATGCCCTCACCCACCGAGGTGAAGACGCTCCACCTCGCGGCCGGCGTGCCCGTGATCCATCTGGTCCGGACCGCCTTCGACACCGAGGGGCGACCGGTCGAGGTCTGCGACACGGTCATGGCGGCCGACGCCTACGTCCTGGCGTACCAACTCCCGGCCACGTGACCTCGTGAACGACGGTGGCGGTACAGCGCTATACGGTCGGCTCGTCCTCCACCTCTCCAGCGGGCGGCGTGAACATGTGGCCGATGTTGTTCCACATGAAGCCTTCTCGCCAGTCAGGCTTGTCAGCGGCCCAACCGAGGAGCGCGTGCAGGACCTTGTCTTGCGAGACGGTCTGCGTCTGGAAGTGCTCGGCGGCGACACCTTCGCGGTATTCCAGCTGGTAGGTGTTGTTGTCGCGGAACAGGACCTGGATGTACCAGTCTCCGACACGGTCCTCGTCCTGCCGCTCAAGCACCATGTGCTCGTTGCCGCGTCGCAGCTTGGCGAGCATCGTCCCGATGGCCGGCTTCGAGGGGCGCTTCACCACGTGGCCCCGGCCGTTAGTCGCGATCAGCATGGGCAGATTCTGACCGAAGGGTCTGACAGTGCGCGCGGACGCTTCTACGAACTCGTACACCCCAACACGCTTACTCGTATAGACGAGTGGGCAAGTTGTGTGGCAGGGTGATCGCCGTGAGCCCGAGAGATCGGATTCGCAGATCGCATCTTGTATAGACGAGTAGATAGGGACGTCACCTTGCGCACCATCCGTGTTGAGACCTCCGCCGCGACCATCCTCCTGACGGAGGCCCCGGAGCCGAAGGTCCGCGACCGTCAGACCGGCGAGATCGCCAAGGACGCCGTCAGCGGCGAGGCGCTGATGACCATCGGCGTCGTGTACATCGAGGACGGCGAGTCCTCGCTCATCAAGGTCACCATCCCGGAAGGCGGTGTCTCCGAGGGACTGAACCTCGGTGCTCCGGTCTCGCTGCCGGGGCTCATCGCCCGGCCGTGGGAGTCCGTGTTCAACGGACAGCAGCGTCACGGCATCGCCTACCGCGCCGCCGCTGTCACCCCGGCCGCCTTCCCGGCCGCCATGGGAGCCTCGGCCTGATGTCCGACCTGACGACACTTCTGGAGGTGGGTGGTCCTGTCGCCGCGTTCGGCGGCGGGGCTGCCTATGCCCGGGCCAACCACCCGGGTCTCTACTGGTCTGCGGTCGGCGGTCCGATATCCACCGTCCGCCTCCTCAGCTCGTACGCCTCGGTCATGGAAGCCTGCGGCCTGACCGTCGCCCCCTCCCGACTGCGGACCCTCGCCGTCAAAGCCAGCACCCGCCGCGAGGTGCGGCCCGTACCGCCCCGCCGGGGCATCATCCGGCCCACCACCACCGGCTTACGGCTCCGGCTCCGCCTCGCTCCGGGGCAGGAACCCGCCGACGTCGCCGCCTCGGCCGAACGGCTGCGGCACGCCTGGGGCGTCCACGCCGTCTACGTCAGCACCGTCAAGCCGGGCGTCGTCGAGTTGCGGCTCGTCGGCTTCGATGTCCTGCGCGAGGTTCGGATGCCCCGCAAGGTCGAGGGCGGCTTCCTCAAGGTGCCGGTCGCGCTGCGGGAGGACGCCATGCCGTTCGTACGCGACTACCGGGCCGTGCCCCATCAACTCACCCTCGGCGCGACGCTGTCGGGCAAGTCCATGTACCTCCGGCACCTGGTGGCCGGGCTCGCCCGTCAGGACGTCGCTCTCGTCGGCGTCGACTGCAAGCGCGGGGTCGAGCTGGCTCCGTTCGCCTCGCGGCTCTCGGCTCTGGCCACGGATCCGGACGAAGCCGCCGAGCTGCTGCCCGTCCTGGTCAAGGAAATGGAGGACCGGTACGACCTGATCAAGGCCAGGCAAGGCATCGCCCCCGATCTCCCCGACGAAGAGGTCACCTCCGACATCTGGGGCCTGCCCGAGGGCGAAAGGCCCGTGCCCATCGTCCTGTTCGTCGACGAGGTGGCCGAGCTCTTCCTCACCGCCACCCGCAAGGATGAGGAACGGCGCGACGAGATGGTCACTCAGCTCATCCGGCTCGCCCAGCTCGGCCGCGCGGCCGGCATCTACCTGGAGGTGTGCGGGCAGCGCTTCGGCGCTGAGCTGGGCAAGGGCGCAACCATGCTCCGGGCCCAGTTGACCGGCCGCGTCTGCCACCGCGTGAATGACGAAGCCTCCGCGAAGATGGCCCTCGGCGACATCGCGCCGGAAGCGGTGCTCGCCGCCTGCGCCATTGCCCCTGAGCGTCCCGGTCTCGCCGTCGCGGGCGACACCTCCGGCGGCTGGTCCCGCATCCGCACCGCCTACCTCTCCCTCGGCGACGCTGCCGACGTCTGCCGGGAGACCGCCCACCTGGTACCCAACCTGCCCGCGCTGAAGCCCTTCCGGCCCGACGTCCCCGTACGGCCCGTCGAGACCTCGGCCCCCGTCGTCGAGCCCCATCCCGCCATCGGCTGACAGCCCCCGCTCCCACGGTCGGCGTGACCGCCTCGCGCCGTGTCCCTACCCCTGCCATGCCTGATCCCGGAAGGAGGCGCCATGCGCGCCCAGCTGGCTCGCGTCGACGCGGTCCTCGTACAGGCGCTCATCGCCGCCGCGCTGTCCTTCGCGCACATTCACGACGTCGCCGTGGCGGCCGGACAGGACGGTTGGAAAGCCTGGGCCTACCCCGTCTCCGTCGACCTGCTTCTCGTCGCCGCCTGGCGTCGACTGCGCTCCGGCTCGGCCAAGGGTGCGGCCTGGTGCTGGTTCGTCATCGCGCTCGCCGCATCCCTGGGCGCGAACATCGCCACGGCCGGCCTGCTAGACCTCGGCAACGTCCCGGCCTGGCTGCGCATCCTCGTCGCGGGCTGGCCCGCCGTCGCCTTCCTCGGCGGAACGCTCCTCGCCCACTCGGCACCCAAGACGGCCGACGACGTCGAGGTCATCGAGGACCAGGAGGACGAGCCCGAACCCGAACCGCCCGCCCCACCCGCCATCGAGACCCCGCCGGAACCCCCGACTGTCCCGGTCCCGGCCGCCCTCATCGACCACGCCCGCAAGGTCGCCGCCGAACACCACACCCGAACCGGCACCCCCATGGACGTCACCACCCTGCGCGCCCGGCTCGGCGTCCCGGCGCCCATGGCCGAAGCCATCGCCGCCCACCTCTAAGGGAGCTCTGATGACCGCCAACCGCCGCTTCCGCAACGTCACCCGCATCGGCCCCGTGCAGGTCGGCACCGCCTACGACCACCGCGGCCGCGAGAAACACACCGCCGCCTGCACCGCCCCGCGCTGCAACTTCTCCGCCGACTACGACAGCCGCGCCGCCGCCGAACTCGCTGCCCGCACCCACCGCTGCCCTGTCCGCTGAAAGGACCTCGTACCCCGTGACCGTCAGCCTTCCGCTCGTCGTCGTCCTTGGCTTCTTCGCCTGGGGAGCGGTCAAGTACCTCGGCGTCCGCACCTGGATCGTCGTCCTGATCGCGCTCTTCGGCTTCTGGCTCTCGCACACCTTCCTCGCCCCCGCCCTCGAATCCGGCACGCGCTCCGGCGTGGATGTCATAAACGGCTCACATGACTAGACGAGTAGATAAGGAGAGTTCCGCCGTGTTCCTGCCCAAGTACCCGGACAACCCCACCCCGCCGCCCGCGCACACCCACACCCCGACCGACCCGGCCCCCGTCCCGGTCCGGCGCTCGCTCCCGTCGGTGTCCATCGATCAGAAGACGGTCGCGGCCGTGCTCGTCGGCGGAGTCGTCCTCACCGCGATTCTGGCCGCCGTCGCCATCACGGCCATCTCGGTCGCCGTCGCCGCCGTGGTCCTGCGCTCCCTGCTCCGCGACCACCACCGCCGCTGACCTGCGGCCAGACCTCCGGGGCGGCGCGACACAGCCACGTACCCGCCGCCCCGGCGGCCCACCCCTCCCGAAGTGCCCGTCAGAAGGAGAACCGTCATCTTCGCCCGCGCCACCCCGCCCCCTCTCCCGGAACTCAGCAACCTCGCCGCAGGCGGCTCCCTGCCCGGTATCCTCCGGCAGCTCTCCGGCCTCGGCGGCTGCACCCACCCGATCCGCCTCGACGGCCACCGCACCGAATACGACGTCGACACCGTCACCGGCGAGATCGGCCGCGTTCTTCATCGCCTCGACTCGGGCGACCTCCCGGCCGGCCAACTCCTCGTCCGCTGCAACAACCGCCGTACGACCCGCTGCCCGGCCTGCTCGGAGGTCTACCGTCGCGACACCTTCCAGCTGATCACTGCCGGACTACGCGGCGGCAAGGGCACACCGGAACACGTCGCCACCCACCCCCGTGTCTTCGCCACCTTCACCGCCCCCGGCTTCGGCCCGGTCCACAACCGCCGCACCGACGGCCGCCCCTGCCGCTGCGGCACCCAGCACGACCAGGAGGACGAGGCGCTCGGCACCCCACTGAACCCGGACACCTACGACTACGAGGCCGCCATCCTGTGGAACGCGCACGCCGGTCCCCTCTGGCGCCGCTTCTCGACGTACGTCCGCCGGGAGGTCGCCAAGCGGGCGGGCCTCTCACAGCGCCGTCTCCGCGACCATGCCCGCGTCTCCTTCGCCAAGGTCGCGGAGTACCAGAAGCGCGGTGCGGTTCACTTCCACGCCGTCATACGGCTCGACGGCCCGACCGGCGGCGACACCCCGCCCCCGGCGTGGGCGACCGCCGAGCTGCTCACCGACGCCATCGGCGCTGCCGCAACCAAGGTCCGCGTCGACGGACCCACCATCGACGGCCGGGCCCACACCTTCACCTTCGGCCACCAACTCGACGTCCGCACCATCCGTTCCGCCGACTTCGACCGCGGCCAGGAGCTGACCGAACGGGCCGTGGCCGCGTACATCGCCAAGTACGCCACCAAGGGCGCCGAGACCGCCACGGGAGCTCTCGACCGCCCGCTAAAGTTCGCCGCCGAACTCGCCCAGTTCGACATCAGCGAACACGCCCGCCGCCTCATCCGGACCGCGTGGGCCCTGGGCGCACGCAAAGACCTCGAACACCTCCGCCTGCGGGCCTGGGCGCACATGCTCGGCTTCCGCGGCCACTTCTCCACCAAGTCCCGCCGCTACTCCACCACCCTCGGCGCGCTCCGCACCGCCCGCGCCGAATGGCGACGAGCACAGACAGCAGCGAACGAACAAGCACCCGAGACGACGTACGTCCTCGCGCACTGGGTCTTCGCCGGAACTGGCCTCTCCGACGCCGAAGCCTGGCTGGCCGCGTCCATCGAACCCGCCCCTGGAACCGAAGGAGAACCCACCCGTGGCTAACCGACGCCTCGCCCTGGTCGACGTGGCCACCGAGCCGCGTCCCCTGCCCACGCGGTACCTGACACCTGACGACCTGGTGGAGATGTTCGAGCTGCCCAGCGTCGAGACGGTCTACCAGTGGCGACGCAAGCGCACCGGGCCCCGTGGCTTCCGTGTCGGCCGGCATCTGCGCTTCGACCCGGCAGACGTGCGGGCCTGGGTGGACTCCCAGCGTGAGCGGGCGGCTGCCTGATGGCCGGGCACATCCAAGACCGCTGGTACAAGACAGAGGTCGGTCCGGACGGCAAGACCCGCAGAGTGAGGAGCGAGCGCTATGGCTCGGGCGCGCGCTACCGCGCGCGGTACGTCGGCCCGGACGGTACGGAGAAGTCCAAGAGCTTCCCCGACAGACAGAAGCGGCTTGCTGATCAGTGGCTCGCCCACACCGAGGCGGACATGGCCCGCGGGCAGTACATCGACCCTCGTGCCGCTCGGGTCACCTTCCAGCAGTACGCCGAGACATGGGTATCCACCCAGGGAGCCGACCCGAACACCCAGGCTTCGATGGAGTCGCAACTTCGGCTGCACGCCTTCCCGTACTTGGGATCGCGCCCGCTCGGCTCCTTCCAGCCTGCGCACATCCGTGACTGGGTGCGGCAGCTGAGCGAGAACGGCATCCAGGGCTCATACGCCCGCACCATCTACTCCAACGTGCGTGCCGCCCTCAGTGCGGCCGTGGACGACGGACACCTTCCCCGGAATCCGTGTGCGGCTCGCTCCGTCCGGCCACCGGTCGTGGACGACAGGCGCGTCACTCCCTGGACACCGGAACGGGTCTTCGCTGTCCAGGCCGGCATGCCCGAGCGGTTCCGGGCCATGGTCGACCTGGGCGGCGGCTGCGGTCTGCGCCAGGGCGAGATCCTCGGCGTGGCCGTCGACGCGATCGACTTCGAGTCGGACACGTTGCATGTGGTCCAGCAGCTCAAGCTGAGCCGAAGCAAGGCCGTCTTTGCCCCGCCCAAGGGTGGCAAGCTCCGGGACGTGCCGCTTCCTGGGCCGGTCGCTGATGCCCTGCGGGCCCATATGAAGCGGTTCCCGCCGGTCGACATCACCTTGCCGTGGAAGGTGGCGGACGGGCCTCCAGTGACCAAGCGGCTGATCTTCACCGGGCCACGCGGAGGTCATGTCTGGCGGACGTCGCTCAACGAGGAGGCGTGGAAGCGGGCACTGGCTTCGGCCGGGGTGATCCCCGAGCGGAAGCCGGGCGAGCCGTACGCCGAGTCCCGCGAGAACGGCATGCACGCGCTCCGGCACTTCTATGCCTCGGTGCTCCTGGACGCCGGGGAGAACATCAAGGCTCTCGCGGAGTACCTCGGCCACTCCGACCCTGGCCTGACGCTCCGGGTGTACGCGCACCTCATGCCCTCCAGCCAGGAACGTACGCGAAAGGCAATCGCTCAGGCATACGAAGAATTCGATGCGTAGATCTGGGCCATACCCCCTGGAAGCTCTAGAAGAGAGCCTCAACGCTTCCTTTCTCCCTCGGGAGGGAATCTTTCTGGCTAGCAAGAAAGCTAGCTGGCTAGCGGAAAGCGTGCAATCAGTGACGGGAAGTCTCCCTCACGAGGGAGACTTCCCGTCGTTCACCGGATGGAACGATTCGTTCCATCCATGGAATATCCGGCTGCCGAGGAACGCCTCATGGATGTCAGAACACTTGAGGTAACGTCAGGGACTCTCAGATCACTCCAGGGAGCCCCAACGAGCGGCAGGGGGCACAGAGAAGATGCCGGAAGCTAGCGGAAACTTGCGGAAACTAGAGAGAGCCATGAAGCCCCCGGAAAGCCTCACTGTCCCAGTTCCGTAGACGAACTGTCTACGGAACAGGGACGGCACCCGCATTCCAGCTGCACGTTTGTGGGACGGGTGGCTGCTATGGGAGAGTTCCAGCGCATGAGAATGCCGCCCGGACAGGGGCGGCATTCGTTTCCAATTCCGCGTTCGGAAGCCGTAACCAGGAACCGACCACAGAAGGAGGCAATATGGTCCCACGCGCAGGTGTCAGTGTCGACATCTGTCCCCGCGACTTGCCGATGGCGCTCATCGGCACAGCCGGCGGCGCGCTCGCCCTCTGGGCCGACACGCCCGCCGAGATCGCCGTCCCCGTGGCGCTGCTGATCGTCCTCGACATCCGGGTCCGTCGCTGGCGCCGCCCCACCTGACGGCCCAGAGACGGCCCAGCCCCATTAAAAAGCCCCCGCCCTGCCAAGAAACAGCAGGTCGGGGGCTTACCGGTGTCGCGTTACTTCTTCTTGCCCTGGGTCTGAGGGGCCCGTTTTTCGGCCCTGGTCAGCGGGCCGCATACCCCAACTGACCTGCGGTCGGGGGGTCGTCATCTGTCGTCATCTGTCGTCCTCGGTCATCCTCGGAGGGCCCAGTGAGGGCCCAGTGAGGGCCCGGCAGGGGATTGTTCTGCCCTGCCTGGGCTTTGACTGCTCACCAAGTAGCGGCTCGCAAGCAGGACCAGCACGACGTGACCCTCGCTCCACCGGTGACACGCAGGCGAGCCCACAACCTCAACTTCTCCTCTGAAATCAACTGTTCGCGGTTGCTTTTGCCTGAAATGGGCCAAGCTCCTGCCATGAAGCAGAAGTTGAAACCGATCGCGCTTACCAGCTTGCTCACCTTGGTGGCTATCGGCTACGTCCTGTTGCTGTGGCGCGGCCCCTGGTGGATTGACGGCGCCCACCTCCGCACTAAGAACCTTCAGCCAGCCGACGGTGTGGTCATCACCGGCTTCCGAACCATGCTGGTGGCCGTTGGTGCCGGAGCCCTGGCTGCATTTGGCCTGCGCTACACACACAAGGGCCATAAGCAGACCGAGGCCCTATTTCAGCACACCCAGGACAAGGATCGCGAACAGGCGGAGTTGACCCGTGAGGGCCAGGTAACCGATCGCTACGTGGAAGCCATCAAGCTATTGGGTTCGGAGAACGTTACCCAACGACTAGGTGGGGTCTTTGCATTGGAACGCATTATGCGCGATTCGGCAAAGGATCACGCTTTGGTGGTGCAGGTTCTTGCTGGCTTTATCCGGCAGCACGCCAGCCAACCCTTGCCGAGTCTCGTGGGAATGTCGGCCCGATTTCAGCGCGGACCTCTGGGCGAGGAGGTCCAAGCGGCCCTCACGGTTCTAGGTAGGCGACCAATAAGGAAGGAGTCATTCGAGATTGATCTGCGCAGCGTGCACCTTGTCAACGCACACCTATTCAAAGCCAATTTTGCCGCCTTCGACCTCAGAGAGACCGACTTGTCCGGCGCCTACCTGTTGGAGGCGAACTTGGCGGGAGCCGAGTTGGAGGGCGCGCAGCTTAGTGACGCGTATCTTGTAGGGGCGCAAATGAACGGAGCTCTAATGGCGAGGGCTGATCTGAGCGGGGCTGACCTTTCCCAGGCCAACCTGTCACATGCGCAGATGTACGGTGCCACCCTAATTCGGGCTGCAATGCAGGGAGCCGATTTGTCCTCCGCAGACCTCAGCCGAGCAGATATGACCGGAGCAAGCCTACACGGGGCAAAGTTGACAAACACCTACTTCATCGAGACCAAGCTCGATCGGGCTCATCTTGGGGAGGCCCAAGATTGTACGATTCAAACGCTGCTGGGCGCGGATCTACGATCAACAACTACTTTGCCCACTCGACTTGCCGATGCGCCCGAGCTGGAGGAACGCATCCAGTTCTGCGAGACGGAAACCGCCAAGAAACCAAGAAACGGTATCGGACAACAACACCCCTGAGGCGGGTCAGCCATATGACCGCCCAGACAATACTCAGCGGCAAGGGCCGCCATGGGGCTGGCGGGCCCGTTTTCGCCCCTGGTTAGAGATAGGCACACCCCAACGACCTGCGGTGGCACCGTCGTTATGGTCGTTGCCTGTCGTCGTCGCTCGCCTTCAGAGGGTCAAGAAAGGGCCCGGCAGTGTCTCCCCGGATCCTTACCCACGAAGAGGAGCAGCCCCCGCCGCGCCCGTGTTGATGTCGGGATGTCAGGGAGTCATCCCCCTTTTATGGTCAAGGCCACCGCTGTTCCGCGCTTCAGCCGTTTGATGCGGCAGTTCGAGAAGCGTACTCGCGCCTCCGTGCTCGCCATGAGAGCCAATGGGCAGGAGGTCATGCGGCAGAGCGACCTCACCCGCTGGACGCTGCGCAAGCCAGCCAGAACGCCTGTGGGACGGCGCCTCTGTGCGTACGTACTTGAAGCCCAAACGTTCGTAGTAAGCGTGCAGGCCCGTGTTCGTGCGCCACGTGTCGATACGCACCCAGCTCCGGCCTTCCATCGCTGCGAGGCGGGACATCCAATCAATGATCCGTGCGCCGAGGTGCCGGCCGGACGCTTCGCGCGCCACCATCAGCTTGTACAGGTACAGAGCCAACTCTGGGCGGTCGTCGTCCTTCCAGAAGTCACGGTCGACGGGGCCGCGACTGACAGTCGCAAGCACCTTGTCCCGCTCACCGACGACGACCCATGCACGTCCCTCATCTATGCTCGCGCGCCATTTGGTGATGGCTCTTTCGCCGGTCTCAGGGTCGCTCCACTGGTCCGTGCCTTTGGCGCGCAACCACCCCTCCGCCTCTGCTCGCAAGGCCAAGAGGGCGGGTACATCCTCCGCCGCTGCGGGGCGGAGGTACTCAGTCCGTGCTGACTTCATAGAGGATTCTGTGCCTATCTCCGGGGAGGATGGTGACCATGCAGCGGAGGGGCCGATCGTCCGCGTCATAGCCCGTTCGGGTGTGCTCTGCGATGGGTGTTGCCGCAGGTAGAGCAAGCAGTTCAGCCTCCGGGCGGGTCGGCATGCGCACTGAGATTTCATCCACGTACTTGGCTTGGACGAGTCCCACCGAGGCCAAGATGCCGCCCGGTGCGGAGACGTCTCGGGGCTCCATCAAAGGCGTGCCGCTCACGAGTTCCTGAGGGAAGTACGAGTCGGCGAGCGCGTACGGCCGGTTGTCTATGTACCGAACGCGCTTACGTGCCACGGCCAAACCGTCTGCCGGGAGTTCGAGTCGCTCGCGGACGTGAGATGGGGGCTCGACGATCGACACCGTGATGTCTTGGCGGGGGGCGTTCCCGTTTTCCTGAATCACGCTCGCCCACTGGTCGCCGGCGGTTCGTCCTTCGACCGCGTTGGCATGGCGACTCCGACTCTCCAGCGTCGTCCAGTTCCACACGACGGGGGCGTAGTCCTCACGGACGTACTTCCCTTGTCCCTGCCCCGTGACGACTAGTCCTTCCTCGATCAGGAGGCGGACACCGGAGCGGATGGTTTCGCGGCTGTAGCCGTACTGGCTCATCATCTTGGACTCGCTTGGGAGCGCCTGCCCCCCGCTCAGCGCCCCAGACAGGATCTGTTCGCGCAGGTCATAGGCAATTTCCTGAGCCTTCGTCATACCGCGTCGCACTGGCAAGACTTCCCCTCTGCTCCGACTCCTCCGTACAAGTTAGACCAGGGGGCTTGACTCTCCAAGTCCGGCTCGGGCAGTCTTCTGCCAAGGCACTCCTCCAGACAAGCCAGACGGGGTGTCACGTACAGCATTGCCATACAGCGCCCGGAGGAAAGTCCCCGCAAGGGGGCGAGTACGAAGGCAGCGTCCGTTTGCTTGAGAACTCAACAGAGTGCCGACCCAGCCACCTGAACACGGGTGGTCGATGGGTGCGGGTCACCATCCCGACCGCCCATGTCGGGCCGGGTGACCTGCCCGGTTCCGCCCCTCGGGGCGGTGCTGGCATCGCGTGATCTGACATCCGCAGAACATTGCGCGGCACCTGCCGCGCCTCAAGTTCTCAACTTTTCGCCGTGCTCGCTGCGGCGGCCGGTTGCCTCCGCTGCACGTCTCGCACGTGCAGCGGAGGGGAGCCGGAACGGGCCGGATCCGAAACCGAGGGGGAGAACCTCGTGCCGAAGTACAGCTTCACCGCCGAAGAACTCGCCGACACCCTGACCCCTGGGGAGATCACGAGCGCGACCGGCACGTTGAGCGCATCCTCGCCGCAAGCCGCCGAGAAAGCGGTCGAGCGCAGCTTGCGCAGCAGGGGATACGAGCCGATCGGCAACATCACGATCACCCAGAGCTAGGCATACCTGCCTGCCCCCACCTACACCCGATAGACGGCGCGAGCCCCCGGAGCAGCCACTCCGGGGGCTCTGTTCGGGCCGTTTCACCTGCTAGGGAGACCACGACCCATGAACCACATCGTTACTGTTCAGGACGCTGTTACCGCGTTCGCCGACTTCATGGAACCGACAGCCGCTGAGCTGGACGCGATCGAGCAGGAGTCCCCGCTGATCCTGGCGGAGGTCGACCTGCTGGACGCGCAGATCATCACGCTGGACCGCACGCCGACCGACCTCGACGCCCGCCGGATCCGGCGGGCCCGTAACCGGGTGCTGGCCGCGCGGCGGGACCTGGTCAACCGCACCACCGGCGCGGCGGGCGGTGCGGCGTGAACGCCAAGACCGTGCTGCCCGCCGTGGCGATGACGGCGGTGTCCATGGTCCTCACGCTGGCCGTGGTCATGATGTGGCTGGGCACGGCAGTGCCGTGGCCGGTCGCCCTGGTCGTCGGTCTCGGGATCGACGGCGGATGGCTGGCCACCCTCGCCTACGAACGGCGTCTGGCCGCGCAGGGCGACCACAGCAACGCCGTCACCGCCGTCGGCTGGTCCTTCGGCCTGCTCGCGGCCGGCGTCCTGGTCGCCCACGCGCTCACCGCCGACCACTCGGCCGGCGCGTGGCTGGCCGTCGCGTGGCTGCCCATCGCGGCCAAAGCGCTGTGGCTGGTGCACGGCATGTGGGAGCGCACCGCGCTCACCCCCTCCGCCCTCGGAGCGATCCGAGGCATCCAGCAGGAAGCGCGCGACGAGGCGGCCGTGGCCCGCGCCCGGCTGCGGGCGGAAGCGGCCACCGAGGAGACGCGGCTGACGGCCGTGACGCAGGCCGGTGCCCGCGTCGCACGCGTCCAAGCCAGGACGGCCGAGACCCTCGCCGGGGCGTGGTCGACGCTGGAGAGGGCCCGTGCCGGGGAGGACACCGGCAGGGCGCTGACCAGTGTGACGGCCCGTGTCACGCCCGGCGTCACATCCCGCTGGGACCTGCCCGTCTGGGGTCCCACCGAGGCCGTTCCCGCGCTGGACGCGGGGCCCGCGCTCACGGATGCGGAACTGGACGCGCTGGTCGACGAGATCCGGCAGAGCCAGACCCCGGCCCTGTCGTATCGCGAGATGGCCGTCCGCTTCCGCGCGGCCGGCCACTCCGCCTCCGAGGTCCGGCTGCGGTCGGCGTGGAAGCGCGTCGCCTGATGGCCACGCTCCCGGTCTACCGGTGGCGCCTCGCCCCGGACGGCTACGCCACCCGCCGACAGCTGAGGGCCCGCAACCTGCGCCCCGGCGGCCAGGACGTTGCGGCTCAACTCGAACGGCCCCGCCGTCGCCGGGGCCCGCTGATCGCCTACCTCTACCGGGTCGACCTGGCCAAGCCGGTCCGGCCCATGACCCCCGGCCGGTGGGCGGCCCTGGCCAAGGCCAACGCCGCCCGCCGCATCTGCCCCGCCTGCCGGCGTGACGCCGGATACGTCATCCCCACCTCGCTCGGCATGTGCGTGCCCTGCGCCTACCCCGACCCGCACGCCTGAGAAGGGAACACCTGATGGGCAACGCCGACATCCGCCGTCTGGACCGCGAGATCGAGAAGGCTACGAAGAAGCTGGAAGCGGTCCGGCGGGGCGAGTGGTGGCCGCTGAACGGCAGCGAGCGCCGGGCCATGGCCCGCGCCCTGGCCGGCGGCGCCTACCAGATCACCCGTGGCCGCAGCGCGGGCCGTGCCGAACAGCGCATGGACACCACCGGCACGGCCGCCGAGATGCGGCTGAACGCCGAACTGGCCGCGCTGCACGGCGAGCGGCAGCGGCTCATCACCGAGGCCGCCCGCGCCAAGGCCGCCAAGAAGAAGTCCGGCTGGTTCTGACCAGCCCACCCCCGTGCGCCGGGGTGGCCGCTCTTTCCACGGACCCGGCCACCCCGGCACCTGCACTCCCACATCTCCCGCCCCTCAAGAGGGGGCAGTCAGGAGCAGTTCCAGCATGTCTGAGAACGTCGTTCACCTCCACAAGCCCACCGACCCGCCGGCCCCCGGTACGGCGCCCACGGTGCTCACCGTTGTGCCCGACGCCCCGCCGGCCCGGCCCGTTCCCCTGTGGGTGCGCTCAGGCCGCGCGGTGAAGACCGCTGTCACGCACGAGACGACCAGGGCGACGGGTAGGGCGGTTGCCCGGCACGCGTCGTACACGTTCAACGGCGGGCGGATCGTGGCCCGCCGCACCTGGGACGGCAAGACCGGCTCCCGCTACGAGCGCATGATCCGCGCGGCGGAAGCCGCGGGGAACCTGGAAGCGGCCGAGGAGTGGGAGGAGCGACTGACGCGCTTCCGCGCGGCCCGCCACCACCGCCGCATGGACCTGCTCCACTCACCCGTGGATGCCGCCAAGGGCGTCGGGGTCGGTGCCGGTATGAGCGTCGGTCTGCTGGTCGCCCTCGGAGTCGTCATGGCGATCAACTCGGGCGAGGTCCGGGACGTGGTCACGCCGCTGTCCGCGACCATCGACTTCATCGCGACGCTGATCCGGATCGTTCAGATCCTGTGGGGACCGGCCATCTCCCTGGGCCCGTTCCTCGCCCTGCTCGCCCTGTGGGCCGTCGGCAGCAAGCAGCATGCCGCACCCGCCTGGGCCCTGCCCGCCAACGTCCGCAACAGCGAGGGCGAGCCCATCACGCCGTCGATCGTGGTCAAGGCCCTGCGCGATCTCGGAGTGCCCGCGCTGCGCAACGCCATCAAGGAGATGGGTGACGCCGGCGCCTCGATGCTCGGTCCGATCCGGATCGCCGGATGCGGCGTGGAGGTCGACGTGACCCTGCCCTCGGGGGTGGCGACGAACGAGGTGCAGGCCAAGCGGCGCAGGCTCGCTGAGAACCTCACCCGGCATGAGCACGAGGTGTTCATCACCATCCCGGAGGCTGCCCGCACGGTGCGGCTGTGGATCGCCGATTCCGGCGCGCTGGACGAGCCGATCGGCCCGTCCCCGCTGGTCACGGACGAGACGATGACCGCGAACTACAAGACCGGCAAGGCCCCGTGGGGTCAGGACCTGCGCGGCGACACCGCCGCGATCAGCCTGTACCAACGCCACCTGCTGGTCACCGGCCTGTCCAACCAGGGCAAGACCGCCGCCCTGCGCGCCCTCGCCCTGTGGCTCGCGTTGGACCGCTCCGTGCAGTTCTGGATCGCCGACCTCAAGGGCATCGGCGACTGGGCCATGTTCGAGGGCATCGCACAGGTACTGATCGAGGGCCCCTCGGACAACCACTGCATCCAGGCGACCGAGATGGTTGAGAACGCGGTGGAGGAGATGAACCGGCGGATCGAGGCACGCCGCAAGGACCCGTCCATCGTGTTCGAGCCGCTGATCGTGACGGTGGATGAGGCACAGAAGGCGTTCATGTGCCCGGCCAAGGGCGAGGACGGCCGTCCCTACGGCGGCTCCAAGGCAACGTCCCGCTACTTCATGGGCGTCCGTGAGATCCACAACCAGGGCCGTGCGGTCGACGTGCTGATGTGGCAGGGCACGCAGGACCCCACCGACCAGAACCTTCCCAAGCTGGTCCGCGAGGGCGCCCACACCCGCGCCTCCCTCGTGGTGGGCACCGAGTCCCAGGCCGTCATGGCGCTCGGTGCCAAGGCCGTCAACGCCGGCGCCGCCCCGCACCTGCTGCGCCAAGGGCTGGACAAGGGCACCCTCGTGGTCGCCTCCGACGGCATCACGATCCCGGCCGGGCAGGCGTCCATCACGGTGCGCACCCACTTCATCGACGACGAACCGGCCGCCGAGATCGCCGACCGGGCCAAGGCCCTGCGCGACGGCGTCACCACCCTGCGACTGGTCGACCAGGGCGAGGAGCGCGACGCGCTCGCCGACGTCGCTTCCGTCATCGGCGACGCGCCGCGGCTGCGGACCAACGAGGTCCTCAAGCGGCTGCACGCCCTGGCCCCGAACGTCTACGGCGACCAGTGGACCAACGACCGCCTCAAGGCCCTATTGGAGAAGCACGGCGAGGAACCGAAGAAGTCCCACGGGGTCATGGTCCTCCACCGCGATCACGTCCTGCGGGCGCTCGCCCACCGCGACGCCAACGGTTCCGCTTCCACCGCCGAGTAGCGGGGAGGAACACCCTCCCGGACCGGGGAGGCGGGGAGAACTCCCCAACCCCCTCCCCGGACCGCATCCCCCACGTTGATCAGGGAAAACACCGTTTCGGGGAAGCGGGGAGCCTCCCTGCTCAGACCCCCGAAACCCCCTCCACACGGCACCCCGAAGGGGGTGCCCCTGCCTCCCCCGCCAAGCACCGGAAGGGATTCCACATGTACCCCGACCACACCCACAACCCACCCGCCTTACGGGCCGTGGAAGTCCACCACCCCACCCCCCTCACCCCCACCGCGCCGTACCCGGCACCCCTCGTTCCCGCCCAGCCGCACACCGTGCCGGCCGTGGCGAGCGTGATCCTGCCCGACGGCCGTGTGGTCACCGGCTACGCCATCGAGCACGCGCACCCGGCCCCGCTCGCCGCCAAGCCGGCCGTCTCCCGCACGGCGGTGAACGTCGCCCTCGCAGGCGTCGGGTTCCTCGCCGTCTGCGGCGGACTGCTCATGCTCACCACCTTCATCACCGCACTGGCCGCGCTGATCACCCAGCTCATCACCCTGGCCGCCGTCATCTTCGGCGGATGGATCGCCGTGCAGGTGCTCAGCAGCAACCGCCACGGCGCCGGGACCACGGTCAACATCCGCAAGGCCGTCCTCAAGCGCAACAAGTTCTACGGCTGACAAGGGAGATTCACACCGATGCTCAGGTTCCGCCTCGCTTTGGCGGGCTGCCCCCGCCGTGCCCTGGTCCTGACCGACACCCCCCGCCCCGACTGCCCGCACTGTGCGGGAGAGGGAGGTCACTCCTACGACTACGGCGACTACGACACCGGCGAGTACGCCGGATCCCACTGGGAGTTCTGCGACTGCTGGACGGCACGGTCCGTGACCCTGCTGCCGCTCCCGCGCCGGCCCCGGTGGCTGCGCCGCCGCCACGACGGCCGTGACCCGTGGGGCCCCAACGGCTACAGCGACGAACCCCTCTTCTAGGCCCGGAAAGGACCACCGTGACCGACCACGTGATCATCAACGCCCCCGAGGGCAGCAACCCGAACGGCTGGACGGACGGTGAGCCGCTCATGGAAGCCATCGCCACGGCCGTGTTCGAGCAGTGCACCATCGAGCCCACCGTGGGCCTGGTCGTCGACGACCCCCGCAACATCGCCGCCGTGGCCGCCGCCGTCGCCCGGCGTCTGCTCACCGACGGCCACCGGCCCGCCCCGCAGGCCTGGCCCACCCCCGAGCAGGCCTACGCCGACGCCCCCAGCATCAACAGCGAGATCGGCTGGACGGCCCGCTTCCTCGCCACCGCCGAGTGCTTCACCGAGCTGGGACGCGAGTTCTACCTGCGCAAGGCCGCCCTGCTCGACCGCATCGCGCTCCTGCACGAGCCGGACACCCTCAACAGCGACGCCGAGACCGCCGAAGCAGCAGCCCTGCACCTGCTCGACCTCGACCAGCCCAGCATCATCTGCGACCCGCGCACCTACGTCCGCCAGCAGTACGCCCGCCGGGCCACCGGCCACCAGTAGCTACGCCAAGGGCGGCCCCCCATCTCGCCAAAGTCGCGGGGCCGCCCTTGTCCACCTGTCACGCAATGACCTGTGGAGGTCTCCAGCATGACCCAACCCACCGACATCCGGCGAGACGGCGAGCGGCCGTTACTCCTGGACCTGTTCTCCTGCGCCAGCGGCGCCGCCATGGGCTACGCCCGCGCCGGCTTCACCGTCCACGGCTGCGACATCGCCAGCCGGCCCAACTACCCGTTCCCGTACCACCGGGGCGACGCGCTCGCCTACCTCGCCCACCTGATCACCACGGGCGAGATCCGCCGGTACACGTTCGCCCACGCCTCCCCGCCCTGCCAGCACGGATGCGCGCTGACCGTAGGCACGAACGCCTCGCAGGGATGGGGCCACTCCCACGTCGACCTGGTCGCGCCCACCCGCGACCTGCTCGAACAGACCGGCCTGCCGTACGTGATCGAGCAGCCCAACGGCCGCGCGGAGATCCGTAAAGACCTCACCGGCAAGCCGACCGTCCCGGAGCTACAGGCCGCGATGGGCATCACGTGGACGGATGTGCGCGAGGAACTCACCGAGGCCATCCCGCCCGCCTACACCGAGCACATCGGCCGCGCCTTCCTCGCCCAGGTCGCGCTGGAGGTGGCGGCATGAGCGAGCACCTGCGCATCGCCCTGCGACTCGCGGCCAACGGTCTGCCTCCGCTGCCGCTGCGCAAGGGGAAGGTGCCCTTCGGGAACTGCCCGGCATGCGCACAGAATGCGTGCGGTGGCCGGCCGAACATGAAGAACCCCGGGCCCTGCACCTGCCCGGCGCCCTGCCACGGCTGGGCCGCCGCCACCACCGACCCCCACGTCATCGACTCGCCGTCCTGGGTACGGGCCTGGCGCGAGGCGGCGGCCGTGGCCTACCACCCCGGCGGCGCCGGGCTCACCGTCGTAGACCTCGACAGTGCGGAAGCCATCCGGTGGGCTCGTGCGTGCCTGCCCGCCACCCGCATCGTGCGCACCACTCGTGGTGAGCACTGGCTCTACCAGGGCGTCATGCAGTCCGCCAACGCCGTACGGCCCGGCGTCGACGTCAAGTCGTCCATGCAGTACGCCCGCTGGCTCGGCCCCGGAACCGGCACCATCAGGGCCCTGCCGGACGTCGTGCGCGCGCTGACCGTGAAGAAGCCCCCCATGGTCCGGCCGGCGCCGCAGGTCATCACCGTGCCCGCACGGGCTGCTAACGGCGTGTGCCCCCACCGCACGCGCACGTACCTGGACCGTGGCATCGCCATGGCGGAACAGCGCATCACCGAGGCATCCAGTGCGGTGCACGCCACCGTCTACCGCACGTTCCTCGCGGTGCTGTCCACACACGGCCGGTGCGGGTGCCTGACCGAGGCGCACACCGCGCGGCTGTTCACCGCCGCGCAGGCCAAGGGCGAGTCGCCCCGGCACTGCGCCGACGCGTGGACCAACGCCCGCACCCAGTTGGGACTGTGACCATGGCCGACGACGAGAAGAACCCCGCCCGCGAGGTCATCACCGACTACGCGCAAACGCACTTCCGCTACTTCCGCACCGCCGACGGAACCGTCTACGCGCAGAAGAACGGCCACCCCGTCGCCCGCCCGATCCGCTCCCAGGGCACCACCGGCAGCCACCGCCAAGAACTCATGGTCGGCCTGTTCAAGGACGGGATCGGCGTGTTCAACGGGACCGCTCTCAAGGAGGCACTGGACTTGATCGAAGCCCTTGCACTGTCGGAGGACGTGCAGCCCGTGAACATCCGCGTGGCCCCCGGATTCGACGGGGCGACGTGGCTGGACCTGGGCCGCGATGACGGGCAGTCCGTCCGTATCCACCCCACCGGCTGGGACATCGCTATCCCCGACCCGCGCGAGGTGTGCTGGCGGCGCACCCAGCTCACCGGGGAACTGCCGCTGCCCGTCAAGGACACCGACGGCAAGGGCATCGATCTGCTGATGCGGCTGTGTAACTTCGCCAACGCGGAGACCGAGTGTCTGGCCATCGCGTGGCTGATCGGCTGTCTCGGACCGTCCGTTCCCGTGCCTGCGCCGTTTCTCACGGGGCCGCAGGGTGCGGGCAAGTCCACCGGTGGCCGGATGCTCGTGCGGATCATCGAGGGGATGAGCGGTGACCTGCGTCGGGCGCCGAAGGATGAGGAGAACCTGATCGCGGCGGTGGCGGCCGGCTGGGTCACCGCCCTGGACAACCTCTCCCACATGACGCCGGACCTGTCGGACGCGATGTGCTGCATCGTCACCGGTGCCGAGAGCGTCAAGCGTGCCCTGTTCACCGACGGGGACGTGTTCCGCGTCGGCTACCGCCGGCCCCTGCTCCTGACCGGCATCGACGTCGGCGTCATCCGGCCCGACCTCGCCGAACGGCTCCTGCCGCTGCGGTTGGAGCGGCCCCGCGTCCGGCGCACCGAGGCGGAACTGTGGGCGGAGTTTGCGGAGGTGCTGCCCGTCGTTCTCGGCTCGCTCCTGGATCTGACGGTCAAGGTCCGCGCGGCGGAGGCGGAGACGCCCACCGATCTGCGCATGGCCGACTTCGCCCACCTGTGTGCGCAGCTTGACGCGGCAACCGGCCTGGGGGCTCTCGCCGCGTACCGGGCCAGTCTGGACGACCTGAACGACGACGTGATCGAGGGTGACCTCCTCGCGCAGACCGTTCTTCGGCATGGCGAGACCATCGAGCCGGGCACGGCGCAGCGGATGACATCTACCGAGTGGCTGCACTGCCTCAGCCACCTCTACGCGGGCGAGGACTGCCGTCCCCTGCCCAAGGGGTGGCCGACCACCGGGAAGGTCCTCTCCGACCGGCTCAAGCGCCTCCAACCGACCCTGGCCGCACGTGGTGTCCTCATCGACTCGGGCCGCACCAAGGCGGGCCGCTACCTCGAAATGACCCGCACCGTCGCCCTGGCCCTGCCCCCGCACCAGCAGCAGCGGATGCACTGACCCGCGCCGCTCACCCGGACAAGCAAGAGGAGCACACGGGGCAGGGCGTGCTCCTCTTGCTGTTCGGCGGAACGCCGCCTCCAGGTCGCGCCGCGCAGCGGCTCCTTCTTCACGCTGGAAGGGCGCCGACCACAACAGACACCCCCTCTTTTGTCCTAAGAGGGAAACGCTGCGTCATCTGCGTCATGCAAGCCGGAAAATGGCCCCCCACCTGCGGAGACAGGCATGACGCAGACGGCCGACTCTGCGTCATCCAGCGTCATCTGCGTCATCCGATGACGCAGCCCATGACGCTGCGATGACGCACCCCCGAGCCGCTACGTCACACAAAAGTGCAGGTCAGACGCCTGAATGACGCTGATGACGCAATGACGCAGAAATCCGCACCTCGGACAGGCACGCCCCCGAAACAGGATCCTCGCCCGCGCACGGAGGACATGCCATGAGCACCGCACGTGAACAGCCGGACCCGCGCGCCACCCTCCGCGGCGGGTTGCCGGACCGCTACCTCACGGCCGACGACATCGCCGTGATCTTCAAAGTGCCCAAAGAGACGGTCTACCAGTGGCGCCGGAAGCGCATGGGACCGCCCGGATTCCGCATCGGCAAGTACATCCGCTACGACCCCGCCGACGTGCTCGCTCACGTCGCAGAGCGCAAGAACACCGACCGCGTGGCGGTCTGACACATCTCACACACATGCAGGGCCGGCCGCGCGGTCGGCCCTGTTCCATGCCGCGAGAGGACTCCGCCGAATATGGCAGGCAGCATCCAAGACCGCTGGTTCAAGACCGAGACCAACACCGACGGCAAGACCGTCCGCGTCAAGACCGAGCGCTACGGGACCGGCATGCGCTACCGGGCCCGCTACTTCGCGCCCGACGGCAAGCGCAAGGGCAAGTCCTTCCCCGACGGACAGAAGCGCCTCGCCGAGCAGTGGCTGAGCAAAATCACGGCGGACGTGGCACGCGGCGACTACATCGACCCGAACGCGTCCCGAACGTCGTTTCAGGAGTTCGCCGAAGGCTGGCTCGCGAGCCAGAGCGGGGACCCGAACACCCGCGCGTCGATGCAGTCGCAGCTCAAGCTGCACGCCTTCCCGCGCATCGGGTCGCGTCCCCTGGGGTCGTTCCAGCCCAGCCACATCCGTGAGTTCGTGACGCAACTGGAAGCGTCCGGCATGTCTGGCGCGTACGCCCGCGTGATCTTCTCCAACGTCCGGGCCGTGCTCTCTGCGGCCGTTGAGGACGGCTACCTTCGCCGGAATCCGTGCAACTCGCGCACGGTGACACTCCCCGAAATGGGCACGCGCCGTGTCGTCCCGTGGCAGCCGGAACGCGTCTTCGCCATGCGGGCCGCCATGGTCGAACGCTTCCGGCCCATGGTGGACGTGGGCGCCGGCTGCGGCCTACGTCAAGGCGAGATCCTTGGGCTGTGTGTCGATGAGGTGGACTTCGACAGCGGCACCCTGCACGTGGTGCAGCAGCTCAAGCTCAGCCTGAGTAAGGCCGTGTTCGCGCCCCCGAAAGGCGGCAAGCTCCGTGACGTTCCTCTGCCCGATCCTGTGGCGGAAGCGCTCAAGAAGCACATCGAGCGCTTCCCGCCTGTCGAGATCACGTTGCCGTGGATGCGGGCGAACGGCCAGCCGGTGACTAAGCGCCTGATCTTCAGCGGCCCCAATGGTGGACACGTCTGGCGTACGTCGCTGAACGAAGACCACTGGAAGCCCTCGCTCGCGGCCGTCGGCATCATCCCGAAGGCCAAGAGCCGGGAACACGCTGCCGCACGGGAGCACGGGATGCACGCCCTGAGGCACTTCTACGCGTCGGTTCTGCTGGACGCGGGCGAGAGCATCAAGGCCGTGAGCGAGTACCTGGGACACTCCGATCCGGGGCTGACGTTGAAGGTGTACGCGCACCTCATGCCGAGCAGCCGGGACCGTGCCAGAAAGGCGCTCGCCCTGGCACTTCGGCCACCGCAGGATCCGGGGCGCTGAGGGCCCATGGTGGGCCCAGGCCGTGAGAATGCCCCCGATCTGCACCATAAGTGCAGGTCGGGGGCATGATCACGGAACCTACTTCTTCTTGCCCTGGTTCTTGACCGCCTCGATCGCTGCCGCTGCCGCGGCCGGGTCGAGGTAGGTGCCGCCGGGGGTGAGCGGCTTGAAGTCGGTGTCCAGTTCGTAGGACAGGGGGATGCCCGTGGGGATGTTCAGGCCCGCGATGTCGGCGTCGGAGATGCCGTCGAGGTGCTTGACCAGGGCGCGGAGCGAGTTGCCGTGGGCGGCGACCAGGACCGTGCGGCCGGTGAGGAGGTCGGGGACGATGGCGTCGAACCAGTAGGGGAGCATGCGGACGACGACGTCCTTGAGGCACTCCGTCTGGGGGCGCAGCTCGGGCGGCAGGGTCGCGTAACGCGCGTCGTCGAACTGCGAGTACTCGGCGTCGCGGGCGAGCGGCGGCGGCGGGGTGTCGTACGAGCGGCGCCAGAGCATGAACTGCTCCTCGCCGAACTCGGCGAGCGTCTGGGCCTTGTCCTTGCCCTGGAGGGCGCCGTAGTGCCGCTCGTTCAGGCGCCAGGAGCGGTGGACCGGGATCCAGAGGCGGTCGGCCGCCTCGAGGGCCAGCTGCGCGGTGCGGATCGCGCGCTTCTGGAGGGACGTGTGGACCACGTCGGGCAGCAGGCCGGCGTCCTTGAGCAGCTCACCGCCGCGGACCGCCTCCTTCTCGCCCTTCTCGTTGAGGTTGACGTCCACCCAGCCGGTGAACAGGTTCTTCGCGTTCCACTCGCTCTCGCCGTGGCGGAGGAGGATCAGCTTGTACGGTGCGTCGGCCATGGCTATGAGCGTAATCCAAGGTTTTGGGGGCCGGTGCCCGGTGCCCGAGGAGCGGACAGTCGGCGGACAGTTGACGGGATCTGTTAATTGAGTGGTCGCCGTCGCCGACCCCCTCGTAAGTTCTAGGGACCGCCTGCGCCGCTTACATCCGGGGGATCTGTCATGTCGTCCGTCGTCTCCGTCAGATCCTTCCGACGTGCCGCCCGGGAGACCGTCTCCGGGCTGCCGCGCGAGTTCTGGTGGTTGTGGACCAGCACCCTGGTGAACCGGCTCGGCGCGTTCGTCGCCACCTTCATGGCGCTGTATCTGACCCTCGACCGCGGCTACTCCGCCTCCTACGCCGGTCTCGTGGCCGCGCTGCACGGGCTGGGCGGGGTCGTCTCGTCCCTCGCCGGCGGGGTGATGGCCGACCGGCTCGGGCGGCGGCCCACGATGCTCGTCGCGCAGACCGGCACCGCGCTGTCCGTGGCGGCTCTCGGCTTCGTGCACCACCCGCTCGCCATCGCCGGTGTCGCCTTCCTCGTCGGCATGGCCTCCAACGCCTCCCGGCCCGCGGTGCAGGCGATGATGGCCGACATCGTGCCGCCCGAGGACCGGGTCCGGGCGTTCTCGTTGAACTACTGGGCCATCAACCTCGGCTTCGCCATCTCCTCCATGGGCGCGGGGTTCATCGCCGAGTTCAGCTATCTCGCCGGGTTCCTGATCGAGGCCGGCATGACGCTGGCCTGCGCGATCGTCGTCTTCCTCAAGGTGCCCGAGTCCCGGCCGGAGCTGGGCGGCAAGGACGGCAAGGGCGCCGAGAAGGACGCCGTCGGGCTGGGGGCCGTACTGCGCGACCGGCGGTTCATGGCTGTGGTCGGGCTGTCCTTCCTGGTCGCGTTCGTCTTCCAGCAGGGGGCGGTCGGCCTGCCGGTGGCGATGGGCGCGGCCGGCTTCACCCCGGCCGACTACGGCATGGCGATCGCTGTCAACGGCGTCCTGATCGTCGCGCTCCAGATCCCCGTCACCCGCTTCATCCAGCACCGCGATCCGGGCCGGCTGCTGGTGATCTCGTCCGTCCTCGCCGGGTACGGCTTCGGGCTCACCGCCTTCGCCGGTTCGGTCGGTGTGTTCGCGCTGACGGTCTGCGTGTGGACCCTCGCCGAGATCGTCAACGCGCCGACCCAGACCGGCCTCGTGGTCCGCCTCTCCCCCGTCCACGGCCGCGGCCGCTACCAGGGCATGTACTCCATGTCGTGGGCGGTGGCCGCGCTCGTCGCCCCACTGACGTCCGGCGTCGTCATCGACCGGTACGGCGCGGAGTGGCTGTGGGGCCTGTGCGCGGTCGTCGGGACGGTGGCGGGCGTCGGGTATGCCGTGCTGATGCGGGGCCTGCCCGCGGAGGAGCCCGCCACCGAGCGCCCGGCAGCGGCCACGTCGGACGTGGAGGTCGGCACGGCCGCCTGAGCCGACGCACCCACGCCGCTCCCGGATGCACCCACACCCCCCTCCCGGATGCACTCACACCCCTCCCCCCTCCCGGATGCACCCGCACCGCTCAAGGATGCATCCGCGCCCCCTTCAGCACCTTGTCCACCGCGTTCCGCAGCCCGTACACCGCGAGCCCCACCAGGTCCAGGTCGTCCGTCGGCACGGCCCGTACCGCCGCGCGGTTGTCGCGGTCGTTGCCGGTGGTGAAGAGGTCGCCGGTGAACACCGCGCGCGGGAGGGACCGGGAGAGCACGCGCGCGTGGGCCGCCGTCAGCGTCTCCTTGGTGCCCTCGAAGACCAGCACGGGCTGGCGGAACATCGGCAGGTAGGGGACGCCGTCCGCGTCCTCGTACGGCTCTCCGATCACCTCGGGCACCTCCGTGCCCAGGCCGCTGACCAGGAACGCGGTGACGTTCAGGCGCTGCCAGGTCTCGAGGTCCTCGCGCAGCAGGACGGCGATCTTCGTGTCGAAGCGGAGGGGTTCAGTGCTCATGCCACGAGACTGCCGTCCGGCGTACGACGGCGTCTTGTACGTTCTTTGCATGGCCGTTCCCCGTCCGGCCCCGCAGCCGGCCGCCGCCGTCTCCGCCTGGCGCCCGCAGGTCCCGGGTGTCGTGGAGGTCTTCCACGCGCACTTCACCGGGTACGCCTATCCGATGCACGTGCACGAGGCGTGGACTCTGCTCATCGTCGACGACGGGGCCGTACGGTACGACCTCGACCGGCATGAGCACGGCACCCCGCACGACACCGTGTCGCTGTTGCCGCCCCACGTGCCGCACAACGGTTCCGCCGTCACCCCGGACGGTTTCCGCAAGCGGGTGCTGTATCTCGACGCGAGCGTGCTCGGCGAGGAGCTGATCGGGCCGGCCGTGGACGGGCCCGATCTGCGGGATCCGGTGCTGCGGCGGCGGGTGGGCCAGTTGCACGGCGCACTGTCCCGGCCCGGCGACGAATTGGAGGCCGACAGCCGGCTGACGTTCATCGGAGAGCGGCTGCGCGGCCTGCTGCGCCCCGGTCAGGCCGTACGGCCGCCGCATCGCGACCCCGTTCTGGCGCGCCGGCTGCGGGAGTTGCTCGACGCGCGCGTGGCGGAGGGGCTGACGCTGGACACGGCGGCCGGACTGCTCCAGGCGCATCCGGCGCATCTGGTGCGGGCGTTCAGCGGGGCGTACGGCATCGCGCCGCATCAGTATCTGACCGCCCGCCGGGTGGACCGGGCCCGCCGGCTGCTGCTCGACGGGCTGCCGGCGGGCGAGGTCGCGGTGGCCGCGGGCTTCTATGACCAGGCCCATCTCACCCGGCACTTCCGCAGGCTGGTGGGGGTGACGCCGGGGCGTTACGGCTCCGCGTCCGCCCCCGCGGCGTCGGCTACCTGACGTCGACGTAGTCGCCGGCCGCCGAGGCGCCGCCGGTCGTGGCGGTCTCGCCGAAGGTCCAGCGCCAGTAGCCGTCGGTGTTCGCGGTGACCGTGGTCCGCAGGTAGCCCGCCGAGTCCGCGTTGACGGTCCTGACGGTGGAGTAGGTGCTGGTGCCCGCCTTGCGGAACTGGAGCTTCGCCGCCTTGCCGCCGTATCCGGCGTAGGCGTGCTTGACCCAGTCCGCGCGCGTGAGCCGGCCGGTGACGGTGAGCGTCTTGCCCTTGACGACGGGTTCCGGGGAGGCGTTGGCGGTGGCCTTCGCGGCGCGCTTGATCTGGGTGCTGCCGAGGCCGGTCAGGTATTCCTGGCTTTTCAGGCGGTCGTCCGCCGTCCAGACCATCGCGTTGAAGGCGACCTTCCAGGTCGTGGCGTCCCCGTTGGAGTCCAGGCGGTACGGCGGGTCGATGTAGAAGTCGCCCGAGCAGTTCGCGGCGCGCGAGCCGTCCTCGTCGCAGGTGATGCCTCCCATCCAGATGCCGCCGCTGACGAAGCCCTTGGCGGCGGTGGTGTCATGGCGGTGGAGGAAGGGGTTCGCGTCGATCGTGGCGAGCGAGTGGCCCGAGGGCCAGGTCACGCGGAAGCTCACGCCGGGGCGTACTTCCTGGGTGGTGCCGACGACGATGGGCCTGCCGCCGTTGACGACCACGTTGGACACCGTGATGCCGGTGTCCGCCGCCTCCGCGGCCGGTGCGGCGAACGCCGTCAGGGCGAGCGCTCCCGCGACCACGGCCACGGTGGTGGATCTGCCTGCGCGCATGCGCGACCTCTTTCTCCGGTGGGGATCAGGTCGCGGCAGGCTAACAGCAGGTCAACAGGGGTCTACTGGCTGGGTCGTTGCGTCAGGTTGCGGAACGCGTCGAGGTTGCGGGTCGACTCGCCGCGGGAGACGCGCCAGGCGTACTCCTTGCGGATCGCGGAGGCGAACCCCAGCTCCAGCAGGGTGTTGAAGGCACCGTCGGCGGCCTCCAGAACCTGGCCGAGGAGCCGGTCGGTCTCCTCGGGGGTGACCGTGGAGAGCGGGAGGCGGGCGGTGACGTAGATGTCGCCGAGGGGGTCGACGGCGTAGCTCACGCCGTACAGCTTGAGGTTGCGTTCCAGGAGCCAGCGGTGGACGCCCGCCTCGTTCTCGTCGGGGTGGCGGATGACGAAGGCGTTCAGCGACAGGGAGTGGCGGCCGACGATCAGGGAGACGGTCGTCCTCAGCTTGCGGGTGCCGGGGAGCTGGACGACGTAGCTGCCGGGATCGGGGCTCTCCCACTCCAGCTCGGCGTCCTTCAGGACGTCCTCGATGACCCGCGCGGCAGTCTTGTCGGCGTCACTCATGCTGGCCTCACCCATGCTGGGAGCGTACGTGACGGCGGTGGGACTGTACGGCGGCCGTGTAGACGTCGGCGGTGGCGGCGGCCGCGGTGTCCCAGCCGAAGGACTGCGCGTGCCGGGCGGCGGCCGCGCCCATGCGGGCGGGCAGCTCGGGGTGGTCGGCGAGTTCCGCGAGCACGCGCGCGTAGCGGGCCGGTTCGTGGCCCTGCACCAGGAAGCCGGTCTCGCCGTCACGGACGGCCACCGGCAGCCCGCCGACCGAGGCCGCGAGCACGGGTGTGCCGGTGGCCTGCGCCTCTATGGCGACCAGCCCGAACGACTCGCTGTAGGACGGCACGACGAGGACGGACGCGGCCCGGAACCAGTCCGCGAGCTGATCCTGTCCGACGGGCGGGCGGAACCGTACGACGTCGGAGATGCCGAGGCGCGCGGCGAGCTTCTGGAGGCCCTCCGGCTTGGCGAGGCCGCTGCCGCTGGGGCCGCCGACGACCGGTACGACCATCTTCGACCGCAGGTCGGGGCGCTGGTCGAGGAGGACGGCGACGGCGCGCAGCAGCACGTCGGGGGCCTTGAGCGGCTGGATGCGCCCGGCGAACAGCGGGATCAGGGCGTCCTGCGGGAGGTCCAGGCGGGCGCGGGCGGCGGCGCGGCCGTCGGCCGGGCGGAAGCGGTCGAGGTTGACGCCGGGGTGGACGACGGCGATCTTGCCGGGTTCGGCGCCGTAGTGCCGGGCGAGTTCTCCGGCCTCCTCCGCGGTGTTGGCGATGAGGCGGTCGGCGGCGGCGACGATCTGCATCTCGCCGATGACGCGGGCGGCGGGTTCGGGGGTGTCGCCGTCGGCGAGGTTGGCGTTCTTGACCTTGGCCATGGTGTGCATGGCGTGCACGAGGGGGGTGCCCCAGCGCTGGGCGGCGAGCCAGCCGACGTGGCCGGAGAGCCAGTAGTGCGAGTGGACCAGGTCGTAGTGGCCGGGGCGGTGGCCGGCCCAGGCCTGCATCACGCCGTGCGTGAAGGCGCACAGCTGGGCGGGCAGCTCCTCCTTGGCGAGGCCCTCGTAGGGGCCGGCGTCGATGTGCCGGACGAGGACGCCGGGGGCCAGCTCGACGGTGGGCGGGAGGCCGCCGGTGGTGGCCCGCGTGAAGATCTCGACCTCGATGTTGATCGCGGCGAGGCGCTGGGCCAGCTCCACGATGTAGACGTTCATGCCGCCGGCGTCGCCGGTGCCGGGCTGGTGGAGGGGTGAGGTGTGCACGGAGAGCATGGCGACACGCCGGGGACGGCGGTGCAGTCGCAGTCGTGAGGGTGCCGCCGAAGAGCGACGCCCGAGCCTGCTGACGTACTGGCTCACGTGGCGTTTCCTCCTTGCTGCGGGCATGCCGGACGGAGGGTGTGGGGCGCCCTCCAAGGGGGTCCAACGCGGGAACGAGGCATTCCCATTCCGTACGGATGTGAGGCGGGGCGGTTTTTGCCTGGCCGTTACCGTCTGTCGCTCAACCGTTCGAGGACGGCTGGCGTCTGGGGCTCCCGTGACCGGCGAGGGTCCCCCTGGCGGGTACCGCATACCCTCGTAGGCATGTCCCCCCGCACGCCGCCCCTCCCTCACTCTCGGCTTCGCTCGGGGGGGACCCCCATCGTGGGCACGGTCACGCGCGGGACCACCAATCCGAACCGGCTGCGCCGCATGGACCGCTGGATCGCCGCGGTCCACGGCGCCGAGCTGCGCCGCGCCGACGGCCCCGTGGCCGTCGACCTCGGCTACGGCGCCGCGCCCTGGACGGCCGTCGAGCTGCTGACCCGGCTGCGGTCCGTCGCCCCGCACGCGCGCGTGGTGGGCGTCGAGATCGAACCGGCCCGGGTCACCGCGGCGAAGCCGTACGAACGCGACGGCCTCGCCTTCCGGCACGGCGGCTTCGAGGTCCCGGTGACCCGGCCGCCGCACCTCATCCGCGCCGCCAATGTGCTGCGCCAGTACGACGAGGACCAGGTCGCCGCGGTCTGGGAGCGGCTGTGCGCCCGGCTCTCCCCTGCCGACCCCGCGAGCGGGTCGCGGGGCGGGCTGGTCGTCGAGGGGACGTGCGACGAGATCGGGCGGCGGCACGTGTGGGTGGCGCTCGGCCCGGAGGGGCCTCGCACGGTCACCTTCGCGACCCGGCTGGGGTCCCTGGAGCGGCCCTCGGACCTGGCGGAACGGCTCCCGAAGGCGCTGATCCACCGCAATGTGCCCGGCGAACCGGTGCACGCCTTCCTGCGCGACTTCGACCGCGCCTGGGCCGCGGCCGCGCCCTACGCCTCCTACGGCGCCCGCCAGCGGTGGATCCGCACGGCGCGGGCCCTCACCACCGACTGGCCGGTGACGGACGGACCGGTGCGGTGGCGGCAGGGGGAAGTGACCGTGGCGTGGGGGGCGTTGGCGCCTCGCGGGTAGGGACGAGGTTGTGGCCGGGGGGGGAGCGGGTTCGGGGCTGCGGGTGCCAACCGCAGGTGCCGGGCCGCGGACACAAGACCGCCGCGGGTGCGGAACTCGCGCGGAATCCCTCTCCGGAGACGCCTCGTTCACCTCCGGCACCTCCAACTGCTCCCGGCCTCGGGAACGATCCCCGTGAGGCGTTCGTCACAAAGAAGGGGAGATCGTCATGTCGGGGCGGGAGCGGGGGGAAGGACTGCCTCTGTCGTTTTCCGTCGTGGCGTGGCACGATCCCCCGGGTGACCATAAGTTACTGACGGTAAATCAGCTTTGGGGGACGTTATGGGTTCGGGCAAGCGCAGCCTGCTCGCGGCGGCCGTGACCGTGGTCTGCGCGGTCACCGTCCTGGCGGTACCGGGCACCGCGTTCGCGAGTCCGAGTCCCACCCCGGCCCCGTCGACGGCCCCTACGACGGCCCCCGACCTGACGGCACCGCCCGCGACCAACGAGGATCTCGAGGCGGTCCGCGAGAAGCTCGACGAGCTGTACCACGACGCCGCCGTCGCCACCGACGCCTACAACGCGGCCGAGGAGCAGGCGAAGAAGCAGTCGGCGGAGCTGGTCGAACTGGCGAAGAAGATCGTCAAGGGCCGCGAGAAGCTGGACGATCTCAAGGACCGCGCCGGCGCCGCGGCCCGCTCCCAGTACCGCGGCGGCGGCCTGCCCGACGAGGCACAACTGCTGCTCAGCGACGACCCGGGCGACTTCCTGGACGGCGCGGGCCGGGTGATCCAGGGTCAGCGCGCCACCAAGGGCCTGCTCGGCGAAATGACCCGTACCCAGGAGGACTTGGAGCAGTACACCAAGGACGCCTCCGCCCAGTGGCAGAAGCTGGAGAACAACCGCAAGGCCAAGGCCACCGCCCAGAAGAAGATCGAGAAGCAGATCGCGGCGGCCGAGAAGCTCGAGTCCACGCTGGAGAAAGAGGAGAAGGAACGCCTCGCCCGGCTCCAGGAACAGGCCGCGCAGAGGGCGCAGACCGCGTGGCTGGACACCGGGATACTCGACGACGCCACCAGCGGCAAGGCCACCGCGCAAGGCACGCAGGCCGTCCGGTACGCCACCGCGCAGATCGGCAAGCCGTACGTGTGGGGCGCCGAGGGCCCGGACACCTTCGACTGTTCCGGCCTGACCTCCCAAGCCTGGGCCGGCGCCGGTGTCACCATCCCGCGCACCTCCCAGGAGCAGTGGCGGCAGCTGAAGCAGGTCGCCGTCAAGGACATGCGGCCCGGCGACCTGATCATCTACTTCGACGACGCCAGCCATGTCGCGATGTACGTCGGCGACGGCACGATGGTCCACGCCCCGCGCCCCGGCCGGACGGTCACGCTCGCGGGGGCGGGTTCGATGCCGATCCTCGGCGTGGTGCGGCCCGGCGCATAGGACACCGGATGGGTGTCCGCGTACGGCAGCGGGCGGTCACCGAACCGTCGTACCGCCCGCCGTACCACCCGCGTGACCACGGCCACGTGACGCACGGCACGTCCCCCTGGCGCCAAACCCCGTAGGGACGTGACCTTCGTCATCCCGGCCCTCGTACCGCACTGCCCAACTGCGGTAGGGAACGCGGCATATGACGCTGGCCAGAGATCAAGCGACGTGCCGTACACCATTCCGCTGCGGCGCCTTCTGCCGCTATGGTCCCCGTCGGTGGGTCGAGGTCCCTCGTCCCCGCCATGCCCTCGGGGGGAGGGAAGGAACCCAATACGATGCCCGTACCCGTACCGCGGCAGAGAGCGATCCCGGCCGTGGAGTGTGGTCAGGCGCAGGCCGCGCCCGCAGCCGGGGGTCCCCTCACCGAAGGGACCCCGAGCACGGACGACCGGACCGACGGTCGCAAGGAAGCGACGGCCGAGAACAACGCCACGCCCGGCGACGGCGTCCCCCACGACGTGACCGCCGCCCACACCAACCTCACACTGCTGCTGATCGAGGACGACCCCACGGCCGCCCCGATCGTGCCCGACCTGCTCGACTCGGCCGGCAAGCCGATCCGCATGCGCACCGCCCGCAACCTCACGGAGGCCGAGCGGCTGCTCACCGACGACGTCCACTGCATCCTGCTGGACCTCGCCCTGCCGGCACCCGGCCGCGCCGCCGACGACGAGCTGGCCGTACTCCGGCATGTCCTGGAGCTGGCACCCCGGCACGCCGTGCTCGCGCTCACCGCGTCCGGTGACGCCGAGCGCGGCACGGAGGCGGTGCGCGTCGGCGCCCAGGACTACCTGTTCCGCGACGAGCTGGACGGACGGCTGCTGAGCCGCGCCATCCGGTACGCCGTCGAGCGCAAGCGGTCGGACACCGCCGAGCGGCGGCTCGCCGAGGGCAGGCTGCGCGCGCAGGAGAACGCCCGCCTGGAGCGCGGCCTGCTGCCCACACCCCTGCTGGAGGGCTCCCCGCTGCGCTTCGCCGCCCGCTACCGCCCCGGCCGCTCACGCGCGCTGCTCGGCGGCGACTTCTACGACACCGTCCGCACCCCGGACGGTACGGTCCACGCGATGATCGGCGACGTCTGCGGGCACGGCCCGGACGAGGCGGCGCTCGGCGTGGAGCTGCGGATCGCCTGGCGGGCGCTGACGCTGGCCGGGCTGTGCGGTGACCAGCTGCTGAACACGCTCCAGCAGGTGCTGGAGCACGAGCGCGACGACGACGAGATCTTCGCGACGCTGTGCACGGTCGACATCGCGCCCGACGGCCGACGGGCCGGCCTGTGCCTGGCCGGTCATCCGGCGCCGCTGATCGCCCGCCCCGACCAGCCGGCCCGACTGCTGCCGTACGACAACAACGGCCCCGCGCTGGGGCTGCTGCCGGGCGCCCGCTGGCCGCGCATGCAGGTCGAGCTGGGTGCGGAGTGGAGCCTGATGCTCTACACCGACGGACTGATAGAGGGCCGCATCGGGGAGGGCCGGGAGCGGCTGGGCCAGGACGGCATGGTGGAGATGATCCGCCGCCAGCTCGCGGCCGGGCTGAGCGGCGAGGATCTGCTGCGGGCAGCGGTCAACGAGGTCCGCGACCTGAACGGCGGCGAGCTGACGGACGACGTGGCGGTGGTCCTGCTGGACCGGGTGCCGTAGGCGCCGTGAGCCCGACGGGGGCGGCTGGCGTCCGGGAGCCTGACGGGGGCGCGGCTAGCGTCCGCCGTTGTACGGCCCGTACGGTCCGTCGCTGCTGGAGCCGCCGCCTCTGCTGCTGCGGCCGCCGCCCGGCAGGGAGCGCAGGGCGGGCCGGACGTCGACCATGTACACGATGCTCGCGATCAGGCCGATGATCGGCAGGAACGACAGGATGGGAAAGATCAGGCTCACCACGAAGGCGATGCCGAGAATGATCATCCAGAACGGCTTGGTCTTCTTGTCGGCGGCCCGGAAGCCGTCCTCGCGGCGGATGGCCGCGTCGAACAGAGCGAAGCCGCTGAACACGATCAGGGCCAGGCTCAGCAGAGACATGAACCCCGCGAAACCTTCCATCAGCACTACGTCCACCACCCGACTCGGCACGACATGGCTCGTCCTTACGCGGTCACCGTACCCGCAACCGCGCTCGCACTATCCGGTACAACGGGCCGGGCACTCCCCGAGTGCCCGGCCCGTCGTCGTTTCCGGATCCGTACCGCGTGTCCGCCGCCGGTCTCACTTGGCCGGGGGCGTCGTCTTCTTCGCGGTGGGCCTGCGGGCGGCCGGGGCCTTCTTGGCCGGGGCCGTCTTCGTCTCGGCGTCGGCCACGGCGGGCTTCGGCTCGTCCTTGACCGCGACCGGCTCCGGCTTGGCCGCGGCCGCGGGCTGGTCCTTGCCCTCGACGGCGATGGCCAGCTCCTCGATGTCCTCGGCGGCCTCGCCGCGCCAGGTCTTCACGGCCTGCTCGCCGTGCTCGGCGACCTTCTCGTAGGTCTCACGGGCCCTGACGGCGTACTCGGCGGCGACGCCGACGCTGCGCAGCGCGATGTCCTGGGCGGACTCGCCGAACTTCTTCAGGTCGGCGTCGAGCGTGGTGCCGAGCTTCTTGATGTCGCCGTCGAGGGAGGAGATGAACTCGGTGACCTTCGTCTGGAAGGTCTCCTGCGCCTCCTTCGCCTTCACGCCGGCCTCCTTGGCGCGGGTGGCGGCCCGCTCCTGGACGACCTTCGGGTCGGTGTTGCGGACGGCCTCGAAGCGGGCGGGCGCCTCGGTGCGCAGCTGCTCCACCAGGCCCGGCACCTTCTTCGCCTGCTGGAGAGCCAGGTCGGCGGTGCCGGCGGCGAAGTAGAGCGGGGTGGGGTCGCTGAAGGTCTTGCGCAGGTCGTCGCTGATGGCCATGGTGATGGTCCTCCCGTATTCGCGTTCGTCGTGTTCGTCGATGTCGGTTGGTGCGGGTCCGCAGTCGGGCGGCCGGTCCCCTGGTCCGGTCAACTGGCCGTCTGCTGCGGATCGGCGTCGGTGCCGCCGACCGTGCGGGTGCCGGGTACGGCGTCCTCACCGCGCTGGGCGTCCACCGCGCCGTCGCCGCCCACGAACCCGTTCTCCTTGCGGAAGGACTCGTAGATCTGGAGCAGCACCTGCTTCTGCTGCTCGGTCAGCGTGGGATCGGCGAGGACGACGGCCCGCGTCTCGACGTCGTCCCGGTCGCGCTCGGCATCGAGGATGCCGGCCCGGACGTACAACGTCTCGGCGGAGATCCGCAGCGCCTTGGCGACCTGCTGCAACACCTCCGCGCTCGGCTTGCGCAGCCCTCGCTCGATCTGGCTCAGGTACGGATTGGACACCCCGGCGGCATCGGCGAGCTGCCGCAGCGAGAGCTGGGCGTTCCGCCGCTGCTCGCGCAGATACTCACCGAGATTGCCGACGTTGAGCGATGCCATGCCTCCACAGTGCCCCACTCTCGCTAACAATTGCAAGCACCCGCTTGCAAAAGTGCGCTGCGCCACGCCGAAGACCACCCGATCCGCTCAACGGCCGTCCGCCCCAGGACCAGGACGCCGTGCGACGAAGACGAACTCCCTGCCCGGCCGGTCAGGAGCGTCGCGTACGTCCTCCACCGCATACCCCTGCGCGGCCAGCTCCGCCCCGACCTCCCGCCGCTCGCGGAAGCGCAGCGTGGAACCCGACGTCAGCACCTTCCCGTCCGCGGCGAACACATACGTCCAGCGGAACGTCACCAGCGGCACGCTTCCGGAACGGCCCCGAAGGTTCCGCCGCCGCTGACCGGCTGCGGGCGGGCGGCCCCGATGAGGGGGACGGCCGTTGTCAGTGGCCCGCGCGAGGATGAGGCATGCGCACCGATGACTGGCAACTCACCGAAGACGTCGACGAATTCCTCGCCCGCGCCGGAGACTTCCTGCGCTCGCGCCCCGCCCTGCACACCACTGCCTTGTCGGTGACCGAGAAGCTGCGGACGCAGGGCACCGAGGGCGCCGTGTTCGGGCGGCTGGAGCGAGGAGGCGAGGTCGGCGCCACCTTCTACCGCTTCCCGTCCCGCGGCCTGAGCGTCACCTCCCTCACTCCCGAGCAGGCCGATGCCCTCGCCGCCCACCTGGTCGCGCTCGGGCACTCGCTGCCCTGGGTCACCGCGGACGACAGCACCGCCACCGCTTTCGCCGAGGCCTGGCAGCGGCACACGGGCGCGACGCCGTCGCCCCGCGTCCGGCTCCACCTGTACCGCCTGGGCGCACTCACCCCGCCGGAGCCGGTCCCCGCCGGACGGGGCCGACTCGTGGGCGAGCGGGAACACGAGCACCTGATGGGCTGGTGCCGTGAGTTCGCCGCGGACGTCGGGGAGGACGTCACCATCGATGCCGACTCCTGGGGCGGCACCCGCTTCGCCGAGAAGCGCTACACCTACTGGGAGACCCCGGACGGTACGCCCGTCTCCATGGCGGGTGCCAACCCGCTGGTCGGCGGCCAGGTCCGGGTGGACCCCGTCTACACCCCGGCCCACCTGCGCGGTCGCGGCTACGCGGGTGCCGTGACGGTCGAGGTGAGCCGGGCCGCGCTGGCCGCGGGCGCCAAGGAGGTCGTGCTGTACACGAACGCGGCCAATCCCACGAGCAACGCCCTCTACCAGCGCCTCGGGTACGTCCGGGTCACCGACTTCGTCGTGTACGACTTCACGTGAGCTACGGCTTCACGTGAGTTACGGCTTCACGTGAGTTACGGCTTCACGTGAGCGGAGGCCGTGGCAGCCAGGCCTCCACCGCCTCGAGGTCCGGCTGAGTCAGGCCCCGCCGGGGGTCGACGCGGTGCAGCAGTGCCGAGGCCGGGTGGTCGGCGTCGACGTACTCCCGGTCGGCGGGGGTGATCTCGTCGTCGAGCCAGACGAAGGGGCGGCCCGCCGCCCAGGACAGCACGGGCCGCGTCTTCCAGTGGACGCCGGGGACGGACGGGCCCTCTTTCAGGTCCAGCACCGGCAACGGCGGCAGACCCAGCCACGGGCCGACGACCGTGTTCGCGTCCTCGCCCCAGGTCGTCGCCCACACCAGGTCGCAGCCGAGGGCGAGCAGCCGGGGGCCGAGGGCCGGGTCCAGGCGGGGGAGCAGGGGGTGGGCGGCGTGCGGGCCGTACAGCGGGTACGGGTCAGGGCCGCCGAACGGGATCAGCGGGCCGTCCACGTCGAGGAAGAGCAGCATCGGACGCCAGGATGCCCCGCCTCACCCCTCCCACGGAAGCGCCCGCCCGTGCACCACGTCCAGGCGGGACACCGCACGGGTGAGGACGACGTACAGCCGGTTCAGGCCGCGTCGCTCCGCCTCGGCGATCGCCGCCGGTTCGACGGCGACGACATGGTCGTACTCGAGGCCCTTGACGAGGGTCGCCGGGACGGCCGTCAGGCGGGGGTCGGTGTCGAGGCCCGCCGTGCTGAGGGCGTGGCGGATGCGCGGGGTGTCCGCGTCGGCGGTGATGACGCCGACGGAACCCTCGTGGGTGAGGGCCTCGCGTACGGCGGAGACGACCGCGGCGGGGAGGTCGCCGTCGGCCCGCCGGACGTGGAGTGCGCCGTCGCGGCGCAGGGAACGGGCGGGTGGCACATCGGTGCCGAGGCGGGTGAGGAGCCGGTTGGCGAGGGCGAGGACCGCGCCGGGGACGCGGAAGCCGATGGTCAGCGGGACCACGCTCGCCTCGGGTTTGCCCAGGTGGGCGAGTTGGACGTGCCAGGAGCGCGCGGCCCACGGCGTGGTGCCCTGCGCCAGGTCGCCGAGGACCGTCAGGGAACCGAACGGCACCCGGCGGGCGATGGCCCGGCACTCCATCGGGGAGAGGTCCTGCGCCTCGTCGACGACGACATGGCCGTACCCCTGCGGGCGGGCCAGCAGGCCGGCCACCTCGTCGAGGAGGACGAGGTCGGCCGCCGACCAGCGCGCGGAGCGGTACGAGCGCGGCGGGCGGGGCCAGCGCAGGGCCTCGCGCTCGCCGGGGTCCAGGAGGCCGTCCGCGGCCCGCGCCAACTCGGCCGGGTCGCCGAGGAGCGCGGCGACGACCTCCTCGGGCCTCACCCTGGGCCATACGGCGTCCAGGCAGGCGCTCACCGGACGGGACCGTTCCGTGCGGCGCAGCCAGGCGGCCGGGCGGGTACCGCTGTGCCGTTCGGCCTGTTCCTGGAGGCGCCGCGCGATCCGGCTGCGCACCCGCTCGCGCCCCACCTCGTACGGCGGCTGCTCAGCGAGCACATCCGTCACGATCCGTGTGACCTCGGCGCCGGGGACCCGCACGCGGTTGGAGCCCTCCGCCACGGTGAGGTCGTCCGCGGCGGCGGCGTCCACTCGTGCGTACAGGGCCCGGCGCAGTACCTCCGCCATGCGGACGTCGTGTTTGACGACGGCCGTCGGCTCGGGATCGGTGCCGGTGACCGGGTGGCGGGCGATCTCGTCGGAGAGCGTCGACTGCCGTACGCCGGTCTCGCCGAGGGAGGGCAGTACCTCGGCGATGTAGGAGAGGAAGGTGCGGTTGGGGCCGAGGATGAGGAGTCCGCCGCGGCGGACGCGCTGGGGGTGGGTGTAGAGGAGGTAGGCGGCCCGGTGCAGGCCGACGGCGGTCTTGCCGGTGCCGGGGGCGCCCTGCACGCACACCGAGGCGGACGGCTCCGCGCGGACGAGGTCGTCCTGTTCGGGCTGGATGGTCGCGGCGATGTCCCGCATGGGACCGACGCGGGGCCGTTCGATCTCGCGGGCGACTAGGTCGCTCTCCCGGGACTCGCCGCGACCGAGGTGTTCGTCCTCCAGGCCGGTGAGGTCGGCGGAGTCGCCCCGGCTGCCAGGCGCCCAGCCGAACCGGCGGCGGACGGCGACGCCCTGCGGGTCGCGGGCGCCGGCCTGGTAGAAGGCGCGGGAGACGGGCGCGCGCCAGTCGACGACGAGGGGCGGGACGGCCGGGTGTTCGCTGATGCGGACCCGGCCGATGTGGTGGGCGAGGCCGGCGTGTTCGCCGCCGGTTCCCTCGGCGAAGTCGAGCCGGCCGAAGAAGAGGGGCCCGTCGGGCAGTTCGTGCAGGGCCTTGGCCTGGCTGCGCAGCCGGTGTCCGAGGACTTCCGCGTCGGCACCGGAGGCGGAGACGTCCTCGCCGGTGACCACCTGGAGGTCGGCGCCCGCGCGCATCGCGGCGAGCGCGGCGCGGCAGGCGTCGTGGTGGGCGCGTTCCCGGCGGAGGGAGTCGCGGAGGGGGTCGGCCGGCTCTTTCGGGGCGGGGTCGGGTGACGTCATACGGGCAGGCTACCCGAATAACGTAACCGAGTTAAATTTCTTACCGAGCCTCAGATTGTGCAGGGGGGCGTCCGGGCGTTCAGACCAGTTCCGGAAGCCCCGCCGCCAGCGCCGCGAACGCCCGCTCCGCCGCCGCCGTCGCCACCGGCCGTACGTCCGCCACCCGCTCCCCCGCCTCGATCCGCCGCCAGTTCTCCTGGGCGAGGATCCGCCGGACGGCGACGATCTGCCCGGCCGCGAGCCGCGCGTCGAGGTCGCCGCCGAGGACCTCCGCCAGCGCGGCCTCCGACCGCTCCAGGTAGGCGTGGAGGCGGGCGACCAGGGCGGGGGTGCCGTAGAGGAGGGCGCAGAAGGAGCGGACCTCGGGGTGGTCGTTGACGCCGGTGATCGGGTCGGACGCGGCGATCCCGTCGAGGAAGTTCCGGCGCAGGGCGGCCAGCGGCGCGACCCCTTCCGCCCGCCCCGCGGCGACCACCTCGGCCGCCTCCCGCTCGTGGTCGGCGAACCGGTGCAGGACGAGGTCCTCCTTCGCCGGGAAGTACCGGAACAGCGTCGGCTTGGAGATCTCGGCCGCGGCGGCGACCTCCGCGACCGACACCGCGTCGAAGCCCCGCTCGACGAAGAGCCGGACGGCGATGTCCGACACCTCCTGGTACATCCGCTGCCTCTTGCGCTCACGCAGCCCGGTCTCACTCATGGGGCGAGCCTACGGGCCGGCCGGGAGAGACGATTTGACCTCAACTCGGGTTGAGGTCGGAGCCTGTGGATGCACA
The DNA here is from genome assembly GCF_042723915.1 of Streptomyces sp. NPDC058335. Taxonomy (NCBI): domain Bacteria; kingdom Bacillati; phylum Actinomycetota; class Actinomycetes; order Kitasatosporales; family Streptomycetaceae; genus Streptomyces; species Streptomyces sp. NPDC058335. Next base: position 69,805 of record NZ_JBHXHX010000002.1, on the reverse strand, counting down.
CGCATACGGTTCACGACGGGAGTTGTCATGCGAGCGGTACAGGTGAAGGCGTTCGGCGGACCGGAGGTCCTGGAGACGGCAGACCTGCCCGACCCGGTCCCCGGACCCGGCGAGGTCCTGATCGAGGTGGACCACGTGGACACGATCTTCGTGGAGACCCAGATCCGCGCGGGCTGGGGCCGCGAGCACTTCGACACCGAGCCGCCGTACGTCCCCGGCGGCGGCGTCTCCGGCACGGTCGCCGCGGTCGGCGCGGGGGTGGCGGACGGCTGGCTGGGCCGGCGGGTGACATCGTTCGTGCGGGGCGGCTACGCCGAGCGGGCCACCGCCGCCGTCACCTCTCTCAGCCCGGTCCCGGACGGCCTCGACCTGCGAACGGCCGCGGCCCTGGTGCACGACGGGGTGACCGCCCAGGGCATCCTCGACGTCACGGGCGTCCGCGCCGGCGACCGGGTCCTGATCCTGGGCGCCTCGGGCGGGATGGGAACCCTGCTGGTGCAGTCGGCGAAGGCGCGCGGCGCCCGGGTCGTCGCCTGCGTGCGCGGTGAGCGCAAGGCCGCGCTGGTGCGGGAACTGGGCGCGGACGCGGTCGTCGACATCTCGGCCGAGGGGTGGCCCGCGACGGCACGGGCGGCCCTCGACGGCTCCGGCGCGGACGTCGTCCTCGACGGCGTCGGAGGCGAACTCGGCGCTCAGGCGTTCGCGTTGGCCGCCGACGGCGGGCGCTTCTCCGCCCACGGCGCCCCGACCGGCGGCTTCGCCCCCGTGGACCCGGAGGAGGCGAAGCAACGGAACGTCACCCTCTTCGGCATCGCCGACGTGCAGTTCGACGAGACCGACGTACGGCGGCTGCGGACGGCCGCCCTCGAGGAGGCGGCGGCCGGACGGCTGCGGGTGGTGGTGGGCCGGGACTTCCCGCTGACGGAGGCGGCGGCCGCACACACCGCGATCGAGGGACGGCAGCTCGTCGGAAAGGTGCTCCTGAAGGCGTGAGGCTCCGCCGACGCGCGAGCCACGACAGGGGAGCCACGGGCCGAGACCCGCTACGCCAACGCCCGCGCCAGGAACGGGTTCGCGGTCGCCGGCAGGGGCAGGCCCAGGGAGGCGGTCGCGGCGGCGAGGGTCTCGGGGTAGGAGGCGACGGCGCGGCGGACGTTGGGGGCGTCCAGGCCGGCGCCGGTCCGCAGCCGGTCGAGGTCGATGTAGGCCGAGCGGACGATCTCGATCCACCGGTAGACCCGCCAGTCCGCGCGCCAGTCCCGCGTGTACTCCGCGGGCAGCCTGCTCTCCCAGCGCGAGAACATGCGCTGCCTGATCTCCGGTCTGGTCGGGGTCAGATGCATGTGCCGGACCAGGTCGTACAGGGGGTCGCCGACGAGGGCCATCTCCCAGTCGATGAGGGTGAGCGCCAGCTCGTCGGGGCGCCGGACCAGGTTCCACGGGTTGAGGTCGCCGTGCAGCAGGGCGGGCTCCCGGCGGCTCAGCCGGTGCCGGGACAGGAGTTCCCGCAGCCGCTCGTCGTCGGGCAGGCCGAGGATCCGGGCCAGTTGCAGGGACTCCTTCGGCAGGCTGCGCACCAGGCCGACCAGCTGTTCCGTGAGCCATCGGTGGAAGTCGACCTTGTCGGCACCCGGCTCGACCAGGCTGTGGTCCACCGTGGTCAGTTCGCACAGCTGGTCGACCAGGGCGTCCGCCTCGTGCGGGAGCAGTCCGTGCACCGGGTGCCTGGGCGGTCCGACGTAGGTGTGGATCGCGAACGGCTCGTTGGGGTAGCTCTCGCCCAGTGCGAGAACCCGTGGCGCGGCGACCCTCGCCCGGGACCGCTGGATGGCCTCCAGGACCCTGTGTTCGCTCAGGTAGCTCGGCTCCCGCCGTGTGACGTTCGGCAGCTTGCGCCGGACGACCACGGGGGCTCCCGGATTCCCCGCCCAGACCACGGAGTTGAGGTGCGCGGTGCCCTTGAACACGCGGTCGGCCGGGGCGGCGCCCTCCGCCAGCAGGGCCTCGCGGACGGCGGCGGCGGGGAAGCCGTCCCGCTCGGGCAGCCGGGGGTCCGGCCGCCAGCCGTAGACCTTGGCGGCCCAGGAGCGGCCGCTCACGTCGCCGCGTGACGCCAGCCATCGGAAGAGGGCGCCCTCGATCTCGCCGCGGGACGGCACGCTCCTCAGCCGCAGCGGTTCCGCCGCCGCCTCCAGGGCCCGGCCCACCTCCGCGGTCACCTCGTCCAGGCTCTGCTGGGTGAAGGGGCCCTGGACCGCGCGCGCGGCCCGCATGATGTCCGGGTAGACGGACTGCGCCCGTTCGAAGTCGAGGTAGTGCCGCAGGTCCCGGGAGAGGCCGTTGACCGCGGCCGGGCGGTAGCGCCCCATGGTCCGCGCCCACGCCTCGACCACCTCGGGCCACTGGTCGGCGGGGTACTGCATCCGCACCAGGTGGGTGGCGAGGTCGTGCAGCGGATCGCCGTAGGTGGCCAGTTCCCAGTCGACGCAGACGAGCGGCGGGGAACCGTCGTAGGACATGATCAGGTTGTCCCGGTGCAGGTCCGCGTGGAGCAGGCTGTACGGCCGCCGCGCCATCGGGGGGATCCGGTCGGCGAGGTCGAGCAGGGCGTCCTCGGGGATGCTCAGCGCCTTGAAGAGGCCGCCGAACCGCTCCCAGTTGGGGCGGCGGATCTGCCGGTCGGCGAGGCGTGCGAGGGACTTCAGGAAGCCCTGGCTGTCGGTGTGGTTGCTCGGCCAGTCGGCCGGCAGGGGCGGCAGGGCCGACCGGCGTACCTCGGTCATCCGGCACAGCAGCTCGGCCAGTGCCTCGATCAGCAGGGCGTCGACGGGCTTGCCGTTCCCGCAGACGGCGGAGAGCGGGACGCCTTCCACATAGCTGTGGACGGCGAAGTCCGGCCGTCTGACCAGGCACTCGGGGACATGGGGAAGGACCTCGTGGACCGCGTCGAGGATCGCGGCCTCGTCCCGCCAGGTCCTGATCACCACCGGCAGCGCGTCGGCGCGCGGGATCCGCACGGTCACCGGCGTTCCGGCCTGCCGCCCCAGCAGCGCCGCCACGTCCTCCGTCAACGGCAGCACATGGTTGCTGTTGTGGTGTCCGCTGGTCGCGGGAGTGGACTCGGCGACCGTCACGAACCGCCGGAACAGGGCGTCCGACGGGTCACCCGCGGGTCGAACCCCGAGAAGCTCCCGGGGAACGAAGGGCTCGACCACTGGCCGCTCCGGTTACTCACACGCGATCGGATGGGTAAGGCAAACGTTAAGTGCCGCAAGGGGCGACGAACCAACGGGAGCGGCGGCGAAGTGGCCGAACGGGTGGTCCGAACCTTCGTCCGCGCCTGCGGATCGCCGTCTCGTTCGGATGGGTGAGAGGGATTCCCCGCGCGGTCCGGGCATGCTAGCGCACGCCCGCGGCCTACTCGTGAAGATGGCTCAGGCCTGGCCGACGCGGCCTGACCGGCTCAGGCCTGGCTCCGGACCGCCTTCAGCACCGGTTCCAGCGAGTCCACCACGTTCCTCGCGCCCGCGTCCCTGAGCAGCTCCTCCTTCCTCTTGTTGCGCGCGTAGCCGAGGAAGGGGACACCGGCCTGCCGGGCGGCGACGCAGTCCGATGGGGTGTCGCCGATCATCAGGGCGGCGGACGGAGCCGCGCCGACCGCGCGCAGCGCCCGGTTCAGACAGTCCGGGTCGGGCTTGAGGAGGTGCAGATCGCGCGTGCGGCCGTAGATGTGGGGGGTGAAGCAGGAGCCGAGGCCGCGGCTCGTCAGGTATGTGGTCACGACGCGTGGGGAGTTGTTCGTCGTGATGGCCAGGCGGCGGCCCACCGCCGTCAGGGTGCGGATCAGCGGGTCGGCCCACGCCGTGGGCATCGCCGAGGCGGTGGCCTTCAGTTCCTCCTGGGTGAGCCGCTCCTCCAGCTCCGCGACCAGGTCGCTGCCGGGGTGGCGCAGGTCCACGGCGCGCAGGACGGCATGGGGGTCGGGGGATTCCCGCTCGCCCTCCGTCAGCAGTCCGCGCAGGCCCTGTATCTCCAGCCACTCGACCAGGCCGACCGCCACCCGCTCCGCCGAGTGCCCGGCGAACAGCCGGCAGATCGGCCCGTCGAAGTCCCAGAGGACCACGCGGGCGGGCGCGAGCAGTGCGCCCAGCGCCTCGTTCCTGTCGTTCTCGGTCTCGGATGCCACCTGTTCGGTCTGCGTCGTATCAGAGGTCACTAAGAGAGTGTCAGGTCCGAGGTGATGGTTTCCCAGAGGGCGTCGAACCACTTCTGGGATTCGTCCACGAAGATGGCGTCACGCGCGCCGGTCGCCTTCTCGAAGGAGAACAGGAGCGACTCGGTGCCCAGCACGTCGTACATGTCGAGGACTCCGTCGTCGGTGGACTCCTCGCGCCGCATGACCATGTAGTACGCCATCAGCGCCTCCTGCCCGTTGAGGAGGTACAGCTTCACCGGCGGGGTGAAGGGCAGTGCCCGGAAGGACACGCTCACGTCGATGCCGTGCGAGCGCAGGGTGAGCAGGTTGTGGCGCAGGACGTGGCCCTGGGCGTTGCGCATCGCCAGCCAGCGCTCGTGGACCGGGTCATCGCTGCCGCGGGCGTCGACCGGGACCGGGAAGGCGAGGTCGATGTCGCGGGAGGGCAGCAGGATGCGGACGTCGATCTTCTGCGGGCGGAGACTGCCGCCGTGGATCAGCCGGACGGGTTCGCTGAGGGCCGGAATGAGGCTCTCGGCGGTGAGGCAGGCCGCGTCGATGCGGACGTGCTGGGCCGAGAAGGCAGCGGTCAGCCGGGAGGCCAGGGCAACCATCGTGGGCTGGGGCTCGTCCCGGGCGGACGCCTGTTCCGCGATGCGCGGCGGGCTGCCCTTGCTCACGTTGGTGAGGAGACCGTCGTCCTGGAGCGCGCGCAGGGCCTGGCGCACGGCACCGCGCTCCACGCCGAACTCGTCGGCGAGTTCGGCCTGCGTGGGCAGTCGGTCACCGGCCCTGAGTTCTCCGGCACGGATGCGTTCGCGCAGGACATCGGCGATCTCCTGCGGCGAAAGCCTTCGGCTGCCGTTCACTGCCACGTTCTCCTGAGTCACGACCAAACGCTACAACTTCGATCCATCTGGCGGGAGTTACCCGGAAGTTGTTTAGCGGTTGTCACCAAGTGGGGACAACATAGTTGAAGTTGGTTGCCAACTTGGCAGAGTTGGCGGAAGTTCGTCCTCCGCACCTCCCCCGCGCTTCCCGCCTCTGAAGGGAGGAACACCATGCCCGCCCTCGCCATCCTCTCCGTCGTCCTCGAACAGACCGTCCAGTGGAAGTACGGCACCGCCGGGACCATCGGCCTGCTCCTGCTCACCGTCGGCATCAGGTCCAGGCGGCCCACCCTCAGCTCCGCAGGTGCCGTGATCCTCGCCCTCCTGGTCACCGGGCCCGCCCTCAGCTCGTGAGCACCAGGTCCGAACTGATGGTCTCCCACAGGGCGTCGAACCACAGCAGCGACTGCTCCACGAACGTCGTGTCCCGCGCTCCGGCACCCTGCTCGAAGGCGAACAGAACCGAGCGGGTGCCCTCGGCGTCGTACATCTCCAGCTGCTCCTGGTCGACCTGCTGCTCGTGCCGCTTGACCGTGTAGTAGGCGAACAGCGCTTCCGTCCCGTTGAGGAGGTAGAGCTTGACCGGCGGGGTGAAGGGCAGTGCGCGGAAGCTGACCCGGACGTCGATGCCGTGCGTGGCGCGCAGGGTGAGCAGGTTGTGCCGCAGCACCTGGCCCTGCGCGTTGCGGTGGGCGAGCCAGTGCCGCTGCAGCCGCTCGGCCGACGAGCCGTCCACCGCCGTCGGGAACGCCAGGTCGATGTCCCGGGACGGCAGCAGGACCCGGACATCGATCTTGGCCGGTTTCAGCTCCCCCGCGTGGATCCGGCGCAGCGGCTCACCGATCGCCAGCGTGAGCGACACGGCGGTCAGGCACAGGGCGTCGATCTCGACGTGCGGGGCCGCGAAGGCCTCGGCGATGCGCGGGGTCAGCGCCGCCATCGTGGGCTGCGGCGAGGCTCCGGGGCCGGTCAGGAGGGCGCCGGCACCCAGATCCGGGGCGACCGTCGCCGGTGCGCCCTTGGAGACGTTGGTGAGCAGGTGCTCCGACTGGAGGATGCGCAGGGCCTGGCGGACGGCTCCGCGCTCGACGCCGAACTCCTCCGCCAGCCTGGCCTGGGTGGGCATGCGCTCACCCGGCCGCAGCACCCCGGCCCTGATCCGGGCGCGCAGCTCGTCGGCCACGTCACGGGGGGACCGCTGCGGTCGCGGCGACCGCTCCGGCCTCTTCTGCCCATTGACGGAGGCATGTTCCGGCTCCACGGCCAAACACTACAACTTCTCGCCATCTTGCGGCAGTTCAAGGAGAGATGGTTATAGGCCGCTTCCAGGCGGACATAAGTACAGTGAAGTTGGCTGCCAACTTCCACAACATGGTCAAACTTTCAGACGGTTGGCCAGTCGAGCTCCCTTCCGGAGGGGAGCCGGGAGCCCGGGCTGGCCGACACCGACGCACAGTCACAACTTCAGAGCGCCGCACAGCCACAACTGAACAGCCGTACCAGCACAGCCACAACTGAACAGCTACGGATGAACAACCGCACAGCAAGCACGAAGGCAGGCAGGAAGGCAGGAGGGAGCGCTCAGAACATGTCCGGGCACCACGGGCGCCTGGGCGTACGCAGCAGGGCGTCGGCCTCCAGGGCGGCGCCCGCTCGTTCCTCTCCGAGCCGTCCCAGCGCCGCCAGCCGCGGCGCCGACTCGTCGCCCAGCCAGAGCGAGGCCAGCGTGGCCACGTCCAGGGTGAGGTCGGCGCTGCGGCCGGTGGGCGTGCAGGACGCCCCGTCGGGGCCGGCCTCCAGCAGGAAACGGCCCCCGGTGAACCCGGCGCGGTCGGCCACCTCCAGCACCAGCGACCCCGAACCGCCGTAGGTGCGCGCCTCCAGGGCCCGTACGACGTCCAGGATCCGTACCCACAGCCAGTCCGTCTGGGTGGTGATGCTCGCCGCCCGTGGGTCCGGCAGGAAGGACGGGAGGAGGTCGTCGGGAGAGCGGGCGCCCGACTTGACCCGCACCACCCAGTCGATCGAGCAGAGGTAGTGCCACAGGGCGCGTTCCGCGGCCGGGGTCGTGGCGATCAGCCACTCGACCGTCGCCGTGTTCAGCGGCTGCTTGGCGTCGCCCCATTGGTCGTCCGTCTTGTAGGAGACCAGCCCCTGCACCTCGCCGTCCGTCGACCGGTAGGCGACGTAGAACGGCTCGCTCCACTCCCCGTACCCGCGCAGCGCGCCGGTGTCCGTCTCCCACCACACGTCGGTACGGCTGACCGCGCCCGGCCGGCCGCGGCGCAGCCGCTCGTGCAGTTCGGGGCCGGTCTTGCGGACCTCCTCCAGGCCGACGAAGTCGATGCGACCGCCGTCCTCGGGGCCCGGCCAGTGCGGGTCGAGACCGGTGCGGGGCACGTCGATCGTCCACTCGGCGGCGCTGGTCGCCGGACCGAAGCCGTAGCGGCCGTAGATGCGGTACTCGGCGGCGATGAGGGTGGCCACGACGTCGCCGCGGTCCTTCGCGGCGCTCAGGTCCTCGGTCATCAGGCGGGTGAGGATGCCGCGGCGGCGGTGGGTGGGGAGGACGGCGACGTTGGAGATGGCGTCGGCGGGGACGGGGGTGCCGCCGACCGCCGTCAGCTCCTGCGGGAAGGAGCGGAAGGTCGCCACGCAGGAGCCGGCGTCGAAGGCGCCGTAGGTGCGGGAGCCGATGTGGGCGGTTCGGCGGGCGGCGAGGTCGGCTTCTGTGACGGTGGGAGGGCGGAGGAAGCCGGTCTTCGCGGTGCGCATCCAGGCGGCGAGTTCCGCGTCGGTGATCCGGCGTACGTCTATGTCGGCGGGGGTGGTGGTCATGAGGTCACGGTAGGCGGGGCGGGGCGGGGGCCGCGGGGGATTTTCCCGCCCCCGCCGCCCCTTCCCGTCCCGAACCCCGGGCTGCGCCCCCAGACCCCGCTGTCGGCCTCCGGCCTCGTCCTCAACTCACCCGGACAGGTGGAGGGTTCACACCAGGAGGTCGTCCACCTGGGCCTCGCCGTCCCGGTAACGGCGGGTGACCTCCTTGCCGCACTTGTCCGCGGTGTGCTGGAGGTGCTGACGGCGGCGGGAGACCTGGTGTTCGTAGCCGACGAGGCGGGCCATCGCCTCGTGGAGTTCCGGGTCGGTGCGGGCGCCCAGGTCGGAGAGTTCGACCTCGGAGAGCATCTCCGAGGCCAGGCGCCGGTACTCCTCGCTCTGCGGGGTGCCCAGCGTGACGTGCCGGGCGGAGGAACGGTGCCGGGCCGGGGCGTCCGTGAGGATCTCCGGAAGACGGTCCACCACGGACGCCGCCCCGGCAGGAGAACGCCGGGCCAGTTCCGCGCGCAGGATGTCGATACGGCCCTGGAGCAGCCGTCGTACGTAACTGAGGTCGGCCTCGTCGCGCTGGGCGTCCCGGCGCAGGGTGCGCAGTTCGGGCAGGCTCAGCCGGGCCAGGTCGTGCGCGGGCGGCTCCGTCGGCAGCGGACACGGTGGACTCTCCGTGCGCTGCACGGGCGGACGCTGGGTGGTCAGGCCCAGCTGCCCGGTACTCGGTGTGCTCATGTGCTCTACCGTCCCCTCGACCGGCGTGTGGGAAGCATCGTGCCACCCCAAGTGGCCCCAATGTGACCGAGTGCCCCCGAACGGCCCAGATGGTGGCTTAAGGATCAAAAAAGAAGCCCCCGCGGGGGGTCCGCCGGCCGCACGGCATGATGGGCGCATGCGTGCGGTGGTGCAGAGAGTGGACGGCGCGAGCGTCGTCGTGGACGGCGTGACCGTGGGGTCGATCGAGGGCGAGGGGCTGTGCGTCCTCGTCGGGGTCACCCACGAGGACACCAAGGAGAAGGCCGCCCAGCTGGCCCGCAAACTGTGGTCGGTCCGCATGCTGAGCGAGGAGCGGTCGTGCAGCGACATCGACGCCCCGCTCCTCGTCATCAGCCAGTTCACGCTCTACGGCGACGCCCGCAAGGGCCGCCGCCCCACCTGGAACGCGGCCGCCCCCGGCGATGTGGCCGAGCCGCTCGTCGACGAGGTGGTCGCCCAGCTGCGCGCGCTGGGCGCCACGGTGGCGACGGGCCGTTTCGGCGCGCAGATGCGGGTGTCCCTGACGAACGACGGCCCGTTCACCGTGCTGATCGAGATGTAGCCGAGGGGCCCTACGGCTCGACCACGACCTCCTGGGCCGCCGCCGTGTTGTCGGCGAGCAGCGGGACGTCCAGCGGGACGTTCCGCTTCACCAGGGCCAGCGCCACCGGGCCCAGCTCGTGGTGGCGTACGGAGGTGGTGATGACGCCGATCTTGCGGGCGTCGGGGCCCTCGTCGGCGCGGCGCAGCTCGGTCCCGGCGGGCGGCAGGTACACCTCGCTGCCGTCGAGGTGCAGGAAGACCAGCCGGCGCGGCGGCTTGCCCAGGTTCTGCACGCGGGCGACGGTCTCCTGGCCGCGGTAGCAGCCCTTCTGGAGGTGCACCGCGCTGCCGATCCAACCAAGCTCGTGCGGGATGGTGCGGTGGTCGGTCTCGAAGCCGAGGCGGGGCCGGTGCTGCTCGACGCGCAGGGCCTCGTAGGCGAGGAGCCCGGCGGCGGGGCCGGACTTCGCGGCGTACGACTCCAGGTCCGCGCGCGGCAGGAACAGGTCACGGCCGTACGCCGTCTCACGGACGACGACACCCTCGGGCACCTCGGCGATCGAACCGGCGGACAGGTGGACGAGCGCGATGTCCGCCGTCCGGTCGGCGACCTCGACCCGGTAGAAGAACTTCATCGACTCCAGGTACGCGATCAGCGCGTCCTGGGTGCCCGGTTCGACGTGGGCCCAGACGGTCGTGCCGTCGTCCACCAGGTAGAGCGCGTGTTCGATGTGGCCGTTCGCGGAGAGGATCAGCGCCTCGGTGGCCCGGCCGGTGGGCAGGTCGCTGACGTGCTGGGTGAGCAGGAGGTGCAGCCAGCTCAGCCGGTCGTCGCCGGAGACGGTGACGACTCCGCGGTGCGACAGGTCCACGAAGCCGGTGCCTTCGGCGAGGGCACGCTGCTCGCGGAACAGGTCGCCGTAGTGGGCGGCGACGCCTTCGTCCACGCCCTCGGCGGGGACGGCGCCGGGCAGGGACAGCAGAGGGCTCTTCATGGGACAAGCCTACGACTCGGTAGTTGAACTCTTGGCCGTCGAACCCGTGGTCGACCCCTTGGCGGCCTCGGCCACGCAGTCCTTGCAGCGGCCGAAGATCGCGAAGTGCTTCATGTCGGTGTCGAAGCCGAAGGTCGCACGGAGCTTGGCCGTGAACTCGGCGGCCACGCCCACGTCCGCCTCGATCACGTTGCCGCAGTCGCGGCAGACGAGGTGGATGTGGTGGTGCCGGTCGGCGAGGTGGTACGTCGGCGCCCCGTGCCCGAGGTGGGCATGGCTGACCAGCCCCAGCTCCTCCAGCAGCTCCAGCGTCCGGTAGACGGTGGAAATGTTGACCCCCGACGCCGTCTTCCTCACTTCCACGAGGATGTCGTCGGGGGTCGCGTGCTCCAGCGTGTCCACGGCTTCGAGGACGAGTTGCCGCTGCGGGGTCAGGCGGTAGCCGCGCTGCCGCAGATCGCTCTTCCAGTCGATGCTCACCACACCGATGAGTCTAGGGCTTCTCGTGTGGATCAGGCCGGGCTCGCGGGCCTCACCCGAACGACGGACCTACTTGAAGAAGGCGATGCCGTCGTCCGGCATGTCGTCCGGGAGGGCCTTCGCCCAGCGTTCGACGTCCTCCGGGGTGACGACCTTCTTCAGGTGGGCCGACATGTAGGGGCGCAGCTCGACCTCGGGGGTCTGCTTCTCGCCGACCCACATCACGTCGCCCTTGACGTAGCCGTAGAGGCGCTTGCCGCCCGTGTACGGGCCGGAGGCGGCCGTGCGGGCAACCGCGTCCGTGGCCAGGTCGATCTGCGGCTTCTTGTCGGCCAGCTCGCCGTACCAGATCTCGACGACGCCGTCGTCGCGGACCATCGTCACCTCGACCTTGCGGTCGGCGTCGATCCGCCAGAAGCCGTACTCGGACTCCAGGGGGCGGACCTTGTTGCCGTCCTGGTCCAGCACCCAGGTGTGGGAGCGGTACTCCAGGAAGTCCCGGCCGTCGTGCGTGAAGGTGGCCTCCTGCCCGAAGTTGCACTTCTCGGAGCCGGGGAAGTCGTGCACGCCCGCGCCCGCCCAGCTGCCCAGCAGGAAGGCGAGGGGGACGAGGTCCTTGTGCAGGTCGGACGGGATCTCGATCATCGGTGGCACTTCCTAGACGTGGGTCAGCGCTGGCCCTGGTACAGCTTCTTCACGGTCAGCCCGGCGAAGGCGAGGACGCCGACGCAGACCAGGACCAGCAGGGCTTCGAAGAAGATCTCCACGGGTGCTCCTCGGATGAGCGTGCTTCGGGGTACGTACGACTCGGATACGTACAACAGGGCCGGGCCCCAGCTTACGCGGCCGGGGACCGGCCCTCTTTGTGAGGTACACCCTCGCGGGCGTCAGCCCAGCAACTGGCTCTGCAACGTCACCGTCTGCTGGAAGGGGACGGCGAGGGCAGCGCCCTTGCGGGACTGGACGACCAGGCCGTACACGTCACCGACGGCGAGATGGGCGAACCGCACCTGCTCCGGCCCGTACGGCTTGGTCTCGGCGTAGGGAGAGTTCTCCACCCCCGACACGTCGGCGAACTGCGGGAAGCCCTCGTCGTACTCGACCTCGGCGGCGCCCCGCACCTGGTAGGCGGGCGGGACGAAGGCGACGGCGTCGGTCGCGATCAGCTTGTCCACGACGGCCGCCGTGCCGAACTGGAGCAGGTAGATCCGGGTCCGGGTGCCGTCCGCAGTGGTCCAGCCGCGGGCCGCGATGTGCCGCAGACCCCGGTCGACGAGCCTCTGGCCCAGCTCCTCGCGGTCCTCCTCCAGTTCGTACTCCGCGAGGTAGTCCTTCGTCGGCAGCCAGCCGTCCGCGCCGCGCAGCGCCTTGTCCTCCTTGGCACCTTCGGGTGCGGGCAGCAGGAGGGCGCGCAGGTCGGCGTGGTGCGTGCCGGCCAGGTTCTCCGTGGCGAGGGGCCCGGGGCTGCCGGAGGGCAGGGGCGGCTTGACCAGCAAAGGGTAGTCCCAGCGACCGTCCGACTCCGTGGCGAGCCCCGGCACATCCGTCCGCTCCATCCCCGTGATGCCGTACGCCGTCGCCGTCCCGACCGCCCCGAACACCACGGCGACGGTCGTCCAGCGCAGCACGGCCCGCAGTACCCGGCGGTCCTTCCTGGGCCGCGGGGGGACCGGCTCACCGAGGGCGTCCGGCACAGCCGGCACAGCCTGGACCCCGGGGGCGACGGCGGGCGGCGGCGGGACCGCCGGCTGCTCCCCGGTCGCCTCTGTCTGCTGCGCTTCCTGCGCTTCGTGCGTCTGCTCGGTCATACGGCCTCCCCCGGTTCCTCGACACGGTCGAGCTGGTCGGTCAGCAGTGCCGCGACGGCCTTGGTGTTCATCGGCTTGACGGCCTCGGCGTTGACACTGACCAGGACTTCTCCCTGGTACGCCGAACAGGTCATCAGGTCGATGTCCTCCTCGTCGTCCTTGGGCGTCAGGAAGCACTTGGCGTTCTTGTGGCCCTTGATCGTCGGTCCGTCGCGGAAGGCGCCCAGGGCTTCGAGGAACTCGTTCTGGAACGTCACGATGTCCCGGACGGCCGCCTTGCTCTCCATCTGGGTCAGCACGACGCTCACCGTCACCGGCTCGTCCGTGAAGAGAGAGTTGTCGGCCGTCAGGGCATAGCTGCGCATGGCCATGCCCTTGACGCGCTGCTTGTCGATCTCCTTCTCCAGCCGCTTGCGCTGGGAGCGGGGCAGGTCGCTCAAAGATTCCTTGCGCATGGCCGTGGCCTGGGCACCGCTGAGTTCCCGGTCGTAGCCGAACTCGCCGAGGTCCTGGCCGCGCGCCCAGCCGTCGCCGTAGGGCACGAGCATCCCGGACAGTCCTGTCCGGGGGGCGGACTTCGCCTTCACCGCCTTGTTCTCGGGGAACTTCCAGACGGGGGCGCCCGCGTCCCGGTCGGCGTCCCGCACGGCGACGACCGTGCCGCCGACACCGGCGACGACGGCGCCGGCCAGCAGCACGCAACCGGCGACGGAGGCGATTCTGCCCACGCGTATCCGCCTGCGCCCGGCAGCGGCCTCGGGCACGAGGGGCGCGGACTCGGTGACGTCGGCGGGCTCGATCGCGTCCACGACGTCGGTGGTGGCCTCAGCGGGCTTCGCGGCCTCACTCGCCTCACTTGCCTCTGAGGCCTCTCTGGCCTCCGGAGTCGCCACGGCCTCAGTGGCCTCGGAGGCCTTTTCTGCCTCCAGAATCTCACCGGCCCCTAGCGCCCCGTGGGCCCCCACAACCCCAGAAGCCTCGCTGGCCTTCGCGGCCTCACGGGCCTCCGAGGGATCTCCGGCCTCCGAAGCCGCGATGGCTTCAGGGGCCTCGGTGGCCTCGGTGGCCTCAGGGGCCTCAGGGGCCTCGGCGGCCTCGGCGGCGGGGTGCTCCTTCTCGTCGCTCACAGCCGCTCCATCTGCCGGCGGGCCAGGTCCATGATCTTCTTCTTGGGAATCGTCTTGGTGCCGGAGACCCAGATCTCCATCGTGATGTCACCGCGCCAGGCGTGCGCCTCGGCGGAGTACACCGGCACATAGCCCGGCTCGGTCTCGGGCTCGCGGTGGACGTAGACCATGCCGTCCTCGGTGCCGGGGAGGTCCCAGCTGTCGGTGGCGTCTTCGTCGTCCGCCCAGTACTGGTTGTTGTCGCTGTACTCGTCGGCCTGCAGGGTCTCCTCCTGCCGGAACTGCACCAGGCGGATCTCCACGGTGTACGACCCGCCCTCGGTCCAGCCGGTGACGGCGGCCCGGCGGAACTCGTCCCCGACCAGGTCGGGGAACACGTCGCCCGGTTCCTCGTACAGGTCGGCGTAGCCGGCCAGGTCCACCCAGCCGTCCAAGCCCTCCAGCCACTCGGCGTCCTTCGTGCCCTTGGGCTTCTTCAGCAGCAGCTCGCGCAGGTCGCCGTCGGTCCGCAGCTTGCGGTCCTGTGCGGCGGACAGCGGTTCGGGCTCGGGCCCCTTCGCCTGGGCGAGCACCGGCTGGGACAGCGGCGGCAGCTTCGTCGGCTCGCGGTCGGCCTGGACCAGGTAGCCGGTGCAGGTGCCGGCGACGACGCCGAGCGTGGCGGCCGCGGCGATCAGCAGCGTGGTCCGGCCCCGGCGGCGGGGCCGGGGTGCGGGAGCCGCCTCGTCGGCCGGCGCTCTCTCCGGTTCCGCTGCCCCTTCGGGTTCTTCCACAACGTCCCCCATCAGAACGTGAAGCGCGTATTCCGTATGCGCGCTTCACAGATGACTCATGGTCAACTCAGGGGGTTGTCGTGATGTTGATTACGATTCGGGCATGGCGAAGAAGCTCGTGATCAAGGTGACGGCCGGGGCCGATGCCCCCGAACGGTGTTCTCAGGCGTTCACGGTGGCGGCGGTGGCCGTGGCCAGCGGTGTGGAGGTCTCCCTGTGGCTGACCGGGGAGTCCGCGTGGTTCGCGCTGCCGGGCCGGGCCGCCGAGTTCGAGCTGCCGCACGCCGCCCCGCTGCCGGACCTGCTCGACTCGCTCCTGCTCGGCGGCCGGGTCACGCTGTGCACGCAGTGCGCGGCCCGGCGGGACATCACCGAGAAGGACGTCCTGGAGGGCGTACGGATCGCCGGGGCGCAGGTGTTCGTGCAGGAGGCGCTGGCGGACGAGACCCAGGCGCTCGTCTACTGAGACCCAAGCCCTACTCGGGCGTCTCCGTCCACAGGCAGAACGGGTGTCCCGAGGGGTCGAGCAGCACCCGTACGTCCTCCTGGGGCTGGTACTCCGCGAGCCGCGCGCCCTCGGCGACGGCCCGCCCCGTCTCCGCCTCCAGGTCGTCCACCTCGATGTCGAGGTGCAGCATCATCTGCTGTTCCTCCGGCCTGCGGGTGGGCCAGACGGGCGGGACGTATCCGGGTTCGCTCTCGAAGGCGAGCGCCGTGCCGGGGGCTCCGGGCGGCGGGCCGATGAGGACCCAGTCGGGCTCCTCGGCACGCACCTCGTATCCGAGCAGACGCCTGTAGAACCCGGCCAGCTCGTGCGCGTCGTACGCGTCGAGCACCACGGTGGACAACCTCGCGGAGGACATGCCCACCTTCCTACTGGTGCCGCTTCTTCCCGTCCAGCTCGTCCCACCACTCGTCGGACTTCGGATCACCGGACGGGTCGTCCCACCACCGGTCCTCGGGGCCGCGCCGGTTGGCGACCACGGCCGCGAGCGGCGGGATGACCATCGCGACCACGCACATCCCGACGGCCACGGGAACCGACCAGAGACGTACGACGGCCCAGGCCAGGACGAACAGCACGACGCAGGTGCCCATCATGGCGAAGTAGGCGTGCCGACGGCGGGCGTACATATGTCCAGCGTAGGTCCCGGCAGACGGTCGGGCCCGGTCGAACAGAAGTCGGAAGAGTCGGACAGGCCGAAGGGCCGCACCCCAGGTGTCCAACCCGAGAGGTGCGGCCCTTCGGCCGACTGCGTCCGACTGCGCCTGTCTGCGGCCGTCTCAGACGGCGATCGCGATCTCCGCGAGGCCGCCCTGCTGGGCGACGACCGTGCGGTCGGCGGTGCCGCCGGGCACGAGGGCGCGGACGGTCCAGGTGCCTTCGGCCGCGTAGAAGCGGAACTGTCCGGTGGCGGAGGTGGGGACCTCCGCGGTGAACTCGCCGGTCGAGTCGAGCAGACGGACGTAGCCCGTCACCGGCTCGCCGTCGCGGGTCACCTGACCCTGGATGGTGGTCTCACCGGGCTTGATCGTCGAGGCGTCCGGGCCGCCGGCCTTCGCTCCGCACATGTCTTTCTCCAGAGGGGTCTGACCAGAAGGTCGGGTCGGTGGGTTACTTGTTGGCGCCGAGCTCGATCGGCACGCCGACGAGGGAGCCGTACTCGGTCCACGAGCCGTCGTAGTTCTTGACGTTCTCGACGCCGAGCAGCTCGTGCAGCACGAACCAGGTCAGGGCCGAGCGCTCACCGATGCGGCAGTAGGCGATGGTGTCCTTGGCCAGGTCGACCTGCTCGTCGGCGTAGAGGGTCTTCAGCTCCTCGTCCGACTTGAAGGTGCCGTCGTCGTTGGCGTTCTTCGACCACGGGATGTTGCGGGCGCTCGGGACGTGGCCCGGACGCTGCGACTGCTCCTGCGGCAGGTGGGCCGGGGCGAGCAGCTTGCCGGAGAACTCGTCGGGCGACCGGACGTCGACCAGGTTCTGCGTGCCGATGGCCGCCACGACGTCGTCGCGGAAGGCGCGGATGGCGCTGTTCTGCGGCTTGGCCTTGTAGGTGGTCGCCGGGCGCTCGGGCACCTCTTCGACCAGCTCGCGGGCGTCCAGCTCCCACTTCTTGCGGCCGCCGTCGAGAAGCTTGACGTTCTCGTGGCCGTAGAGCTTGAAGTACCAGTAGGCGTAGGACGCGAACCAGTTGTTGTTGCCGCCGTACAGGATCACCAGGGTGTCGTTGCCGATGCCCTTCGCCGACAGGAGCTTCTCGAAGCCCTCCTGGTCGATGAAGTCACGGCGGACCGGGTCCTGGAGGTCCTGGGTCCAGTCGATCCGGATCGCGTTCTTGATGTGGTTCTTCTCGTACGCGGACGTGTCCTCGTCGACCTCGACGATGGCGATGTCCGGGTTGTCGAGGTTTGCCTCGACCCAGTCGGCGTCGACCAGGACGTCGCTGCGGCTCATGCTCGTTCTCCTCCGGGGCAGTTACGGCGGGGTGCAAGAAAGGAGGGTGCGCGGCCGGGTCTCGCCGGCGGCCGACGCACGGACGCCCTCGAAGGGGGCGTCGGGAGGGCGCGGAAGGCCGGCTGGGCTTCCGCTCAGGCAGGGCGACAGAGCATGGCGGCGACGCGGCACAGGTCTACTGCCCGCCGCTTCGTGAGATCCGCCTGTCGCTGCTTCATGCGGTCGATCGTAGGGACGTATGGGCGGACGTGTCACCAACGCTCCGCATGGTGAGACGCGATCGTCCGCATATTGGGAAACAGAAGGCGCCCGGACAGTCGTCGCACGACTGTCGGGCGCCCGTATCCCTCTGTATCCGTCACCCCATCTGCGCTGCGGACGGCGGTGTCTCGCCTGTCGGACACCCGCCGTCCACCGGGGATGGTCCTACCCGGCGAGGCGGACGTTGGAACCCTTCACCGTGATCTCCACGCCGTTCTGCGCGGCCTCGACCTTGTCGAGCTGGATGCCGCCCGGCAGGTCGTCGATCTTCTGCTCGAAGTCGGTGATGCCGCGCACCTCGTCCTCGGCGACCTGGAAGGGGCCGAAGCTGGGCAGCGAGTCGGCGTGCACCCGGACGGTGTCACCCTCGGCGGTGACCGTGCTCAGCACCGAGACGGGCTGCGGCAGCTTCGTGCCCCCGACGCTCACCTCGACGGTGACCTTGATCTTTCCGTTGCCGCCGTCGGAGAGACCGATGACCCGGGCCGTGGCCGGACCGACCTCGGTCGGCTCGGACTTGGCGGTCTTCAGCAGCTCCGCGTAGCTGATGGACGCGGTGCCGGTGGCGCTGGTCGCGGTGGCGGAGCTGTAGTCGCCGGAGAACTCGACGCCCTTCATGTTCGCCTTGAGATCGTCGATGCGGATCTTCTGGCCCTGGGCGCCGGCCGCGGCCTCGTAGTCGTCGATGCCGACCTCGACGTCGTCCAGCTCGCCGCCGACGACCTGGGTGAGGAACGGGAAGCCCTTGATCGACACGTCCGGGGTGGCCGCGAGGCCCTCGTTCGCCCGCAGCTTGTCCGCGACCTCGCCCTCGGCGAAGTTCACGGCGAGGCGGTCGGCGAGCACGAACAGGCCGCCCAGGACCACGACGACGACCAGCAGTATTCGAAGCGCTCGCATGCGGTTGTTCCCCCACCCGGATGGTCGGACAGTCATTGACCACTCACGGTAACTCCGGACGCGGAGAGTGGCCGGAATTTGTCGATCACCTGTGACACAGGCGACCCTCGGCCCCCTACCCGACCGCCCGTCCCAGCACGTACACCGCCGGTGCCGCGGCGGCCAGCGGCAGGGCGACGCCCGCCGTGAAGTGCACGAAACGCGACGGGTAGTCGTAGCTCGCCACCCGGTGGCCGATCAGCGCGCAGACCGCCGCACCCGCACCGAGCAGGGCACCCTTCGCGCCCAGTCCGGTCATCCCGCCGACCGCGATGCCCGCACCCGCCGCCGCGAGCAGCGCGACGACCACCGAGGCAGGGGTCGGCAGCGGCAGCGCGCGGGCCGGTACGGCGACGGCGACCGCGGCGGCGCCGACCGTCACCGCGTCCGGGTCGGCCCCGAGGTGGCCGGTGGCGAGGATCGCCAGCGCGGCCGAGGTGACCGTCGCCATCAGGCCGTACATGCGCTCGTCGGGGTCGGCGTGCGAGCGGAGCTGGAGGACGAGGCAGAGCAGGACCCAGACGCCGAGGCTGCCCAGGATCGCGGCCGGTGCGTTCTCGCGGCCGGCCCCGAGGAGCGCCACGTCGGAGACCAGCGCGCCGAGGAAGGCCAGCGCGATGCCCTGCCGGGCCGGCCACATGCCGTTCAGCCGGAACCAGCCGGCCGCCGTGACGGCCTGGAGGACGACGAGCGGGACGACCAGCGCGTACGTGCCGATCGCCGCCGTACCGGACAGGAGCAGGCCGAGGAGCGCGGTGAGCGCTGCGGGCTGCATCCCGGGTTCGATGACCGGCGAACGGCCTTCGAGGCGGGCCCGCTGGGCATCGGTGATGCGCGCGTTGCCGGCCATGGTGGCGGGCCCGTACGACGGCCCCCCGGCCTCGCCCTCGGGCATCGCCTCGGGGACGACCGGGGCGGGGGCGGCCTGTTGCCCGTACGGCACCTGTTGCCCGTAGGACGCCTGATACTGCCCCTGCTGCTCGTGCGGGTGCTGCTGGTACTGCGGCTGCTGGTACTGCGGCTGCTGATACTGCGGCTGCTGATACTGGGGCTGCTGATACTGATCCCGCTGGTACGCGGGTGCCTGCTGCTGCCAGGCCGGGGCCTCGCCCGTCTGCGGGGGCAGGTACGCCGTCTCCGCCGGGTCCGCCGCCGCCACGGGCGGCTGGACGCTGGTCTCCCAGGTCTGGCCCTGCCACTGCTGGGTGTGCTGGAGGTGGGCCTGCGGGTCCTCGTACCCGTACGGCTGCTGCCGGGCGGGCCAGTCCTGCTGCGGGGCCTGCGGCTGGGCCTGCTGATACGGGTCGTACCCCTGCGGGTACTGGCCCTCGTACGGCTGGTCGGTCATCTCACCCTCCTGCGAACGGCGGGAGCACCTCGACCGTGCCGCCGTCGGCCAGCCGTACCGTCTCATGTCCGCGGGTGCCCACGGGGTCACCGTCGACGAGGAACGAGCATCGCTGCAGGACACGCACGAATTCGCCGGGGTGTCGCTCGCGCGCGGCCTGGAGCGCCTCGGCGAGGGTGGCCGCGTCGTGCGGCTCCTCGGCGACGCCGGCCGCGGCCTTGGCGGCCGCCCAGTAGCGCACCGTGACCTTTGCCATCTCGTCCCTCGGTCGGTCTGCTTCTCGGTGGTCGACACTTCTTCGGTGGTCGACAGGGTCAGGCTAGCCCGCCCGTGCGGCCGTCCAGGTACCGATGCGGGTCAGGAGGTCGTCGGTGGCCGCGTGCTCGGCGTGACCCATACCGTGCTCCACCCAGAGTTCGCCGTGGTCACCGGCGGCCTCGGCCAGCATGCGGGGGTGGTCGAGGGGGAAGTAGCCGTCGCTGTCGCCATGGACCAGCAGCAGAGGTGTGGGCGCGATCCGCGGGACCGCCTCCACCGGGGAGAGCGGAACCGGATTCCATTCGCGGTGGTGGATGCGGGTGCGGAAGCCGTAGCGGCCGACCAGGCGGCCCGCGGGGCGGGTGACCAGCCAGTGCAGCCGGCGCATGGGGGCCGTACCCCGGTAGTACCAGCGGGCGGGGGCGCTGACGGAGACCACCGCGTCGACCGTGCCGGTGTGCAGGGCCGCGTGCCGCAGCACCACCGAGCCGCCCATGGAGAAGCCGAGCGTGGCCACGCGCGTGTGCCCGAGTCGGCGGGCCCAGGCGACCGCCGCGTCCAGGTCGAGGACCTCACGGTCGCCGACGGTGGACCGGCCGCCGGAGCGTCCGTGTCCGCGGAAGGAGAAGGTGACGACCGCCCCGTGCCGGGCGAGCGTCGACGCGATCCGGCGCACGTGCGGGCGGTCCGCGTCGCCGGTGAACCCATGGGCCACGACGAACACCAGGTCACGGGAGGGTGGCGCGGAGGCGTCGTATACAACCGCACGCGGGTCGTATACGGAATCGATGGAAATACCGTCGGCCGTGGGCAGAAACGTCCGCAATGGTGTGCCCGTGACCGTCTCAGTGTTCGGACGAACGGTGGAACATGCCACATGACCTGCCGGACCGTTGCTCATGTGGGCTATTCTGCTGGGCAGAGGACTCGGGCAGCGTAGCCCCCGGGTCCTTTTGTGCTTTCGGAAGCGTTGTATACGAAGTGGGAAACCGCAGGTGTACGGGGCCCCGGGACGCGCAGAGCAGTGCCGCAGTGCCGCAAACGTCCTCGCAGGGACCGAGGAGGAACCAGACGTATGAGTTCTCTGCTGCTCCTGACCAACGCCCTCCAGCCGTCGACGGAGGTGCTGCCCGCGCTCGGCCTCCTGCTGCACAACGTGCGAGTGGCCCCGGCCGAAGGCCCCGCTCTCGTCGACACCCCTGGTGCCGACGTCATCCTGATCGACGGGCGCCGTGACCTCCCGCAGGTCCGCAGCCTGTGCCAGCTGCTGCGCTCCACCGGCCCCGGCTGTCCGCTCATCCTGGTCGTCACCGAGGGCGGCCTCGCCGCCGTCACCGCCGACTGGGGCATCGACGACGTCCTGCTCGACACCGCCGGCCCGGCGGAGGTCGAGGCACGCTTGCGGCTGGCGATGGGCCGGCAGCAGATCGTCAACGACGACTCCCCCATGGAGATCCGCAACGGCGACCTGTCGGTCGACGAGGCGACCTACTCCGCCAAGCTCAAGGGCCGGGTCCTCGACCTCACCTTCAAGGAGTTCGAGCTCCTGAAGTACCTCGCGCAGCACCCGGGCCGCGTCTTCACCCGCGCCCAGCTGCTCCAGGAGGTCTGGGGCTACGACTACTTCGGCGGCACCCGAACGGTCGACGTGCACGTACGACGGCTGCGCGCCAAGCTCGGCCCGGAGCACGAGTCGCTGATCGGAACCGTCCGCAACGTCGGTTATCGATTCGTTACTCCCGAGAAGATCGACCGTGCCGCCGAGGAGGCCAAGGCCACGGCGGACCGGGCAAAGCCGGAGGATGCGGACAACGAGGCACCCGTGGGTGCCGAAGAGATCTCCGCGGAGGCGTAGCCGCCGGTCAGGCCGGGCGTCGCTCCCGCACGGGGAAGCTTTGAGACGCCCTGCCCCCGGGGGGATCCATCCGCGTAGACTCCGCGCGTGGCCAAGGTAACCAGGGATGATGTGGCACGGCTGGCGGGGACGTCCACCGCTGTCGTCAGCTATGTCATCAACAACGGACCCCGGCCGGTTGCCCCGGCCACGCGCGAGCGTGTCCTCGCCGCCATCAAGGAGCTGGGGTACCGGCCCGACCGGGTCGCGCAGGCCATGGCGTCGCGGCGCACGGACCTCATAGGCCTGATCGTCCCGGACGCGCGCCAGCCCTTCTTCGGGGAGATGGCGCACGCGGTCGAACAGGCGGCGTCCGAGCGCGGGAAAATGGTGCTGGTCGGCAACTCCGACTACATCGGCGAGCGCGAGGTCCACTATCTGCGCGCCTTCCTGGGCATGCGGGTGTCCGGCCTGATCCTCGTCAGCCACGCGCTGAACGACAACGCCGCCGCCGAGATCGACGCCTGGGACGCCCGCGTGGTGCTGCTGCACGAGCGGCCCGAGGCCATCGACGACGTCGCCGTCGTCACCGACGACCTGGGCGGCGCCCAGCTCGCCGTACGCCACCTCCTGGAGCACGGCTACGACTACGTCGCCTGTGTGGGCGGCACCGCGGACACGCCCTCCGTCGGCGACCCGGTGTCCGACCACGTCGAGGGCTGGCGGCGGGCCATGGACGAGGCCGGCATCCCCACCGAGGGCCGGCTCTTCGAGGCCCCCTACAACCGTTACGACGCCTACAAGGTGGGCCTCGACCTGCTGTCGGGCCCGGACCGGCCGCCGGCCGTCTTCTGCTCCACCGACGACCAGGCGATCGGCCTGCTGCGGGCGGCCCGCGAGCTGCGCATCGACGTGCCCGGCGAGCTGGGCGTGGCCGGCTTCGACGACATCAAGGAAGCCGCGCTCGCCGACCCGCCGCTGACCACGGTCGCCTCCGACCGCTCGGCGATGGCCCGCTCGGCCGTGGACCTGGTCCTCGACGACGGTCTGCGGGTCGCGGGCTCGCGCCGTGAGCGGCTCAAGGTGTTCCCGTCCCGGCTGGTGGTCCGCCGCTCCTGCGGCTGCGAGTGAGCCCGTACGGGCCGGCTCCCACATGAGCCTCCGGGCGCGTCGTACGAGGCTTCCCTGAGAGCGGCCGGTCCCTTGCCGGAAGCTTCCTTATATCGGGCATACGAGGTTCTGCCGGGCTTCTCAGGGAGCACTCAGGCGGCTCTCATGGTCGGGCGGAAAGCTCTGTTCCATGACCGAGAGCATCCGCCGCAGCGGCGAGTACGAGAACCACGAGAACCCGTACCAGGGCGCCCCGCAGCACGCTTCCGCCCCCGTGAACCCGGAGTGGCCGCCCCCGCCGGCGTACCGGCCGGCCGCGCCGCAGCCCGTCGAGCCGACCGCCGTGTGGCAGACGCCGGCCCAGCCCGGCGCCGCCTGGGACACCGCGGCCGCCGGTGACGGCAACGGCGGCGGGACCGCTCTCCTGCCCCCCGTGGCCGCCGAGCCCGCGCCCGTCCCCCCGAAGAAGCGCGCGACGCGCGGCCCGATGGCGCTGCTCGCCGCCGTGGCGATCGTCGCCGCGGCCATCGGCGGCGGCACCGCCTACGGCATCCAGGAGCTGACCGGCAAGGACCAGGTGGTCGCCTCCTCCACGACGACCAGCGTGGTGCCGTCCAGCAAGACCGGCGACGTCGCCAGCATCGCCGCCGCCGTCAGCCCGAGCGTCGTCGAGATCAACGCCACCCTCAGCAGCGGCTCCTCGACCGGCTCCGGCGTGATCATCACCAGTGACGGCGAGATCCTCACCAACAACCACGTCATCTCCGGTGCCTCCTCGATCAAGGTGTCGACCAGCGACGGCAAGGAGTACACCGCCAAGGTCGTCGGCACCGACAGCAAGAAGGACCTGGCGCTGATCAAGCTGGAGAACGCCTCCGGCCTGAAGACGGCCACCCTCGGCAACTCCGACGGCGTCAAGGTGGGCGACACGGTCGTGGCGATCGGCTCCCCCGAGGGCCTCACCGGCACCGTGACCAGCGGCATCGTCTCCGCCCTCGACCGGGACGTGACCGTCTCGACCGACGAGAGCCAGGGCCGGCAGCAACAGCAGCAGGGCGGCGGCGGCTGGCCGTTCGAGTTCGGCGGCCAGGAGTTCAACGGCGACACCGGCTCGTCCACCACGACGTACAAGGCGCTCCAGACGGACGCCTCCCTCAACCCCGGCAACTCCGGCGGCGCCCTGATCGACGCCAACGGCAACATCATCGGCATCAACTCCGCGATGTACTCCGCCGCCGACGCCACCTCCTCCACCGCCGGCAGCGTCGGCCTCGGCTTCGCCATCCCGATCAACACCGTCAAGGCCGACCTCGCCACACTGCGGGCCGGCGGCTCCGACAGCTGAACCACCTTCCAGCACTCAGGGAGTACGTCATGATCAAGCAGGTTTCGCACACGGTGACCGGCGTCGGCGCGGCCGACCTCGCCCTGGCCCTCGACGTGGCGTACGAGCTGCACGCCCCGACGGCGCCGACCCGGGCCCCCGAGGTCGCCGCCCCGCAGATGATGGGCCTGCGCACCAGCGCCGCCCGCCCGCACCGTCGCAAGGTGCCGTTGAACCGGCTCACTACGATGCGAGGCTGAGAGCGATACCGCCCGCAGCACCCCGCCGCCCCACCCCACCCGAGGAATCCACGCCATGAGCCCCGCCGAAGGCGACCGTGACACCCAGCGCATCCTGATCGTCGACGACGAGCCGGCGGTGCGCGAAGCCCTCCAGCGCAGCCTCGCCTTCGAGGGCTACGACACGGAGGTCGCCGTGGACGGCGCGGACGCCCTCGAGAAGGCGACCGCCTACCGGCCCGACCTGGTCGTCCTCGACATCCAGATGCCCCGCATGGACGGCCTCACCGCCGCCCGCCGCATCCGCGGGGCCGGGGACACCACCCCGATCCTCATGCTGACCGCCCGCGACACCGTCGGCGACCGCGTCACCGGGCTCGACGCGGGCGCCGACGACTACCTGGTCAAGCCGTTCGAACTGGACGAGCTGTTCGCCCGCGTACGGGCCCTGCTGCGACGCAGCTCCTACGCCGCGGCGGCCGGCGCCGACCCCGACGACGAGGCCCTCACCTTCGCCGACCTGCGCATGGACCTCGCCACCCGGGAGGTGACCCGCGCCGGGCGGGCCGTGGAGCTGACCCGGACCGAGTTCACCCTCCTGGAGATGTTCCTCGCGCACCCGCGCCAGGTCCTCACCCGCGAGCAGATCCTCAAGGCCGTATGGGGTTTCGACTTCGAGCCCTCGTCCAACTCCCTCGACGTGTACGTCATGTACCTGCGCCGCAAGACGGAGGCGGGCGGCGAACCGCGCCTCGTGCACACCGTGCGGGGCGTGGGGTACGTGTTGCGGCAGGGCGGCGCGGAGTGAACAGGGTCGTACGGCGGTTCCGGACCCTTCCGATCCGGGCCCGGCTGTCGATGCTGGTCGCCGCGGCGGTCGCGTTCGCGGTGGCGGCGGTTTCGGTGACCTGTTGGTTCATCGTGCAGGGGAAGTTGTACGAGCAGGTCGACGGCGATCTGCAGAAGATGGTGGCGCAGCCGAGGCTCGAGGACCAGATCGAGAACGTGCTCCGGACGTGTCCGCAGGACACACAACCCAACAAGAGCTTCTTGGGGAACAGCTACTTCCAGGTGGTGACGGAAGACGACACGGTCTGCGTCAACTCGTTCTCCGCGGGCAAGGTGAAGGTCTCCGCCACCGACCGGAAGGTCATCGCGAACGCGGACGACACCGCCGACGGCGTCTTCTACGACAGCACGGCCGAGAACGGTGAGGCTGTACGCGTGCTGACGCTGCCCGTGCAGACCACCGATGGGCCGGTGGCACTCGTCCTCGCCACCCCTCTCAAGAGCACCGAGTCGACCCTCAACGAACTCGCCCTCATCCTCCTCCTCGTCTCCGGGATCGGAGTCCTCGGCGCCGGCGCCGCAGGTCTTGCCGTCGCCCGCGCGGGCCTGCGCCCCGTGGACAAGCTGACCGAGGCCGTCGAGCATGTGGCCCGCACCGATGACCTGGGCGTCCGGATCCCCGTGGAGGAGGACGCCGAGGACGAGGTGGCCCGTCTCTCCCGCTCCTTCAACTCGATGACGGCCTCCCTGGCCAACTCCCGCGCCCTGCAACAGCAGCTGATCGCCGACGCGGGCCACGAACTCCGTACGCCCCTCACCTCCCTCCGCACCAACATCGAACTCCTCAGCCGCAGCGA
Organism: Streptomyces sp. NPDC058335; assembly: GCF_042723915.1. Taxonomy (NCBI): domain Bacteria; kingdom Bacillati; phylum Actinomycetota; class Actinomycetes; order Kitasatosporales; family Streptomycetaceae; genus Streptomyces; species Streptomyces sp. NPDC058335. The sequence continues at coordinate 43,995 of NZ_JBHXHX010000002.1, read as the reverse complement.
GGAGACGGGCCGTCCCATCCCGGAGGCGGACCGCAAGGCACTGCTCGCTTCCGTCAAGGCGCAGATGACCGAACTGGCCGCGCTGATCGGCGACCTGCAGGAGCTGTCCCGCTCGGACGCCCAGCGGGGTGAGCGGGTCCAGGTCGTCTCGCTCGAGGACACCGTGGAGTCGGCCCTGCGCAGGGCGCGGCTGCGCGGCCCGGAGTTGACGATCACGGCCTCGCTGGATCCCTGGTACGTCCGGGCGGAGCCGGCCGCGCTGGAGCGGGCGGTGGTCAACATCCTGGACAACGCGGTGAAGTTCAGCCCGGTGGGCGGTTCCGTCGAGGTCGGTCTGGCCGACGGTGTCCTGACCGTCCGCGACCACGGCCCCGGCATTCCGGAGGACGAACTCCCGCACGTCTTCGACCGGTTCTGGCGTTCTCCGAGCGCGAGGGCCCTCCCGGGCTCGGGCCTCGGCCTGTCGATCGTCGCGCGTACGGTCCAGCAGGCGGGCGGCGAGATCACGGTGGCCCGCGCGGAGGGCGACGGCACGCTGGTGACCGTACGGCTGCCGGGGGCGCCGACGCCTCCGCCCGAGCTGCCGTAGGACATGCGCGGCCGTACTCCCCACGAATGTCGGTGAGTTCGGCAACCTTTCCGCCGTGGGCGGCGACCACCCGGTGACCGGCACCTCTTCCGGGTGGTCCCCCTCCCACGGAACGGAACCCCACATGACCGACATCCGTCGAAAGCCGCGGCACCGCAGGCGCAGGACCGTCGTGGCGATGGGCGTGCCCCTCGCCCTCACGGCCGCCGGCACCTTCGCCTACGGCACGGACCTCGGACTGTTCGGCGCGGACGCGCAGGCCAACGCGTCCGCTGCCACCGCCGCGCCGGCCTGGGCGACCGCCGCCGCCGACGGCTTCGCGTCCGTCAATGCGCTCGGGCAGAACGGGACGTACGGCGGCCGGGACGGCAGGACCGTCACCGTGAAGACGCTCGCCGATCTTGAGAAGTACGCGACGGCGGCCGAGCCGTACGTCATCGTCGTCGCGGCGACGATCGACATGAACCCGGTCGGCAAGGAGATCAAGGTCGCCTCCGACAAGACGATCGTGGGCTCCGGGACCTCCGGGCAGATCGTCGGCGGCGGGTTCTTCCTCGGCACCGGCGTCCACAACGTGATCATCCGGAACCTGACCATCCGGGACGCGTACCAGGGCATCTGGAACGACAAGGACCACGACTTCGACGCGATCCAGATGGACGGGGCGCACCACGTCTGGATCGACCACAACGATCTGCGGCACATGGCCGACGGGCTCATCGACGTCCGCAAGGACAGCACCAACATCACGGTGTCCTGGAACAAGCTGAGCGACAACAACAAGACCTTCGGCATCGGCTGGACCACGAACGTCGTCACCGACATCACGATCCACCACAACTGGTTCCGCGAGACCGAGCAGCGCAACCCGTCCACGGACAACGCCGCCCACGCGCACCTCTACAACAACTTCCTGGAGGACGCGGCCGGCACCACGATCAAGTCGTCGTACGGCAACTACTCGCGCGGCAGGACGAAGATGGTCCTGGAGAACTCCTACTTCCAGGGCATGAACAACCCGGTCACCAGGGACAGCACCGCGACGATCGTCCAGAAGGGCAACACCTTCGTCGGGACGAGCGGGCGCAACGAGAGCGGCGGCACCGCCTTCGACCCGAAGGCCTTCTACGCCTACACCCTCGACAAGACCGCCGACGTGCCCGCGCTCCTCAAGGCCGGCGTCGGGCCGCGCTCGAACATCGGCACCGCCTCCGCCACCACCAAGGCCGCCGCCACGACGCTCACCGTCGCCGCCGACGGCTCCGGGCAGTACAGGACCGTGCAGGCCGCCGTGAACGCCGTACCGGCGAACAATCCCTCGCGCGTCGTCATCTCCGTGAAACCGGGCACCTACCGCGAACTGGTCAAGGTCCCGTCCAACAAGCCACACGTGACCATCCAGGGCACCGGCGGCAGCCGCAAGGACACGACGATCGTCTACAACAACGCGTCCGGTACACCGAAGCCCGACGGCTCCGGCACCTACGGCACCGGCGGCAGCGCGACCGTCGCCGTGGAGGCGGACGACTTCCAGGCCCGCAACCTGACCATCTCCAACGACTTCGACGAGGGCGCACACCAGGACATCGCCGGTCAGGCGGTCGCCCTGCGCACCGCCGCCGACAAGGTGTTCCTCGACGGCGTCATCGTCAGCGGCGACCAGGACACCCTGCTGGTGGACACCGCGGCCAAGGACAGGCTGGGCCGCGTCTACATGACCAACTCGTACGTCATCGGCAACGTCGACTTCATCTTCGGCCGGGCGACCGCGGTGATCGACAAGTCGGTCATCACCCTGAAGAAGCGCTGGAACGGCACCTCCGCCGGCTACGTCACCGCCCCGAGCACGGCGGCGGGCCGCAAGGGCATCCTGATCGCCAACTCCACGGTGAACGGCGACGTCTCCGACCGCACCTTCTACCTCGGCCGTCCCTGGCACGCCGGCGGCGACGCCACCCTCGACCCGCAGACCACGGTCCGCAACACCACCCTGAGCGCCGCGATCCGGACCACCCCCTGGACCGACATGAGCGGCTTCTCCTGGAAGGACGACCGCTTCGCCGAGTACACGAACAAGGGCGCGGGCGCGGCCACGGGCCCCACGAGCACCGACCGCCCCCTCCTGACCGACGCCCAGGCCGCCGACCAGGAGGTCGCGGACTGGCTGGGCGACTGGACGCCGTCGGCCTAGCCGCGCGCCGTGTGAGTCAGGAACGCGGCCCACGAGGTCGCGCCGAAGACGAGCACATCTCCGTCCGGGGCCTTGCTGTCCCGGACGGGGACGAGGACGGGGCAGCCGTCGGCGACCTCGACGCAGTTGTTCGCTCCCCCGTCGCTGTAGCCCGACTCGCGCCGAGTGGCAACACATCGCGGAGCCACATCCACTGGACCGAGGTCTCCGCCTGCTCCCCTTGATCACCCCAGAAGCCCAACCCTGCTGCCTCAGCGCCGACAGCGCCGACAGCGCCGACAGCAGACTCTCCCGGCTCGCCGACGACGTGGAAGCGGCTCGGTCCGCCGCGTCACACGCGTAGCACCAACGTGTCCTCTACCCTCCCCGGCACAGGCCCCGCCAGCCGTGCGTACACCCCACCCCGCGCCACCAACTCCGCGTGCGTGCCCGTCTCCACCAGTCGGCCGTCGTCCACGACCAGGATGTGGTCGGCGTCCGGGGCGAGGGTGAGGTCGTGGGTGATGAGGATGGTGGTGCGGTGGGACATCAGGCGGCGGAGGGGGTTCATGATCTGGCGGGCGGCGACGGAGTCGAGGCCGGCTGTGGGTTCGTCGAGGATCAGGACCGGGGCGGCGCGGAGCATCGCTCGGGCGATGGTGATGCGCTTCAGCTGGCCGCCGGAGAGCGCTGCCGTGCCGGGGGCGATCCGGGTGTCGTAGCCCTCGGGGAGCGCGGTGATGAAGGCGTGCGCGGCGGCGGCACGGGCGACGCGTTCGATGTCCTCGGCGGTCGCGCCGGGGCGGCCGCACTCGATGTTCTCGCGGACGGTGCCGTTGAGGATCAGGGTCTCCTGCGGGAGCAGGGCCACCTGTTCGCGGAGGAAGGCCAGGGGTACGTCGGGGAGCGGGACGCCGTCCAGTGTGATCACGCCCGCCGAGGGGTCGTAGAAGCGGGTGAGGAGTGTGGACAGGGTCGACTTTCCGGCGCCGCTCGCGCCGGTGATGAGGACCAGTTCGCCCGGGGACGCCGTGAAGGTCACCTCGTCGAGCGATGCGCGGGTCGCGCCCGGGTAGCGGAACGACACCCCGTGGAAGCCGACCCAGCCTTGGACCGGCCAGGCTCGGACGGGGGCGGCGGGGTCCTTCACCGACGGCTCCGCGTCGAGGATCTCGTTCAGGCGCTGGGCGCCCGCGGTCGCCGCGGTGAGGGTGAGGCCGAGTTGGCCGAGGCTGCGGACCGGGGGGTAGAGGTAGCCGATGAAGGCTGCGAAGGCCAGGAGTTGGCCGAGGGTCATGCGGCCGGCGGAGATCTCCCAGACGCCCAGGCCGATGACCGTGAGAACGCAGAGGGTTTCGACCACCTCCACGAACTGCTCGTACATCTCGCTCAGCCGGGCGCCACGCACCGATGCCTTCATCCACGCGCGGGCCTCGCGGTCGAGGCGCTGCGCCTCGTCGCCCTGGCGGTTGTACGCCTGGGTCAGCACGATGTTTCCGAGGGACTCCTCGACCACCGACGTGATCGCGCCGTCGGCGACCCGCTCGTCCTGCGAGGCCTCCTTGATGCGGCCGGTGAAGCGGCGGGCGGCGAGGAGGAAGAGGGGCGCGAGGACGAAGGTGACGAGGGCCAGGTCCCAGCGGAGCCAGAAGGCGGCGGCCGCGTAGAAGACGGCGGAGAAGGCGGCCGACACCGTGCCCACGACACCGGACACGACCATCTGTTCGATGGCCTCCACGTCTCCGGTGAGGCGTTCGACCAGGTCTCCCTGGCGGTGCTTCTGGAAGAAGTGCGGGGGAAGGTCCTGGACGTGCCGGAAGACGCCTGCCCGTAGGCGCAGGACGAATCTCTCGGCGGTCCAGCTCGCGAGGGAGTTGCCGAGGTAGCCGACCAGCGCACCCAGCACGGCCACGGCCAGCCAGGCGCCGGCCGGGCCCCAGAAGGCGTCGAGCGAGCCTGCCTTCAGGGCGTTGTCGGTCAGCTCCGCGAACAGCAGGATCGAGGCGGTCTCGGCGAGCGCGGACACCACCACGCAGGCGATGATCGCCAGCAGCCACCTGCGGTCGCCGCGGGTGAGCGGCCAGAAGCGGCGGAAGGCCTCACGGACTTCCCTCATGGTCGACTACTCCCTTTCGTACGGAACGGCGGTCGTGCGGTACGGAACAGTGGTGCTGCGGTACGGGACGGCGGTCACGGCCGAGGCGGGGCCCCCGGCGCGAGTCGTGCTCGCCCACCGGTGGCCCCGCCTCGTGGCATTCTGGTGTCTCAGCCCTTGTGGGAGACGGGGCGGCGCTTCGGGGTGACCTTCTTGGCTGCCTTCTTCTTGGACGCCGCGGCGGCCTTGCGGGTCTTCTTCACGGGGGTGACCTTGTGGAAGCTCATGACGGTTGTTCCTTTCGGATGCAATTACCTGTGAATTGATTTGATTTACTTAGGCGTACGCCTTGCCGACTGTCTTGTCGACCGACCTTGTCAGCCCTTGCGGGAGACGGGGCGACGCTTCGGGGTGACCTTCTTCGCCACCTTCTTCTTGGGCGCCGCGGCGGCCTTACGGGTCTTCTTGGCCGGGGAAATCTTGTGGAAGCTCATCGGGCTCTCCTTCGCGTTGTTTGCTTCTGCGTCGTTCGCTTTCGACATGGAAAACACTACGGGACACGAGAGGCAGGGAAAGCCAATTCCGCTTAGACCTCCATTAATTGGAGCTGAGATGAGTTTTCAGGTGACTCCGGGAACCAAATCCTGGCTTACACAGGTCTTATTACGCGCATGGCCTTGATACGCGCGTATGCGCATACGCGCATACGCGCATACGCGCATACGCAGAGAGGCGGGGGGGGGGCGGGGGGGCGGCGCCGCCCCCGGGGGGGTGGCCCCCCCCGCCCCCGGGCGTTACTTGAGGGTTGAAGGGTGGGAAACCGCGGGGC
>NZ_JBHXHX010000002.1:0-38302 GCF_042723915.1 Streptomyces sp. NPDC058335 | reverse complement strand
CTCTGTTTTTTTCCCGCGGCTGCTCTTTCTGCGGTCTTCTCCCACCCCCCCAACTCCCCAAACCCCCAACCCCCCGCGGGGGCGGCCGCGCGTCCCCCCCCCCCGCCTCTGCGGTGGGAGAACCCCAGGGTCCCCGGGTTACTTCAGGATCGTGATCCGGTTCGTCACCGGCGGCGCGATCGGTGCGGTGGCCGAGGAGTTGGCCAGCAGGTACCGCTCCAGGGCGGTCAGGTCGTCGAGGCCGACGAGGTCGTTCGTGCCCTGGCCCAGGGTGGTGAAGCCGTCGCCGCCGCCCGCGAGGAAGCTGTTCGTCGCGACGCGGTAGGTGGCGGCCGGGTCGACGGCGGCGCCGTTCAGCTTGATGGAGTCCGTGACGACACGGTCCGCGCCGGTCTTCGTCAGGTCCAGCGTGTACGTCAGGTTCGCCGACGGCTGGAGGATCTTCGGGGCACTCGCGTTCGTGCCGCTCACCTGCTCCTTGAGCACCTGGACGAGCTGGGCGCCGGTGAAGTCCTGGAGGTTCACGGTGTTGGCGAACGGCTGGACGGTGAAGCCCTCGGCGTAGGTGACCACGCCGTCGCCCTCAGCGCCCTTGGCCGCGTAGGTCAGGCCGGCCCGCACACCGCCCGGGTTCATCAGGGCGAGGTCCGCCTCCGCGTCCAGCTCCTTGCCGTACCAGAGCTGCGCGTCCGCGATCAGGTCGCCCATCGGGGACTCGGTGCCCGTGTTGGGGACGTCGGCGGAGACATAGCCGATCGCGCGGTTGCCGATGGGCGCCGCGAGGGTGTTCCACTTGCTGATCAGCTCGGTCATGTCCGGTGCCTTGGGGACGGTCCGGGTGACCACGTGGTTCGCCGACTTCACCGCCGTACGGGCGATGTCACCGGTGAAGCGGTCGTACGTCAGCGTGGTGTCCGTGTACAGACGGCCGAAGGAGGCCGCCGAGGTGACCGTGCGCGGCTTGCCCGACGGGTCGTTGATCGTGCAGGCGTACGCGGCGTGCGTGTGGCCCGTGACCAGGGCGTCCACCGACGGCGAGATGTTCTTCGCGATGTCGACGATCGGGCCGGAGATGCCGTCCCCGGCGCCCGGCGAGTCGCAGTTGTAGTTGTACGAGGTGGAGGCGGGCAGGCCGCCCTCGTGGATCAGCGCCACGATCGACTTCACGCCCTGGCGCTGCAGCTCCTTGGCGTACTTGTTGATCGTCTCGACCTCGTCCTTGAACTTCAGGCCCTTGACGCCCTCCGCGGAGACGATGCCCGGCGTGTCCTCGAGGGTCACGCCGATGAAGCCGACCTTGACGTCCTTCTTCTTCCAGACCCAGTACGGCTTCAGGATCGGCTTCCCGGACTTCTCGTCCAGGACGTTCGCCGCGAGGTACGGGAAGTCCGCGCCGCCGAACTCCTCGTCCGTGTAGCAGCCGTCCGTCGGGTGGCAGCCGCCCTTCTGAAGGCGGGCCAGCTCCTTGGCGCCCTCGTCGAACTCGTGGTTGCCCACGGAGGTGACGTCCAGGTCCAGCTTGTTGAGCGCCTCGATGGTGGGCTCGTCGTGGAACAGGCCGGAGATCAGCGGGGAGGCACCGACCATGTCACCGCCGGCCGCGGTGACGGAGTACTTGTTGCCCTCGCGGGCCTGGCGCAGGTGCGTGGCCAGGTACTCCACACCGCCCGCGTCGATCGTCTCCGTCGTGCCGTCGGCATGAACCTCGGTGACCCGGCCGGAGGAACCGCTCGGCGGCTCGAGGTTGCCGTGCAGGTCGTTGAACGACAGCAACTGCACGTCCTGGTAACGGCTCGGCAGCGGCTTTCCGTGCCGGCTGTCGTGCGCGCCCGCCGGCAGCGCGGCGACCAGTGCGCCGGCGGTGGCCAGACCGGCGGCCGCCGCGAGCAGCCCGTACGTACGGCGTCTGCGGCTCGGATGCGAGTGGGAAGTGGCTGGCATGCGCCCCCCTGTGGTGTCTGCTGTGGTGTCGACGCCCTCGGGCCTGGGGAGGCCCTGTGAGGCGTCTGAGGTAGTGGCCCCGTCGGGCCGCAGCCTAGAGTCAACGCGCGTAGCGCGACAGGGGGTTCCTGGTTACATCCTGGTTTCCCTTTGACCTCCGCTTGTCTCCGAAGTGCCTTCGGAGAGCCTTCGGAGTGCCTTCGGAATGCCTTCGCCTTGTCTTCCGCTTGCCCGCCGCTCCGTTTCCCGCCCCCGCTTCCCCTCCCCACCGCCGCTGGTTCCGCGCCTCCTTCGCGGACGGCTCACCGTCCCCTTTCCCGCCCCCTCTCCCGATGCCGCCACTTTGCCGAGCCCGCCCTTTACCCTCGTACGCATGACCAGCGACGTCCCCGCATCGGCACCCGGCTCCCGATCCATCGAGAACCTCTCCGCGCTCTCCCCCGCACAGACCGAGGCCGTCCTCGACCTGCTCGCGGAGGCCGCCCACAGCGACGGCCGGCAGGCGGTGTCCGAACAGGGCCGGCTGCAATTGCGGGGTGGCCCTCGCGAGGGCATCTCCCACCTGCTGCTCTCGGTGGGCGACGAACTCGTCGCATACGCCCAGCTGGAGGACACCGACCCCGTCGAGGCCCCGGCCGCCGAGCTGGTCGTCCACCCCGCGCACCGCGGGCACGGGCACGGCCGGGCACTCGGCTCCGCCCTGCTCGCCGCCTCCGGCAAACGGCTGCGGGTGTGGGCCCACGGCGGCCACTCCGCCGCCCGGCACCTCGCCCAGGTGCTCGGTCTTTCGCTGTTCCGCGAACTGCGCCAGATGCGGCGGCCGTTGACCGACCTCGACCTGCCCGAGCCGGTGTTCCCCGAGGGTGTGACCGTCCGCACCTTCGTCCCCGGGCAGGACGACGGGGCCTGGCTGGCCGTCAACGCCGCCGCCTTCGCCCACCACCCCGAACAGGGCTCCCTCACCCAACGCGACCTCGACGACCGCAAGGGCCAGCCCTGGTTCGACCCGGCCGGCTTCTTCCTCGCCTTCCGCGGGGACCGGCTCATCGGCTTCCACTGGACGAAGGTCCACGCCGAGGAGGGGATCGGTGAGGTGTACGTCCTCGGTGTCGCCCCGGGTGCGCAGGGCGGCGGCCTCGGCAAGTCCCTCACCACGATCGGGCTGCGGCATCTCGCGGCCCAGGAGCTGCCCACGGCCATGCTCTACGTCGACGCCGACAACAAGGCGGCGGTGTCGGTGTACGAGCGGCTCGGGTTCGTCACCTACGAGACGGACCTGATGTACCGGACGGAGACCTGAGGTCGCGGCCTCATCCGCGAACTCCCCCGGCCGGGCTGAGGAGCACTGACCGGCGTCTCAGTGGCTCCGGCGTGCACAGCGCCGTCGATGCCAGCGTCACCGCCAGGAGCACCGCCCATCTCACGTGGGTCTCCTCCCACCAGCGGCCCGCCGGCTGGGTCAGCAGTCCCCAGCGCGCCGGGACGAGGCCCGCCACCGCGGCCGCCGCGCCGAGCCATATCGCCGCTCCCTTTCCCACCTCCGCGCCGTCCGCGAACCGCACGGCGGCGGTCGCGAGGGCGATGGCGCAGGTGACCGTCGCGAGGGCCTCCAGGGTGACCGGACCCAGAGGCGGGCGGGTCGGTCCGGGCACCAGAAGCAGGGCCGCCGTCCACCACAGCGCGAGCAGCGGGGCCGCCATCGCGAGGCGCAGGCCGGCTCGGTAGGGACGGCCGATCGGGCTTGCGGCGGTGGTGTGCCGGGCCGGGTCGTCGAGCAGGAAGGCCAGGCCCAACCCGCCGGTCAGCGCGGTCACCCGCAGCACCGTCAGTCCCACTTCCGCCCCCGGTGCCTGGTCCGGCAACCGCGTACTCGCCGCGAACAGCAGGCCCAGGCCACCACCCGCGGTCAGCGCCGCCCAGGGCAGGGACCGCCACACCGGCGGGGCGAGGGACCGCAGCAGGGCTCCGGTGCGGCGGGTGGGGCCCCGGCCGGCGGTGGGGGTCGGGCCTCGGCTGTGGGCCGGGATCGGGCCGTGGCCGTGGCCGTCGGAAGGGATCGGGCCTCGGCCGTCGGAAGACGTCGGACCGTGGCCACCGGAAGGGGTCAGCCGGCCGGGTGTGGGGCCCTCTGCCCCGGCCGCGTCTCCTACTCGTCGCACGACTCCACCCCCCGCGGCACCGCGACGCCCAGCAGCTTCGCGGCCTCGGCCGTCGATGTCTGCGCGGACGTCAGTGCCGACCAGTGCTTCTTGACCAGGGCGGTGATCTCCGCCCGGGGCCGGGCGAGCAGTTCGCCGACGACCGCCGTCTGGTGGGCCGTCAGGCTCAGCCCGTTGGTGGGAGCGAGGACCAGGCCGGAGCCGGTGGTGCTGTCGTCCAGCCGCACGTCCTGGAACGTGGCCATCGGGGTGGGGTCGGTGCCCAGCACCAGCCACATGATGGTCACCGCGCGGGCGTCGCACATGTCCCGCGTCGTCGCGTCCTCGGTGCCCGCCACGAGGACGGTGGCGGCTCCCACCGCGAACTCGGGGACGCGGTTGCCGCCCCAGCGGGTGCCGACGGTCACCTCGCTCGGTGTGGCGGAGGGGGTCAGCGCGGAGTCGGCCTCGATGCCGCCGCTGGCGTCGATGCGCTGGCGCACCGTCAGACGCGCTTCGGCCGCGCTGCCGCCGGCCGCGGACCGGAGCCGGTCGACGACCGCCGCCCAGTCGTCCCGCACGCCCTTCCACTCGGGGAAGGCGCAGTACGTCGATCCGTCGTACTCCGTGCACGACTGGACCTTCTGCGGGGTCGTGGACGCCGTCTTCCGTGCCGCTTCCAGGGCCGCCGTGTCCTGCGGGAGCTGGCCGATCGCACCGGCCGCGGTGACCACCAGGGCAAGGGCGGTCGCCACCTTGACGGCGCGGGTGCGGCCGCCGGACAGCAGCAGGGCCGCGCAGGTCAGCACGGCGCACAGGCCCAGCAGGTAGAGCGCGTGCCAGGCGGCCGGGCGGCCGAGGAGGTCGCTGGGGACCGGGTCGCCGCCGGAGATCCCTGAGAAGACCATCGGGGAGAGCCAGCCCACCCGTGGGTCGTCCGACTCGACGGCGTCGGAGGCGAGGACCATGAGCAGGTACGCGCCGATCACGAAAAGCATGGGCGCGAAGGACGTGGGCACGAGCCGGGCCAGCAGGACGCCGGTGATGCCGGCCATCAGGACGACCAGCGGGCCCACGGCGAGTTCACCGACCGAGCCGTGACCGATCGCGCCGGGCTTCAGCGCTTCCCGGGTGAACTCGGCCGCGACGACGACCGCGGTGAGCGCCGCGAACGGCACAGCGGAGAGCGCGTGCGCGAAAACGCGGCGCCAGGGCTCCATCGCCATGACGTCGAACTGCTGGACCGTGCCGTGCTTGCGCGAACGCAGGGCGGCGGCGTTGGTGCAGACGAGCAGGGCGATGGCCAGGAGCAGCGGGGCCGTCTGGGTGCTGCGGTCGACGGTGTTGAGGACGGGGTAGGCGCTCATGCCGTCCTGGAACATCAGCCGCGCGGTGGTGAAGCCGACGTAGAGGAGGAGGAAGACCAGTATCGGGATCTGGAGGAGCAGTTCGCGGGCCTCGAAGCGGGCCAGGGCGAGCACGGCGCCGGTGCGGCGGCCGGGCCCCTGGGGCTCCGGGAGCGCGGGGGCGGATTCCCTGACCGTCGTGATCGTGGCGCTCATGCGGTCACCGTCCGGCTCTCGCTGTCGAGGGTGAGCAGATAGCCGTCCTCCAGGGTGGGTTCGAGCAGGTCGGCGCCCTCCGGCGGATCTCCGACGTTGCGGAAGGTACCGGTGCCGGTGCGCCAGCCGGCCAGGACGGCCGGGTCCCGCTCCGCGCTGCTCCAGACCCGGCCGGCCGCGCGGGCGGTCAGCTCGGCGGGCGTGCCCTCGAAGCGGACGCGGCCCTGGGCGAGGACGACGACCCGGTGGCAGAGCATCGCCACGTCCTCGGTCTGGTGGGTGGACAGCAGGACCGTGCGGCCCTCGCCGGCCTCGGCGATCAGCCCGCGGAAGCGCATCCGCTGTTCCGGGTCGAGACCGACGGTCGGCTCGTCCAGGACGAGGAAGCCGGGGTCGCCGACGAGCGCGGCGGCCAGCGCGACCCGCTGCCGCATGCCGCCGGACAGTCGCTTGATCCGCTTGCCCCGCACGTCCGCGAGGTCGACGGCGTCCAGCACCCGCCGCACCTCGCGGTGCCGGGCCGCGCGGTCGGTCAGCTCCTTGAGGATCGCCACGTAGTCGACGAACGCGAAGGCCGTGAAGTCGGGGTGGAATCCGGGCGTCTGAGGCAGATAGCCGAGCGCGCGACGCAGGGCCAGGCGACCGGCCGAGGTGCCGGGGTCGTGCCCCAGGGCGGTGAACTCGCCACGGTCCGGCGGCACGGCCGTGGCCAGCACCCGCAACAGGGTGGTCTTTCCGGCACCGTTGGGGCCGAGCAGGCCGGTCACGCCCCGCGTCAGACGCAGCGAGACGCCGTCCAGGGCGTGTGTGCCGCCGTAGCGCAAGGACAGGCCGGTGGCCGTCACGGTGGTGGGCGGGGTGGTCATGCGGGGCTCCTGGGATTCCGGTCGGTGGGCGGGGGCGGGCGGGGGCGTCATACGGCGCCGCCGTCCGCGAAGCCGCCCACGGGACGCGCGTCGAAGCGGTCCCGGGTCTGGTAGAGCAGCACGGTGGCGAGAGCCGCGACAGCCGCCGCGGCCGACTGCCCGGCCGCCGTGAAGGGCACGAGCGTGGTGTGGGCCTGCGCCTGCGACTGCGCCACCACCAGCAGCGTCAGCCAGGCGCCGCCCACCAGGCCGGGCGCGAGGACCGGACCCAGCCGGGGGGTCAGCGCCAGGCCGGTCGCGGTCAGGGCGAGCGCGGGCAGCAGCCAGGTCAGGGCCAGCAGCCCGTACTCCGGCAGGGCGAGGGTCGCCAGGCCGTTGAACGCGAGACCAGCGGTCAGCACCGCGACCGTCCGGATCATCAGCAGCCGGAAGCCGTGCATCGGGGCGACGACAGCCATCTCGTACGACGGGTCCAGCGCCGGCCCGTACGACAGGGCGACCCCGCCGAGCGGGAGGAGCGGGGCGAGGGCGAGGAACAGCGCGGGCCGGTCCACCAGGTGCACCGCCAGGACCGTCATCACCAGCAGGGACAGCACCGCCAGCAGCCACGACCGGCGCAGCACCGGGGTGGCCGTCAGCAGCCGGGCGGTGTGATCGGCCACGCCGAGCCGCACCAGCAGCCGCTCGACCAGGCTCGGCCGGGGCGCGTCCAGCTCGGCGTCCAGCCGCTCCCAGGCTTCGTCCAGCGCGACCGGGTCGGCCGCCCCCGCGAGCCGGGACCGGCACTGGGCGCACCCCGTGAGGTGCGTGTCGGCGGACCACAGCAGGGGCGCCGCCAACTCGCCCCGCACGTAGGCCCGCAGGTCCTCTTCTGCCACGTGCCACGTCATGCCAGGACCTCCTTCACTCTGCCGGCCTCCACGCATCCGCGCAGGCGCCCTTCCGTCCCGTACCGCCTCATGCCAGCGCCTCCCGCAGTTGCTTGCGGGCTCGCTGGGCCCGCGTCTTGACCGTGCCCGGGGGGATGCCGAGCAGGACGGCGGCCTCCCGGGTGGTGAGTCCGTCGATGACGGTGGCCTGGAGGACCGCCCGCAACTCCGGTGAGAGGCGGGTGAGGGCACCGGCGAGGTCCCCGTGTTCCACTCCCGCGAGCACGCGCTCCTCCGCCGAGGCCTCGTCGCGATGGCGCAGCCGGGCCAGCGCCTGGCGCAGCCGCCCCCGCGCCCCGTCACCGCGCACGGCGTCGACGAGGCGGCGGGAGCCGATGCGCCACAGCCAGCCGGCCGCGTCCTCGGAGTAGCCCTCCTCACGGAAGCGGGCGGTACCGCGCCACACCGCGAGGAACGTCTCCTGGACGACGTCGTCGACTATCGCGGCGTCGGCGCAGCGGCTGCGCATGCGCGCGGTCAGCCACGGCGCGTACCGCCGGTACAGCTCCTCGAAGGCGTGACGGTCCCCGTCCGCCGCGATGGCCCGCAGCAGCTCCCCGTCGCTTCTCGTTTCGCTCACATCCCCTCATCGGACGAGCCCCGCCGATCGGTTCACGATCCGGCACCCGAATTTTTCCGCCCACCGTGACCCACCGCCCACCGCCGTTCCGCTCCCCGCACCCGCACCCCGCTCCCCGCTCCCCGCTCCCCGCTCCCCGCAACCAAACCCCACCGACGACCGGCCCACTTGACTTGCCAGGCCCCCTTACACCACCCTTTCACTACTCAATTAGTGAAAGGGTGGTTGTCGAGTGGTCGAATACCGCATCGACCGGCACAGCGGCGTGGCCACCTACGTCCAGATCGTCCAGCAGACCAAACAGGCCCTGCGCCTGGGCATGCTGCGCCCCGGCGACAAGCTGCCTACGGCCCGGGAGGTGGTCGAGGCCACCGCCATCAACCCCAACACCGTGCTCAAGGCCTACCGCGAGCTGGAACGCGACGGACTCGTCGAGGCCCGGCGCGGTCTGGGCACCTTCATCCGGCGCGCGCTGAGCACCGCCCCCGCCGACTCGCCCCTGCGCACCGAGCTGGACGAGTGGGCGGACCGGGCCCGCGCGGCGGGCCTGGACCGGGACGACGTGACCGCGCTCTTCACCGCCGTACTGGACGAGCACTTCACGGACGACCGCGGCGAGCCGGGCGCCGCCCGCACCAGCGGCACCAGGGGAAGCAGCGGAGCCAGCGGGACCAGCCGCACCCATCCCGACAACCTCGCCGAACCCACCGCACCCACCGCACCCACCGCACCAGCCTCCGGCCGACCCCACCCCACCACCCACGACAAGCACTCCCAGGGGGACCCTTCATGACCGACACCGCCATGGCGGCAACCGCGCTCGGCAAGCGCTTCGGCCGGCGCGGCAACTGGGCGCTGCGCGACTGCACGTTCCGGCTGCCCGCCGGACGCGTATGCGCCGTCGTCGGGCCCAACGGCGCGGGCAAGTCCACGCTCCTCGCCCTCGCCGCCGGCCTGCTGGCCCCCTCCGAGGGTTCGGTCACCGCCCTCGGCACGGACCCGGCGTCCGCACGCGCCCGTGTCGGTTACGTCGCCCAGGACAAGCCGCTGTACCCGCAGCTCACGGTCGCCGAGACGCTTGAGGTGGGCGCCGACCTCAACCCGGCGCGCTGGGACGCCGCCACCGCCGAGCGGATCGTCTCCGCGGGCGAGCTGAACCCCAAGGCCCGCATCCGCACGCTCTCCGGCGGTCAGCGCACCCGTGTCGCGCTCGCCCTGGCCCTCGGCAAGCGGCCGGAGCTGCTCCTCCTGGACGAGCCGATGGCCGACCTCGACCCGCTGGCCCGGCATGAGCTGATGGGCACCCTGATGGCGCAGGCCGCGCAGCACGGCACCACGATCGTGATGTCCTCGCACGTGGTCGCCGAGCTGGAGGACTCCTGCGACCACCTGCTGCTGATCGGGGGCGGCGGGGTCCGCCTGGCCGGTGAGATCGACGAACTGCTGGCCGCCCACGCGCGCGTGAGCGCACCCGCGGAGTCCACGGAGTCCGGTGAACTCGACGCCCACACGATCGTCGAGTCCCGCGTGACCGGCCGCCAGCTCACCGCCCTCCTTCGCCCGTCGGGCCCGCTCGCCGACGACTGGCGCCCCACGGCACCGTCCCTGGAGGACCTGGTCCTCGCCTACCTCCGCAACCCCCAGGCGGCCCCCCTCACGCCTGCCCACCCGGAGGAGGCCGCCGTATGAAATCCACCGACGCCCCTGCCTCCACCGCCTCCGCCCCGCGGCCCCGACTTCTGCCGTGGCTCCTGCGGCTGCACCGCCCCGGCCTGGCCGTCTGGGCCGGTCTCGTCGCCGTTCTGACCCTGGCCCTGCTCGCGATGTGGGGCCCGCTCGGGGACGCGGCCGCCGACGGCTGGCGGCAGTACCGCGCGTGCGTCGGCGACGGGCCGTGCGGTTACGACCAGGACGCGATCATCCGGTACCGGGACGTGTACACGTACACGACGTTCGCCGTGATCGGGCTGCCCTTCCTCGTCGCCGCCTGGGCGGGCGCCGCCCTGATCGGCCGCGAACTGGAGAACGGCACCGCCCACCTCGCCTGGACGACGGGCCTCTCCCCGACCCGCTGGCTGACCGCCAAACTGGCCGCCCCCGCCGCCCTGATCACCCTCGGCACCGGCCTGCTGGTGCTGCTGCACCACCTGGCCTGGTCGGCGAACCGGCACCGCATCGACACCTCCAAGACCTGGCACGACTCCCCCACCCTGCACGCCAACGGGCCCACCACGGTCGCCCTCGCGCTGGCCGGCCTCGCCGCCGCGGCCCTCGCCGGCCTGCTGTGGCGCCGTACGCTGCCCGCGCTGGTCGCCGGACTGGGCTTCACCGTCGCCTTGCGGTTCGCGGCCGACCTGGCCATGCCACGACTGTGGCCGTCCGTCACCCGCGTCACCGGCCTCGACACCGGGTACGTCATGGAGGGCGTCGAGGTCGACTCCGGCCTGGTCACCGCCGGCGGCGGGCACATCGCCGACCCCGGCTGCGGGCCGTCGTTCGTGGAGGGCTGCGCCGAGAGGTACGCCAAGCTCGACGCCACCGGCTTCTACACGGAGTACCACCCCGAGTCGCATTACTGGCCCCTCCAGCTGACCACGACCGCCCTCCTCCTGGCCGTCGCCGCCGGCCTCACCGTCACCGCGTTCGCCATGCTCAGGCGGTCCACGGCCACGACACGCACGTCGGCACGCGCCACGGTGCCCACCCGCGAGGAGGCCGCCGTATGACCGCCGCCACCGCGCGCGCCCCCCGGAAAGCCGAGGAGGCCCCCGGCGCCGAGGATGCTCGCGGCGCCCGCTGGGGCGTCGCCCGCACCGTCCTGCGGCTGCACCGCGCCGCCCTGCTCGTCTGGGGTCCGGCGGTGCTGGGCCTGACGGGCTGGCTGGTGTGGCTCACCGAGGTCACCGCCGACGAGGCGCGCGCCAAGCAGGAGGCCTGCGACCGCGCGGTCCAGGACTGGTGCGACATGAGCGTCGGCATCCTCGGCTACAGCGCGCCGATGGACGGGATCGCCACCCTGACCGCCAACGCCTTCGTCGCCGTCGCCGCCTTCGCGGGCGGCGCGCTGATCGGCCGCGAACTGGAGAGCGGCACCGCCCGTCTCGCCTGGTCGCAGGGCATCACCCCGGCCCGCTGGCTGACCGCCAAGCTCGCCGGCCCCGCACTCGCGGTGACTCTCGGCGTCACCGTCCTGGTCCTGGTGTTCCGCTGGGCCTGGAAGCCCAACCGGGTCCTGATCGGCACCGACTGGATGGACGACAGCGTGTTCGTGGCCCTCGGCCCGGCCGCCGTCGCCTACGCCCTGTGCGCCCTCGCCCTGGGCACGCTCACCGCGCTCCTGCTGCGCCGCGCCCTGCCCGCGTTGGCCGTCTCCGTCGCCCTGACCTGGCTGCTCGCCCAGGTCCTGGTGTATTTCCGCGCCTCCCTGTGGCCGTCCCGGACCCGGACCTCGGCGACCGAGGAGGTGTACGGCCCGGACAGCGCCTGGCAGGTGGACCAGGGCGCGCTGGTCCACGGCAGCCCCGCCCCGCGGGTGAACCACTGGGGCTGCGACGGCACCACCGAGGAGATGCGGCGCTGTCTGGACGACCTCGGTGTCACCGGCTACTACGCCACCTACCACCCGGAGTCCCATTTCTGGCCCCTGCACCTGGTGGAGACGGGCATCCTCCTGACCGTCGCCGCCGCGGCCGTCGCCGTGTCCTTCCGCCTCCTGCGCCACCGCACGGCCTGACCCAGCCGACGGCTCCACCACCACGGGCCCTGTACGTCCCTCCACGGGGGGAGAGACGTACAGGGCCCGAAGTCCGTACGGGAACCAGCCACACAGACCCCCTCGGGCCCCCCACCCCCGCGAGCCGCCCCCCGATATCCCACACGCCATGTCTCCGTAACCATCGGTTCAGACGACCTTGCGACGCTCAGCCAATGAACCGTGCCGTGCCCGAGCCTTCGCCTCCTCCCGAGGACAAACGCCTCGACGGGAACGCCGCCGCGCTCCCCCGCGCACGTTCCGACGCGCCTGTGTCGCTGTCGGCGCGGAAGAATGGGTTCATGAGCCAGTCGAACGCCCAGGCCAAGGTCCAGCACGAGCAGCCCTCCGTGGGCTCCATAGCCGCGCACCGCCCGCACACGGTGGCCGCCGCGGTATCCGATCTGGAACCCGACATCGACGCCGACCTCGACGGATACGAGGAGTCGCCGTACGACGGGCCCCAGCTGCCGCAGGGCCGCTTCCTCGACCGGGAGCGCAGCTGGCTGGCGTTCAACGAGCGGGTTCTCGAACTCGCCGAGGACCCGAACACGCCCCTGCTCGAGCGGGCCAACTTCCTCGCCATCTTCGCGAGCAACCTCGACGAGTTCTTCATGGTCCGGGTGGCCGGACTCAAGCGCCGCATCGCCACCGGCGTGGCCACCCGTTCCGCCTCCGGCCTCCAGCCACGTGAAGTCCTGGAGATGATCTGGGCCCGCTCCCGCGAGCTGATGGCCCGGCACGCCGCCTGCTACCACGAGGACGTCGCCCCCGCGCTCGCGGAGGAGGGCATCCACCTGGTCCGCTGGAGCGAGCTGACGGAGAAGGAGCAGGCCCGCCTCTTCACGCTGTTCCGGCATCAGATCTTCCCGGTCCTGACACCCCTGGCGGTCGACCCGGCGCACCCCTTCCCGTACATCTCGGGTCTCTCCCTGAACCTCGCGGTGATCGTGCGCAACCCGGTCAGCGGGCACAAGCACTTCGCGCGCGTGAAGGTGCCGCCGCTGCTGTCCCGCTTCCTGGAGTGCTCCCCGGGCCGGTACGTCCCCGTCGAGGACGTCATCGCCGCCCACCTGGAGGAGTTGTTCCCGGGCATGGAGGTGCTGGAGAGCCACGCCTTCCGCCTCACCCGCAACGAGGACCTCGAGGTCGAGGAGGACGACGCCGAGAACCTCCTCCAGGCCCTGGAGAAGGAACTCATGCGGCGCCGCTTCGGACCGCCGGTGCGCCTGGAGGTCGAGGAGTCCATCGACCGCGAGGTGCTCGACCTGCTGGTGCGCGAGCTGAAGATCGGCGAGGCCGAGGTGTACCCGCTGCCGGGCCCGCTGGACCTCACCGGCCTCTTCCGCATCCACCGCCTCGACCGTCCCGAGCTGAAGTACCGCAAGTTCATCGCGGGCGTACACCGCGACCTGGCGGAGGTGGAGTCGGCGTCCGAGCCCGACATCTTCGCCGCCCTGCGCAACCGGGACGTGCTGCTGCACCACCCGTACGACTCCTTCTCGACCTCCGTGCAGGCGTTCCTCCAGCAGGCGGCCGACGACCCGGACGTCCTCGCCATCAAGCAGACCCTGTACCGGACCTCCGGGGACTCCCCGATAGTCGACGCGCTCATCGACGCCGCCGAGTCCGGCAAGCAGGTCCTCGTCCTGGTCGAGATCAAGGCCCGCTTCGACGAGCACGCCAACATCAAGTGGGCGCGCAAGCTGGAGGAGGCCGGCTGCCACGTCGTCTACGGCCTCGTCGGCCTGAAGACCCACTGCAAGCTGTCCCTGGTGGTCCGTCAGGAGGGCGAGACGCTACGGCGGTACAGCCACGTCGGCACCGGCAACTACCACCCGAAGACGGCCCGGCTGTACGAGGACCTCGGCCTGCTCACCGCCGACCCGCAGGTCGGCGCGGACCTCTCCGACCTCTTCAACCGGCTCTCCGGCTACTCCCGCCGTGAGACCTACCGCCGGCTGCTGGTCGCCCCCAAGTCCCTGCGTGACGGCCTGATCTCGCGGATCGACAAGGAGGTCCAGCACCACCGTGCCGGACGTCCCGCCCACGTCCGCATCAAGGTCAACTCGATGGTGGACGAGGCGATCATCGACGCCCTGTACCGGGCGTCCCAGGCCGGTGTACCGGTCGACGTCTGGGTGCGCGGCATCTGCGCCGTACGGCCGGGCGTGCCGGGCCTGTCGGAGAACATCCGGGTACGTTCGATCCTCGGCCGCTTCCTGGAGCACTCCCGGGTGTTCGGCTTCGGCAACGGCGGCGAACCCGAGGTGTGGTTCGGCAGCGCCGACATGATGCACCGCAATCTCGACCGTCGTATCGAGGCACTGGTCAGGGTCGTCGACCCGGCCCACCGTGCGGCCCTGAACCGGCTGTTGGAGACCGGTATGTCGGACGCGACCGCCTCCTGGCACCTCGGCCCGGACGGCGAGTGGACCCGGCACGCGACCGACGCGGACGGCCAACCCCTGCGCAACGTCCAGGAGATGCTCATAGACGCCCGGAGGCGCCGGCGTGGCACAGCGACATGACCTGACGGATTCCGCGGCCGGGTCCGCCGTCCCGGCCGTGACCGGAGAGGCCCTCGCGGGCTATCTCCGGGGCCAGGCCACCGAGTTCCTCCGTGCGCTGCGCCTGCACCGCGAGACCGGCGGCGGGCCGAACGGCTCGGGCGGCGGCACGGCGGACGCCGTCGACGCGGCGCGCGCCCTGCGCCGCTCGGCCCGCCGGATCAGCGGCAGCCTGCACACCTTCCGCCCACTCCTGGACCCCGACTGGTCCGAGGAGATCCGTCCCGAACTGGCGTGGTTGTCGGGCACGTTGGCGCTGGAGCACGCCTGCGAGTCCCGCCTGGACCGGCTGCTGCTGGCACTGCACCGGCTGTCGGGCGCGACGACGGTACCGACGCAGACCTCGGGCACGGGCGCGGGCGCCGCAACGGCCGTATCGGCAGCCGCGTCCACATCCGCGTCCGCATCTCAGAAGACCGCCCTTCAGAGGGCGACCGCCACGGCCCCCCGCCCCACCCCCGACCGGGGCAATCTCACCGTGGGCGCGGCGAAGGCGGGCGCTCTCCTCGACCGTCAGCTCACCCTCGCCCGCACCCGCGCCCACTCCACCGCCCTCCAGGCTCTCGGTTCCTCCCGCTTCCACGCCGTCGCGGACAAGGTCGCCGTCCTGGCCAGCGAGGTCCCCCTCGCGCCGCACGCCGCCACCACCGACCCGCGCCCCCTGGCCGCAGCCGCCGAGGAGCGCCTCACGGACGCGGTGGCCGCGCTGCCCCTGGTGACCGCGGGCCATCCGTACAACGCGGAGGCGCTGATCCACGGCCTGTCCCCGGACCCCGCCCCGCACCCGCAGGACGCGCCCTGGCACCAGGTCCGCCTCCTGCTGCGGCTGCACCGGTACGCCCTGGAGGTCCTGCACGGCGACGACGCCCCGCCGCACGTCCGGCTGCTCTCGGCGGGCCAGGCCCTCGACCGGCACCGCGACGCCTCGGAGGCGGCTGCCGCGGCGGCCCAGGCGGCCCGTACGCCGCGCATCGCCCCGGCCACGGCGTACGCGCTCGGCGTGCTGCACGCGGACCAGCGGCACGAGGTGGAGGCGGCCCGTTATGCCTTCCAGCGTTCGTGGCAGAAGCAGACCATCGGCACGGGCACGTCGTAGTCCGCACGCCGGCGTTCGTATACGGCCCCCAGGACAGGCGGTGACCGGTGAGCACTCCGCACGACACTCCCGACGGCACTCCGCACGGCAGTCCCGAAGGCGGTCCCGACCAGACCACCGTCCGGGCGGCCGGCTGCGTCCTGTGGCGCCGGTCCCCGTTCGACGGTGAGCTGGAGATATGCCTGGTCCACCGACCGAAGTACGACGACTGGTCGCATCCCAAGGGCAAGCTCGAACGCGGCGAGGACTGGCTGGCGGGCGCCGTCCGCGAGGTGGCCGAGGAGACGGGGTACGCGGCACACCCGGGCCCCTACCTGCACACCGTTCGCTATGTCGCCCAGGACCGCCCCAAGGAGGTCCGCTACTGGGCGGCCGAGGCCGGGCGCGGCCGTTTCACCCCGAACGACGAGGTGGACCGGCTGCTCTGGCTGCCCCCGGCGGCCGCCCGCGATCGCCTCACCCAGCCGAGGGACAGTGCCCTCGTCGACGCGCTGCTGACCGCTCTGCACCTGACATAGTCCGAGCTCCGGCCGGAATCACCCTGTGTCCTCGACGTGAGCGTTCCGTGACCTAACCACACCGCCTCCAGGGGTTCACCCCGCGTTCATTTAGGCCCATAGGCGGCTTCACCTGTTCTGCCTAGTTTCGGCCTTACCCGGTGCGGTGCGCGACCTCAGGGAAGCGCTCGTGCCGCCGCAGTCTTCGCACGCCGCCGGATTCAGGACGGCGGCTCCTGGAAGGATCTCCCTCAAGTGAAGCTTCAGCGCATGAACCGGCGGGCCCTCACCCTCGGTGCTCTCGCCGTCTCCGGCGCCCTGGCCCTCACGGCGTGCGGCTCCGACGACACCGGTTCCAGCAGCGGCGGCAGCTCGGCCGCGGCCACGGGCGCCAGTGACATCAAGTGCGACGACGCCAAGGGTCAGCTCCTCGCCGACGGCTCCTCCGCGCAGAAGAACGCGATCGACGCCTGGGTCAAGAACTTCACCCAGGCCTGCAACGGTGTCCAGGTCAACTACAAGGGCTCCGGTTCCGGCGCCGGCATCACCGCGTTCACGCAGGGCACGGTCGCCTTCGCCGGCTCCGACTCCGCGCTGAAGCCGGAAGAGGTCGCCGCCTCCAAGAAGGTCTGCACCGGCGGCCAGGGCATCGACCTGCCGATGGTGGCCGGCCCGATCGCCGTCGCGTACAACCTGTCCGGTGTCGAGAACCTCGTCCTGGACGCGCCGACCCTGGCGAAGATCTTCGACGGCAAGATCAAGAACTGGAACGACGCGGCCATCGCGAAGCTCAACCCCGACGCGAAGCTTCCCGACCTCCAGATCCAGCCGTACCACCGCTCGGACGAGTCCGGCACCACGGACAACTTCACCAAGTACCTGATCGCCGCCGCCCCGAACGACTGGAAGTACGAGGGCGGCAAGGCCTGGCAGGCCAAGGGCGGCCAGTCCGCGTCCGGTTCCTCCGGTGTGGCCCAGGGCGTCAAGCAGACCAACGGCGCCATCGGCTACATGGAGCTGTCGTACGCCAAGGACGGTCTCGGCACCGTCGCCCTGGACACGGGTGCCGCCGCCCCGGTCAAGGCCTCCTCCGACGGAGCCACCAAGGCCGTCGCGGCCGCCAAGGTCGTCGGCACGGGCAACGACCTGGCGCTGAAGCTCGACTACACCACCAAGGCCGAGGGCGCGTACCCGATCACCCTGGTGACGTACGAGATCGCCTGCGACAAGGGCAACAAGGCCGAAACCCTGCCGGCCACCAAGGCCTTCCTGCGGTACCTGGCCAGCGAGCAGGGCCAGGGCATCCTCTCGGGCATCGACTACGCGCCGATCCCCGACTCCATCATCACCAAGGTCCGCACCACCGTCGAGGGCCTGAGCTGATCTGAAGGTGCGGTCCGGCGCCGGGGTCACCCGGCCCGGACCGCACCGTCCGGTGCACCGCCGCCAGGGGCCGCACGCACACCCGGCCCCGCCCGAGCCGCCCACCCATGAGCGGCTCCGCAGACCGGAGAACCCCAATGGACATATCGACACAGAAGCCAGACCAAGCACCTCCCCCCACGGCCCCGCCCACCGCGACCGAACAGAAGCGCGCGGCCCGCGGCGCCACCCGACCCGGTGACCGGATCTTCCTCGGTCTCTCCCGCGGGTCGGGCATCCTGCTGCTCGCGATCATGGCCGCGATCGCGGGCTTCCTGGCGTACCGGGCCTCGCTGGCCATCAGCAAGGACGACGCGAACTTCCTCACCGCCTTCGAGTGGAACACCGGCGTGATCCCGCCGAAGTTCGGCATCGCCGTCCTCGCCTTCGGCACGGTGGTCTCCTCGGTGATCGCCATGGTCCTCGCGGTCCCGATCGCCGTGGCCATCGCGCTGTTCCTCACCCACTACGCCCCGCGCAGGCTGCGCAGCCCGATCTCGTACGTGATCGACCTGCTCGCCGCCGTACCGTCCATCGTGTACGGCCTGTGGGGCGCCCTGATCCTCGTACCGCAGATGGACGGCCTCTTCGGCTGGCTGGACGAATACCTGGGCTGGACCGGGATCTTCTCCTGGGACCAGGGTGCTCCGCGCTCGATGCTCACCGTCGGCATCCTCCTGGCGATCATGATCCTGCCGATCATCACCAACGTCAGCCGCGAGGTCTTCCGCCAGGTCCCGCAGATGCATGAAGAGGCCGCCCTGGCCCTCGGCGCCACGCGCTGGGAGGTCGTCCGGATGTCCGTGCTGCCGTTCGGCCGCTCCGGGGTGATCTCCGCGTCGATGCTCGGCCTCGGCCGCGCCCTCGGCGAGACGATGGCCGTCGCCACGGTCCTCTCCCCCGACTTCGACATCCACGCCAGCCTGCTCAACCCGGGCGGCGGCACCTTCGCCCAGAACATCGCCAGCAAGTTCAACGAGGCGTCGGAATTCGGCCGGGACGCGCTCATCGCGTCCGGTCTCGTCCTGTTCGTCATCACGCTGCTGGTCAACGGCGCGGCCCGCGCGATCATCGCCCGCCGCAAGGAGTACTCGGGGGCCAACGCATGAGCCACGCCGTCGTCAACGACAAGCGCCCCAGCACCCTGCGCGGCGCCAGCCTGCCGAAGTGGTCCCCGTGGGCCATCGCGGCCGGTTCGATCGCCCTGGCCGTGGTCATCGGCCTGGCCGGGGGCCTCGACAGCCGCGCCCAGTGGGGGCTGATCGCCGGCCTCCTCTTCCTGCTGGGCACCTTCGGCATCGCCGCCCGCGTCGAGGGCCGCCGCCAGGCCAAGGACCGTATCGCCACCGCCCTCGTCTGGGTCGCCTTCCTGATCGCCATCGTGCCGCTCGCCTCGCTGATCTGGGCGACCGTGCAGCGCGGCACGAAGGTCCTGGACGTCTACTTCCTGACCCACTCCATGGGCGTCGTCGCCGACTCCGAGCCCGGCGGCGGCATCTACCACGCCATCATCGGCAGCCTGGAGCAGGTCGGCCTCGCCACCCTGATCGGCGCCCCGATCGGCATCCTCACCGCGATCTACCTGGTGGAGTACGGGCGCGGGAACCTCGCGCGCGCCGTCACCTTCTTCGTGGACGTCATGACGGGCATCCCGTCGATCGTCGCGGGTCTGTTCATCCTCAGCCTCATGCTGATGTTCGACATGCAGCCCTTCGGCTTCGCGGGTTCGCTGGCGCTGGCCATCCTGATGATGCCGGTCGTCGTACGCTCTACCGAGGAGATGCTCAAGCTCGTCCCCAACGAGCTGCGCGAGGCCTCCCTCGCACTGGGCGTCCCCAAGTGGCGCACGATCCTGAAGGTGGTCGTCCCGACCTCCATCGGCGGCATCATCACCGGCGTCATGCTGGCCGTGGCCCGCATCGCGGGTGAGACCGCCCCCGTCCTGCTCCTCGTCTTCGGCAACCCGTTCATCAACACGAACCCGTTCGAGGGCGCGCAGGCGTCCCTGCCGCTGTACATCTACCAGCAGTACTCGCAGAGCGCGGGTTCGGAAGCGGCGTACGACCGTGCCTGGGCGGCTTCGCTCACGCTGATCGCCTTCGTGATGATCCTCAACATGGTGGCCCGCGGCATCGCCCGCTGGAAGGCCCCGAAGACCGGTCGCTGACGGCGACCCCACAGCGACCGACTCCGGAAGTGAAGTAGAAGACATGGCCAAGCGAATCGACGTAAGCGGACTGACCGCGTACTACGGCTCCCACAAGGCGATCGAGGACATCTCGATGACCGTCGAGCCGCGCTCGGTGACGGCGTTCATCGGCCCCTCCGGCTGCGGCAAGTCGACGTTCCTGCGCACGCTGAACCGCATGCACGAGGTCACCTCCGGTGGCCGCGTCGAGGGCAAGGTGCTCCTCGACGACGAGGACCTGTACGGCCACGGCATCGACCCGGTGTCGGTGCGGCGTGAGGTCGGCATGGTGTTCCAGCGCCCGAACCCCTTCCCCACGATGTCGATCTTCGACAACGTGGCGGCGGGCCTGCGGCTGAACGGCAACTACAAGAAGAACGAGCTGCAGGACGTCGTCGAGAAGTCCCTCAAGGGCGCGAACCTCTGGAACGAGGTGAAGGACCGCCTGAACAAGCCGGGCTCGGGCCTCTCCGGCGGCCAGCAGCAGCGTCTGTGCATCGCGCGGGCGATCGCGGTGGAGCCGAACGTCCTGCTGATGGACGAGCCCTGCTCCGCGCTCGACCCGATCTCCACCCTCGCCATCGAGGACCTGATCGGCGAGCTGAAGGAGCGCTTCACGATCGTCATCGTGACGCACAACATGCAGCAGGCGGCGCGGGTCTCCGACCGTACGGCCTTCTTCAACCTGTCGGCCGTCGGCCAGCCCGGCCGCCTGATCGAGATCGACGACACGGAGCGCATCTTCTCCAACCCGTCGGTCCAGGCCACCGAGGACTACATCTCGGGCCGCTTCGGCTAGACCGCCCAGACCCCTCGCGGTGCTGCATGGCGGTGCCACCGTGAGGACGCAGAAGAGCCCGCCCCCTGGCTCCCGGGGGGCGGGCTCGCGCGTTGTACGTCTGTGCGAGTCACCGCGGCAGAAACATCTCCGCTACAGGAACGCCAGCTTGACGATCCAGAAGGCGCAGGCCGCGACGACCGCCGCCGCCGGCATGGTGATGAACCAGCCGAGCACGATGTTCTTGGCGACGCCCCACCGCACGGCGTTGATCCGCTTGGTCGCGCCCACGCCCATGATCGCCGAGGTGATGACGTGCGTCGTCGAGATCGGCGCCTTGAAGAGGAACGCGGACATGAACATGATCGAGGCGCCGGTCGTCTCGGCCGCGAAGCCCTGCGGCGGGTCCAGCTCGATGATCTTCCGGCCGAGCGTGCGCATGATGCGCCAGCCGCCCGCGTAGGTGCCCAGCGACAGCATCACGGCGCAGACGATCTTCACCCACACCGGGATGGGGTCGCCGTAGTCCTCGACGTCGGCGATGACCAGCGCCATCACCACGATGCCCATCGTCTTCTGCGCGTCCTGGAGGCCGTGGCCGAGCGCCATACCCGCCGCCGACACCGTCTGCGCGATGCGGAAGCCCCGCTTGGCCTTGTGCGGGTTGGCCCGCCGGAAGGTCCACATGATGGCCGTCATCACCAGATAGCCGACCAGCAGACCGACCACCGGCGACACGAACATCGGGATGACGACCTTCTCCAGCACGCCGTCCCAGTGGACCTGCGTCCCGCCGGCCAGCGCCGCGCCCACCATGCCACCGAACAGCGCGTGCGAGGACGAGGACGGCAGGCCGAAGTACCAGGTGACGAGGTTCCAGGTGATCGCGCCGACCAGCGCCGCGAAGAGGATACCCATCCCCTGCGACCCCTCGGGCGTCTCGATCAGCCCCTCGCTGACGGTCTTGGCGACCCCGGAGCCGAGGAAGGCACCGGCGAGGTTCATCACCGCGGCCATCGCCAGCGCCGCCCGCGGCGTCAGCGCCCGCGTCGACACGGACGTCGCGATCGCGTTCGCCGAGTCGTGGAAGCCGTTCGTGTACGTGAAGAAGAGCGCGACCGCGATGGTCGCGACCAGAGCGAAGGTGTCCATGAAGAGGTCAGGACTCCTTGACCGCGATGGTCTCCACCGTGTTCGCCACGTGCTCGAAGGCGTCCGCGGCCTCCTCCAGCACGTCCACGATCTGCTTGAGCTTCAGCACCTCGATCGCTTCGTACTTGCCGTTGAAGAGGTGGGCGAGCAGCTTGCGGTGGATCTGGTCGGCCTGGTTCTCCAGCCGGTTGACCTCGATCCAGTACTCGGTGAGGTTGGACATGGTCCGCAGGTTCGGCATGGCCTCGGCGGTCAGCTCGGCCGCCCGCGCCAGCACCTCGATCTGCTGCTCGACGCCCTTGGGCAGTTCCTCGACGTTGTAGAGGACGACGAGGTCGACGGCCTCCTCCATGAAGTCCATGATGTCGTCGAGGGACGACGCGAGGTTGTAGATGTCCTCGCGGTCGAACGGCGTGATGAAAGAGGAGTTCAGCTGGTGGAAGATCGCGTGCGTGGCGTCGTCACCGGCGTGTTCCGCGGCCCGCATACGCTCTGCGATCTCGGCCCGGCCGGCGGTGTCCGCCCCGAGCAGTTCCATGAGGAGTTTCGAGCCCGTGACGATGTTGTCCGCGGACGCGGCGAACATGTCGTAGAAGCTCGTCTCCCTGGGGGTCAGACGAAAGCGCACGTGGGGTCCTCAGGATGCATCGGTTTCGGTCAGGCTGATGCTAGGCGCATCATCCGGCCACGGCTAATGGGCCGCCCACCAGTGTCGCCCATCGAATGCGGCGACCGGCAGCGGGGCCGCCCGGTGGTCCAGTCCACAGGCCGCCGACAACGGCGGCCACAGGCCCTATACCCGGCAAAGTTCGGTACGATATACCCAGTAGGGGTATATGTCTGGAGGACAACGATGACGACCACCGAGGCCGGGGCGGCCACCGAAGAGGTCGTGACCGACCACGACCGCGGTGTGCACGGCTACCACAAACAGAAGGACGAGCACCTCAAGCGCCTGCGCCGCATCGAGGGGCAGATCCGCGGCCTCCAGCGCATGGTCGAGGAGGACACCTACTGCATCGACATACTCACCCAGGTGTCCGCCTCCACCAAGGCCCTGCAGTCCTTCGCGCTGCAACTGCTGGAGGAGCACCTGCGCCACTGCGTCGCCGACGCGGCCGTCAAGGGCGGCGACGAGATCGACGCGAAGGTGGAGGAGGCCACGAAGGCCATCGGCCGCCTGCTGCGGACCTGACCTCTCGCGTCGACGGGAGGCCGTCGGCGGGAGGCCCGCCCGTCATCCGGCGCGGGCCTCGCGCTCCTCGGCCACCCTCAGCACCTCGTCGATGCTCTCCAGGCTGAGCCGGTCCTCGGCGGCGGAGGCCGCGATGATCAGCTCCCCGCACAACTCGATCTCGGCGAGGGCCACGTGGTCCTGAACCGCCGTACCGCCGACCGGAGCCACGCGCATCACCTCGTCTCTGCCGTCACCGACTTCCTAGAGTAGGGAGCGGCGTACAGACCGCGCATGGCACGGACGGGCTAGTCCTCATACCGGTTCCATGGCCGAATCCAGCCCCCACCGCACCATCACGACCCGGCTGTCACCGCCGCGCCGCCCCGGTTCACTCCTCGGCGATCCGCCCGGCATAGATGTCCACCGACGCCGGCAGCCTTACGTCGACGGGGGCCCCGAAGTCGTACAGCAGCGTCGTCGAGGCGACCGCGACGGCCTCCTTCTGCCGGCCGTTGACGAAGCTGAACCGGTGTCGGACCTTGCGGATGCGCCCCTCGTCGTCGAGGTAGACGTCGAACGGGACCCGGGCCGTGGCGAACCCTTTCGCCGCCGCGCCCAGCGCGTCCCGGCCGCCCGCCGAGGCGCCCTTCGCGGCCACGGCGAGGTCGGCGGTGCCGCGGTAGTGCCACACCTCGGTCCCCGCCAGCCGGGTCCGGCCCACGTAGGTCGCGCTCCGCGTCCCGCGCAGCACCTCGGCGGCGGCGTACGGATCGGTGGCGCCGCCGGTCACCAGGTTCCCGTCGGACAGCGTCGCCGTGTCCACCCGGACCCATTTGTCGGCGGGCACGCCCGCGCCCCGGTTCTTCATGAAGAGGGCGCCGGGTGCGAGAAGTTCGACGATGGGCCGGTGCTCGGTGGTCCCGGCCGGATCCTGCGGGAGCACCACCTTCAGCTGCCCGAGCTGCCGGCGGTAGTCGTAGACGCCCTCACCGCGGATCGTCACGCGGGTCCCGCCGGTGGCCATCTCCATCGACGTCCGGGCCTTCGAACTGCCCGCCGTCACCAGCGCGTCGGCCGCCCGGCGGAGCGTCTCGACCGGGTCGGCGGCCTGCGCGTCCTCGGCCGCGTCCCCAGGACCCGCGCACCCGGCGGCACCCGCACAGACCCCGGCCACCAGCCCCGCGACGACCGCCGTACCCCACCGCCGTTGCTGCCGCTGAGCCATCGCCTGTCTACCCCCAGCCGGTTCGTCCGTGACGGGCGCCCTGTCGTTCCCGATAACGACGGGTGGGTGGCACCGTCACGCGTGGCGCAGGCTTGCGGTGGTCGCACGAGTCCTTTGTGCCGGGGCTGGGTACCGTTGTCTCCGTGACCCAGCAGGACCGTGCGGCATCCTCCCCCGGCGACGGGGCGGCCCACACCACCACGACCGTCGAACACGGCCCCTTCTGCCTGGCCCGCTGCACCTGCGGCTGGCGCGGCCCGGCACGCAGGGCGAGAAGCCTGGCCAGAGCGGACGCCGCGGGCCACACCCACGACTGACCCCGTGCCGTTTGCCCGCCACGGGAACCCCCGGGCCCATGGCCCCGTCTCGCTCCATGAAGCCGACGGAAGGCACAGGGCGGTCAGACATGCAACGGCGTACGTTCATCGCAGGCGGCACGGCCGCGGTCGCGGCGGTCGCGACGGCCGCGTGCCGGTCGGACGACAGCGGCGGCTCCTCCACGACCGCCTCCGGAAGCCCAGGCGCCTCCGGGACCGCGGACGGCAAGATTCCGCTGCGGACCACGAGCGCCGCGGCCGCCGCGAACTGGGCCGCCCTCGGCCGCTCCCTCGACGGCCCCCTGATCCGCCCCGGCGACGCCTCCTGGACGGCGGCCCGGCAGTTGTACAACACCCGCTTCGACACCCTCCGCCCGGCCGCGGTCGCCTACGTCGCCCACACCGACGACATCCGTACGGCCCTGGCGTACGCCCGCGCCCACGGCACCAAGGTCGCCATCCGCAACGGCGGCCACTCCTACGGCGGCTGGTCCTCGGGCAACGGCCGGCTGATCCTCGACGTCTCCCGGCTGAACCGGGTCCGCGCGAGCGGCACCTCCGCCGTCGTCGGCGCCGGCGCCAAACTGATCGACGTCTACCGCGCACTCGCCGCCAAGGGCATGACGATCCCGGCCGGCTCCTGCCCGACGGTCGGCGTCTCCGGCCTGGTCCTGGGCGGCGGCCACGGCGTGGTCTCCCGCGCGTACGGCCTGACCTGCGACAGCCTCACGCGGGCCACCATCGTCACCGCGGACGGCAAGCAGCTCACCGCCGACGCCACCCACCACAAGGACCTGTTCTGGGCGCTGCGCGGAGCCGGCAACGGCAACTTCGGCGTCGTCACGGAACTCCACTTCACCACCCACCCGGCGCCGCAGGCGGTGACCGGCTACCTCTCCTGGCCCTGGTCCAAGGCCGCGGCCGTGGTGAAGGCCTGGCAGGAATGGGGCCCCTCCCAGCCCGACGAGATCTGGTCCGCCCTCCACCTGGCCGGCACGCCCGGCGGCACCCCGAGGGTCTCCGTCTCCGCCTTCGGCATCGGCACCTACGGTCAGCTCCAGAACGCCGTCGACCGCCTCGCGGACCGCGTGGGTGCCTCCGCGACGAGCGTGTCACTGCGCCGGCGCTCCTACGAGGACGCCATGGAGATCTACGCCGGCTGCTCGTCCTTCGCCACCGACGCCCAGTGCCATCTGCCCGGCTCGACCCCCGGCCGCTCCCCGCAAGGCGCCCTGGGCCGCGAGACGTACGCGGCCCGCTCCGACTTCTTCGACCGCTCCCTCTCGGCGGCCGGCATCCGGACCCTGCTCCAGCAGCTGAGGACCGTCCGCGGCGGCTCGGGCAGCATCGCGCTCACCGCCCTCGGCGGCGCGATCAACCGCGTCTCCCCCACGGCCACGGCCTTCGTCCACCGCCGCTCCCGGATGCTGGCCCAGTACCTCGTGTCCTGGCGCGCGGGCACCACGGGCACGACGGCCCAGTCCTGGCTGACGACGGCCCACCACTCCATGGCCCCGCACGCCTCGGGCGCCGCCTACCAGAACTACGCCGACCCCACCCTTTCCACCTGGAAAAAGGCGTACTACGGCCCAGCAGCCGCCCACCTGACCCAGCTAAAACACCAGTACGACCCCACGAACTTCTTCACGTACCCGCAGTCCCTGTAGGACCACTGCCGCCGTCTGCGGCGCATGCGCCACCCGCCCAGCCTGCGGGCGGCACCCCGGCAGCGCCGGCCACGCGACCCACCCACCTCAGCACCACCACAGCTCAGCCCCGCAGGCGCGGGACCACAGAAACCCTAGGCAGCCAGGTCCCGCTCCTCAGCGGAAGCCGCCTCCATCCGAGACCCCGGCAGAACAGCATCCCGGTCGCCCGCACGGGCGGAACGCCCCCTTACGGCCCACCCCGCCCACCCCGACCCGTCAACCGCCTTCATCACAGGGGTCAGCAGCATCGAAGCGACCGGCGACAACAGCAACGCCACAGCCGTCCCGAGCGCGAACCCCCCGATCACATCCGTCGGATAGTGCACGCCCATGTACACCCGGCAGAACCCTTCCAGCAGCCCCAGCCCGATCCCCACGAGCCCGAACTTCCGGTTGGCGACGAACAGCGCGACGCCCATGGCCATGGTGATGGTCGCGTGGTCGCTCACGAAGGAGTAGTCGGTCTTGCCGGAGACGAGGACCTCGAGCCCTTGGTGGTCGAGGAAGGGCCGGGGCCGCTCCACGAACCCCCGTATCGGCACGTTCACCAGCACCGCGAGCCCGGCGGCCAGCGGCGCCCACACCAGCGCGGCCACGGACGCGGCGGCCTCCTCGGCCGACGCGGGCCGCCGCCGCACGGTCCACCAGCACCAGACCACGAGCAGCACCATCGCCAGCAGCAGCCCGTACTCGCCGACGAACTCGACGGTCCGGTCCAGCCAGTGCGGGGCGTCCTTCGCGAGGCCGTTGATGTCATAGAGCAGGTCGACGTCGGGGTTCGACCCGGATGCGGCGAGTCCAGCCATGGTGCTGCGGCCCCTTCGTCGTTGCTGCCCGGCGTGCCTCACGCACGCCGCTCGTACCCACACCCCCGTGGTCGTAGATCCGCGCATTGCCCGGCTACGTCAACAGGAACGCACGACTCCCGTTGATACGTTCCACTCTCCACCGAATGATCACGCAGACGTTACCGAAGAGAGACACATCACCGCAGCTCAGGAGGCGGGTTACCGTCCGGTTCAGACTCTCGTGGGGAGCGCTTTCGCGCCATCTTCGGTGACCCGCGTGGCACCGAAGTACTTCCGGGTGTCGATCGGATCGAACCGGATGACGGCCCCCGTACGGGGCGCGTCGATCATGTACCCGCCGCCGACGTAGATGCCCACGTGGTCGATGGCCCGGGAGTTGTCGGGATCGGTCGAGAAGAACACCAGATCGCCCGGCAGCAGCTCGTCCCGGGAGGGGTGCGGCCCCGCGTTGTACTGATCGTTGGCGACCCGGGGCAGCGTGATCCCGACACTCTCGAAGGCCGCCTTGGTCAATCCGGAACAGTCGAAGCGTCCGCCCTGCTCAGGCGTACCGTTCCCACCCCACAGATACGGCGTCCCCAGCTTCTTCTGCGCGTAGTAGATGGCCCCGGCGGCCTGCTCGGACGGATCGACCCGGGTGACCGGCGCGGCGAAGCTCTTCGCCAGCGTGGTGATCGTCTTCACGTAGTTCTGGGTCTCCTGGTACGGCGGCACACCGCCGTACTTGATCACCGCGTAGGCCCCCGCGTTGTACGACGCGAGCATGTTGTGGGTGGGGTCGCCGGGCACCTTCTTGACGTACGAGGCGAGCTCGCAGTCGTATGTCGCGGCCGACGGAATCGCGTCATTCGGATCCCAGACGTCACGGTCGCCGTCCCCGTCGCCGTCGATGCCGTGCGTCGCCCAGGTGCCAGGGATGAATTGTGCTATTCCCTGGGCTTTCGCGGGACTCTTGGCATTCGGGTTGAATCCGCTCTCCTGGTAGAGCTGGGCGGCGAGCAGCGCCGGGTCGATCGCGGAGCAGAGGTTGCCCCACTTCTGCACGAGCGCCTGGTACGCGGCCGGCACGGCACCCTTGGCCAGCCCGACGCTCTTGCCGCCGACGCCGTTGGTGAGGTTCCCGGCGATGATGTACACGCCGATGACGAGCAGCATCACGAAGCTGAGCCCTGCCGCAGTCGCGGCACCCGCCAGGATCCATGCCTTACGCACCGTCAACCGCCCCTCGCCCACGCGGATTACCGCCCGCGTCAGTGTATGAGCTTCCCCCGCGGAATCCCGTGCAACCGACGCTCTCTCCACGACCTGCCTCGGTCCGCCCGGCACCCCCACCCGCGCGGCCGCACAGGTTCAGCCGGTCGCCTTCTTCTGCCGCGTGTGTCAAGGGCAGCCATGGCGCGCGCCAAGCACTACCCATCGATCGGTCCTGAATTCCCCATCCACGTCCATGATCGGGCAACCCCCGCACCGAACCCAGGACTCGCGCATACGTTCCCCTCCGTGATCCTTGACGTTGACGACACCCCCCTCCCGACGCCCGCCCGCCGCGCCCTGCTGCGCGGCGGCCTCGTCGGCGCGGTGGCCCTGGGCGGAGCGGCCCTCACCGCGACCGCGGCCTCCGCCAGACCCACCGCTCCCGCTCCCGCCGCCTCACGCCCCACCACCGCCACCGCGGCCCTGCGGGAGCTGGCCGCCGGCAACCGCCGCTGGCGCACCTTCCGCGAGCGGCATCCGGACGAAACCCCCGCCGTCCGGGAGAGCCTGACGCAGGGCCAGCACCCCTACGCCCTGGTCCTCGGCTGCATCGACTCCCGCGTCCCTCCCGAGCTGGTCTTCGACCAGGGCCTGGGCGACCTGATGACCGTCCGCACGGCCGGCCAGGTCCTGGACGAGGCTGTCCTCGGCAGCGTCGCGTACGGCGTGCTGGAGCTGGGCATACCCCTGGTCCTGGTCCTCGGCCACCAGTCCTGCGGTGCCGTGCGCGCGGCGGTCGAGGCGGACCTGTCCGGCCAGCGGCTGCCCGCCCACATCCAGTACCTGGCCGACCAGATACGCCCGGCCATCGACCGCAGCAAGGAGGGCGACGCCCGCATCGACACCACCGTCGACGCGAACGTCCTGGCCGTCCGCTCCCGGCTCGCCGCCGAACCCGACCTCGCCGCGAAGATCACCGCCGGCGAGCTGGTCGTCGCGGGCGCCCGCTACGAGCTGACGACCCAGACCGTCCACCGTCTCGCCTGACCCCTCGCTCCCCCTACGGGTCGGAGGCCGCCTCCCGGTACAGCGCCGCGGCCTCCGCCCCGAGGACGACGCTGTACGAGATGTCGTCCGTGGCGCCACCCTCCTCGTGTCCCCCCAGTACCCCTACGACCTCCCCGAACCCGTTGACCCACGGGCTGCCGCTGGTCCCCCCACTGAGGCCGGGACAGTCGATGCGCTGCTGGGTACGGCTGTGCGGACGCGGCCTGTTGGTGCAGGTGAGCGGCGTCTCGCGGGAGTCGGGGTATCCGGTGACGGTCACGGCGGTGGCGCCGACGTCGGTCCGGGTCACGAACCGATTGCCCCCGACAACATCCTCGACACGCTTCCCGCCGTTCCCACCCCTCTCCCCGACCACCGCGAACGCGACGTCACTGTCCTCGTCGCGACCGTCGGCCCACCCGTCGGGCAGGAAGTCCCGCGCGACCGTCCACACCCCGTAGGGGGCCTTCCCGTCCCGGTATCCGGGTACGAAGACGAGCGCGCCCTGCCCGGCGAGGCAGTGCGCGGCGGTGACGAGGAGATCGCGGTGCGGACTGCGGACGACGGACGCCGTACAGAAGTGGCTGCCCACGGGCCGACCGCCACCACCCCCGCCGTCGTCCGCGTCGAACAGCGCCCCCACCCGCGCGGTCCCCGCCGTCGCCCCCGCGACGACCGTCACGCCGAGAGGACCCGGCCCGTCACCGGCGGCCGCCTCCGAGGCCGAGGTGACCGCCAGCAGTACGACACCGAGCAGGGCGGCGTAGGGACGCGGGCTGCGCTTCATCGCCCCCACTGTGTCCCACGAAGGTGAGAGGCCGGTCAGACCCCGCTATCGTCCACGGAGTCGTAGAGGCCCCGTGCGGAAGGCATCTCCCGTGACCGACATCCCCCCCGACCTGACGTGGGTGCGTGCCGCCCCGCCGGAGGCGACCGGCCCCGGCCCCTGGATCGAGATCGCCTTCGGCGAGGGCGA
This sequence comes from Streptomyces sp. NPDC058335, assembly GCF_042723915.1. Lineage (NCBI taxonomy): Bacteria > Bacillati > Actinomycetota > Actinomycetes > Kitasatosporales > Streptomycetaceae > Streptomyces > Streptomyces sp. NPDC058335. Next base: position 8,378 of record NZ_JBHXHX010000002.1, on the reverse strand, counting down.
CGACGGGGAGGCCCCCGTCTACCTCCGCGAGACCAGCGACCCGGACAACGTGGTCACGACGAACCGCCGCAAGTGGGACGCGTTCGTCCTCGGGGTGCAGGCAGGAGAGTTCGACCACTTCGTGGAGGGCCTGGAGGGAGCCGGGGACTCGGCGGAAGCGGAGAGCGACCCCGCGAACACCGCCTGACGTCAGGTCAGAGGCGGTGCCACAGCGGACCGTGAGCCCGCCTCCCGTACACCGTCAGTCATGAGAACATCGAAGCGGGCCCTCACCCGACCAGCCGTCAGAAACGGCACTCGGCCGTGAAGTGAGTCAACGACGGAACCACACGACAGGTTCCGCTCCGACTTCGTTGCCCGGCGTGAACTGCCGTGATACACAGAGTGACAAGTGCGAGCTATTCGTACGAATACCGCCCGTCAATGGCGCCAAGTCGACATACGAAGGCGGCGTTGTCGGCGACAATGAGTCCTGACCTCTGCACACCGCAGGGGCCTCTCGGAACTACCCACCAGGGGCGGTGACTTACATGCTCTTTGCGGCCGACAAGGGAGACATCAACACCATCATCGGCGGGATCGCTCCGGACTGGGGCCCCTTCGGCAGCCTGGGCAACGAGGCCAAGGTGATGATCGAGGTGGTGATGGCCATCGCCATCCTGCTCTGCCTCGGAATCGCGATCTGGGGCGCCGCCAAGCAGCGCATCGGCGCGACGGCCCTGCGCGACACCTTCAGCGCGGAACAGGGCAAGGGCCTCATCATCGCCGGGCTGACGGGCGTCTTCATCATCGGGTCCCTCGGCACCCTGTTCACGATCGTGTACGGCATGGCCGTGTAGCGGGCGTCGCCGACCGCCAGTTCGCTCCGGGCACGCCCGGCCCTCTCCACCCCACCCACCCGTCGTGCCCACCGGCTGAGGTTGCGTTTCCCTGATGTCGAGTCACCACACCGCGCCCGCGCGGGAACCAGCACGGCTACCGTCGTACTACTACGCGTTCCGGTACGGCAGCGAGAGGGCGTACACGGCATGAGTCCCGGAGACGAACACGACTACGGCGAGCCGGCGGGCACCCGCGTCCGCCTCCCCGAGGCCGACCCCTACGGCGGTGCCCGCCGCCCCAGCCGCTCGTCCCCGCGGAGCCTGGTCATGGTGGTCGGCGTCGTCGTCCTCCTCATCGCCGCGATCGCCTTCGCGAACCGTGGAGGAGACGATTCCCCTTCCACCGCGGCCACGGGCGAGACCAACGCCGACAAGCCGAAGACTTCGTCGACGGCGGCAAGCGGGACGAAGCCGGTGGGCGGAAAGAGCGCGGGGATCCCCTCGGGGTACGCCCGTGACGAGCAGGGCGCCCAGAGCGCGGCCGCCAACTACACCGTGGTTCTGGGTTCGGCGGAGATGTTCCACACCGCTCGGCGGCACCAGATCGTCGACACCGTGTACACACCCGATGTCGCCGCAGCACGCCAGTCCTCCTTGGACACCGTGTACTCGAACGAGACGTTCCTGAGCAACATCGGCCTCGACAAGTACGGCACGGCACCGAACGGCCAGGTCTTCGTCTCCCGGATCGCTCCGGTGGGCACCAAGGTGACGGCGTTCAACGCGAACGCGGCCACCGTCGAGGTCTGGTACACCTCGCTGTTCGGCCTCTCGGGCGAGGCGTCGACAAACCCCGTGTCCGAGAGCTGGTACACCAACATCTTCCAGCTCAAGTGGATCAACAACGACTGGAAGGTCGCCGATTTCCAGCAGAAGGACGGGCCCGTTCCGGTCGGGCGCGACCAGAAGGCCTCCACCGCCGACGACATGACGAAGGCCGTCGAGGAGTACGGAGGGTTCACGTATGCGCGCTAAGCACCTCTCCCTGAAGCTGACGGCTGCCGTCATCGCCGCTCAGACCACCGCGGTGCTGCTGGCGAGCCGTGCCTTCGCCGCGACACCCAGCCCCAGTCCCTCGCCGTCGGTGTCCTCCTCGCCGAGCAACAGCACCTGCGACCTCATCCGGGGCCCCGCCGAGGAGTACTGCGAAAAAGGCAACACCCCCTCCGGCACCACCACCCCCGGCGTCTCCGACACCCTCGACCCCCTCTCCTCGCTGGCCAAGGGCTGTGCCGAAGCCGCCGCCTGGACCGTCGAGAAGCTCAGCGTGGCCGTGCAGGACACCGCGAACGTCGACTTCACCAACGCCCGGTTCCTCCAGCAGTACGCCGTCGTGTTCGCCGCGTCGACCGTCCTGACCCTCCTGCTGTGGCTGCTGGCCGTCGCCAAGCGGGCGGTCCGCGGGGTCCCCCTCACCACCGCCATCGGCGAAGCCGTCGGCTTCCTCTGGCTCACCGTCCTCGCCTCCGCCTTCACCCCGCTGATCCTCTACACGGTCGTCTCGGCCACCGACGGCATCAGCGAGGTCCTGGCGAAGACGACCGGCGGCCAGACCGACACCTACTTCGGCACCTTCTCCGCCGCCCTGGAGAAGGGCGAGGACATCGGCGGCGGCCCGATCATGCTGATCGTGGTCTCCCTGGTGTCCATCCTCGCCGCCGGCGTCCTGTGGCTGGAGCTGGTCCTCAGGGCCGCCCTGCTCTACGTCGGCGCCCTGCTCGGCACGGTCGTCTACGCCGGCCTCGTCGACAAGAACCTGTGGGGCCACGTCCGCCGCTGGGCCGGCATCATGATCGCCGTCATCCTGGTCAAGCCGGTCATCGTGATCGTCCTCGGCCTGGCCGGCGCGCTCTCCGCCGACGACGGCCCGAACGCCTTCGGCGCCGTCGTCTCCGGCCTGTCCATCATCCTGCTGGCCATCTTCGCCAGCGCGATGATCTACCGCTTCGTGCCCGGGTTCGGCGACGAGATCGCGAACTCGCGCAACAACCGCATCATGCAGGGCGCCGAAGGCAAGGCCGCGGCCGTCATCAGCTCCCCGGCGACCCTCGTCGCCCAGGGCATCAAGACGCACAGCACCCGAGCCGACAACAACGGCGGCGGCGGGTCCTCCTCCGGTGGCCAGCGCCCGGCCAACCAGGCCGCCGGCGGCGTGGCCGCGCACAGCTCGCGCAGCTCGAACGGAGGCGGCGGATCTGTCCCCTCCGCCGCACCCGCACCCCGCGCGAGCAGCCCGCTGAACACCCCGCACGCCGGCAACACCCGCAACAGCAGTACCAACCGCACGGGAGGTGAAGGGCGTTGACGACCGAGTCCCACGTGTCCCACGTGGTCACGCCCCGCCGCACATATCTGATCGGCCGCGCCCGGCCGAACGCGATCGTCGGCCGCAACCGCGAGTCCGGCGAGATCGCGCTCATCGTCATCGGCGCGTTCCTCGGCATGATGTGCGGTCTCCTCGTCCCCGTCCTGACCCTGCGGATCGTGCTCCTCGCCGGCTTCCCGATGCTCGCGCTGGCCGCGGTGTACGTGCCGTACAAGCACCGCACGTTCTACAAGTGGTTCGAGATCAACCGCAGTTACAAGCGCACCCTGCGCCGGGGCACGGTCTACCGCTCGACCGCCATGGAGGCGGGCACCCGGATCGACGGCCAGGAGATCGAGGTCGGCCCGCCGCCGGGCATCGGCCGCATCAACTGGCTCGCCGCCCCCTTCGGCCCCGACGAGATCGCCGTACTGCTGCACGCCGACCGCCGTACGGTCACCGCGGCAATCGAGATCGAGGGGCCGGGCGTCGGCCTGCGCGACAGCGAGGACCAGGAGGCCCTCGTCGACCGCTTCGGCACCCTCCTCAAGCACGTGGCCAACGGCGACGGCTTCGTCACCCGCCTCCAGATGCTCGCCCGCACCCTCCCCGCCGACCCCGACGCCCACGCCAAGGACGTCTCCCAGCGCGGCGACGACAAGGCCCTGCCCTGGCTGCAGTCGTCGTACGAGCAGCTCCAGTCGATGGTGTCGACGAGCAGCGAGCAGCACCGCGCCTACCTGGTCGCCTGCATGCACTTCACGCGCGAACTGGCCGCCGAGGCCAACGCCATGGCCCGCGCCGCCCGCCCGCACAACGGCCGCAGGCTGGACCGCGACGCAGGTCTCGCCGTCGTCATGGCCCGCGAGCTGACCGACATCTGCTCCCGCCTCCAGGAGGCGGACATCCGCGTCCGCCAGCCCCTCGGCCAGGGCCGTCTGTCGTCGCTGATCCACTCCATGTACGACCCGGACCACCCGATCGACCACATCCAGGCGATGACCCGCCGCAACGCCTGGCCGGCCGAGCTGGACGCCATGGAGCCCACCTACCTCAAGGCGAAGACCCGCGAGTCCTCCACCCGCGCCCCCTGGTGCCACGCCACGGCCTGGGTGAAGGAGTGGCCGATGACGCCCGTCGGCGTCAACTTCCTGGCCCCGCTCCTCGTCCACACCCCGGACGTCATCCGAACGGTCGCCGTGACGATGGATCTCGAGCCCACCGAGGTAGCCATCGAACGCATGCTGACCGAAAAGACGAACGACGAGGCGGAGGCCAGCCGCGCCGCAAAGATGAACCGCACGGTGGACCCGCGCGACGTGGCCGCCCACTCCCGCATCGACCAGCGCGGCGAGGACCTCGCGAGCGGCGCGGCGGGCGTCAACCTCGTCGGCTACATCACCGTCTCCTCCCGCAACCCGGAGGCACTGGCCCGCGACAAGCGGACGATAAGGGCGTCCGCGGGCAAGTCGTACCTCAAGCTGGAGTGGTGCGACCGAGAGCACCACCGCGCGTTCGTGAACACCCTCCCGTTCGCCACCGGCATCCGAAGGTAGGGGCTTTACATGCGGGACCCCATGTCCGTCGTCACCGACGCCTTCACGTCCTTCCTCTTCGGCAAGGTCGAGACGACCCGCCTGCCCGTGCGCACCTCCACCGGCCAGGCCCAGGCGGTCTACCTCCCGACCGCCGCCCCGGGCCTCGGCGACTCGGGCGTGATCATCGGCCGCGAGGTCTACTCGGGCAAGGGCTACATCTACGACCCCTTCCAGCTGTACGGCCAGCAGCTCCCGGCCCCGCACTGGCTGGTCCTCGGAGAGTCCGGCAACGGCAAGTCGGCCCTGGAGAAGACCTACGTCCTGCGTCAGCTCCGCTTCCGCGACCGCCAGGTCTGCGTCCTGGACGCGCAGGGCGAGGACGGCGTCGGCGAATGGAACCTCATCGCGCAGGCGCTGGGTATAACTCCCATCCGCCTGGACCCGACGGCCGCACTGGACCTCGGCATCCGTCTCAACCCGCTGGACCCGTCGATCACGACGACGGGCCAGCTGGCGCTGCTGCGCACCATCATCGAGGTCGCGATGGGCCACGGCCTGGACGAACGCTCCGGCTTCGCCCTCAAGGTCGCCCACGCCTACGTCAACGAGACGATCGTCGAACGCCAGCCGGTGCTCACCGACATCGTCGAGCAGCTACGACACCCCGAGCCGGAGTCCGCCGAGGCGATGAACGTCGCCATAGACGACGTACGGGCGTGGGGGCTGGACGTGGCGCTGGTCCTGGACCGCCTCGTCGACGGTGACCTGCGCGGCATGTTCGACGGCCCGACGACGGTCGGCATCGACCTGGACGCCCCGCTCATCGTCTTCGACCTGTCCCACATCGACCGCAACTCCATCGCCATGCCGATCCTCATGGCGATCGTCGGCGTGTGGCTGGAGCACACCTGGATCCGCCCCGACCGGAAGAAGCGCATCTTCCTGGTCGAGGAGGCCTGGCACATCATCAACAGCCCGTTCGTGGCCCAGCTGTTCCAGCGCCTGCTGAAGTTCGGCCGCCGCCTCGGCCTGTCCTTCGTCGCGGTCGTCCACCACCTGTCCGACGTGGTCGACGGAGCGGCGGCGAAGGAAGCGGCCGCCATCCTCAAAATGGCCTCCACACGGACGATCTACGCCCAGAAGGCGGACGAGGCGAGGGCGACCGGCCGCGTACTCGGCCTGCCCCGGTGGGCGGTGGAGATCATCCCCACCCTCACCCCGGGCATCGCGGTGTGGGACGTCAACGGCAATGTCCAGGTCGTCAAACACCTGATCACCGACACGGAACGCCCGCTGGTCTTCACCGACCGCGCGATGACCCAGTCGTCCGCCGACCTCGCCGAGGACGACGCGCTGCGCGCCGCCGAACTGGAACAGGAACAACGGGCGGCGGCCTTCATGGAACAGCACCTGCCCGACTTGGACGGCTCGTCCGAGTCGACGGTGGCCTAGGGCAGAGGGGGCGCGATGAGACCGGGTGACGACCGCGGCCGGGGCCAGGGAGGCATCCCCGACGGGCTGCTGCTCGGGCTCCTCGCGTTCCTGCTCGGCATGACGCTGCTGGTGTGGACGGCGACGGGCCTCGCGGCCCTCTTCGCCCACGGTTCCTGGCCGGCCGGCGTCACCTTCCCCCGCACCCCGCTGGCCATGCGCCACCTGGTCGGCCAACCGCACGACCTCCCCGGAGCCTGGCCCGCCGCCGCCCCGTCGGCCCTCTCCGGCTACGGCCTCTTCTGGGGCCTGCTCATCGGCCAGGTGATGATCCTCCTGGTCCTCACGGTGTTCACCCTGGGCACGGTGTCGAGATGGCGGGCGGTACGGGCGGGGAGGACGACCCGACCCCGCCACGAGGCACCGGTACCGCCGCTCCACCACCAGGTCCCCGTGCCCAGGACGGAACCCGAACCGGAACCCCCGACACCGGCCCCCCTCCCGACGGCCGAACCGGCGATCGCCTGGGAAGCACCCCGACCGGAAGGTCCGGTCGCGTACGCCCCACCCGCGACCCGCCACGCCACCGCGACCCAGGCCATACGCGACGCCGAGGGCGCCGTCCTGGTCGTCACCTCGCACCCCGCCCTCTGGCAGGACACCAAGGACGCCCGAGCCAAACTCGGCCCGGTCCTCCTCTACGATCCCACCCACCTCTGCGACACACCGGCCCGCCTCCACTGGTCCCCGACCGCGGGCTGCGAGGACAAGGCGACAGCGGCAGCCAGAGCAACGGCCCTGCTCACCCCCGTACGCCCCACCGCCCGCCTGGACCAGGCCGTCACCGAGACCGCCGAGACGCTCCTGCGCAGCTATCTGCACGCCGCCGCCATCGACGGCCGCACCGTCCGCCACGTCCACCGCTGGTCCCAGGGCACCGGCATCCAGGAAGCGGTCCGCACCCTCCGTACGAACCCGAAGGCGGCGGCCGGCTCCGCGGGCGAACTCGAAGCCGCCCTCACCGCCCACGCCGAACGCCGGGACATCGCCCAGGAACTGACGACCCGAGCCCTGTCCGCGCTCTCCACGGTGAACATCCGCGAGGCCTGCACTCCCAACCGGACTGACGCCCTCGCCCTGGATTCCTTCGTCAACGAAGGGGGAACGCTTTATGTGGTCGGTGAATCCATCGAGGACCCGAGGACGCATCCTGGCGCGATGCCCCTCCTCACGGCCCTCGTCTCGAGCGTGGTCGAGCGCGGCCGGCGCATGGCCGAACGGTCATCCTCCGGTCGGCTCGACCCACCACTGACCCTTGTCCTGGACGACGTCGCGGCCGTGGCCCCGCTCGCCCAGCTCCCCGACCTCCTGGCCGACGGCCGCGACCGGGGCCTGCCCACCCTGGCCCTGCTCCGCTCCCGCGAACAGGCCAGAACCCGCTGGCCCCACCACGAACTGCCGGTGTGACACCTACGGCCGTTCGAGGACGTACTCCAGTTCCCGGCCGTCGGAATCCTCGGCCAGCGGCACGACCACCCCGCTCGGCATGAACCCGGCCCTGCGATAGAAGGTCCGCGCCCGCCCGTTGTCCTCGTGCACGATGAGCCGCACCCGCTCCAGCCCGCGCGACCACGCCCACTCCAGCCCGGCGTCGAACAGCACCTCGGTGAGCCCGATCCCGCGGTACTCGGCCCGCACGAACACCCCGACGACATGCCCCTGCCGCTGTTCGACCGGGAACCCCGCCCAGTCCTTGGTGCCGGCCTCCTCGACCAGCACGGTCAGCGTCGCGACCCACTCCCCGTCGGGCCCTTCGGCGATGATCTGCTGAGCCTCGCCGACCCCGTCGGCCGCTCCCGCAGTCCGCTCCTTCCAGAAGGAGTCCGGCTTCGCCAGCGCCTGCTCGTACGTCTCCAGGAAGGCGAGGTGCGCGACCGGGTCCCGCAACGCCAGGAGCCGCAGCTCCTTCGCAGCCGGCCATTCCTCGGCACGCACGGACCTGATCAGGTAACTCATGGGGCCACCGTAGTACCCGGCTACCGGCCCACTCACCCGAATTAGCGGCGCCGAAAGACCGGTAAACGCAGAAAACCCCCGTGCCGGAGGCACGGGGGTTTTCTCAAAGATTGTTCGGCGGCGTCCTACTCTCCCACAGGGTCCCCCCTGCAGTACCATCGGCGCTGTAAGGCTTAGCTTCCGGGTTCGGAATGTAACCGGGCGTTT
>NZ_JBHXHX010000001.1:569455-685292 GCF_042723915.1 Streptomyces sp. NPDC058335 | reverse complement strand
AGGGCGCAGCACGACCTGTTGATGGCCAACTTCTTCGCGCAGACGCAGGCGCTGGCCTTCGGCAAGACCCCCGGCGAGGTACGCGCCGAGGGGGTCCCCGAGGAGCAGATCGCGCCGCGCACCTTCCAGGGCAACCACCCCACCACCACGATCCTGGCCCGCGAGTTGACCCCGTCGGTCCTCGGCCAGCTCATCGCCCTCTACGAGCACAAGGTGTTCGTCCAGGGCGCGGTCTGGGACATCGACTCCTTCGACCAGTGGGGCGTGGAACTGGGCAAGGTCCTCGCCAAGCGCGTCGAACCCGCCCTCACCGAGGGCGCCGACGTCCCCGGCCTGGACGCCTCCACCGCCGCCCTCGTGGCCGCCTACCGTGAACTGAAGGAAGTGCACTGACATGCAGCTGGGTCTGATCGGTCTCGGCAAGATGGGCGGCAACATGCGGGAGCGCATCCGCCGCGCCGGCCACACCGTCGTCGGCTACGACCGCAACCCCGACCTGTCCGACGTGAGCGGCCTCGCCGAACTCGTCGAGAGCCTCGAAGCGCCGCGCACGGTGTGGGTGATGGTCCCGGCCGGCGCCGCGACGCAGTCCGTCGTCGACGAGCTGGGCGACCTCCTGGAGGCCGGCGACACCGTCGTGGACGGCGGCAACTCCCGCTGGACGGACGACGAGAAGCACGCCGCGGAGCTGGGCGCCAAGGGCATCGGCTTCGTCGACGCGGGCGTCTCCGGCGGTGTGTGGGGCCTGGAGAACGGTTACGCGCTGATGGTCGGCGGCGAGAAGGAGCACGTCGACCGGCTGCGCCCGATCTTCGACGCGCTCAAGCCGGAGGGCCCGTACGGCTATGTCCACGCGGGCAAGGTCGGCGCCGGCCACTTCTCCAAGATGGTCCACAACGGCATCGAGTACGCCATGATGCAGGCCTACGCCGAGGGCTGGGAGCTGCTGGAGAAGGTCGACTCGGTCACCGACGTCCGCGAGGTCTTCCGCTCCTGGCAGGAGGGCACCGTCATCCGGTCCTGGCTCCTCGACCTGGCGGTCAACGCCCTCGACGACGACGAGCACCTGGACAAGCTGCGCGGCTACGCAGAGGACTCCGGTGAGGGCCGCTGGACCGTCGAGGCGGCCATCGACAACGCGGTGCCGCTCCCGGCGATCACGGCGTCCCTCTTCGCGCGGTTCGCCTCCCGGCAGGAGGACTCGCCGCAGATGAAGATGATCGCGGCGCTGCGCAATCAGTTCGGCGGCCACGCCGTCGAGTCGGCGAAGTAGGCCCGGCCGTGGGGGATCTCCTGCTGGTCCGCCACGGGGAGACGGAGTGGAGCCTGTCGGGCCGGCACACCAGCTGGACCGACCTGCCGCTCACCGCGCACGGCGAGGAACAGGCCAAGTCCCTCGCTCCACTCCTCTCCGGCCGGACCTTCTCACTCGCCCTGACCAGCCCGCTGCACCGCGCGGTCCGCACCGCCGAACTCGCGGGCGTCACCGGGGCCGCCCTCGAACCCGACCTGCACGAATGGGACTACGGCGGCTACGAGGGCATCACCACCGTCGACATACACCGCACCCGGCCCACCTGGGACCTGTGGACGGACGGCGTGCCGCCCGGACCGGACGGCCACCCCGGTGAGTCGCCGGAGGAGGCCGGGCTGCGCGCCGACCGGGTGCTGGCCCGCGTCGACGCGGCGCTCGGCGACGGTGACGTCGTGCTCGTCGCACACGGCCATTTCCTCCGGGTGCTGACGGCCCGTCGACTCGGACTGCCGCCCGCCGAAGGGCGGTTGTTCCAGCTGGCCACGGGTACGGTCAGCCGGCTGTCGACGGAGCACGGGCGACCCGTCATCGCCGAATGGAACGCCCGGACCTAGCCCGTCGGCAACCGGTCCGCAGCCGGTCGGCAACCGGTCCGCAGCCGGTCGGCAGCCGGTTGACACCACGCAGAGGGCCCGCCAGAGTCGCGGCTGATGGAGATCAACGATCTGACACCGGCCGAACAGCGCGTCTGGCGGGCCTTCGCCACGGGGGCGGAGGTCGACCTCCGCGGCGCGGGCACGGAGAACGGCCCCGAACAGAGCCTGCGGGCCTCCGTGTTGCGCGCCCTGCTTCTCAACGGCCCCCGGGAACCGGGGGAGATAGCAGCACTCAAACTCGTGGGCGCGCTCATCACCGGTGTCCTCGACCTGCGGAACGCGACCGTCGACAGCGTCGTCCGCCTCCTCCGGTGCCGCTTCGACAGCGTGCCCCGTCTGTCCGGCGCCCAGCTGAACTACCTCAACCTGAGCGACTCCCAGCTGCCCGGCCTGGCGGCCGCGCGGACCCGGATCGAGGGCAGCGTACGGCTCACGGGCTGCCGGATCGGCGGCCCCGTGCACCTCGCCGGGGCACAGATCGCCGGGGCACTGTTCGTCGACCGGGCCGACATCGCCGGGGACGACCCCGCGCGGCCCGTGCTCCAGCTCAACCAGATCTCCGTCGGCGACGACCTCTGCGCCCGCGGACTGCGCACCCGCGGCCTGATCCGGCTGGACGGCGCGAGCGTGGCCGGCTCGATCGACCTGGAGGAAGCCGAACTCGGCAACCCCGGCGGACACGTCCTGGACGGGGAATCCCTCGACGTCGGCGCCAACCTCCTGGGCCGCCGCATGCGCGCCCACGGCCGGATCGACCTGCGCGGCGCCCGCATACCCGGCCGGATCGACCTGCTGTACGCGACGCTCTCCGCCCCCGGCGACACCGCCCTGCGCGCCAGCAGCTGCACGATCGGCGAGATGCTGCTGCGCGGGGGACCGCCGATCCAGGGCCGGCTCAACCTGCGCCGCGCCGTGATCAACCAGCTCCACCTGGAGCCGGAGATGCTGCCCACCCAGGTGCGCCTCCTCGACCTCACCTACACCTTCCTCACCCCGCACGAGCCCGCCGAGCGCCGGCTGCCGATGCTGGAGCGCGACGGCGGCGCGTTCGACCCGCACGCCTACGAACAGCTCACCGCCGCCTACCGCAACACCGGCGACGACCGGGCCGCCCGGCTGGTCCAGCTCGCCAAGCTGCGCCGGCACCGGGCCACGCTCCCCTGGTACGGCCGGCTGTGGGGGCGCCTCCAGGACGCGGCCGTCGGCTACGGCTTCCGCCCGCTGCGGGCCGCCGTATGGCTGCTGTCGCTGCTGGCGGCCGGGTCGGTCGCGTTCTCGGTGGAGCATCCGCGTGCGCTCAAGGCGGCCGAGGCCCCCGAGTTCAACCCGGTCTTCTACACCCTCGACCTGCTGCTGCCCGTCATCTCCTTCGGCCAGGAGTCCGCGTTCGCCCCGTCCGGCTGGCACCAGAGCCTGTCCTACCTCCTCATCCTCACCGGCTGGATCCTGGCCACGACCGTCGTCGCCGGCGTGACGAGAACGGTCAGCCGCCAGTAGGCCGGGCCGCGTCCGGTGCCGGTCGGCCGGGGCCGGTCGGTCGGGGCCAGTCCGTCTCGGGGCGTTGGGTCAGCGGGCGGCGTGCTGGGCGGCCAGTCGCACCGGCGCGTTCACGGCGCCGTAGCCCTGGTAGCCGCCGTCGCGCTGGACGAGTTCGAAGAAGACGCGGCCGACGGTGCGGGTGTAGCAGTGCCGGAAGACGCCGTGCGCGTCCCGGTCGTAGAGGATGCCCAGTTCGCGGTACGTCGCCAGCTCGCCGTCGGTGAACTCGTGGCGGGCCGCGAGGTCGTCGTAGTAGTTCGCGGGGATCGGCAGGAGGTGGCCGCCGGCCTCGGTGAAGCGGCGGGCCGCCGCGACCACGTCGGGGGTGGCCAGGGCGATGTGCCGGGCGTGGGCGGTGTCGTCGCCGGGTGCGGCACCGACCGTGAGGGGGATGCGGACGGCGCCGTCGGCGGTGCTCACGGCGCGGCTGCGCAGCAGGCCGTAGGGATCGGCGACGTCCACGCTCTCCTCGGCGTCGAGGCCGAGGACGGCGCGGTGGAAGAGGACCGCCTCGTCGAAGTGGTGCCAGGGCTGGGTGAGGGAGAGGTGGTCGATGCGGACCCCGTCCCGCGGGGCGGCGATGTCCGGCAGGTCCGCGAAGTCGGCGCGCCAGTCGGGCAGTTGCGGACGGTTCGTCGCGCACAGGAAGAGTTCGGTGCCGTCGGGGGCGGCTACGGCGTCCAGCGGGGCGTCCTCGGGGGCACGGCGGCGGGGCAGGACGGGGGCGAGGAGGGCCTCGGCGCGGCGGGCGGCGCCGGCCGGGTCCGGGGACTCCAGGCCCACGGCGGCCAGGCAGGTGCCGTCGATGGGGGTCCCCCCGCCCGAGCGGCGCCGGGAGTGGGGAAGGGCGGCCGGGCCCGTGTTGACCAGGACGCGGGCCTCCCCCCGCTCCCACAGTTCGACGGGTTTGCCGCGGTGGCGGGCGGTGCGGGCGAAGCCGAGGGCGCCGAGGAGGGAGGTGACGGGCTCGGCGTCGGGGGTGACGAGTTCGGCGAAGGCGACGCCGGTCGGCACGACCGGCGCGGGCAGGGCACCGAGGCCGACCTCTTCCTGGAGGACGAGCAGGGATCGGCGGGCGTCCACGGCGGTCGGGCCGGCCTCGGCCTGCCGGAACACGTCGTTGAAGACCTCCAGCGAGAGCGGGCCGTCGTAACCGGCGCGCAGCACGTGCCGCAGCAGGCCCGCCACGTCGAAACCGCCCTGACCGGGGAAACGGCGGTGGTGGCGGGACCACTGGAGGACGTCCATCGCGGGCAGGGGGGCGTCGGCGAGCTGGAGAAAGAAGATCTTCTCGCCGGGGATGTCCTCGATGGACTTGGGGTCGGAGCCGCGGGAGAGGATGTGGAAGCTGTCCAGGCAGGTGCCGAGCGCCGGGTGTCCGGCCGTCTCGACGATGCGCCAGGCGTGGTCGTACGTGCTGACATGCCGTCCCCAGGCGAGCGCCTCGTAGGCGACCCGGACGCCGAAGTCCTGGGCCAGGTCGGCGAGTCGGGCGAGCTGTTCGGCGGCGAGGGCGTCGTCGTCCGTGGCGAGCGGGGAGACGCTGGAGCAGACCAGGACGGTGTCGGCGCCGAGCCGGTTCATCAGGGTGAACTTGGCGCGGGCACGGCGCAGGTTGCGGGCGAACTCGTCGGCGGGCACGGCCTCGATGTCCCGCATCGGCTGGTACAGGTCGATGGTGAGGCCCAGGTCGGCGCAGCGGGCGCGGACCTGCTCGGGGGTGAGGGGGCTGGCGAGCAGGTCGTTCTCGAAGATCTCGACGCCGTCGAAGCCCGCACGGGCCGCCGCCGTGAGCTTCTCGGTGAGGGAACCGCTGAGGGAGACGGTGGCGATGGACGTACGCACCTGGGTACCTCTTCCTTCTTCCTGACCATGCTCGGACCGCGTGGGGAAATCGCGTAGGGAAACCGCGTGCGGAGACCGCGTGGGGAGACCGCGTGGGAAACCGCCTTCAGCAACCGCGTCACCGGTTTGGGAAGCCGTCGGCGGAAACCGCCTTCGGTAACGGCCTTCAGCAACCGCATACAGCCGCTGTGTTACCGCGTTCGGTAACCGCCTTCAGCAACCGCGTCACCACCTTGGGGAACGGCGTTCGGTAACCGATTTCGGGAGCCGGTTTCCGGAGCCGGTTTCCGGAGCCGGTTTCCGGAGCCGGTTTCCGGAGCCGGTTTCCGGAGCCGGTTTCCGGAGCCGGTTTCCGGAGCCGGTTTCGGGAACCGCGGGGCTATTCGGGCACCGGGACCGCGCCGGCCAGCTCGGCGATGTCCGCGAGCATGCGGGTGCTGTCGGGTTCCCGACCGGTGAAGAGCCGGAACGCGTCCACGGCCTGGAAGACGGCCATCCCGCCCCCGTCGAGAACGGCGCAGCCCTGTGCGCGGGCGGTGCGCAGCAGCTCGGTCTCCAGGGGCCGGTAGACGACCTCGGCGACCCACAGTCCGGGGTGCAGCAACTCTGCCGGGAAGGGCAGGCCGGGGTGGGCGGCCATGCCGGTCGGGGTGGCGTGCACGATGCCGTCGGCCCGCGCCAGCAGACCGGCGAGGCGGTCCGGGGTCGCGGAGTCCGCCCGGCCCGCGCCGAAGTGCCGGTTGAGGGAGTCGGCGAGGGCGGCGGCCCGTTCGGGCAGCGCGTCGACGACGGTCACCCGGCCGGCGCCGAGGGTGAGCGTGGCGTGCGCGACGGCCGCGCCCGCGCCGCCCGCGCCGAGCTGCACCACCCGATCCAGCGGCGCGTCGGGCAGACCGCGCGCGAAAGAGGCGGCGAAACCGGTTACGTCCGTGTTGTGGCCGACGGCCCGGCCGTCCTCGAAGACGACGGTGTTGACCGCTCCCAGCGCCTCGGCCTGCGGTGCGAGCCCGTCGAGATGCGGGATGACGAGCTGCTTGCACGGGTGCGTGATGTTCAGGCCGTCGAAGCCGAGGTCGTGCGCGGCCCGCGCCAGATCGCCCACCGCCTCCGGCGGCACCCCGAGCACGTCGATGTCCAAGAGCCGGTACAGGTAGCGCAGCCCCTGCCGGTCCGCCTCCCGCTCGTGCAGCGCCGGGCTGAGGGACGGGCCGATTCCGGAGCCGATCAGTGCGACGAGATACGAGTCCTGCGTCCCGTGGGACACGTCCTTGGTCACGACGGACCTCCTGAGCGGGCGAAGCGAGCGGCGGTTAATGTACGAACCGGTGAGTTAGTCATAGCACCGAGTCGGGTCATGAGGGAAGACCTCACGCCGTACCAGGGGCACCGGGGCTTCTAGAATCACGGCACGCCGAAGGAAGCCCGCTCTACGCCCGAAGGAACCCGATGACCAGCGTCGACGAACCGGCACGACCCAACGGGCGGATCCGCGACGCCGCCCGCACCCAGGCCGAGATCCTCGACGTGGCCACCCAGGAGTTCGCGCGGGCCGGGTACGACGGCGCCCGCGTCGACGAGATCGCCGCCCGCACCCGCACCACCAAGCGCATGATCTATTACTACTTCGGCGGCAAGGAGCAGCTGTTCACCGCCGTCCTGGAGCGGGCGTACGGCGTGATCCGGGACACCGAGCAGCAGCTCGACGTAGAACACCTGGACCCGGTCGCGGCCATCCGCCGGCTCGCGGAGCTGACCTTCGACCACCACGAACAGCACCCCGACTTCATCCGGCTGGTCAGCATCGAGAACATCCACGGGGCCGAGCACATCGCCGCCTCCGAGAAGCTGGGGAGGATCGGCTCCCCCGCTCTCGACGTGATCCGCCGCATCCTGGCCTCCGGGCAGGAGTCCGGCCTGTTCACGGCCGACGTCGACGCCGTCGATCTGCACGCGATGATCAGCGCGTTCTGCTTCTTCCGGGTGGCCAACCGACACACCTTCGGCGCTCTGTTCGGGCGCGACCTCGTCGACCCGGCCCAGCGCGAGCACTACCGCGCCATGCTCGGCGACATGGTGATCGCCTACCTGACGGCGGAACGCGCGGCGGAGTGACGCCGGTCCGCGCGTCGGTCCACGCGGCGGAGTGACAGCGCACGGCGCGCGGACAACCCACGGCGGGGGACCGCGGCCGCGCGAGCGGCGTGCGACGGAGCGAGTGGCAGGTCGTCCGGCGGACCCGCAGCCGGCCGACCTCCTCGTGCGGGACCTCTTGACACCGGCGAAACGCGGGCGCAACATCCCTACCCAACCGCTACTAACTATCCAGTGCGTTAATTAGCCGGGTAGCGCCCGGCAGAGCCGCCCCGTCACCCCAGGGAACCGGCCCCTTCGTCCCTCCCTCGCCCTCCCTCACTCCGCGTACGTTGGAGTTTCCCCGAAGGAGCACGCCGTGTCCGTCCCCGCAGCACCCCACGACGCCGCCCCGCCCGGCCAGCCGAAGAAGGCCGCGACCGCCGCCTGGATCGGCAGCGCCCTGGAGTACTACGACTTCTTCATCTACGGCAGCGCGGCGGCGCTGATCTTCCCGAAGGTCTTCTTCGACGAGTCCGACCCGGCCACCGCGACCCTGCTGTCGCTGGCCACCTTCGGTGTCGCCTACGCGGCCCGTCCGGTCGGCGCGCTGTTCCTCGGTCACTTCGGGGACCGGGTGGGCCGCAAGAAGATCATGGTGTTCACCCTGATGCTCATGGGCGTGTCGACGTTCCTCATCGGCTGTCTGCCGACCCGCGACCAGGTCGGCACGCTCGCGCCGGTGCTGCTCGTGCTGTGCCGCGTGCTCCAGGGCATCTCCGCCGCGGGTGAGCAGGCCAGCGCCAACTCCATGACGCTGGAGCACGCGCCACCGCACCGGCGCGGCTTCTTCACCAGCTTCACCCTCAGCGGCACCCAGGGCGGTCAGCTCCTGGCCACGCTGGTCTTCCTCCCCATCGCCGCTCTGCCCGAGGAGCAGCTGCTGTCCTGGGGCTGGCGGGTGCCGTTCTGGCTGAGCATCGGGGTCGCCGTCGTCGGTTACGTCATCCGCCGCAAGCTGGACGAGACGCCGGCCTTCGCCCAGCAGGCGAACAGCGAGGGCGTCGTCAAGCTGCCGCTGGTGGTGCTGCTGCGCGAGCACTGGGCGGACGTGCTGCGGGTCGTCGCGGGTGCGCTCGTTGCCTCGGTCTCCACGATCTTCACGGTGTGGGCGCTGGCCTACGCCACCAGCGACTCGGTGGGGATGAGCCGCTCCTCGATGCTGTGGGTGGGCGCGCTGGCCAACCTGGTCGCGCTGGCGGCGATTCCCCTGTGGGCCACGCTGTCCGACCGCATCGGCCGCCGACCGGTGTTCCTGGTCGGCGCGGCCGGCAGCGCCGGGGCGATGTTCCTCTACCTGTGGGCGATCTCCACCGGCTCCTACCCGCTGACCATGGTCCTCGGCATCGTCGCCTTCGGGATCGTCTACAGCGCCGCCAACGGGGTGTGGCCCGCCTTCTACGGCGAGATGTTCTCCACCCGCGTGCGGCTGTCCGGCATGGCGATCGGCACCCAGATCGGCTTTGCGGTAGCCGGTTTCGCGGTCACCTTCGCCGCGCAGATCGCCGGCCCCGACGGCGACGACTGGACGGCGGTGGCACTGTTCACGGCTGCGCTGTGCGTGCCCCCGGTGATCGCGGCCCTGTCGGCCAAGGAGACGGCGAAGCTTCCGACCGAGCAACTGGGCGAGCGCCCGCGCCGACCGGCAACCGAGCGGGAAACGGTTGCGGCCTGACCAGCGGGAAACGGTTACGGCCTGACCGCACCTACTCTCCTCCTCCCCCGCTCCGCTGAGCCCCTGGACGCCGGTCACGGCTCCGGGGGCTCGGGCGCGGCGCGCGGCCGGCGCGGTCACCGGTGGGAACGGTTGCGGAACCGGTCGCGGGAACCGTTGCGGATCCGGTTGCGGGAACCGTTGTGGATCCGGTTGCGGGAACCGTTGTGGATCCGGTTGCGGGAACCGTTGTGGATCCGGTTGCGGGAACCGTTGTGGATCCGGTTGTGGGATGAGTCGTGGAACCGGTCGTGGGATCAGTTGTGGAACCGGTTACGACCAGCCCAGCCCTTGAACCTGACACCGGTGTCAAGACCGACCCTGCGGGCATGCAAAACGAAGTCTCCCCTCCCCACAGCCGGTCGAGCGCGGACGACGCGAGCGGCGCGGACAGAGCCGACAGCGCGGACAGCGCGGACACCGGCAAGCTCCCCCTCCCGGCCCTCCTCGCCCTCGCCACCGCGGTCTTCGTCACGAGCCTCACCGAGACCCTCCCCGCAGGCCTGCTGCCCGCCATGAGCGCCGGTCTCGGTGTCGGTGAGTCCGCCATGGGGCAGTCGGTAACCGCCTACGCGGTCGGAACGGCCCTCACCGCGATCCCCCTGACCGCGGCGACCGCCGGCTGGCGGCGCAAGCGGTTGCTGCTCGCGGCGATGACGGGGTTCGCCGCCGCCAACACGGTCACCGCCGCGTCCGCGAACTATCCGCTGACGATGGTCGCCCGGTTCGTCGCGGGTGTGGCGGCGGGCCTGGCCTGGGCCCTGCTCGCCGGTTACGCCCGGCGGCTGGTGCCGGCCGCGCTGCGCGGGCGGGCGGTGGCCGTGGTGATGACCGGCGTGCCGCTCGCCTTGTCGCTGGGGGTGCCGGCGGGCACGTGTCTCGGCGGGGCGCTGGGATGGCGGGCGGCGTTCTGGACGATGACCGGGCTCGCCGTGCTGCTGCTCGGCTGGATCGCACTGTTCGTCCCGGACCGGCCGGGGCAGTCACGCGCCGAACGGGCTCCGGTTCTGCGGGCGTTGTCGGTGCCCGGCGTGGTGCCGGTCCTCACCGTCACCCTCGTCTTCGTCCTCGCGCACACCGTCCTGTACGCGTACCTCGCCACGTTCCTCGACCGGTTCGGCATGGGCGGCTCGGCCGACCTGGTGCTGCTGGTGTTCGGCGGCGCCTCGCTGGCGGGTGTCTGGGCGGTCGGGGCGGGCATCGACCGCCGGCTGCGCGCGCTGACGATCTCGAGTGCGCTGCTGGTGGGGGCGTCGGCGGGCCTGCTGGCCCTCTTCGCCGGCAGCCCGCCGGTCGTGTACGCGGCGGCGGCGCTGTGGGGTCTGGGCTGGGGCGGTGTGCCCACGCTGTTGCAGACGGCGGTGGCCGAGGCGGGCGGGGAGCGGGCCGAGGAGGCCCAGGCCATGCTGGTCACCCTGTGGAACGCGGCGATGGCGGGCGGCGGGCTGGCCGGCGGCCTGCTGCTCGGCCTGTTCGGCGCGACGGCGTTCCCGTGGAGCGTCCTGGTGCTGATGGTCCCGGTGTTCATGGTGGTGGCGGGGGCGCGCAGGCACGGATTCCCAGCGGCGTGAGGGTCTCGCCGCGTGCACCCGGTCGCCCCCGCCACCACCCGGATCGAGCAGCGGGCTCTCAGCCGTCGTTGGCCCCCTGGGGAATGCCGTACGCGCGCTGCACCCGGAGGCGGACCACCAGGCGGCGGTCGCGGACCATGGCGGCGCGGTAGTCCTCCCAGTCGGGGTGTTCGCCCAGGACGTCCCGGTAGAGGCGGACGAGCTCCTCGACCGTGTCGTCGTAGGGGTGTGCGGCGACGGGTGAGAGCTCGGCGGTGCCCTCGACGACGGTGTAGGCGCGGCGGTCGGGGGCGGACACGTGGTACGAGGCGCGTGGGTCGCGGCGCAGGTTGCGGGTCTTCGCCCGGTCGTCGGTGACGGAGATCCGGATGACGCCCTCGTCCGGGTAATGGTGGTGGCTGACGTTCGACAACTGCGGTCGGCCGTCCCGCTTGAGGGTGACCAGTACCCCGTCGCGGCCGTCGGAGAGCAGTGCGAGCAGGGCGTGCTGCGTGTCCTGAGTCATCTCCGGACAACGGGTGCGGGACCCGTCCGCATTCCCTGGCACCGAAACGCCGGTAGACACTGTCTACCGATGCCTGGTAGACAGTGTCTATGGGCGATGAGGAGAAGCCGGGTCAGGACCTGCGGGTCCGGCTGGTCGACGTCGGTGTGGAACTGCTGGCCCGAGAGGGTGTCGGGGCGCTGAGCCTGCGGGAGATCGCCCGCCGGGCGGGCGTCTCGCACGGGGCGCCCCGCCGCCACTTCCCCACCCATCTGGAGCTGCTGTCGGCCATCGCCCGCAGGGGTTTCACCGACCTGGCCGGCCGGGTGACCGCGGCACGCGGGGACGGCACCGCGGCCCCGCGCGGGCAGATCACCGAACTGGGGCGGGTCTACCTGGAGTTCGCGCTCGACAACGCCGGCATGTACGAGCTGATGTTCCGTCATGACCTGCTGGTGAGCGGGCACCTGGGTCTGCGGGACACCAGCCTGCCGCTGTTCGGCGTGCTGGTGGAGCTGGTCGGCCGGGTCCGGCCGGACGCCGACGCCCGCGCGGTCACCGCGGCACTGTGGGCGAATCTGCACGGCATCGCGCAGTTGTGGAGCTGGGGCAGCCTCCAACTTGCCACGGGAGTCGATGACTTCGGACCGCTGCTGCGGACGGCGCTCGACGCGCATCTGGGGCCGGAGGCCGACCGGTGAACCGTCCGCTGACCCTGGCGAGCAGTGTCGCCGGTGCCATGGTCGTCGCCTTGGACGGCACCGTCCTCACGGTCGCCCAGCCCACGCTGCAACGCGATCTGGACGCCCCCTTCGCGCAGGTGCAGTGGACCAGCACGGGGTATCTCGTCGCGGTGGCCAGCCTGTTGGTGGTCTCGGGACGGCTCGGCGACCGGTACGGGCACCGGCGTACGTTCGCCTGGGGGATGCTCGGCTTCGGGGTGGCCTCGGCGGGCATCGCGGTGGCGCCGGGCGTGGGCTGGGTGATCGGACTCCGGGTGGCGCAGGGTGTGTTCGGGGCACTGTTGCAGCCGGCCACGCTCGGCATGCTGCGCGCGTCCTACCCCGCGGAGTCGCTGCGGCGGCCGATCGCCGCGCGCACGGCCGCGATCGGGCTGGCGGCGGCCGCCGGTCCCCTACTGGGCGGGGCGCTGACGACCGGGTTCGGATGGCGCTCCGTGTTCCTGCTGAACGTGGTGCCCGCGCTGGTGTTCGGCGCGCTCGCGCTCGTCGGCGGAAACCGTTCTCAGGACACGACCTCGTCGACATCGGAAACGGCACCGGAAGCGGCATCGGAAACAGAGACGGAAAGAGAAACAGAGACGGCCCTCGACGTCCCCGGGGCCCTCTGGCTCGCGGTGGCGCTGGGCTGCCTGGTGCACACCCTCGTCGCGCCCTCCGGACCCGCCGGTGCGCTGGGGGCCGTGGCGGCCGTCGTCGCGGGGGCCGGCTTCGTCCGCCGCGAGCGCCGCGCCCCGGCACCCCTGCTGCCGCCCGCCGTCGTCGGCTCCCCGGCGGTCGGTGCGGCACTGGCCCTGCTGGTCATCGTGTCGGCGGCCCTCAACGGCGGCCTCTTCGCCTGCGTGTACGTCCTCCAGGACGACCTGGGTCTCACCCCGCTGCGCACCGCCCTCGTCAGCCTGCCGTTGGCCGCGTCCCTGGTGGCCGCCGCGCCGTTGTCGGCCGTCCTGCTGCGCCGGGCCGGTGCCCGTCCCGCCGTCGCGGGCGCGACCGCCGTCCTCGCCGCCGGCCTCCTCGTCCTCGCCGCCGCCCGCGGCACGGCCGCCTTCTGCACCGGGTTCGCCCTGGTCGGCGCCGGATTCGGCACGGTGATGGTCGCGGCGACCCATGTCGTCGTACGACAGTCTCCCGCGGAGTCGGCCGGGGTGGCGGGCGGGTTGCAGCAGACGGCGATGAACGTCGGGCCGGTGCTCGGGGTGGCGTCGGCGACCGTCCTCATGGGTGCGGCCGGGACCAGGTCGCCCCTCGTCGTGCTCGCCGTGGGGGTCGTGGCGGCGCTGCCGTTCTGCCGGGCGCTTCCGGGCGGGCCGCGGCCGGTCGCCGCCGGCCTTCGCGCCGGAGTTCCAGCCGTCGTTCCCGCCGCCGTACCGGCCGGTGCTCCCGACCCCCTCGGGCGGCCTGTTCCGGCCGGTCCGAGCGACGCACAGCACACCGTTCGCGCTGTCGAAAGGGGGGCTTTCGGGCCGTCCCTGGGCGACGATGAAGTCTGAGGTCGTTCCGGCGGGGTATGCCGGGCCGCACCTTGCTCGAACGCACCGGAGGAGAGCGATGGCACACCTGCGACAAGAGGTCGACCCCACCGAGGTCGGGCTGGACGCGAAGGCCCTGGACCGCCTCGACCAGCATGTCGCCCACTACGTCGACGAGGGCAGGCTGCCCGGATTCCTCGTGGCCGTCGCCCGGGGCGGCCGGATCGCGCACCTCACCACGCACGGCCACCGCGACATCGCCGCGGGACTGCCCGTGGAGACCGACACCCTGTGGCGGATCTACTCGATGACCAAGCCGGTCACCTCGGTCGCCGCGCTGATGCTGATGGAGGAGGGCAGGCTCTCCCTCGACGACCCGGTGGCCGCCCACCTCCCGGCGTTCGCCGACCCGCGGGTGTACGTCGGCGGCTCCGGCGAGGACATCGAGACCCGGCCGGCCGGGCGGCCCCCGCTGGTGCGGGACCTGATGACCCACACCGCGGGCCTGACCTTCGCCTTCTACCACTGCCACCCCGTCGACGCCCTGTACCGGGAGGCCGGGCTGGAGTCGGCGGTGCTGCCCGGTTCGGACCTGGCGACGACCGTCGAGGCGTACGCGCGGCTGCCGCTCCAGTTCGAACCGGGCACGCAGTGGAACTACTCGGTGGCCACCAACGTCCTGGGCCGGATCATCGAGGTCGTCTCCGGCAGGTCCCTGGACGAGTTCCTCGCGGAACGGATCTTCCGCCCGCTCGGCATGCCCGACGCCGGTTTCCAGGTCACGGGCGACCAGGCGGGCCGGCTGGCCGAGCTGTACGGCGGCACCGACGACGGCGGGATCGAGCCGATCCCGGGGCTGCCGCTGTTCGGGCGGCCCCGGTTCCTGTCGGGCAGCGGCGGTATGGTGGCGACCGCATACGATATACACCGTTTCATGGAGTTGCTGCGACGCCGGGGCGAACTCGACGGGACACGGCTGCTGAAGCCCGAGACGGTGGACCTGATGACCCGCAACCATCTGCCGGGCGGCGCCGACCTGCGCACGGTCGGCAGCCGCCCCGCCCACGACGAACCCGGCAACGACGGTGTCGGCTTCGGTCTCGGTGTCTCCGTGGTGATCGACCCGGCCCGCACCCAGGCGCCCTCCGGACTCGGCACCTACGGCTGGAGCGGGGTCGCCACGACGACGTTCTGGGTCGACCCGAGCCGCGATCTCACCGTCCAGTTCCTCACCCAGCTACGGCCGAAGAGATCGCTGAAGCTCTACCCCGACCTCAAGCGGCTGGTCCACGAAGCGGTCACGGACTGACCGGCCGGCCGTCGACGCGCAGGGTGAACGGGACGCTGTCCCGGGCGAGTTCGCCGAGCCACTCCCGCGCCCGCTCCTCCGTCTCGGCGGCGCGGTTCAGCCCGGCGGGCAGGGAGTCGTCCGCGATGTGCCGGACGCCGAGGGCGAGGGGCCGGGAGACACAGCGCGCCATCGCGCTCTCCTCCGCGTCGCCGACCATGTCAAGCAGGCAACTGCCGGTCCAGGACGAGCCGTTGCGGGCCCGCACCGCCAGGGAAACGGCGAGGACGACCCGGTCGCGGTCGGTGTCCGTCATCGGGTGGGCGGCCGCCAACTCGCGGGCCAAGGCGGCGATCCGGGTGTCGTCACCCGCCTTCAGCTCCTCGAACACCGGCTCCCAGGCGCGCCGCCAGCCGCCCAGCCGCAGGGTGCCGCGCACGAAGGTCCGCGCCTGCCAGGCGGCCGGCAGCCCGTACTGCTCGACGAAGGGCAGGCTGTCGCGGTTGGGGTAGACCTCGAAGACCTCCCCGTCGACGAGGTGCGCGCGGGTCGCCTCCCACGGCCGCTCGGCGGTCGTCTCGGTGCCGCCCTCCACATAACGGGCGGGCGAGCGGAGGGCGTTGAGGACTCCGAGCGGCGCCCAGCTGAAGCGGTAGCGGAAGTCGTCGGCGACGGCCGGTATGCCGCCGCAGTACGAGGTGAAGCGGTACGAGGCCGGCGTGGCGTCCCCGACGGCGGCACGGGCGCGGGCCACCAGGGCGTGCGCGAAGAGATGGTCGAGGCCGGGGTCGAGTCCCGCCTCGGTGAGTACGACGGTGCCGGCGTCGACGGCCGCGGGAATCTGCTCCAGCACCGCGTGAGAGACATAGCTGGAGCAGGCGAAGTGCGCCCGCTCCGCCACGCAGGCCGCGAGCAGCGAGGCGTGTTCGCCGGCGGGCAGCATCGACACCACGACGTCACCGGGGGCCAGTTCGGCGGTGAGTGCGTCCAGGGTGTGGGTGCGCGGTTCGGCGCGTCCGGTCAGGCCCAGACGATCAAGGGCCTGGGCGGCGCGTTCCTCGGTGCGGTGCCACAGCCGGACCCGGTCGGCGTGCTCGCAGAGGGCGGCCAGTCCGCTGCCCGTGGACAGGCCGGCGCCGACCCAGTGGACGGTGCCGCTCGCGGGAACCCGGTCAGCCACGGTGCTCAGCTCCCTCGTCCGGGCCGAGTTCGGCGCAGGCCTGCCGGAAGCGGGCCAGGCATCGCGCCCAGGCCGGGTTCACGTCGAACTCCAGCAGGAGCGGCAGCAGGGCGCGGGAGAAGTCGGCGCTGGACTCGCGCGGCAGCAGGGAGGGGAGGTTGTCGATGGCGATCAGGTCGAGCGGTGGTTCCTTGCGCAGCCGCCGGACGGGCTCGTTCCACTCGGTCGTCCGGTCGTAGACGGGAAGGACGTTGAGGGGGGAACCGACGTCGCAGGTGACGTCCGAGAGGGTGCGCAGTCGGCGGGCGGGGTCGTCGAGGTCCCGCTCGCGCAGGAACGGGGGGACCGGGCTGGTGGCGAGGACTGCGTTGACCATGACGTCGTGTCCGAGCAGGGAGGCACGGTCGAGGTCGCGGGTCTGCGCCAGGTCCCAGCAGGTGGGGTCGACGCCCGCCGTGCCGAACGCGGCCCGTGCGCCGCGTCCGCTGCGGCCCAGGGCGCCGACGACGAGCGCGGTGAAATCCTCGTCACCGGGGAGCGGGCGCAGGGTGTCGTCCAGGGCGTCCTTGTCGGTGGGGCGCAGAGGTGCCGTGAGCCGGCCCCGGTGCTGGAGCACCGCGAGAGCCGCGCCCAGATAGCCGGCCCAGTGGCCGAACGCGGCGAGCCGGCGGCCCTCGTCGTCGGCCAGGTACTCCAGGTCGAGCAGTGCTCCTCCCCCGCTGGAGAACCTGCGCAACAGGTCGGCGGCTCCCGGCTGTTCCTTGTAGGCGTGCCCGAAGAAGATGTGGCGGTGCGTCAGTTCGCCAGGGTCCTCGGGGAGTTCCTTGAGGCCGAGGACGACCGTGTCGGGCGGTGCCGACGTCCAGGAGCCCGCGGGCGCGACACGGGCGCCGACCGCCTCGTACTCCGCGACGGGGAAGATCCGCTGCGGGGACTCCTCGACCGTCAGTCGTGCACCGCTCTCGACGAGGCGGCGGGCGTCGTCGGGGACGATCGGGGTGCGGCGTTCGGTGGAGCGGGCCTCGTGGCGCAGCCACAGGTGGAGTTCCGTCATACGCGGTTGACCTCCGGACGCGAGGCGTCGGCGGCGAACCGGCCGGCGCCGAGGGGGCTGACGTCCACGAAGGGTACGCGGCCGAGGTAGAGGTCGCGGACGACCTCGCCGACGGCGGGTCCCTGGAGGAAACCGTGTCCCGAGAAGCCGGTTGCATACAGAAAACGGGATACCGAAGTCGCCTCGCCGATCAGGGCGTTGTGGTCCGGGGTGACCTCGTACAGCCCCGCCCAGCCGCCCGCGCGGCGCAGGTCGAGCAGGGCGGGGGCGCGGCGTTCCATCGCGGCGACGAGGCGCGGGATCCAGCGGTCGTGGGTGTCGGTGGCGAAGCCGGGCCGCTCGTCGGGGTCGGACATGCCGACCAGCAGGCCAGGACCCTCGGCGTGGAAGTAGAGGCTGCTGGTGAAGTCGATCGTCATCGGCAGGCTGGGCGGCAGACCGCCGGGGAACGGTTCGGTAACCGCAATCTGGCGGCGCAGCGGCCGTACCGGCAGATCGACGCCCACCAGGGCGCCGACGGACCGGGACCAGGCGCCGGCCGCGCAGACCACGGTGTCGGTGGTGATACGGCCGAGGGTGGTCGTCACGGCGGTGACCCTGCTGCCCTGCGTTTCGATACCGGTTACCTCGGTGTGGCGCAGGATGCGCGCCCCGCATCGGCGGGCGGCGGCCGCGTAACCGTGGACGACGGCCTCCGGCGTGCAGTGACCGTCGTCGGGCGAGTACGCGGCGGCCCGTAACCCGTCGGTGGTGATCAGCGGGGAGAGCCGGCCGGCCTCGGCCGGGTCGATCATGCGGCTGGGCACGCCCAGCGCGTTCTGGAGCCGGACGCCCGCCTCGAAGGAGGCGACTTCCTCGGGCGTCGACAGCAGGAAGAGGTAGCCGACGCGGTGCAGTCCGATGTCGTAACCGATTTCCTCCCCGAACCGGGCGAACGCCTCCAGGCTGCGGGCACCGAGCTGGATGTTCAGCTCGTCGGAGAACTGGGCGCGCACCCCGCCCGCGGCCTTCGAGGTCGAGCCCGCGCCGAGTTCTTCCCGCTCGACCAGCAGGACGTCCCGGACGCCGGCGGCGGCCAGGTGGTAGGCGATGCTCGTCCCCATCACTCCGCCGCCGATGACGACGACCGAGGCATGCGTGTTCACGCGGGCGGCTCCTTCCGGCGGGCGGCCCCGGCCCGTCACCGGGACCGGGGCCACCGGGCTGTCCGGCTGTCGTGTGCCGTGGCTGTCGCGTGCCGTGGCTGTCGCGGCTGTCACGTGCGGTGGCGGTGACCGTCGTGATCCCTACCCCGCGGCGGCCGGCAGTGCACGACTTCGGGACAGTGCGCGTTTTCAGGACCGGTGCCCGGTTGCGTGACCGGTGCCCAGCTTCAGGACCGGTGCCCGGCTTCAGGACCAGTGCGCCACCGCGTCCAGGTGCGGCAGGCGGTGGTCCAGCCGCTCACGCTTGGTGCGCAGATACGTGATGTTGTTCTCGCACGGCTCTATCAGCAGCGGCACCTCCTCGGCGACCTGGATGCCGTTCTCGACCAGCGCCTCGCGCTTGCGCGGGTTGTTCGACATGAGGCGGACGGAACGCACGCCCATGTCGCGCAGGATGTCGGCGGCCACCTTGTAGTCGCGAGCGTCCACCGGGAAGCCCAGCGCGACGTTCGCCTCCACGGTGTCCAGGCCCTCCGCCTGGAGCGCCATCGCCCGCAGCTTGCCCAGCAGCCCGATCCCCCGGCCCTCGTGCCCGCGCAGGTAGACGACGATGCCCCGGCCCTCGGCGACGACGGCCCGCAGCGCGGACTCGAGCTGATCGCCGCACTCGCAGTGCTGCGAGCCGAACGCGTCACCGGTCAGGCATTCCGAATGCAGCCGGGTCAGCACGTTCTCGGAGCCCGGCTCGCCGTACACCAGCGCGACCTGCTCGTCACCGCGGTCGTGGTCGAGGTAACCGATCGCCTGGAATTTGCCGTACACGGTGGGCAGCGGTGCATTCACCACGCGTTCCACACCGGTGCGCTGGGAGGACTTCTTGCCGAGCACGCCAAATTTGTCTGTCATGATCTGGTTCCTAAGCAGAGACGAAAGGCCGGGAAAAGATGAGTGGTTCGGGAATGCGGACGGCGGCGTACGGAGGGCTGGTGCCGGCGGACACCACCGAGGACGTGCGGTCGCGCGGCGCGGACGTCCCGGTCCAGGTGGCGGTGCTGCCCGTCGGAAGCTTCGAACAGCACGGGCCGTACCTGCCGTTGGCGACCGACACGCTCGTCGCATGCGCGATAGCGCGGGAGATCGCCGCCGCGTATCCGGTGCACCTCCTCCCTCCGGTGACCATCGCCTGCTCGCACGAGCACGCGGACTGGCCGGGAACCGTCAGCATCTCCGCCGTCACCCTTCACGCGGTGGTACAGGACATCGCGGCCTCGCTGCGCCGCTCGGGCGTCGAGGCCCTGGTGCTGGTGAACGGACACGGCGGGAACTATGTCCTGGGCAACGCGGTCCAGGAGTCCTCCGCCCGCGGCGAGCGGATGGCGCTCTTCCCGGCCGCCGAGGACTGGGAGGCGGCGCGGCAGCGGTCCGGGGTGTCGACCTCTCTGCTCACCGACATGCACGCCGGGGAAATCGAGACCTCGATCCTGCTGCACGCCCATCCCGAACTCGTCCGGCCCGGTTACGAGTCGGCCGATTTCACCGCGGACGACCGTCGCCATCTGCTCACGCTGGGAATGTCCGCCTATACCGATTCGGGCGTCATCGGCCGTCCCTCCCTGGGGTCCGCGGAAAAGGGGAAGGAACTCCTGTCGAGCCTGGCGGATTCCTTCGGGACGTATTTCTCGATACTGACGACCGGGACGGCCGAGGGGGATTCCGCCGGCCCCGTGTGACGCCCGTCGCGGGGCTCCGCGTCCGGTACGAGGCTGCCGGCCGCCGCGTTGCGGTCCTTGTCCCGCAGCCCGGTGCACCAGCGGGCGACCAGGACGACGAGCCCGGGCAGCGCGGCCGCGAAGCTGAGCACCCCGTACACGACGGCGACGGCGAGTCCGGTGCTCGCGCCGAGTCCGGCCGCGCCGAACGCCCAGGCGGTGATGCCCTCGCGGGGCCCCCAGCCGCCGACGTTCAGCGGCACGCCCATGGCGAGGAGGGCGAGGACCGCCAGCGGCAGCAGTGTGAGCACCGGGGCGGCGGAGCCGGCCGCGCGGGCGGCCACGACGAACGTGGTGAGGTGCCCGGCCAGGACGACCGCCGAGGACAGGGCGACGCCGGGCCCGTTGCGCCGGGACAGCAGCCCCTCGCGCGCCTCGGCGAGCGCCGCCCGCATCCGTCCCCCCGAGCGGGAGGCCGAGGAGTTCGCGCGCAGGGCGAGGACGACGGCGAGCACGCCGACCGCGCCGAGTGCGGCCGGCGGCGCGAAGTGCCGTACGTCGGCCATGACCGGGGACGGCAGGGTGAGCAGGATCGTCACTCCTGCGAGGGCGAGCACGAGTTGTCCCGCCGTGCGCTCCAGGACGACGGCCCGGACTCCGCGTCCGATGTCGCCGGTGCTCTGCCCGTGGCGCACCGCGCGGTGCACGTCACCGAGGATGCCGCCGGGCAGGGCGGCGTTCAGGAACAGCGAGCGGTAGTAGTCGGCGACGGCGGGCCCCAGGGGCAGCCGCACCTTCAGTCCGCGGGCCACCAGCGCCCATCGCCACGCGCTGAACACGGTGGTGACGGCGCCGATGCCGAGCCCGAGCAGCAGGGTGAGGGCGTCGATCCGCCGCAGCCCGTCCAGGACGGCGCCGGTGCCCATCCGCCACAGCAGGACGCCGAGGATGACGACGCCGGCGACGGTGCCGAGGTGGGTGCGCAGCGCTGCGCACCGGGAACGGGCGGCCGGCCGCGGGCCCCGCGGCTCGGTCACGATCACGCCGATACGGGCTTCGGAGACGGCGGGGCCGGTACGCGCCGGGAACATCACGGCCGCCGTACGGGCCGGGGGCGCCTCGGCCGCCGTACGGGAAGCGGTTACGGCCGTTCCCGCCAGGGTGGCGCCGTCGCGCGGGGACCGTCGTACGGCCGTCCGCGCGCGCCGCGCCGACAGCGGCGCCGCCGGGACGCGCGCGCCCACCGTCTCCGCGCTCATCAGACGCCGCCCGTCGGCCGGGCCAGGGCGAGGAGGTCGCTGTGGTGGACGGTGACGTGGAGTTCGCCGGCGGCGCAGGCGGCGAGCCGGGCCTCGAGGTACGTCTCGGCGCGGGCGGCGAGGTCGGGGCGCTCCTCGACGGCGGCGCCGACCCAGCCGCGCAGCCACTGGGCGGTGAGCGCGGCCTCGTCGGGGCCGAGCCGCCAGGCGCTGGGATGCACCTTGACGCTCGCGCCGTGGTCGGCGAACGCCTCGCAGGCCGCCGTGACCGAGTCGGGGCCGAGGAGGCCGCCGCGCCGCTGGTGGTCGTTGAAGGCGGCGGCGATCTCCTCGTCCATCGGGTTCTCGGCGCTCAGCTCGACGCGCCCGGCGACGGAGAGGGTCAGCAGGGCGGGGCAGCCGGCGCCCGCGCAGGCCGCGGCGAGGGTGTCGATCTCCTCGCGGGTGAGGACGTCCAGCAGCGCCGACGCGGTCACCAGTGAGGCGCCGACGAGGGCGTCCGGGGTCAGCCGGGCGACGTCGCCGCGGCGGGTCTCGACGGTGACCCGGCTGCCGTCGGCGGCGACCCGCGGCGAGCCGACGGCCGCGAAGTGCAGCAGGTAGGGGTCGCGGTCGTGCAGGATCCAGTGCTGGGGGCCGTCCAGGCGGGGGGCGAGCCAGCGGCCCATCGAGCCGGTGCCGCAGCCCAGGTCGTGCACGACGAGTCCGCCGGTGCGGCCGGGCAGGTTCGCCAGCCGGATCCGCAGCGGGTCCAGCAGGTCGATCGCCCGTGCCGTGGCGTCGGCGGGCTCGCGCAGCCGCAGCCACTCGGGTGCGTAGCGGGGCGGTTCCTGCGCCGCGACGTCCTCGTCCCGAAGCCGTACGGTCGGCCGCTCGCCGGGTCGGGCCACCGGGCCGGCGCCCTCGATGACACCCGTTGTCTCCATGACACCGGTCGTCTGCATGACACCGGTTGTCTGCGTTTCCCTGTCCGGGGACACCTCCCGAGCTCCGGGCCGGGCCGGAATCCGGCCGACCTGCCGTGCCAGGTCGGCCGGGGTCATCGTGGTCTTCCTCATGCCGCCCTCCGGGGTTCGCTGGGAAGCCGGCCGAGGACGCCGGCGAGGCGCTGGGCGGTGCTCGCCCAGCCGTTGAGGGCCGCCCGCCGGCCTCGCGCGGCCGCCTTCAGCCGGCGCCGTACGTCCGCCTCGCCGAACCAGCCGCGCAGTTCGGCGGCCAGGGCGGCCGGGTCCTCCGGCGGGACGAGGATGCCGGGAACGCCGCCGTCGGGGGCGCGGCCGACCGCCTCGGGCAGGCCGCCCACATCGGTGGCGAGGACGGGGATGCCGCGGGCGAGGGCCTCGGTGACGGCCATGCCGTAGGTCTCGGCGTAGGAGGCGAGGACCATCAGGTCGGCGGAGGCGTACGCGGCGTCGAGCTGGGCGCCCGCCTTCGGTCCGGCCAGTTCCAGCCGGTCCTCGAGGCCGTACCTGCTGATGAGGCCGCGCAGGTGGGCCACGTACTCCGGGTCCTGGCCGAGGCCGCCCACGCAGGAGCAGGTCCACGGCAGGTCCGTCACCGCGGCCAGCGCCTCGATCAGCCGGTGCTGGCCCTTGCGGGGCGTCACGGTGGCCACGCACAACAGGCGGGAGACGCCGTCGGTGCCGGAGGCGAGGGGTGCGATGTCGGCGCCGGGGGCGGCGTCGTGCACCTTCTCCGGTGCGAGGCCGTGGTGGGAGACGAGGCGTCGGACCGCCCAGTCGCTGGTGGCGATCACCGCGGGGACGGCACGCAGCACCGCCCGCTCCCTGGCGTCGAGTTCGGCGGCGAGCACCGGGTCGAGCCCCGTCTCGTCGCCGAGCGGCAGATGCACCAGGACGGCGAGCCGCAGCCGTTCCGCCTCCGGTACGACGATCTCCGGGACGCCGCAGGCCACCAGCCCGTCCAGCAGGACGACGGTGCCGTCGGGCAACTCCCGTAGCGTGCGGGCCAGTTCGGCGCGGGCGGGAGCCTGCGGGCTGGGCCAGTCACCGGCGACCCGGTGCTTCTCGACCTGCCAGCCGAAGCCGGGGAGGTCCAGGCAGACACGGCGGTCGTAAGCGTTGCCGCCGCTGGGGTTCGCCGGGTCGTCGACGCCGCCCGGCATGACGAAATGTACGGAACGCAGGGACATGGGGATGATCCCCCCGTTCTTCTCAGGGGTCGTCGGCTGCGCGGGCAGATAGGCGAGCGGGGCCTTTTCCATCGTCACGTCGGTCACAGCGCACGCTCGTAGCTCGCCCAGGCGACGTGCGACTCGTGCAGGCTGACGGAGAGGGCGGCGATGCCCCGGGCGCCCTCGCCGAGCGCGCCCTTGTGGATCCGCTCGGCGAGCCGGTCGGCGATGACCTTGGCGAGGAACTCCGTGGAGGTGTTCACCCCGGCGAAGTCGGGCTCGTTGTCGAGGTTTCTGTAGTTCAGCTCGCTGACCACAGCGCCCAGTTCCTGGGTCGCCAGGCCGATGTCGACGACGATGTTGTCGTCGTCCAACTGCTCGCGGCGGAAGGTGGCGTCCACGAGGAACGTCGCTCCGTGGAGGCGCTGAGCGGGTCCGAAGACCTCACCGCGGAAGCTGTGGGCGATCATGATGTGATCGCGGACCGTGACACTGAACAACGGACGACCCTCCAGGTGCGGCGCGTCTGGTCCCCCGGCCATCGGCCGCCGGGGGATGCCGTGTAGTACGGCTCTTGGCTTCCCCGTGTTCAGCCGACTCTCACTCTTTTCTCAGGTCAGGCGCTTTTCTCGTAGGTGACCCGGTGACACAGGGCCGGAATCGCCCCGCTCGTGAGCCGGGGCATCACCTCCGGCAACTCGTCGAAGGCGCTTTCCCCGGTGACGAGGGCGTCGAGCGCGGGGTCGGCGAGGAGTTCCAGGGCGAGGGCGAGCCGGTCGGCGTAGCTGCGGTTCGCGCGGCGCGGGGAGACGGTGCCGACCTGGCTGCTGCGGATGACCAGCCGCCGGGAGTGGAAGGCCTCGCCGAGCGGCAGGGAGACCTTGCGGTCGCCGTACCAGCTCAGTTCGAGCACCGTGCCCTCGGCGGTCAGCAGTTCCAGTGAGCGGGCGAGGCCCTGCTCGGTGGCGCTGGCGTGCACGACGAGGTCACAGCCGCCCAGCGCCTCCTCCGGGGAGGCGAAGCCGACGCCGAGCGCCTCGGCGGTCTTCGCCCGCGCCGGATCGGCGTCCACCAACTGCACGCGCACGCCCGGGAAGCGGTTCAGCAACGCGGCCACCGAGCAGCCGACCATGCCGCCGCCGACCACCGCGATCCGGTCGCCGACCAGCGGCGCCGCGTCCCACAGCGCGTTCACGGCCGTCTCGACCGTGCCGGCGAGGACGGCCCGTCCGGCGGGCACGGAGTCCGGTACGACGGTGACGGCGCTCGCCGGGACGACGAAACGGGTCTGGTGCGGAAACAGGGAGAAAACGGTACGCCCGACCAGTTCCTCCACCCCCTCCTCCACCACGCCGACGTTGAGGTAGCCGTATTTCACGGGCGCCGGGAAGTCGCCTTCCTGGAACGGCGCCCGCATCACGGCGTGCTGACTCTCCGGAACCCCGCCGCGGAAGACGAGGGTCTCCGTGCCACGGCTGACTCCGGAGTACAGCGAGCGGACGACGACCTCGCCCTCCGCCGGGTCCGGCAGGGTCACATCACGGATCTCTCCATGGCCCGGCGAACCGATCCAGAACGCACGTGCGGTGCGGTTCATCGGCGTCCTCCTGAACGTTCGGGAACTTGCTCACGTACCGAGGTGTGCACAGGTCGCGCACAGTACGCGGCCTTGATCGACTCTGTCACCTGGCCGGAGGATGTGCGGTGGCCCTGAACAACACTTACGACGCAAGGCTGGTCCAGCAGGAGACCGCTGTGGGAGCGGGCGTACAGATCCTGGTACTGGCCCTGCTCGGCACGGCGATCGGCATGGGCCCGACGGGCTGGGTGACCGGCCTCGTCTTCGCCGTAGCCACCTGGGCGGTGCTCTCACGGGCACTGCACCGCTCGGGTCTGCGCACTTTCGGCCCGGCGAACCGAGTCACCCTCGGCCGGGCCACGCTGGTCGGCGGGGTGACAGCACTCGTCGCGGACTCCTTCGTGAGCGCGCCCCCGGTGTCCCTGCTGGTCGGCCTGACGGCCGTGGCCCTGCTGCTGGACGGCGTGGACGGCAAGGTGGCCCGACGCACGGGCACCTCCACGGCGCTGGGCGCACGCTTCGACATGGAGGTCGACGCGTTCCTGATCCTCGTGCTCAGCGTGTACGTCTCCATGGCCCTGGGCCCCTGGGTACTGCTGATCGGCGCGATGCGCTACGCCTTCGTCGCGGCAGCCCGAGTCGCCCCGTGGCTCAACGCACCACTCCCGCCGAGCACAGCCCGCAAGACAGTCGCCGCGATGCAGGGCATCTGCCTCCTCGTCGCCGGCGCCGACCTGCTCCCGCACGCCGGGAACCTCGCGGTGGCCCTGCTGGCCCTGACCCTGCTGCTGTGGTCCTTCGGCCGCGATGTGCTGTGGCTGTGGCGGGAGTCGAGGGCGCATCGGGGGAGGAAGAACACTGGCGCGGAGACGGCACCGGTGGGAAAGATGCCGGCGCTGGACATGGGCATGGACATGGACCTGGACCTGGACATCGATATGGAACTGGCTGGACGCTAGTCCTGGCGCACGACATCGAGGGGCCCGGTCCGCTGAACGGATCCGGGCCCTCGTCGCGTGCGGGGGCGTTGCGGCAAGCGGTTCCCGGGCGATGACCGTCCTGCGCCGGTCCCCGCGCACTGGTCCGGGCCACTGGTCGGCGGGCCCGATCTCAGGCCGGCAGCCGGTCCGGACGCAACCGGCACGCCAGGCCACCAGCCGCCCGTCCGGCGTTGAGGACGATGCCGTCCAGGCCCAACGTGGGACTGCCGTCCAGGCCGAACGGGGGTCCGGGGCGGACTCCGGTGGCAGGGTGCCCGAGGGCCTTGGTCGACTAGGGCGCCGGAGGCCACCCGGCCCCTCCGACCGCGCCGGAGGAGTTCGCTCGTCGGAGATCACCCGGCCCTCCCCCAAGCGGCTTCCCCTCCCTCACCGCCTCCCGCTTCCCCGACTACTCGACCCCCGTCGCGTCGATGAGCCGGACCAGGTCTCTGCGTCCGTACCCGAGCAGACGGGCGCGATGAGCGGCCATCAGCACGAGCTGCGCCACCGTCTTCCCGGGGTGCCCGTCCGGGTCGTCTCCGAGCCACTCCTGCGGTTTCTCGACGCCCAGGCTGTTCATCACCAGCCCGTACTCGCGACGGACCTGCGCGACGGTGCCCGCGACCGCGTCCAGGAGCGTTCGCCCAGGACGCTCGCACTCCAGGGCGAGGCAGCCCCGGTCGACCGGTACGCACCCCTCCGGCGGACGCGCCCGCAGACCCGCGTACCGCTCGTCCCCGAAACCGGCGGTTTCGAACTCCTCGTGCACCAGTGAGAACCGGTGGAAGCCTGGCGGAACCGGAGGCGGCGCAGGCGTGTACTCCCACCCGGCGTCCTCGTACAGCCGCCGCTTGACCTCCTCCGCGTCGACGTGGGTCACGGTGAGACCCGACCCCTCGTTCCGACCGGTGGTCGTGCCGTCCGGGTTGCGCCGGAAGGTCAGACTCATGTGTGCCCCCGTGGTGTCCGCGATCAATGCGACGAACACGACCAGGACGCGCTCGTCGATGGATCAAACGGACCGCCGGTCCGGACCGTGCCCGCACCGGGAAGCCTCACCCGGACGTGTGACGAACCCCCCGGCCGGGAATCCCCGGACTCGGGCCCGCCGACCCGGCGCGGTCGCTCCGCCGACACGAACCCGCGAGGGTACGGCGCGCCACTTTGCAGCAACTCGCCACTCTTCCAACCCGGTTGAGTAATCAGGTGGCGCAATGTCGCGCTCCTGCGAAGTCACCGTCCGAGCGTGGCACCAACCATGCCGGAGGTGCGCCGACCCGGTCGAAGGTCCGTCCACGGCCTCAGGGCCGGATCAGACGCCGGACGACAGCCTTGTCGCCAGCGACTGGAACCAGGCGCCGTGGGAGAACGGCTCGGGCGGACCGACCTCCATGCCGAGTTCGGCGGCTGCCAAGGCGTAGTCCCCCTCGTTTAGGGGGAGGGCGAGCAGTTCCTGGAGTTCACCCACGAGGCGTGCGACCAGGTGGGGGTCGGTGGTGGCGGCGTAGTCGGCGACGGCGGCGTCGTGATCGGGGAACTCGTCGACGATGTCCTGCGAGAACCAGCCGCCGAGCAGTTGCGCGGTTTCCGGGAAGCGCGCGTGCCACTCCCAGTGCGTCTGCGGGGACCACGGTTTCGGGACATCGCCTTCCTCGATGCTCTTCCTCAGGTGGTCGGCCAGCACCGTCAGCCAGTCGCCGATCTCCGGCTCGGCCATCCCGGTGTCCGGGATCGCGTAGAACTCGCCCAGCTTCTGCCGGATGCGGCCCGGCGGATTACGGCTGTACTCGCGCAGCTGGCGCTCCGCCTCCGCGATGGCCCATGGGCTGGTGTGCCAGGTGTGACGGAGGTACGCGTCCAGCGCGCGGCTGCGCCGCTCCGGGGTGTCGTCGGCCGGCTGCCCCAGGTAGGCGCGCATCACCTGGTCCAGCTCGCCGTACCGACGGTCGTGTTCGAGGGGCTTCATGGACATGTGCGTGCGGCCCCTACAGGTAGAACGGGACGGTCGTGTGGACGACGAAGCCGAGCGGGCTCGACGGCTCACGGCGCAGCACCACGCGCGCCGCGCGGACGTCGACGGGCCCCCGCCCCGCCAGCAGGTCGCCCTCCATCTGGACCCGGCCCACGGGCTCCTCGCGGGAGGGCCAGGCAGCCTCGATGGTGAGACGGGCCCGGGTGCCCTGGGCGAGCCAGCGGTGGATGGGCTGTTCGTTGGCGGTCACCACCTGCTGGGTGGCCCAGTGGGCGGTCTCCCGGTCGGGGTAGGAGGAGGAACGGGTCAGCACGGGGGCATCCTCTCAAATTACCTGCTCAGGGGTGTTTACGTAGGGGAGCAGCAGCCCGATCACAGGTCGTTGAAGGTCCAGAACAGGCCGACCTCGGTGTCCGAGATGATGACGAGGCCGCAATCCTCGGTGAAGACGCTCATCGGGCTGTACCCCAGGCTCTCCAGTGTGAAGTCGAGTGTGCCGGGCGCGCTGCCTCTCTTACTGACGTTGGTGCGGTAGATGGCGTCGTCCCCGTAACGCGCGAGGACCGTGCGCGCCATCGCCCGCAGTTCCTCCGGGGACTCGTCGAAGTACCGCAGGTTGGACAGCGTGCAGCCGCCCTCGGTGAGGGCCAGCAGCAGGTTCTCGGCACTGTCCCGGTCGATCTCTTTGAGGCGCGGCGCGACGTGTTCCGGAGGGTGGACGGCGAAGGGCCAGGTGGGATTCCCCACGCGCTCTGGGGCCTGCGCCTCGTCATCGACGCGGGTCCAGCCCCGGGGGTCCGGGACGGCACGAGCCATCAGCGCGAGAACGTCGAGGACCCAGTCCTCACGGCGGCGCGGGCCCGTGGCGATGTACGCGGCCGCATCCCTGTACAGGTGGCGTACCGCAGCGTCCCAGGAGGCCTGGTCGACGGACATGTGGTGCTGACCTTTCTCGGTGGGCGCTAGGACTTGGAGGGCATCGACGTCATGACGGTGAACGGCGGGGTGCGGCTGCTGTCGTACCGGAGCCGCGTGTCGATGCCGGTGACGTCGTACGCCTTGGCGTTCATGCCACCCTCCTTGTACCCGGACAGCGGGTCGTTCGGGTCCACCGGCTGCTTGAACACGTTGCGGCCGCTGATCTCACCGTTGGGTGCCGTCGAACGGAACGCCTCCCCGTCGCCCTCCCCCGGCGGGGGCGGGCCCTTGATCCACGCCTCGATCGCGGCCTTGTTCTGGTTGAGGTTGTACTCGGTCAGCTCTTCCGCCCGCCGGTAGTTCGGGAAGGCCGAAGCAGCACCGGGCTTCGGCTTGCCATACGGCCAGGCGGCGGTCGGCCCGCTCACCTGCTGGTCACGCAGACGCTGCACGAGTTGCTCGTCCGTCTTACCGACGTGCCTGTCCAGGGTGTGGCCGTGCTCCAGGTACTCGTTGGCGGCAAGGTTGAGGTCGTACTTGCCGGTCGAGTCGACCTTCAGCCAGACCTTCGAATCCTTGAACTCCTCCAGGGCCCGCATGCCGAAGCCTTGCGCACGTGCCTCCTCGGCCTCGAATTTCGGAGCGCTCCGGTGCGCCTCGTCCAACGGGGGCATGAGGGCGTCGAGTTGCGGGACGAGCGCGTCGACGCGCCGGTTGTACTCGATGACGATCGAGTTCAGTTTGGCGGTATCCATGTTCAGGACGATGCCCACGCTCAGCTGGCTCGCCCCCTTGGCGACACCCTTGGCCACGCCTTTGAGGAATCCCTTGACGTCATCCATGCCGACGCCATCCTTGAGGTTGACCTCGACCTTGGGGATCGCGTCGCGCACGGCCTCGGTGTAGACGTCCCATACCTCGCGATTGAGGTAGACGGCCGCCTCGGCGAACTCGTAGAGGAGATCGCTGACTTTCTGAGCCGTGTCGAACAGCACGGTCATCACGGGGTGGGTGGCGGTCTGCGAGGAGGAGTTGTCGTGTTTCCACTCGTAGCCCTCGCGGCTCTTGCCCCACGACGTCGTGCCCCAGAGCGAACTGCAGAAATGGCGCATCGCGTCGTACCACTCGCTGTGGCTCTGCTGAGTGATGCTGCTGACGTTCCCGGTCAGCCCGCTCTCCGCCATGGAGAGCGGGGCGGTCGTCGCCATCCACGCCTTGGACAGCGAGTTCAGGTAGTGCTGCTGTGGAAACGGATAGACCTCCGCGACCTTGCCCATCCGGAAGGCGTGCTCCACCACCGGCCTCAACACGTCCCGGACCAGTTCGGGCACCCACTCGAGGACCCTGCGGATGAAGTCGTCGCCGCCGTCGTCGTCGCCCCACTTCAGATTCGGCACGGAGCCGTAGGCGGGCGCCTTGTCGATGACCTTGGGCAACGGCTGGACGACCGGCTTCGCCTTCCCCGTGGGGTCGTTGGCGGCCTCCGCCTTCGCATAGGCGTTGGCCGTCGAAGTGAAGCCGACCGCTGCACCGCCGATGCTGACGACGCTCTTGGCCCATACCTCGATGAACCGGTTGCCCACTTTGACGTACGCCATCGCGAATGCCTGGGGCGAGGTGCCGTAACCGCCGGCGTCCGGGTACTTCTGCAGATCGTCGAGCAGGCTCTTGACGCCTCTGTCCATCACCGTCTGCTGGCTCGCCACACCGCCGGAGACGCGGTGGAGGTCGGTCGGCTTGACGTCGATGGTGCCGTTCTGGCCCGGCGGTGGCGTTCCCATCAGCCGGCTCCCCAGCCGCGCAGCACGGCCTGGTGCGCGGCCGCATAGTTGATGTGGCTCGTGGTCGCGCACTCGTGCAGCCACTTCTGGGCCGCCTGGAGGTCCTGGGCCGAGCGGTCCCACTCGTCGAGCTTTTCGACGAAGACCTCGCGGGCCTCCCCCTCCCACGACAGCACGACCGGCACGACCCGGTCGTGGAGGTCGTCCAGGCTGCCGTTGAGCTTTTTGAGGATGTCCTCCAGTTCGGCTGCGAGCTCGCGGAGAGTGGCGAAGGAGACGGTTATGTG
Organism: Streptomyces sp. NPDC058335; assembly: GCF_042723915.1. Classification (NCBI taxonomy): domain Bacteria; kingdom Bacillati; phylum Actinomycetota; class Actinomycetes; order Kitasatosporales; family Streptomycetaceae; genus Streptomyces; species Streptomyces sp. NPDC058335. The sequence goes on along the minus strand of NZ_JBHXHX010000001.1, from coordinate 654,603 downwards.
GCCGTCATCGGTGCTCCCGGTCGGCATGCTTCCCCGTTCGTAGGTGTCGTCGCGGTTGCGGCAGAGGTCTCCTGAGAGCCCGTCAGAAGGAGTCGAGGCTGCTGCGCGGATGGGCGGGCCCGGTCGCCTCCGGGTTCGGTGTCGACAGCTTGTCGACCTCGCTGCCGATGTCCACCGCGATCGTCCGCAGTTGGGCCATCACGTCCAACTCCCGTTCCGTGAAGCCGTCCCGGCTCAGACGTACGGCCTGCTCGAGGTGCCGGATCACTTCACGGATGCGCACGGCGTCCTCGGCCGCCGCCCGGTGGAACCCGCGGTACGCCGTCGCCGCCGGTCCTCGCCAACCCGCCTCGATGCGATCGACGATCGCGTCCATCCGCCTGACCTGCTTGTCCAGGTTGTCCTGCATGTCGTCGAGGTCATCGGCCAGTTTGGTGAGGTCCTGGCTCGAAGCCCTCAGATCGACGCCGCCCTCCTGGCCCGCGCCCGCGTCATGTACGCCCATGCTTCGTACCTCCACCCCCGTGAGCTTGGCATGTCAAGCCGCGTGTACTGAGTGATCCTAACGTCGCGCTCTTCCGAAGCCGACGTCCGGCGGCGCGCCCGGATCAGGCACCCGACAGGCAGGAACGGCAGCTTCGGCCACGCGCCGACGTTCTTCATTCACGGCCGGAGGAACAGCCCGACCGCTCCCCTGCACGTCATCCGTCTCAGCCCAGGAACTCGTTGACCATGCTGACGAACTGGGCCGGGTCGTCCACCCACGGGTGGTGTGACCCCTCCGCCTGCACGACCAGTTCCGCCTTCGGAAAGAGTCCGGCGAATTCGGCCATGGCCCGTGGCGGTCCGGCCACGTCCACCTCTCCGGCGATCAGCAGCACGGGTGCCGTCAGGTCGGCGAGCGCGGCGCGGGTGGCCTGCGGGTCGAAGGCGCCCTCCCCGGCGAACACGGGAACCGCTTCCTTGTTCTTTTCCTCGGCGTCGGCCGCCTGGAGCGCCTGAGCCGCCCCGTCCCAACGCCGGTACCAGAAAGGCGCGACGGCCTCCCATCGCTCGGGAGTCGCCCTGCCCTGAGTAATCTCCTCCAGGGCCGCATAGGCATCGCCGAACCACGGCTCACCCTCCCGGCGGCGGACGGTCGCGAGCCGGTCCTCCGGCGTGATCTCGATGCCGACGGCCATGACACTGGGCGTGACCAGCAGCAGCCGGGCGATCCGGTCCGGGTGTCGAGCCGCGTACCGCACGGCGAGGTTCGCCCCGGCGGAATGCGCCAGCAGGTCCATCTGCTCCACCCCCAGGTGGACCCGCAGCGCCTCGACGTCGTCGACGAGCCGGTCGCAGCGGTACGACATCGGGTCCCGGGGAATCGCGGAGTCCCCGGTCCCCCGCAGATCGAGCCGGATCAGCCGCCGGTGAGCGGTCAGCCCGCCGAGATCTCCCAGGTAGGACGAGGCCCGCATCGGCCCGCCCGGCAGACAGATCAGCAGCGGACCGTCTCCGTCGGTGTGATAGGCGAGCGACGTTCCGTCGGACACGGTGAAAGTAGGCATGGCCGGGAGCTTCGCAGCGGAAGCAAGGCGGGGCAAACGCTTGAGGGGCCGGGAACTGCCACTCGAGCCGGGGCGGCGGCGCACCTTTCGAAGCCGCCATCGTCGATGTCGCGGGTGCCCTTACTCTGACGCGGCCCACGGGCCGGCTTCCTCCTCTGTCGGTGACGAAGGCCGAGCCGAGGCCGGCTGATGTGGCGTTCACCCGCTCATGCGGGCTGGGACGGGCCCTCGGGTCGGTGTCCGGGCGGCTCAGTCCGACCTGGGCCGGGACAGCACGCCGGTTCGCTCACCGGTGCGCTCACCGAACTGGTCGACGCAGTGCGGGTGCGGGCGGCCCGGCCACACCCGCAGTTGCGGGCCGCCTGGCTCATGGGCCCCCGGCACCGTTGATCCCTGCGCTTCGCGAGATCGGCGGCGTCATGGCCTCGTGAGCGCATGGCTTCGTGAGCGCATGGCCTCGTGAGCGCATGGCCTCGTGAGCGCATGGCCTCGTGGGACGTCACGGCCGCTCCCCTTCGCGCCCTTTTGCGGCGGGCCCACGCGCGTCACACTGGTGCCGCTCGGCACCGGCCCGGCCGTATCCCGGGCGGGGGGGCGCGACTCGGGGGGAGTGGGTTCGCGGTGGCAGCAGACGATCCGTCGGACGACGAGGTGCGGGCGGCGCTCGACGCATACCTGGCACGCGGCCGGAACAGGCGTCCGGGTCAGCCCCCCACGGACTTCCTCCTCACCCGCCTGCACCTCCTCGAGGGCACCGTCACCCGGCGCGTCGAGCACCGCACGGAGGAGATCCGGCACCGGCCCGGCACCGTCGCCCTCTCGGAACGGCCGGTCTACGACGTGCTGAGGGACTACAAGCTCGGCCCGCACGAGACGCCTCTCGACCAACCGATCGACCTGGTCAAACGCGGCACGGTACACCTCAGGTCCTGCGACTGCGGCAACGGCCGGCGGCGCTGTGCCGACTGCAACGGCATGAAGTACCGCCCGTGCGAGCCCGCCGAAGTGTGCACCGTGTGCCAAGGCGTCACCGCGTGCACGCACTACCTCAACCACGGCGGCCTGCCCGGCACCCCGCCCCGGCCGCCCAAGCCGGGCCGGGCCGACCGCCCCGACGAGCGGGTGACCTGCGAGGGCTGCCACACACCCGGCAGCGCGTGCCCCGGGTGCCGGGGCTGGGGGAAGGTGAGGTGCTCGGAGTGCGACGCGAGCGGGCGCATCCCCTGCACGCCGTGCGGGCGTACGGGCACCGTCGAATGCGCCACCTGTGAGGGATGCGGGAACCTGACGTCCTGGACGGCGGGACGGATCGAGTGGACCTCGACGAGGAAGGGCGTACCCTCCCCCGTCCCGCGGCCGCGACGGGTGGCATCCGAATTGGACTCCGGGGGCTGGCGGCAGGACCGGCTCGGTTCTGACGATCCGCTTCCCGGCGACCTCTCCCCCGACCACCGCGCGGCCCTCGAACCGCACCTGCGCCGGTGGGAGGGGGAGAAGGAGCGTGAGGCCGTCATCCAGCGTCTTACGGTCGTCAGGGCGACGCCGCCCGGCTCCGCCAACCTGCAGTTCTACGTCTTCCGGAGCACCGACGGACGACTCAGCGTCCTGCGGCGGCTGTCGGAAGAGGGCCGGTGGAAGGCCTGGCTGGCCGTGGCGGCGGTCGTCGCCCTCGTCGTCCTGGTCCTGGTCCTGCTCCTCTGACCGGACCCGCCCGCTCGGGAAGCGCCGCCGCAAGGGCGAGGCCGTCCGTCCGGACGGCGGAAGGACGGCGGTCCGTGCGGTGGGGCGGCGGCTCCGTGCGGTGGGCGGGCCGCGAAGCCGTGCCGACGGGAGGATGACTCCTTCCTGTTCCACGCCCCGCCCCCGCCCACGCCCGCCACGGCGAACCGGGTCAGGCGGCCTTCGCCACCCCCTCCCGGTGTCTGCGGATGATGTCCGCGTAATGGCGTCCGGTGCCCTTGATCGTGCGGGTCTGGGTGCGGTAGTCGACGTGGACCAGACCGAACCGCTTGTCGTAGCCGTACGCCCATTCGAAGTTGTCCAGCAGCGACCAGGCGAAGTACCCGGCCAGCGGTGCCCCCTTACGGGCGGCGGAGGCGCAGGCCGCGAGGTGTCCGGCGAGGTAGGCCTGACGCTGGGGGTCGTCGACGGTGCCGTCGGGGCGGACGACGTCCGGGTAGGCGGAACCGTTTTCCGTGACATACAGGCGGCGGGCGCCGTACTCGTCGGTCAGGCGCAGCAGCAGTGCCTCGATGCCGCTCGGGTCGACCTCCCAGTCCATGCCGGTGCGCTGTACGCCGGTGCGGCGCACGGAACGGGCGTACGGGGCGGGTCCGTCGGGGTCGTCGGTGACGGTGGCCGGGAAGTAGTAGTTCAGGCCGAGCCAGTCGAGGGGTGCGGCGATCGTCTCCACGTCGCCCTGCCGTTCCGGCAGTTCGACGCCGTACACCTCGCGCATGTCGGCCGGGAAGCCTCGGCCGTGCACCGGGTCGAGCCACCAGCGGTTGGTGTGACCGTCCACCCTGCGGGCGGCGGCGAGGTCCTCGGGCCGGTCGCTCGCGGGGTGGACGGTGGAGAGGTTGTTGACGATGCCGACCTCGGCGCCGGGGGCCGCCGCGCGGATCGCCTGTACGGCGAGTCCGTGGCCGAGGAGCAGGTGGTAGGAGGCGCGGACGGCGGCCGTCAGGTCGGTCAGGCCGGGGGCCATCGTGCCTTCGAGGTGGCCGATCCACGCCGAGCACAGGGGCTCGTTGAGGGTGGTCCACTGGGAGACCCGGTCGCCCAGCCGCCCGGCGACCACCGAGGCGTACGCGGCGAAGTGCTCGGCGGTGTCGCGCTCGGGCCAGCCGCCCCGGTCCTGGAGCACCTGCGGCAGGTCCCAGTGGTAGAGGGTGACGGACGGGGTGATGCCGGCGGCCAGCAGCGTGTCGATCAACTCGTCGTAGAAGGCGAGGCCCTTGGGGTTGACCGGGCCGTCGCCGCCCGGCATCACGCGCGGCCAGGCGATCGACATCCGGTAGGCGTTGGTGCCCAGTCGGCGCATCAGGGCGATGTCCTCGCGCCAGCGGTGGTAGTGGTCGCAGGCGATGTCGCCGTGGTCGTCGCCGGCGATCTTTCCGGGGGTGTGCGAGAAGGTGTCCCAGATCGACGGCGAACGTCCGTCCTCCGCCACGGCTCCCTCGATCTGGTAGGCCGAGGTGGCCGTGCCCCACAGAAAGTCGTGGGGCAGTGCGGCGAGATCGATGGTCACGGAAGTCCTTTCAGAATCACGGAGGTTGTTCACTTCACCGCTCCCGCCGTCAGACCGGCCACGAGGTAACGCTGGAGGAGGAGGAAGCCGGCCACCACGGGCACGCTGACGACCAGCGAGGCGGCCATGATCTGGTTCCAGTACACGTCGTTGAGGGTGGAGTAGCCCTGGAGTCCGACGGCGAGGGTGCGGGTGGTGTCGTTGGTCATGACGGAGGCGAACAGCACCTCGCCCCAGGCGGTCATGAAGGCGTAGACGGCGACCGCGACGATGCCGGGGACCGCGGCCGGCACGACGATCCGGAACAGTGCCCCGAGCGGGCCGCAGCCGTCCACCAGTGCCGCCTCGTCCAGGTCTCGCGGCACCGAGTCGAAGTAACCGATCAGCATCCAGATGGAGAAGGGGAGGGAGAAGGTGAGGTACGTCAGGATCAGCCCGCCGCGCGAGCCGAACAGGGCGATGCCGGTGGCGTTGCCGATGTTGACGTAGAGGAGGAACAGCGGGAGGAGGAAGAGGATGCCGGGGAACATCTGCGTGGACAGGACGGTAACCGTGAACGTGCGTTTTCCGCGGAAGTCGTAGCGGCTCACCGCGTAGGCGCTGAACACCGCGATCACCACCGAGCAGACCGTCGCCGCACCCGCCACGATCAGCGAGTTCACGAAGTAGCGGGCGAGCGGCACGGTCGACCAGATGTCGATGTACGGCCGGATCGTCAGGTCGCTCGGCAGCCAGCGGAACGTGCCCGAGACGTCCGCCAGGGGCTTCAGGGAACTGGAGACCATCACGTACACCGGCACCAGCACGAAGCCGCTGAGCAGGGTCAGGAAGATCCGCCGGGACCACAGGAACGAACGCGGGGGCGACATCGGTGAGGTGGGTCTCGTCCGGTGAAGGTCAGGCATCGGCGGGCCTCCGTCCGCGTGAGGTGACGGCGAGGTACACGCCGGTCACGGCCAGCAGGAACAGCAGCAACAGGACCGACATCGCGGAGCCCGCGCCGAAGTTCCAGGTGACGAACGAGGCTTGGTAGATGTGGACCGAGACGAGATCCGCGGCCTCCGGGGCGGCCTTGCCGAACAGGACGTAGGGCGTGTTGAAGTCGTTGAACGTCCACAGGAACAGCACCAGGACCAGGACCTGGTTCACGGCGCTCAGCGACGGCAGGGTGATCCTGCGGATCTGCTGCCACACGCCGGCGCCGTCCAGGGCGGCCGCCTCGTACAGCTCGCGCGGAATGTTCTGCAGGCCGGCCATCACGATGAGGAAGGCGAACGGCCAGCCCTTCCACACCGACACGGTGAGCAGGGCGTAGAAACTGTTGTCGCCGATCAGCCAGAAGGAGGGTTTGTCGGTGAGGTGCAGCTGGTCGTGCAGGACGTGGTTCACCAGGCCGTTGTCGTGCTGGAACATGAACACCCAGGTGATGACGGCCGCGTAGACCGGCAGCGCGTACGGCACCAGGAACAGCGCGCGCAGCAGGCCGCGGCCGCGGAAGGTGTCCTGCATGCAGATCGCCGCCGCCGTGCCGATCAGCCAGCACAGGCCCACCGACAGCAGGGTGAAGGCGACGGTGACCAGGAACGAGTGCAACAGGGCCTCGCCGACCGGGGCGTTGAAGTCCACGGACATCGAGTAGTTGTCGAGTCCGGCCCAGGGCGCGGTGCCCCAGTCGCGGATGTAGAACTGGGTGAGTTCCTTGAAGCTCATCACGATGCCGATGACCATCGGCACCAGGTGGACGAGGAGTTCGAGGATCAGGGCGGGCAGAAGCAGCAGGTAGGGCAGTCCGATACGGCGGATTCGCCCGGGGCGGCGGCGGGGGCCGTCCGCCGCCCCGGGCGAGTCCTTGCGCGCGGCGGCCTGCTCGGTGACCGTGGTCGTCATCGCGCTCACTTCGTCGGCATCTGCTGCTGGGCCTTCTCCAGGCGGGCCTTCACCGACTCGGTGGTCACCGCCCGTCCGGCGGCCGCTTCGGCGAACAGTTCCTTCACGGCCGTACCGACCACCGTCTCGAACTGCGACTCGTCGGCGACCTGCGGCAGGGCGGCGGCGCTCTTGGCGAGGGTGTTCTTCAGGACGGCGTTGGCGGGGGTGTTGAAGGCCGGGTCCGCCTGTGCCGAGGCGACCGGCGGGATGGAGCTGTAGGCCTTGTTGAGGATCCGCTGCTCCTCGTCGCTCGTCAGGAACTTCACGAACTCCGTGGCGCCGTCGAGGTTGTCGGTGTTCTTGAAGACGGCCAGGTTGATGCCGGCGACCATCGAGTTGACCTGCGCGCCGGCGCCGGGGGTGCCGGACCGCACGGGCACGGGCGCGATGCCGTACTTGTCCTCGTCCATGCCCTGGGACTTCAGATTGGCGGAGGCCGACTGCCAGAGCAGGAAAGCGGTCTTGCCCTTGGCGAAGTCGCTGACGGACTGGTTCTGCGCGTACTCGGCGTTGCCCTGCGGGATGACCTTGTCCTTCGCCATCAGGTCGACGTACTGCTTGACCGCGCTCACCGCGCCGTCGGAGGTGAAGTCGGGCTTGCCGTCGGCGGTGAAGAAGTCCACGCCGTGCTGCTTGGCGAAGGTGAAGACGTGGTGGACGTTTTCGGAAACGTTGGCTCCCTCGGCGCCCAGGACCTGCTTGCCCTTCGCCTGGATCTTCTTGCCGTCGGCGACCAGCTGGTCCCAGGTCGCCGGTGGTTGCGAGATCCCGGCGTCGGCGAGGAGCTGCTTGTTGTAGTAGAGCGCGTACGCCATCGAGTACAGCGGCACCGCGGCCGGGTCCTTGCCCTGCGCGCCCGTCGAGCCGAGCGCCGACTCCACGAAGCGGTCCTTGCCGCCGATCTTGGCGAAGTTCGCGTCGTCCCAGGGCAGCAGCCCGCCGGTCGCCTGGAGCGAGGCCGACCAGGTGTTGCCGATGTTCAGGACGTCGGGGCCCTGCCCGGAAGTGGTGGCGGTGAGGATCCGGTTGAGCAGGTCGGACCAGGGCACGACCTCCAGCTTCACCTTGATCCCGGTCTCCTTCTCGAACTTGTCGAGCTCGGGCTGGAGGACCTTCTTGTCGATCTCTATGCTGGCGCCCTGGTTGGACGCCCAGTAGGTCAGTTCCTTCGGCGAGTCGTCGGACCCGCTCCCGTCCGTCGACGAACCGCCGCCGCAGGCCGTCACGGCCAGGGCGAGTGACATCACGACGGCGCCTGCGGCCGCGGCTCGGATGGTGCGCATGGGTCGGCTCCCGGGTCTCTCATCAGGGCTTAATTTAGGACGTGAGTTAAACCTCGGAAGTGAGCGGCGTCAAGTGTTTCGACGAGGGTTGTGCAACTGGGGCGCGGGTCTCGGGGGCGGCTTCGGGCCCGGCCCCGCTTCCGGGGCGGCTTCCGGAAACCGTCTTCGACGGCGCCTACGACGCCGCTCTCGCGCGTACGCCCCGGAGGGGTGATCCCCCGGGGCGTACGGGTACTACGGTGCCGCCGTCAGCGCCGGCGCCGGGGCGTACCCCGTCGGCCGGGCCGTGAACGTGCCGCGGCCCTGGGTGCGGCTGCGCAGCCGGGTGGCGTAGCCGAACAGTTCCGCGAGCGGCACGGTGGCCGTCACGACGGCCGCGCCACCGCGCACCTCGGAACCGGTTACCCGACCGCGCCGGGCGGCGAGGTCACCGAGGACCCCGCCCACGGCGTCCTCGGGCACGGTGACCGTGACTTCCACAACCGGTTCCAGCAACACCATCGCGCAAGCCCGCAGGGCCTCGCGAAGGCCGAGCCGGCCCGCCGTGCGGAAGGCCATCTCGGAGGAGTCCTTCACATGGGTCGCCCCGTCGGTCAGCGTGACCCGCAGGCCGGTCACCGTGTGCCCGCCGAGGGGACCCTCGTTCAGGGCGTCCCGGCAGCCGGCCTCGACGGCACGGACGTACTCCTGCGGCACCCGTCCGCCGACCACGGCGGACCGGAAGTCGAACCCGTCCTCCAGCGGCTCCACATCGAGCACGACATGCGCGAACTGACCGGCGCCGCCGTCCTGTTTGACGTGCCGGAAGACCAGTCCGGACACGCCGCGGTCCACCGTCTCCCGGTAGGTGACGCGCGGCCGGCCGACGTTGACCTCCAGCCCGAGGGCGCGGCGGATCTTCTCCACCGCGACCTCCAGGTGCAGTTCACCCATGCCCGAGAGCACGGTCTGGCCGGTCTCGGCGTCGCTGCGCACCGTGAGCGACGGGTCCTCCTCGGCCAGCCGGGCGAGGGCCGAGGCCAGCCGGTCGGCGTCGGTGCCGCGCCGCGGTTCTACCGCCACGGAGACGACGGGGTCGGCGACCCCGGGCGGTTCCAGGACCAGCGGGGAGGCCGGCGCGCACAGGGTCGAGCCCGCGCGGGCCGCCTTCAGCCCGATCACCGCCACGATGTCCCCGGCGACCGCCCGTTCCAGCTGGGCGTGCCGGTCGGCCTGGACCCGCAGGATCCGTCCGACGCGCTCGCCGCGGTCGGCGCTCGCGTCCCATACCGCGTCTCCCTTCTCGATCGTTCCGGAGTACACCCGCAGGTAGGTGAGCCTGCCGGTGGAGGTGGCGCTGACCTTGAACGCGAGGGCAGCGAAGGGTGCGGCGGGGTCGGCCGGCCGTCGCTCGTCGACACCATCGTGCATACCGCATACAGCCGGCACGTCCAGGGGCGACGGCAGATAGGCGACCACGGCGTCGAGCAACGGCTCGATCCCGCGGTTGCGGTAGGCCGAGCCGCACAGCACGACCACCCCGTCACCGGTGCGGGTCAGGTCGCGCAGGGCCTCGGCGAGCGTCTCGGCCGAGAGCGTCTCCCGGTCGCAGAACTCCTCCAGGGCGGCGGGATGCCGTTCCGCCACGGCCTCCTCCAGCAGCCGGCGCCGGCGCCGCGCCTCGTCCCGCAGTTCCTCGGGCACGGGTCCCTCTACGGCCGTCTCGGCGCCGTCGTCCCAGGTCAGCGCCCGCATCCGGAGCAGGTCGACGACGCCGGTGAAGGCGTCCTCGGTGCCGATCGGGAGCTGGACGACGAGCGGGACGGGGTGCAGGCGTTCCCGGATCGACGCCACGGCCGTGTCGAGGTCGGCGCCCGTGCGGTCCAGCTTGTTGACGAAGGCGATCCTCGGCACGCCGTGCCGGTCGGCCTGCCGCCACACGGACTCGCTCTGCGGCTCCACGCCCGCGACGGCGTCGAACACCGCGACCGCCCCGTCCAGCACCCGCAGCGAGCGCTCCACCTCGTCGGCGAAGTCGACGTGCCCAGGGGTGTCGATCAGGTTGATGCGGTGGCCGTCCCAGTCGCAGCTGACGGCCGCGGCGAAGATGGTGATCCCACGGTCGCGCTCCTGGGGGTCGAAGTCGGTGACGGTCGTGCCGTCGTGGACCTCACCGCGCTTGTGCGTGGTCCCGGTGGCGAAGAGGATCCGCTCCGTGACGGTGGTCTTGCCCGCGTCGACGTGGGCGAGGATGCCCAGGTTGCGGACGGCGGCGAGGTGACGGTCGAGGTTGTTGCGCACGGCCCATGGCCTTTCGGGGTGTGACTCGTGAAAGGGGCAGCGCGATTTCTGACGCGACGTCAGATGACGCACGGCAGCCGTGACGACGGCTGAGGTGACAGCTGACATGACGACAGAGCGGCGACCGCGGCGGGAAGTCGTCGGGGCAGCTCTGTCGCGGGAAGCTGGGGTCTCGTCAGACCATCCGGTGTCGGCCGCGCCGCGGACACCGGACGGACGAGGACACGAGGACCACCTCGTAGCGGGAACGGGGAGCGGCGGCAGCGGTGTGGTCGCGCATGGCCGGGCTCCCCTCGTTCGTCGCGGTGCGGCGCTGCCCTGTTCGTGGGCGGCGCTCGATGGGGTGAGTCTAGGGAGGAACGGACGTGCGCGGCACGTGTTTTTCTCAGGACCGGAGAAAATGCCGGTCGAAGCGGCTTCTCAGGACGACGGCTCCGGCGTGTAGAAGTGCCGCCGTACCCTGCGCAGCCAGGCGTCGGCGGCCCTCTCGTCGGGCTGCTCGGGCAGCACGCTGCGCGCCTCCTCGAACGCCGTCTCGTACCGGCGCAGCAGCGGCAGGGCGGTCTCGGGATCGTCCGCCACCTGCTCGCCGAACCGGTGGAAGCTCTCCGGGTCGTCGACCCGGATGCTCAACTGCCCTGTGGTGTACAGCTCGTAGCCCTGGCCGCACAGCCGCTTGAGGTGCCGGGCGTGCTTGGCGGTCCGCTTGCGCGTGTCCGCGGAGAACGAGCCGTCGCCACGGCCGAGCAGCCTGCGGAACTGCTGGGTGGCGTAGCCGAGATAGGCGTCCCGGACCCGCCGGGCGCTCAGGAACGTCGTACGGATGCCCACGAGTTCGTCACCGAGCGGGGCGCGGACGTCGTACAACTCGTCGGGCAACCACACGAGTTCGGTGACCGTGGGGTTTCCACCGAGCGCGAGCCGGCACCACTTCGCGGCCTCGTGCAGGGTCCGGTCGGGTGCCGTGCCGACGTGGGACTCCTTCGGTGGGTGCAGGCCGTGCAACTCCTCGGTGGGCGCCGCGAACAGGCCCAGGCGGTCCACGTCGGAACCGGCGTGCGCGAGCCCGTAGGCGGTCGAGCCGACGACGCCTGACAGCAGGATGTTCTGGACGCTCATGGACTCCCCCGGTGCTGATCGCCGACGCCGCTGGTAGGCGGCGGGAGTCGTCATGATGCCCCGGCGACCGGCCCGGCCACCTCGCATTTTCCGATCCGCCCGAGGTTCCGGAGGAACCCCGCCGCGGGATCGCCCGGCCCCCCGCCGCGGTTCGCCCGGTGTCCCCCCGCAGGTTCGCCCGGCCCCCTGCCGCGGTTCGCCCGGTGTCCCCCGCGGGATCGCCCGGCGTCCGGGCGATCCCGCGGGGAGTATGCCCTCACCGGGTGCGCCCTGCGCCCCGCCGCCCAAGGCGTATGCCCTCACCCGTATGACCCGCTGCGCTGGTCGCCCGGGCGGGCCGGTGGTGCGGTGGGAGGCAAGTGGGAGCCGCCCGGGGCACACGTGCGCCGGGAACCCGTTCCGTCTTCAGGAGGCACACGTGATCACCCCTCGCCCGACCGGCCGCCCGTCCCGCACGGCGAAGCCCGCTGCCGCCGCGCCGGACCCGGCCGCACCGGACCCGGCCACGCCCCGTGCGGCCACGCCCGTCACGGCCGTATCCCGCACGGCGGGCCGTCGGGCCCGAGCGGCGCGCCCGGCCCGTGTGCTGGCCGCCGCGATGGCCACCGGCACGCTGCTCGCCACGGCGGCCTGTGCCGGCGGGGACGACGGCGCGGCGGCCGACTCGGAGACCGCCGCCGCGGTCGCCGAGCGGCCCCTCGCCGCGCAGACCGCCACCCCGTCGCCCACCGCCACCGGATCGGTCGCCACGCCGTCGGCGAGCGTCACCTCGCCCACCGGCGCCACCCCGTCGCCCGCCGCCCCTCTCTCCGAGACCGGCGCCCGCAACGCACTGATCACCGCGGCGGACATCGAGGACGACTGGGTCCAGGTGAAGGACCCGCAGACCTGGCGCGACAAGCTGCTCATCGGGCAGGTGGACACGGCCCAGTTCCTCACCGGGAAGGCCGAGGCCCCCGACTGCCAGCGCCTGATCGACGCGCTCTACGACGAGACCCTGCTCGGCCGTCCGTCCGGGGCGTCGGCGCTGAACGGCTTCCAGGAGGGGCAGTCCCGGCTGCTGTACCAGGTCGCCGCCTACGAGAAGGCCTCGCTCGACAAGTCGATGGACTGGCTGAAGAAGCTGCCCGACACCTGCGACCAGTTCACCCTGACCGGCGGCGACAGCGGCGAGCGTACCGTCCAGGTCGTCGAGGCCTCGCTGCCCGAGGAGGGCGACGCCCGGCAGGGTCTCACCGTGACCGTGAAGGGCGACGCGAACGGCGACCCGGTGACGCTCACCCTGGACGTCGCCGTCGTCCGCGTCGGCAACGACGCGATCACCGTCACCAACGGCGGGCTCGACGGCGCCGACGAGGACACCACCAGGACCGCAGTGGAGCAGGGCACCGAGCGGCTCAAGGAGGTCCAGGCCGGTCGTACGCCGACCCCGACGCCGAGCAACCTCGACTGAGCGATCGATCCCGACCGGGCGATCCGGCCGAGTCCCTCGCCCGCACCTCACCTCAACCGCACCGCACCGGAGCGCCCTGTCAGCCGTGACCCGCACCCCGATCGGCTGAACGGGAGCGCTCCGTCGGCCTGTTCCCCCCACCAGAACCATGTGACATATTACTGGCGTGACCAACCAATCGTCCTGTGACGTCGTGGTCGTCGGCGCCGGCATGATCGGCGCCGCCTGCGCGCTGTACGCGGCGCGTGCCGGACTGGACGTGGTCGTGGTGGACCGCGGCCCGGTGGCGGGCGGCACGACAGGAGCGGGCGAGGGCAACCTCCTCGTCTCCGACAAGGAGCCGGGCCCCGAGCTGGAACTGGCCCTGCTCTCCCGCCGGTTGTGGCGCGAGATCACCGAGGACCGAGGGCCGGACGACCACCGGCCGTCCGCCGGGGGCTCCGGCCGCGCCGTGGACGGCCACGCCATCAACGGCCGTGCCGTCGAGTACGAGCCCAAGGGCGGCCTCGTCGTCGCCTCCACCCCCGAGGCACTCACCGCCCTCACGGAGCTGGCGGCCGGACAGCGTGCCGCCGGCGTCGAGACGGTCGCCGTCGGCGCCGACCGACTCCCGGAGCTGGAACCGTACTTGGCATGCGACCTCGCGGGCGGCGTCCTGTATCCCCAGGACGCCCAGGTCATGCCCACCCTGGCCGCCGCACACCTGCTGCGCGCCTCGGGCGCCCGGGTGGAGACCGGCCGTACGGTGACCGGCGTGCTGCGCGGCGCCGACGGGGCGGTACGGGGCGTCCTGACCGACCGCGGCGACCTCCTGGCGCCCGCCGTGGTGAACGCGGCCGGGACCTGGGGCGCGGAGGTCGCCGCGCTCGCGGGCGTCTCGTTGCCGGTCCTGCCGCGCCGCGGATTCGTCCTGGTCACGGAACCGTTGCCGCGCCGGGTACGGCACAAGGTGTACTCCGCCGACTATGTGGCCGACGTCGCCAGCGACTCCGCCGCCCTCCAGACCTCGCCGGTCGTCGAGGGAACGGCGGCCGGGCCCGTGCTGATCGGCGCGAGCCGGGAACGGGTGGGCTTCGACCGGTCGTTCTCCCTGCCCGTCGTCCGGGCCCTGGCGGCGGGGGCGACACGGCTGTTCCCGTTCCTGGAGCACGTCCGGGCGATGCGCGCGTATCTCGGCTTCCGCCCCTACCTGCCCGACCATCTGCCGGCGATCGGCCCGGACCCGCGTGCGCCGGGCCTCTTCCATGCCTGTGGGCACGAGGGGGCGGGCATCGGGCTGGCGACCGGCACCGGCCACCTGATCGCGCAGACGCTGACCGGCAAGGCCCCCGACCTGGACCTCACCTCGTTCCGCCCCGACCGCTTCGCCGAGGAGGCCGCGCCGTGAACCCCCTGGAACTGGTCGGGGCCCGTCCCGGCGCGCCTTTCACCGTCACGTTCGACGGCCGGGAGATCGAGGCGCTGCCGGGGCAGACGATCGCGGCCGCGCTCTGGTCGGCGGGCGTCCTCGCCTGGCGCACCACCCGTGAAGGGGGCCGCCCGCGCGGGGTGTTCTGCGGGATCGGCGTCTGCTTCGACTGCCTGGTGACCGTGGACGGCCGCCCCGGCCGGCGCGCCTGCCTGGCACCCGCCACGCCGGGCGCCGACATCCGTACGCAGGAAGGGACGGGCCACGATGACTGAGCGGCGGCAGGTGCTCGCGGTGATCGGCGCCGGTCCGGCGGGCCTCGCCGCGGCTCTGGCGGCCGCCGCGCGAGGGGTGCGCGTGGTGCTCGTCGACTCCGCCGCCGAACCGGGCGGACAGTTCTACCGGCAGCCCGCCCCCGGCCTCGGCGCCCGGCGCCCGCAGGCCCTCCACCACCAGTGGCGGACCTGGGAGCGCCTGCGCGAGGGGCTCGCCACCCACCTCGCGGCCGGACGCGTCACGCACCTGGGTGACCATCATGTCTGGTGTGTGGAACGGGAGCCGGATGGTTTCCTCGTGCATGCGCTGCTCGGTCCCGAGCAGCGGGAGCCGGCGTCCGTGCGTGCCGACGGGGTGGTGCTGGCGACCGGCGGCTATGAGAAGGTGTGGCCGTTCCCCGGCTGGACCCTGCCCGGTGTGATCACCGCGGGCGGCGCCCAGGCCATGCTGAAGGGCGGGCTGACGCTGCCCGGCCGCACGGTGGTGGTCGCCGGCACGGGCCCGCTGCTGCTCCCCGTGGCGACCGGCCTCGCCGCGGCGGGCGCCCACGTCACGGCCCTGGTGGAATCGGCCGCCCCGGCCACTCTGGTACGTCGGTCCGCGGACCCTCGGGATGTCGTACGCCTGGCCCGCGCCCTGGCCGCACAGCCCGCCAAGCTCGCCGAGGCAGCAGGCTACGCCGCCCAACTCCTGTGCCATCGAGCTTCGGTGAGAGACCGTCAGGCAGTCGTGGAGGCTCACGGCCGGGACCGACTGGAGTCCGTCACCGTCGCCGCACTCGACCCCGAAGGCCGCCCGGTGCCCGGCACCGCAGAGCGCCTGGCCTGTGACACCCTCGCCGTCGGACACGGCCTGCTGCCGCACACCGATCTCGCGGACGGACTCGGCTGCCGCCTCGACGGGGCAGGGGTGCACGTCGACGACGAGCAGCGCACCGACGTCCCCGGCGTGTGGGCGGCCGGGGAGGCGACGGGCATCGGCGGCGCCGCCCTGTCGCTCGCCGAGGGACACATCGCCGGCCGCTCCGCCGCGGCACGCCTGAACGGCACCGCGCCCGACCCGCGCACCTGGGCCCCGGCCGCCCGGTCCCGTACGCGACTGCGGGCGTTCTTCGCCGAGTTGGGGCGGGCGTACTCGGCGCCCGTGCGGTGGGCGGAGAACGTGACCGACGCGACAGTGGTGTGCCGGTGCGAGGAGGTCACGGCGGGTGCCGTCCGCGAGGCCGTCGGCGCGCTCGGCGCGGGCGACCTGCGCACCGTGAAGCTGCTGACGCGGGCCGGGATGGGCTGGTGCCAGGGCCGGATGTGCGAGCCGGGCGTCGCGGGGGTCGCGGGCTGCGACCTCACCCCCGGCCGACGGCCGCTGGCCCGTCCCGTCCCCCTCGGAGTCCTGGCAGCGCCCCCACCACGGGACGCCGGAACGAGCCCCTGACCCGTCGCCGACGCTCACCCCACTGGCACGCCCCCCGCCCCCCGCCACCCGCCACCGCCACCGCCACCCGCAGTGCTATGTCACACACCAGCCCTCGGAGAGAGGCAGACCCCCACATGACCACCCCCCGCCCCTGGCGCGGCGTCCTCGTCGCCACCGCCCTCCCCCTCCGTGACGACCTCTCCGTCGACCTCGACCGCTATGCCGAGCACTGCGCCTGGCTGGTGGCGAACGGCTGCGACGGCGTCGTACCGAACGGCTCGCTCGGCGAATACCAGGTGCTCACACCCGAGGAACGTGCCGCGGTCGTACGGACCGCGGTGGCGGCGATCGGCGGGGAGCGTGTGATGCCGGGGGTCGCCGCGTACGGTTCGGCGGAGGCCCGCCGGTGGGCCGAGCAGGCGCGTGAGGCGGGCTGCGGTGCGGTGATGCTGCTGCCGCCCAACGCCTACCGCGCCGACGAGCGCGCGGTCGTGGCGCACTACGCGGAGGTCGCGAAGGCGGGCCTGCCGGTGGTGGCGTACAACAACCCCGTCGACACCAAGGTCGACCTCGTGCCCGAACTGCTGGCCCGGCTGCACGGCGAGGGGCTCATCCACGCGGTCAAGGAGTTCTCGGGCGACGTCCGCCGCGCCTACCGGATCGCCGAACTCGCCCCGGAACTCGATCTGCTGATCGGCGCGGACGACGTGCTGCTGGAGTTGGCGGTGGCGGGCGCCAAGGGCTGGGTGGCCGGCTACCCCAACGCACTGCCCCGCGCCTCGGTGGACCTGTACCGGGCCGCCGTCGCGGGGGACCTCACCACCGCGCTGCCGCTGTACCGGCAGCTGCACCCGCTGCTGCGCTGGGACTCACGCGTCGAGTTCGTCCAGGCCATCAAAGTGTCGATGGACGTCGTCGGCCGGCACGGCGGACCCTGCCGGCCGCCGCGCGTGCCGCTGCCGCCCGAGCAGGAGGCGGCCGTCCGCGCGGCCACCGAGAAGGCCGTCGCCGCGGGCTTGGCGTAACCCCACTGCCCGGAAAGGACTTCATGCGCAGCAAACTCGTCCTGCACGCCGTCGACTCGCACACCGAGGGCATGCCCACCCGGGTGATCACCGGCGGGATCGGCGCCATCCCCGGCGCGACGATGAACGAGCGCCGGCTGTACTTCCGTGAACACCGCGACGAGGTGCGGCAGTTGCTGATGAACGAGCCGCGTGGGCACTCCGCGATGAGCGGCGCGATCCTCCAGCCGCCGACCCGCCCGGACTGCGACTGGGGAGTGGTCTACATCGAGGTCTCCGGCTATCTGCCGATGTGCGGGCACGGCACGATCGGGGTGGCGACCGTGCTGGTGGAGACCGGCATGGTCGAGGTCGTCGAACCGGTCACCACGATCCGGCTGGACACCCCGGCCGGACTCGTGGTCGCCGAGGTGGCGGTACGCGACGGCGCGGCCACGGCGGTGACCTTGCACAACGTTCCGTCCTTCGCCGTGGCACTGGACCGCAGGATCACCCTGCCCGACGGCCGGACGGTGACGTACGACCTGGCGTACGGCGGGAACTTCTACGCGATCCTGCCGCTGGAGGAGTTCGGGCTGCCCTTCGACCGGGCCCGCAAGGACGACATCCTGGGAGCCGGACTCTCCCTCATGGAGGCGATCAACTCCGAGGCGGAGCCGGTGCATCCGCAGGACCCGTCCATCCGCGGCTGCCACCACGTCCACCTGTACGCGCCCGGCGCCACCGCCCGCCACTCGCGGCACGCGATGGCGATCCACCCGGGCTGGTTCGACCGCTCCCCCTGCGGCACGGGGACGAGCGCCCGCATGGCACAACTGCACGCACGCGGTGAACTGCCCCTGCACACCGAGTTCGTGAACGAATCCTTCATCGGCACCCGCTTCACCGGCCGGCTCCTCGGCACGGCGGAGGTCGCCGGGGTGCCGGCGGTGCTGCCCAGCTTCACCGGCCGCGCCTGGGTCACCGGCACGGCCCAGTACCTGCTCGACCCCGCGGACCCGTTCCCGGCCGGGTTCGTGCTCTGACCTCCCGAACGCGCCGCCGGGCCACGGCGGGGCCGTAGTACGCCCGCAAAACGCCGTAGATACTGAGAACCACGTGACATGGCACGAGACATGCCGTGTGACATGGCACCACCGTTCCGAGGAGATCCCGCATGGCCGCCCCGCGCAGCATCAGCCCCTCCCCCGCCGCGCCCGCGCTGCCCGTGCTGGGCGGGCGGCGGAGCAGCTACCGCGAGCGGGTCGCCGACGCGCTGCGGGCCGCGCTGATCGCGGGTGAACTGCGGCCGGGCCAGGTGTACTCGGCGCCCACGCTGGCCGCCCGCTTCGGCGTCTCGGCCACCCCGGTGCGCGAGGCGATGCTGGACCTCGCGAAGGAGGGGCTGGTCGACGCGGTCCCCAACAAGGGGTTCCGCGTCACCGACGTCTCCGACAAGCAGCTCGACGAGTACACCCACGTCCGCGCGCTCATCGAGATCCCGACCGTGGAGGCGCTGGCGACGACCGCCGACCCGGTGTCGCTGGAGGCGCTGCGTCCGGCCGCGCGGGAGATCGTCACCGCCGCGGTGGCGGGCGACCTGATCGCCTACGTCGAGGCCGACACCCGCTTCCACCTGGGCCTGCTCGCCCTGGCCGGCAACGCCCACCTGGTCGAGGTGGTCCGTGACCTGCGTGGCCGTGCCCGCCTCTACGGGCTCACCGCCCTGTCCGCCTCCGGCCGGCTGCTGGCGTCCGCCGAGGAACACCTGGAACTCCTCGACGCCCTGCTGGCCCGCGACGAGCGGGCGGTGCGCGCGGTGATGACCCGGCACCTCGGGCACGTACGCGGGCTGTGGGCGTCCGCCGACGTGTAGCCGGACGCACCGGTGCCCCTGTCGCACATGTGGCCTGTGTGATCTTTGTCGCTGGTTGCGGGCAGTACCCGATGGGCAGGCACTGCGCGTGTCCGTAGAGGTGGTGTCTTTCCTGTGGGGGAAACCGTGAGTGTGTGTGTGATCGGTGCAGGCCTGTCGGGTCTGGCCACGGCACGGGCCCTCAGGACGGCGGGTGTCGACTTCGTGTGCCTGGAGAAGTCGGGCGGCGTGGGCGGCATCTGGCGCCGCCCCGAGGCCGGGGAGCGAGGGCCGGGCTACCTGTCGCTGCACCTCAACACGACCAAGCAGCTGACCGGTTACGCCGACTACCCGATGCCCGCCTCCTACCCGGTCTACCCGCGGCACAGCCAGGTCGCCTCCTACCTGCGCTCGTTCGCCGAATGGGCCGACCTCCTGGACCACATCGAGCTGGAGACGTCCGTCGAGTCGGTGCGGCAGGAGGCCGACGGTTCCTGGACGGTCGTCGCCGTGGACGCCGGGGGCACCCGCGGCGTGCGGAGCTTCTCGCATGTCGTCGTCGCCTCGGGGCACAACACCGAGCCGTCCCTGCCCGCGCTGCCTCCGGGTTCGGACACCTTCACCGGAACGATTCTGCACGCCCTGGACTACCGCGACGGCGGCGACTACGCCGGTCAGCGGGTGGTCGTCGTCGGGCTCGGCGCCTCGGCCGTGGACATCGCGGCGGACCTCTCCCGGTACGCGGCGACCACCCTGCTCTCGGTGCGCCGGGGTCTGCACATCCTGCCCAAGCAACTGTTCGGCATCCCGCTCGACGAGGTCGCCGAGGCGCCGTGGTGGACGAGCATGTCGCTGGCCGAGCAGCGCCGCTTCATCGAGCAGGCCCTCCTCGTGGCCCGCGGCAGGCTCTCGGACTACGGGCTGCCCGAGCCGGACCACCCGGTGTTCGCCTCGGCCGTGACCATCTCGGACGAGATCCTCACCCGCATCCGGCACGGCGGGGTCGTCCCCAAGCCCGCGATCGCCTCCCTCGACGGCGATCGGGTGATCTTCACCGACGGTTCGTCCGCGCGGGCCGACGCGATCGTGCACTGCACCGGCTACCGCATGGCGTTCCCGTTCCTGCCGTCCGGCTGCCCGATCGGGGAGCGGGGGTCGGTCGAGCTGTACAAGCGGGTCGTCGCGCCGGGCCATGCCGGTCTGTACTTCGTGGGCCTGGTCCGTCCGCACGGCTCCATCACCCGGCTCGTGGAGGCACAGTCCCGCTGGATCGCGCGGATCGTCTCGGGCGAGGCGGTGCTGCCCGAGCCGGAGGTCATGCGCAAGGAGGTCGCCGCCTACCTCAGCGGCATAGCGGGCCAGTACGGACAGGCGGAGGGCGCCTCGATCCAGGTGAACGTGGCGCCGTATCTCCAGGAACTGCAAGGCATATGACGGTGCATCAGCCGACGGGCCCGTCGGGGGTCGGCAGGCGGGGGCTCCCCCGTCGGCCGGCCCCTTCGCCGTCCCGCAGCCCCTCGCTCCCCCGGTCCTCCCCCGCGTTCCCGGCCGCCGCGGCGGGAGGGGAGCGGTTCGACGTCGTCGGCGTACGGCTCCCCCGCGAGGTGTCCCCCCGTACCGCCCGTTACGGCACGATCGCGGGCTCGGCGGGCAGCAGGCCGACGGGCGGGCGCACCTCGTACGCCTCCGAGGAGACGTACGTCGTCACCCGAGGCGGCCGGCCCTGCTGGTGGGCGAGCGCCAGGTAGGCGACCAGTCCCACCCCGTCCTCCGGGCTGCGGTCGGTGACCGCGGCCACGGCACCCAGCAACGGGGCGGGGTCCTGCCCGTAGCGGCCGAGCAGGGCGGTGGCACGGGTGAGGGCGTCACCGTCGTGCCGTGCGTAGTCGCGGACCGGGACGTAGAGGGTGAAGCCGCTGGGCAGTCCTGACCCGGTCTCGGTGAAGGCGTGGCAGGACTGTACGGGCCGCCGCACCACCCGTCCCGAGTCGGCGCCGCCGCCGTCCTCACCGTCCTGGCCCGCGGCGATGCGGAAGAACTCCTCGGTCTCCGCGGCGAGCGGACCGCCGTCCATGCGGGACAGGGCGCCGGCCTCGGTGGCCGACAGGTCGTGGTGGGCGAGGTAGACCTTCACCCGGGGTTCCGCCCAGTCGCCCAGGTCCAGGGCGAAGAACAGGTGGCGGTCGTGCGGCGGCAGTGCCGCGAACGCGTCGCGGTGGCCGAGCCGCCGCAGCGCCTCACGCACCGTGGCGGCGGCACGTTTCTGCCCGGTGGCCGCGGGGTTGAGGTAGACCTTCACCTTGGGGACGCCGCCGGGACGCAGTTCCAGCGCGCACCACAGGGCGAGGGGACCCTCGGGCGAGGGCGGGAGGAACAGGTCCTCCAGTTCGTCGAGCCGGTCGGTGGTGAAGCCCCAGCGGGCCGCCGTCTCGCGGACGGCCCGCAGTCCGAGGCGCCCGTTCTGTGCCAGGCCGCCGGCCGCGCAGCCCGGCTCGAGCAGCACCCGCAGGGTGGGCGCCGCACCGGGCACGAAGGAGAGCGAGAACTCCACCGGGGTGTGGTCGTCGGAGAGGAACGTCGGGTTCGGGGGCGGCAGGTCGAGCGGCCGGTCGGCGGCGGCACCCAGCATCTCGGTGAGGGTACGCGCGTAGACCTCGCGATCATGGGCGGTGAGTCCCACGATCTCGCACAGGTTGCGCAGTTGGCGGGCCGTGTGGCCGCCGAGCGTGTCCGTGCCGGAGGGTCTCGGCGCGCCGGGCCGGGCGGCGGTCACCGGCTCTCCCGCCACGGGCCGGAGCCGACATGGAGATACCCGCCGGCGAGGGCGGGTATCTCGAGGCTCAACGCTGCTGGGTGTTGATGGGGAACGGTGTCGGTGGATATGTGGTCCACGGCAACTCCTCGGGCTCGTGGGATATGCGGGTCACCGCATGGCTCACTACCCCTGAGGTTGAACCGTCATACGAGAGTGAAGAGTTGGCCGGTGTTGTGTGAATCACCTCGTGAGCCAGTTGAGGAACTGGCTCCACACACCCGCGCGTTCGGATCGGGCGCCCGGCTGGGGCTGCTCCGGGCGGGCGGCCCCGGTGCGCGCCTCGGGGGCGGGCTTGCGCTCGGTGACCGCGGTGAACCGGGCGGGCAGCGCGATGAGCCCCCGGTTGAAGGGGCCGGGGCGCCAGGTCAGGCTCTCCTCGGGGACGGCGAGTTCGACGTCGGGAAGCTTGTTGAGGAGGTTCTCCAGCGCCGTCACGGTGATCTGCCGGGCCGGGTCCTTGGACGGGCAGGCGTGCGGGCCGGCGCTCCAGGCCAGGTGCGCGCGGTTGCTGCCGGCCTGCCGGGCGGCCGTCAGCGCGGCGCCGGTGTTGGCGGCGGCGAAGCTGACCAGGACCAGGTCGCCCGCCTGGAACTTCTGCCCGGCGAACTCCATGTCGGAGGCCGGGTAGTGCGGGGCGAGGTTCTGCATGGGCGGGTTCTCCCACAGCGTGTCGTCGATCGCCTCGTCGATCAGACCGCCCTGGTTGGCGTACGCGTCGTGGGTGAGCAGCCGGTGCAGGGTGTTGCCGATCAGGTTGCGCAGCGGCTCGTTGCCTCCCACCAGCAGGAGGGCCAGCTGGTGGACCATCTCTTCGTCGGTGAGCGCTGCCTGATGCTCCATGAGCCACGAGGTGACGTCGTCGCCGGGCTTGACCCGCTTGAGCGCGACGAGTTCGCCGACGGCGCCGAACAGCACCTCCATCGCGCGGGCCGGGTTGATGCCGTCGAACATGCCGGTGATGCCGTAGACGACACGGTCGCCGATGTCCGGGGGGCAGCCGAAGAGTTCGTTGAACACGAACAGCGGGAGCTGCTTGGCGTAGTCGCCGAGCAGGTCCGCCGAGCCGCGCGAACCGAACTGGGAGATGAGGTAGTTGGAGACCTGCTCGGTGGTGTGGCTCAGCTTGCGCGTGTCGATGCGGGCCATGCTGTCCGTGACGGCCTGACGCAGCCTGAGGTGCTCGGCACCGTCGCTGAACATGCAGTTGGGCCGGTAGGCCAGTACGGGGGCGACGGGGCTGTCGGGGGAGATCTTGCCCTCGTTGAAGTGCCGCCAGCGGCGTGCGTCCTTGCGGAACGAGCCGGAATCTTGCAGGAGTTGCAGGGCGGTGGCGTAGTCGGTGACGAGGGTGGCCTCGACGCCGGGGGCGAGTTCGACCGGGGCGGTCGGCCCGTAGTGGCGCAGATAGCTGTAGTAGGCCTGCGGGTCAGCCGCGAACTCGGGGCCGTGGAGCGGCACTCGGGCGCCGCTGTTGTGCGCCGGGCACCCGGGCGGGGGCACGGGAGCGGTGGGTTGGTCCATTTCTGCTCCTAGTGGGCACGGTCCTGCAAGTGGCGGACGAGAGTGATGAGCGCTTCGGCCGACGACTGCTCGTCCCGCGCGTCGCAGGTGACGACGGGGGTGTCGTCGAGCAGGTCCAGCGCGTCACGCAGGGCGGTCTCGTCCCGCAGGGGGGAGCCGTCGAAGTGGTTGACGGCGATGGCGTAGTCGAGCCCGTACTGCTCGATCAGGTCGATCACGGCGAACGAGTCCGCGAGCCGTTCGGGGTCGACGAGGACCAGGGCGCCGAGCGCGCCGCGGGCCATGTCCTCCCACATCTGCACGAACCGCTGCTGGCCGGGCGTCCCGAACAGGTACAGCACGACCCGGTCGCTGATGGTCAGGCGCCCGAAGTCCATGGCGACCGTGGTGGTGGTCTTGCCCTGGACCCCCTTGAGGTCGTCGACGGCCTCCGCGGCCCGCGTCATCGTCTCCTCGGTGGACAGCGGGGGGATCTCGGAGATCGCCCCGATGAACGTGGTCTTGCCCACCGCGAAGTGGCCGACGACGAGGATCTTCACGGCCGTCTGTGACGCGCCCTCACGGACGTACGCCTGTTCATCCAAACTTGGCCCTGAGACCATTCAGCACCTCCTCCAGGATCTCCCGGTCGGCGAGAGGCGCCCGCTGCACCGGCGGGCGGGTGATGAGGTAGCCGCCCTCGGTGAGGGCGGCGAGGAGGATCTTCACCACGCCGAGGGGCAGTTGGGTGTGCCCCGCGATCTCGGCGACCGACAGGTAGCCGGCCGAGCACAGCTCGAGCAGGCTCTGCTCCTCCGGCGACAGTCGGGTCGGCCGCTGCTGGTGGTCGGCGACAGCCGTCACCAGCGTGATGAGGGAGAGCTGCTCCTCGTCGGGCAGTCCGCGCCCCTTGGTGATGACGTACGGACGAACTAACTCCGGTGTCTGGGGCTCCAGTTCGTCGAAACCGGTCATGACCGCACGCCGAGGTTCTCGCGCGGCGGTGTCGTCAGGGCCTTGCCGAGCTGGCCGACGAGCTGCTGCATCCGGAAGGTGATGTCCGCCATGTCGACATCGGGCGAGGCGGAGACACCGAGGTAGGCGCCCTCACCTGCGGAGATCAGGAAGACCCAGCCGCCGTCGAACTCGACCAGCGTCTGCCGCCACCGCTGCTGGGCGTCCTCGCAGAAGAAGGCCAGGGAGCGGCTGAGTGACTGCACCCCGCTCATGGCGGCGGCCACGCGGTCCGCGTCGTCCTTCCCGATGTCCTGCGTCCGGGCCATCAACAGGCCGTCGGCGGATATCAGGACGGCGTGCAGGGCCCCGGGAATCTCCAGGGCGCTGTCAAGCATCCATGACAGATCGTCGTTCACGAGAACTCATGCCCTTCGCTGCTTGCGCCACGTGTGCTGCTGGACTGTTCCGCGGGGTCCGCAGGGGTGGCCCGCCGGCCCGACTGGGTGCCTCGCTGGAAGGCGCCCATGATCGCCGCCGTCTCCGCTCCCGAGCGGGAGGGCGCGGAGGCGGTCGGGGCACTGCCGGGCACGATGGCCATCGGCCGCTTCCGGCGCCGCTTGGGCAGGCCGTCGACGGTGGTGCTCGGGGCCGGGCCGGGCTCGGGGCCGCCGCGGGTGGGTGCGGCGACGGCGGGAGCGGCCGGCGTCGGTTCCTTCTGCTCGGGTGCGTTGGTGAGCAGGTCGTGCGGCAGAAGGAGGACCGCGCGTACGCCGCCGTAGGGCGACGTGGAGTCCACGGACACCTCGAAGCCGAAGCGGTCGGCGAGGACGCCGATCACCGCGAAGCCGAACTGCGGCGGGTTGCCGAGCCGGGAGACGCCCGAGACGCGGTCGCTGGAGAGGAGTTTCTCCGCGCGGGCCCGCTCCTCGTCGTTCATGCCGACACCGGCGTCGTCCACGACGATACAAATACCCTTGGGCACGGTACGAATGTTGATTTCGACGACCGTGTCCGGGCTGGAATAGCTGGTGGCGTTGTCGAGCATTTCGGCGAGGGCCAGTGCGACCGGTTCCACGGCGCGGCTGGTGATGCCGAAATCGACCTGCGAGAGAATTTCCACCCGCCGGTAGTGACGGATCCTGCCCTGCGCGCTGCGGACCACGTCGTAAACCGACGCCACATCGCGCTGACGACCCAGCCAGCCGTCACAGAGGACGGCGATGGACTGGGCCCGGCGGCCGAACTGAGAGTTCGTGTGGTCGATCTCCAGAAGGTCCTGGAGGATGACCGACTCGCCGTATTTGTTCTGGAGCCGGGAGACAATCAACTGCTGTTCCGCGGCAAGGCCCTGAAGGGTCCGCATGGCGGACTTCAGGACTGTTTTCGTAGCCTCGTCGGCTCTTTCCTGAGCTGCCTCGACGGATTTCGCGTACCCGTTCTCCAGCTCGTCGTGCCGAGCCCTGAGATCTGCGAACTCCTGCCTTAACGTCCGCGCCGCCCTCCGCTGACGAACAATGAGGGCGACGGCGGCGAGTACGGCGATGAGGAGAGCCCAGAGTACCGGGTTCTGTATGTAATCAGTCATAAGACTCTCTTCAGGCGACTGACGGCCAGTTGCTGAATTCCCGTCAATGCGGGTGGACCGGCGGGACCGCCCGCATCGGGGCCACCGCCCGGACTGTCCCCGTAGTCGGGGATGTCGTCCTTCACCCATCCGCCCGCTCTACAAGCGCCGTGATCGTATCACCACACGATGCGATCACAGACCGCCAACATGGGCGCCCCAGATGAACATTGACGGTTCGTCAGTGGACGCGGGACGGGCCGCCTCCGGCGCAACCGATAAACGGGCTTCCGCGGCATTCGGGAGGCAATCGAGGTGTTCGGAACGTTTTCCCGGAAGTCGCCGGGTGAGGAAACAACAAAACCCGCACCCGGGAATCCCGGGTGCGGGTGACGTCTGCGAGGTCGCTCTCCGCGACCTCTCCCCACCGAGCGGAAACCGCTCGATACGGAGGGTGACAAGTGTCCGAGGGGGGACTTGAACCCCCACGCCCGATAAAGGGCACTAGCACCTCAAGCTAGCGCGTCTGCCATTCCGCCACCCGGACCAGGTGTCTGCCGCCGCGGGTGTTCCCCGTGGCGACATGGACAACAATACCAAGCTTTCGGAGTGCGTTTCACCCGAGTATCCGCTGGCCGGGGGCCTGCGCGGGTGTCCCGGCGGGGCCCGGTCGCCGGGGTCACAGCGCGTGCGCGGACGGTCACGGGCGGCCGGTGGCGGGATCCGCCTCCGGGGCCGGCGTGGGAAGTGCCCGGATCAGGGTGTCGCCGTTTCCTCGTCCAGCGGTGCACGGAAACGATGCTCCGCCGCGCGGCGGGCCCGCTCCGCCCGGCGCGGGCAGTCCTCGCCCGGCGCCGTCAGAGCGACGTCGCCCTCGCGGCAGCCGTACTCACGGACTGCGACGCCGCTCCGCGAACCCGTGGTCCTCCGGTCCGTCGATGAACGGCACCCGCCCCGTCCGAGGGGCGGCGGGTGTGGCACGCGGTCACGGACCATGCAGCGAGGGGTGACAGCCGGTGTGCGAGGCGTGACTCGGGGCGGCGCCCCCTCATGTGCGCCGCCCCGAGCCTGGTTCAGGGCATCAGCTGGTACTCGGGGAAGTTCCCCGGCAGCCGCTCCCCCGCCGGTCCCCGGGTCACCGCCCGCACGAGCAGCTCGCCGCCGACGAACGCCCCGCGCCAGGAGGCCCCGAAGCCGCCGAACAGTTCGTCGCGGTCGCCGCGGGAGCGGGGGGTGCCGTGGCCGACCTTGAAGGCACGGATCTGCGGGGCCAGTCGCTCGTAGGTGGCGCGGTCGTCGGTGGACAGGGTGGCGACCAGCGCCCCGTTGGAGGCGTTCATGGCGGCGAGCAGTTCCGCCTCCGTGTCGACCAGGACGATGGTGTCGACCGGGCCGAAGGGTTCCGCGTGGTGCAGCGGGGACGACGGCGGCGGGTTGAGGAGCGTGACCGGACGGACGTACGCGGAGGTGTCCTGGCCGGGCAGGAAGAGGGCGTCCGCCAGGTCGCCGCGGTACAGCGGGACGGCTCCCCGGTCGACGGCCTCGGCGACCTGGTCGTGCAGGTCCTTGGCCTTGGCCGCGTTGATGACCGGCCCGAAGTCCAGGCGTGGGTAGGGGTCGTCGCGCTGCTCGACGGCCAGGGGGTGGCCGACCGTCAGGGTGCGCACCGCCGGGAGGTAGGCCGCGAGGAACGCGTCGAACAGCTCGCGCTGGACGACGAAGCGCGGATACGCGGTGCAGCGCTGCTTGCCGTAGTCGAACAGCTTGGGGACGTGGGCCGCGAGGGTGTCCCAGTCCGAGTGGTTCCAGATGCCCCAGGTGTTGAGTCCTTCCTGTTCGAGGATGTGCCGTTTGCCGAGGTCCGTCACGGCGGTGGCGACGGCGGCGCCGGTGTCGCGGCCGCCGACGAAGGAGACGCAGCCGATCTCGGGCGCCCGCACCAGCGCCTCCGACAGCTCGCCCCCGCTGCCGCTGACGAGGGTGACCGGGATGCCCTCACGGGCGGCGAGGGCGCAGGCCAGGGTGAGACAGGCGACGCCGCCGTCGGTCGGGGTCTTGGCGATGACCGCGTTGCCCGCGAGTGCTTGGACCAGTACCGCGTGAACGAGCACGCTCATCGGGTAGTTCCAGCTCGCGATGTTGGACACCGGGCCGTCCAGCGGGGCCCGGCCGGCCAGCATCGGTTCGATGCCGTCGACGTACCAGCGCACCCCGTCGACGGCCCGGTCGACGTCCGCCTGCGCGAGCCGCCACGGTTTGCCGATCTCCCAGACGAGCAGCAGCGCGAGGAGTTCGCGGTGGGCGGCGAGGGCGTCGAGGGTGGCGGCGACGCGGGCGCGGCGTTCGGCCAGGGGAAGGTGCCGCCAGGCGCGGTGCTGGTCCAGGGAGGCGCGGACCGCCTGGTGGGTGGTGGCCCGGTCCAGGCGGGGCGGTCCGGTGACGGGGCTGCCGTCGACCGGGCTGGTGGCGGGCAGGGTCCGGCCGTCGGCCTGCCACGAGCCGTTCCAGAGGTTGAGGACGCGGCCGTCGCGGAACGCCTCGGGGGCGGCGGTGAGGCAGCGTCGCCAGGCGTCGGCCCAGGAGGTGCCGGATTTGAGGGTGAGGGTGGATGGCATGCGGGTTGCTCCGCTCTCGGTGCACGGTCGAGAGGAAAGGGGGAAGGAGGAGGGCGCGGGCGCCGGTCGGAGCCCGCGCGGTCAGGGACGTCAGGTCCGGTTGCCGAGCAGGTCGAGGACGAGCTTCGCCGTCTCGGTCGGTGTGCTCCCCACCCGCACCCCGGCCGCCTCCAGCGCCTCCTTCTTCGCCTGCGCGGTCCCCGAGGAGCCGGAGACGATCGCGCCGGCGTGGCCCATGGTCCGGCCCTCGGGCGCGGTGAAGCCGGCGAGGTAGCCGACGACGGGTTTGGTGACGTGGTCGCGGATGTGGGCGGCTGCCCGTTCCTCCGCGTCGCCGCCGATCTCCCCGATGAGGACGACGAGATCGGTGTCCGGGTCGTCCTCGAAGGCGGCCAGGCAGTCGATGTGGGAGGTCCCGACGACCGGGTCGCCGCCGATGCCGACACAGGTGGAGAAGCCGATGTCGCGGAGTTCGTACATGAGTTGGTAGGTCAGCGTCCCCGATTTGGAGACGAGGCCGATGCGGCCGGGTTTGGTGATGTCGGCGGGGATGATGCCGGCGTTGGACTGTCCCGGGCTGATCAGGCCGGGGCAGTTGGGGCCGATGAGGCGGGTGCCGCGCTCCTTGGCGTACGTGGTGAAGGCGACGGAGTCGTGGACCGGAATGCCCTCGGTGATGACGACGGCGAGCCCGATGCCGGCGTCGGCGGCCTCGGTGACGGCCGGCCTGGCGAAGGCGGGCGGGACGAAGACGACGGTGACGTCGGCGCCGGTCGACCGCATACCGTCGGCGACCGACCCGAAGACCGGTACGGCGCGGTCGTCGAAGTCGACGGTGCGGCCCGCCTTGCGGGGGTTGACGCCGCCGACCACGTCGGTGCCGGCGGCGATCATGCGCCGGGTGTGTTTCATGCCTTCGCCGCCGGTCATGCCCTGGACGAGGACCTTGCTCTCCTTGGTGAGGTAAACGGCCATGGTGTCTCCTCAGGCTGCGGTGGCGAGTCGGGCGGCGCGGCGGGCGGCGCCGTCCATGGTGGTGGCCTGTTCGACCAGGGGATGCCGGTACTCGTCGAGGATCGCCCGGCCCCGGGCGGCGTTGTTGCCGTCGAGCCGGACGACGAGCGGCTTGGTCAGCCGTACGGTGTCCAGGGCGCGCACGATGCCCTCGGCGACCGCGTCGCAGGCGGTGATTCCGCCGAAGACGTTGACGAAGACCGACTTCACGGCCGGGTCGGACAGGACGACCGCGAGTCCGTCGGCCATGACGCCGGCCGATGCTCCCCCGCCGATGTCGAGGAAGTTGGCGGGGCGGGCGCCACAGCCGGCGACCACGTCGAGCGTCGACATGACCAGGCCCGCGCCGTTGCCGATGATGCCGACCTCGCCGTCCAGCTTCACGTAGTTGAGGCCCTTCGCGGCGGCCGCCTCCTCCAGCGGGTCGCCGTGCCCGGCGGCGGCCCCGCCCCAGCGGGCCTGCCGGAAGGAGGCGTTGTCGTCGAGGGTGACCTTGCCGTCGAGGGCGATCAGCCGGCCCTGCCGGGTGCGCACGAGCGGGTTGACCTCGACGAGGAGGGCGTCCTCGCGGACCAGCACCTGCCAGAGCCGGACCAGGATGTCGACGGCCTGCGCCGGCAGACCGGCCGCGGCGACGATCTCGCCCGCCTTCGCCGAGGTGACGCCCCGGGCCGGGTCGATGGGGATACGGGCGACGGCGTCCGGGCGACGGGCGGCGACCTCCTCGATCTCCGTGCCGCCCTCGGCGGAGGCCATGGCCAGGAAGCGGCCGGCCGCGCGGTCGAGGACGTAGGAGACGTAGAACTCGCTCTCGATGTCGACCGGCTGGGCCAGCATCACGGTGCCCACCGTGTGGCCCTTGATGTCCATGCCGAGGATCTGCCGGGCGGTCAGTTCGGCGGCGGCGGGGTCCGCGGCGAGCTTGACGCCGCCCGCCTTGCCGCGCCCGCCCGTCTTGACCTGCGCCTTCACGACGGCGCGGCCGCCCAGCCTGCGGGCGATCTCGCGTGCCTCCTTGGGTGAGTCGGTCACCTCGGCCCGCGGCACCGCGATGCCGTGTTCCTCGAAGAGTTCCCTTGCCTGGTGTTCGTACAGGTCCATCTCGGCTCCCGTCTGCGAAGTCATCGCGAGGCCGAACTCCGATGACTGAAAGTGCCGCACGCCCCCTGGACACCACCCACCGGATGCGGGATAACAAGCTTCATACAGTATTCGTCGACTGTATGCAATGTACCGCGAGAGCTTTCCACCCCCCTACGAAGGGACGGGACTTCGCCATGCCCGACGACACCCAGGACGCCATTTCCGGTGGTCATCTCGTTGCCAAGGCACTCAAAGCCGAGGGCGTCGAGCGCATCTACACCCTGTGCGGCGGCCACATCATCGACATCTACGACGGCTGCGTCGACGAGGGCATAGAAGTCGTCGACGTCCGCCACGAGCAGGTCGCCGCCCACGCCGCCGACGGTTACGCCCGCATCACCGGCAAGCCCGGCTGTGCGGTCGTCACGGCCGGCCCCGGCACCACCGACGCCGTCACCGGTGTCGCCAACGCCTTCCGCGCCGAGTCCCCGATGCTGCTGATCGGTGGTCAGGGCGCCCTGAGCCAGCACAAGATGGGGTCCCTCCAGGACCTGCCGCACGTCGACATGATGGCGCCGATCACCAAGTTCTCGGCGACCGTGCCCGACACCGCACGCGCCGCGGACATGGTCTCCATGGCGTTCCGCGAGTGCTACCACGGCGCGCCCGGCCCCTCCTTCCTGGAGATCCCGCGCGACGTCCTCGACGCCAAGGTGCCTGTCACGAAGGCCCGGGTGCCGCAGGCCGGCGCCTACCGTGCCTCGACCCGCTCGGCCGGCGACCCCGACGCCGTCGAGAGGCTCGCCGACCTCCTCACCCACGCCTCCAAGCCCGCCATCCTGCTGGGCAGCCAGGTGTGGACCACCCGCGGTACGGAGGCGGCCGTCGAACTGGTCCGCACCCTGAACATCCCGGCCTACATGAACGGCGCCGGCCGCGGCACCCTCCCGCCGGGCGACCCGCACCACTTCCAGCTCTCACGCCGTTACGCCTTCTCGAACGCCGACGTCATCGTCATCGTCGGCACGCCCTTCGACTTCCGCATGGGCTACGGGAAACGGCTGTCCCCGGACGCGACCGTCGTGCAGATCGACCTCGACTACCGGACCGTCGGCAAGAACCGGGACATCGACCTCGGCATCGTCGGCGACGCCGGCCTGGTGCTGAAGTCGGTGACCGAGGCCGCCTCGGGGCGCCTCAACGGGGGCGCGTCCCAGCGCAAGGAGTGGCTCGACGAGCTGCGCGCCGCCGAGCAGAGCGCCCTGGAGAAACGGCTTCCGCAACTGCGCTCGGACGCCTCACCCATCCACCCCTACCGCCTCGTCAGCGAGATCAACGACTTCCTCACCGAGGACTCCATCTACATCGGCGACGGCGGCGACATCGTCACCTTCTCCGGACAGGTCGTGCAGCCCAAGTCGCCGGGCCACTGGATGGACCCGGGCCCGCTCGGCACCCTCGGCGTCGGCGTGCCCTTCGTCCTCGCCGCCAAGCAGGCGCGGCCCGACAAGGAGGTCGTCGCCCTCTTCGGCGACGGCGCGTTCTCCCTCACCGGCTGGGACTTCGAGACCCTCGTCCGTTACGACCTGCCCTTCGTCGGCATCGTCGGCAACAACTCCTCCATGAACCAGATCCGCTACGGCCAGGCCGCCAAGTACGGCAAGGAGCGCGAGCGGATCGGCAACACCCTCGGCGACGTCCACTACGACAAGTTCGCCCAGATGCTCGGCGGTCACGGCGAGGAGGTCCGCGACCCCGCCGACATCGGCCCGGCGCTCCGGCGCGCCCGCGAGTCCGGGAAGCCCTCGCTGATCAACGTCTGGGTCGACCCCGACGCGTACGCCCCCGGAACCATGAACCAGACCATGTACAAGTGAGGAGCGCCGGTCATGACCAAGGCACTCGAAGGCATCCGCGTCCTGGACATGACGCACGTCCAGTCCGGGCCCTCGGCGACCCAGCTGCTCGCCTGGCTCGGCGCCGACGTCGTCAAGCTGGAGGCGCCCTCCGGTGACATCACGCGCACGCAGTTGCGCGATCTCCCGGACGTCGACTCCCTCTACTTCACGATGCTCAACTGCAACAAGCGGAGCATCACCCTCAACACCAAGACCGAGCGCGGCAAGGAGATCCTCACCGAGCTGATCCGGCGCTCCGACGTCATGGTCGAGAACTTCGGTCCGGGCGCGGTCGACCGGATGGGCTTCACCTGGGACCGCATCCAGGAGATCAATCCGCGGATCGTCTATGCCTCCATCAAGGGGTTCGGGGACGGCCCGTACACCAACTTCAAGGCGTACGAGGTCGTCGCCCAGGCCATGGGCGGGTCGATGTCGACCACCGGTTTCGAGGACGGGCCGCCGCTGGCGACGGGGGCCCAGATCGGGGACTCGGGGACGGGCGTGCACGCGGTGGCCGGGATTCTCGCGGCGCTGTACCAGCGCGAGAACACCGGGCGCGGGCAGCGGGTCAACGTGGCCATGCAGCACGCCGTGCTCAACCTGTGCCGGGTGAAGCTGCGGGACCAGCAACGCCTGGCACACGGACCGCTCGCCGAATATCCCAACGACGACTTCGGCGACGAGGTTCCCCGCTCCGGAAACGCGTCCGGCGGCGGCCAGCCCGGCTGGGCCGTCAAGTGCGCGCCGGGCGGCCCGAACGACTACGTCTACGTCATCGTGCAGCCCGTCGGCTGGCGGCCGATGAGCGAGCTGATCGGCCGGCCCGAGCTGGCCGACGACCCCGAGTGGGCGACGCCCGCGGCCCGGCTGCCCAAGCTGGGCAAGATGTTCCAGCTGATCGAGGAGTGGTCCTCGACCCTGCCCAAGTGGGAGGTGCTGGAGCGGCTCAACTCGCACAACATCCCGTGCGGCCCGATCCTGTCCACCAAGGAGATCATCGAGGACGAGTCGCTGGTCGCCAACGAGATGGTGGTCCGCGTACCGCACCCCGAGCGCGGCGAGTTCGTGACCGTCGGCAGCCCCCTCAAGCTCTCCGACTCCCCCGTCGAGGTGACCGGCTCCCCGCTGCTCGGCCAGCACAACGCGGAGGTCTACGTGGGCGAACTCGGCCTCGGCGACGAGGAACTGCGCCTGCTCAAGTCGAACGGGGTGATCTGACGTGATGGCCGAGGACCGCACACCGAGAGTGCGCGCGCTGCTCGACGCGGTGCGCGCCGAGGGCCGGACCGCGCTGACCGCGCCCGAGGGCAAGGTGGTCGCGGACGCCTACGGGATCGCCGTACCGGGCGAGGAACTGGCGGCCGACGTCGACGAGGCCGTGGCGTACGCGGCGCGTTTCGCCGGACCGGTCGTGATGAAGATCGTCTCGCCGGACATCCTGCACAAGACCGACGCCGGCGGAGTGGTCGTCGGCGTCGAGGGCGCGGCGGACGTACGGGCCGCGTTCCACGAGATCGTCGCCAACGCGCGTGCCTACGACGCCGACGCGCGCATCACGGGCGTACAGATACAGGAGCTGCTGCCGAAGGGGCAGGAGGTCATCGTCGGCGCGGTCACCGATCCGACGTTCGGCAAGGTCGTGGCGTTCGGGCTCGGCGGGGTGCTGGTGGAGGTGCTCAAGGACGTCACCTTCCGGCTGGCACCCGTGGACGCCGACGAGGCGCTGTCGATGCTCGACTCGATCCGGGCGGCGGAGATCCTGCGCGGGGTGCGCGGACAGGCGGCGGTGGACCGGTGGGCCGTCGCCGAGCAGATCCGCCGGGTGTCCCAACTGGTCGCCGACTTCCCGGAGATCGCCGAGGTGGACCTCAACCCGGTGATCGCCACCCCGGAGGGCGCGGTCGCCGCGGACATCCGCGTGATCCTGTCCGACACGCCCGTGAAGGAACGCCGGCGCTACACGCGCGCGGAGATCCTCACCTCGATGCGACGGCTCATGGAGCCCGTCTCCGTCGCCGTGATCGGCGCCTCCAACGAGCAGGGCAAGATCGGCAACTCGGTGATGCGCAACCTGATCGACGGCGGTTTCGCCGGGGACATCCATCCGGTGAATCCCCGGGCCGATGACATCCTCGGCCGCAAGGCGTACAAGAGTGTCACCGACGTTCCCGGCGAGGTGGATGTGGCGGTCTTCGCGATCCCCGCCAAGTTCGTGGCCTCGGCCCTGGAGGAGGTGGGACGCAAGAGGATCCCCAACGCCGTGCTCATCCCTTCCGGCTTCGCGGAGACCGGCGAGCACGCGCTCCAGGACGAGATCGTGGCCATCGCCGAGCGGCACGGCGTCCGGCTGCTCGGGCCGAACATCTACGGCTACTACTCGACCTGGCAGGACCTGTGCGCCACGTTCTGCACGCCGTACGACGTCAAGGGCGGGGTCGCGCTGACCTCGCAGTCCGGTGGCATCGGCATGGCCATCCTGGGATTCGCCCGGACCACGAAGACGGGCGTGTCGGCGATCGTGGGGCTCGGCAACAAGTCCGACCTGGACGAGGACGACCTGCTGACCTGGTTCGGCGAGGACCCGCACACCCGGTGCATCGCGATGCACCTGGAGGACCTCAAGGACGGGCGCGCCTTCGTCGAGGCCGCACGGGCGACCGTACCGAGGAAGCCCGTCGTCGTGCTCAAGGCGGGACGCACGGCGGCCGGTGCCAGGGCCGCCGGCTCGCACACGGGCGCCCTCGCGGGCGACGACGCCGTGTACGACGACATCCTGCGCCAGGCCGGGGTGATCCGGGCCCCCGGGCTGAACGAAATGCTCGAGTACGCGCGCGCGTTGCCGGTCCTTCCCACCCCCAAGGGCGACAACATCGTGATCATCACGGGGGCCGGCGGCAGCGGCGTGCTCCTGTCGGACGCGGTGACCGACAACGGCCTGACGCTGATGGAGATCCCGCCCGACCTGGACGCCTCCTTCCGGGAGTTCATCCCGCCGTTCGGCGCGGCCGGCAACCCCGTCGACATCACCGGGGGCGAACCGCCGTCGACGTACGAGGCGACGATCCGTCTCGGCCTGGAGGACCCGCGCATCCACGCGCTCGTCCTCGGCTACTGGCACACCATCGTCACTCCCCCGATGGTGTTCGCGGAACTCACCGCGCGCGTGGTGGCCGAGTTCCGCGCGCGCGGCATCGAGAAGCCCGTGGTGGCCTCGCTCGCCGGTGACGTGGAGGTCGAGGAGGCCTGCCAGTACCTGTACGAGCGGGGGGTCGTCGCCTACCCGTACACGACCGAGAGGCCGGTGGAGGTGCTCGGCGCGAAGTACCGCTGGGCGCGGGCGGCCGGGTTGCTGGGGGGCCGTTCATGAGGTGACCCGGCGCGGGGCCGGCCGACGGTGCGCGTCGGCCGGCTCCGGGACCCGCGCGCGCACGAAAGGCATGGGACAGGGGGCGCTGGCCAGATCTTTCGACGCAAGGGGTACGACACACATGACAGCCACCGACTTCTCCACGTCCCTCCCGTACCGGGAGGTGACGGACCGCAACGGCCGCTTGTACCGGATCGGCGAGACCGACCGGGACATCATGGGGCGACCACGCTGGACCATGGTGCTCTTCCCGTGGATCGGCATGATGGGCATCAGCTCCTCCGAGTACGCGTTCACCTCCGCCGAGGACACCCTGCACGAGGCCCACCTGTGGGACAGCGGGCACATCTTCTGGCTGATGGGGGTCTGGGTCTTCTTCCAGGCCGCCGTGGCCTTCCCCGCCGGGCAGCTGCGCGAGAGCGGAAGGCTCCCCGCGCGCTACGCGATGATGCTCGGCGCGGTGGGCACGATCTGCGGCTATCTCTCGCTGGCGTTCGCGCCGCACGTGATCGTCGCCTACATCGGGTTCGGCATGTTCAGCGGCATCGGCGCCGGCCTCGTCTACGCGACCTGCGTGAACATGGTCGGCAAGTGGTATCCGGAACGCAAGGGCGGCAAGACCGGCATGGTCAACGGCGGTTTCGCCTACGGCTCGGTGCCCTTCGTGTTCCTGTTCACCTCGTACATGGACCTGAGCAACTACGAGGTCGTCCTGGTGATGGTGGGCGTGGTCTGCTGCTCGGTCGTCGCCTTCGCCGGCTGGTTCTTCAAGGACCCGCCGAAGAACTGGTGGCCCGCGAACGTCGACCCGCTGCGGCAGACCGACGACCCGAAGATCCGCCGGGCACTGGAGAAGAACCCGCCGGCGGCCAAGCAGTACTCCCCCAAGGAGGCCGCCCGCACACCCGTCCTGTGGATGATGTGGTTCTGTCTGCTGTGCACCGCCGGCATCAACATCTTCGGCATCGCCTTCCAGGTGCCGTTCGGCAAGGACATGGGCTTCGCGGGCGGGATCGTCGCCACGGCGATGTCGCTGAAGGCCATCGTCAACGGCACCGGACGCGGCGTGATCGGCTGGATCTCCGACAGGTTCGGCCGCCGCCACACACTGATCATCGTGTGCCTGGTGCTGGGGACCGCCCAGTTCGGGGTGCTGGTCTCCGGCCAGATGGGCAGCATGCCGTTCTTCCTGTTCTGCTCCATGGTCTCCGGCTTCGGCGGCGGCGCGATCTTCCCGCTGTTCGCGGCCATGACGGCGGACTACTTCGGCGAGAACAACAACGCCTCCAACTACGGGATGGTCTACAGCTCGAAGCTGATCTCGGGCCTGGTCGGCTCGGGGATGGGCGCGGTCGTGGTCGCCGCGTGGGACTACGAGGGGGCGTTCGTCATCGCGGGGTCCGTCGGGCTGGCCTCCGCGGTCCTGGCGCTCTTCCTGAAGGCTCCGGACCGGCCGAAGCCCCGGAACGTCGTCCCCAACCCGCACCCGCTCGGTGAGGAGACGGCGTGACGTGACCTGGACGGAGCGAACCGGGCGGCCCTTCCCGCGAGGTGCGGGGAGGGCCGCCCGGTGTGCGGGTGCGGTCAGCGGCGCCGCCTGCGCAGCGCCGCGAGGTTGTCGTAGCCGGTCCTGGCATGCCGGAGGGACTGCCCGGGATCGGTCGAGCTGGGCGCGTTGTCCTGCTCCACCATCGGGTTGTGGTAATTGCGCTCCCCGACCCGGGAGAAGAACGTGGCGTAGTCGATGACGCCCGTCCCGAAGGGCACCATGTCGTAGCCCTGTCCGTTGGTGGTGTTGACCGTGCCGTCCTTGGCGTGGAACAGCGGGTAGCGCTTGTTGTGGCGGGCGACGAGACCGGCCGGGTCGAAGACCTTCTCCCGGGCGGCACCGTCGTGCGCGGTGTAGGTGTGGAACTTGTACCGGGCCACGTGCGCCCAGAAGATGTCCATCTCCAGCCAGACGTACTTCGGGTCGGTGGCCTTCAGGAAGTACTCCAGCTTGCGGATTCCGGAGCTGCGGGTGGGCCGGCCCAGGTCGTCCAGCGGGCCGCCGTCGAGGAGGAAGCCGTAGGCGGCGTCGTGGTTGTGGGTGTAGAGCTTGATGCCCTCGCGGTGGGCGATCTTCCCCAGGGCGTTCCACTTGTCGGCGGCGACGTCCCAGTCGGTCCGGTAGGAGCTGTTGGTGGGGTCGCCGCCCGTTCCCATGTGGTCCATGCCCAGGATGTTGGCGATCTCCAGGTGCTTCTTGAAGGTGTCCAGGTCGGCGGTGGTCAGCGGCCAGGAGGGCGGTATGAAGCCGTGGTTGCCCTGGGCGCGCAGGCCGTACTCGTCCAGCCAGCGCCGTAGCTGCCTGGCGCCCTCGACGGACTCCAGCGCGGCGCCGCCGGGCGCGTTGGCGTGCTGGCCGTAGCCGGCGAACTCGACCTGGCGGTAGCCGAAGCGCGCCAGTTGCCCGAAGACCTCGCGGAAGCCCGAGGGCAGGTCGGTGGCGAGCGGGTCGCGGCCGATCGCGTCGCGGACGGTGTAGAGGATGATGCCGCGCCTGTGGGCCGGCACGAGCACGTCACCGCCGTGTCCGTGGTCGCCGTGGCCGTGGGTTCTGTCCCGGTCCTGGGCGAAGGCCGGTGAGGCGCCGAGGACGGGGGCGGCGATCGCCGCGCCGGCGACGGCGGTGCAGGTGCTGAGGAAGCGGCGGCGGCCGACGCCGAGGCTGCGGCGCAAGGCCTCCTCGGGGCCCTCGGTGGCGTCGGTGCGGGGCGTGTCGGAGTGCGGGGTCACGGGTGCCTGCCTTCTGTCGTGGTCCGCCCCGGAGATGCGGGACGGCCCGTTGTCAGTGGTGCGTGCTTCACTGAAAGCGGCTCGATCTCGGCGGCCGGATGTCAGTCGAGTCCGGCGAGACGGAGCAGGAGTTGCTTGACATCGGTGGCCGCGACTCGGTCACCGACGGC
Organism: Streptomyces sp. NPDC058335; assembly: GCF_042723915.1. Classification (NCBI taxonomy): domain Bacteria; kingdom Bacillati; phylum Actinomycetota; class Actinomycetes; order Kitasatosporales; family Streptomycetaceae; genus Streptomyces; species Streptomyces sp. NPDC058335. Next base: position 616,019 of record NZ_JBHXHX010000001.1, on the reverse strand, counting down.
GCGGGGGGTGGAGCAGATGAGGAGCGGACCGTCGTCGTCGCTCGCGGGTGGGCGGCCGTGGCTGCCCCGAACAGGTGACGGATCGAGGGGCACGACCGCCATGCGATAGCGCATGCCGAGCTTCTTGCGGGCCAGGGCGGTGGCCGCCTTGACCTTCACATAGGGGTCGAGCGGGTCCATGAACAGCTCGACCGGGTCGTAGCCGGGTTTGCGGTGGATCTCGACGAGCTGCGCGAAGTCGGGTGCGCGGGCGTCGTCGAGCCAGTAGTAGTACGTGAACCAGGCGTCCGGCTCGGCGACGGCGACGAGTTCGCCGGAGCGCGGGTGGTCGAGGTGGTGCGCCTTCTTCCCCTCGTCGTCGAGGAGTTCGGCGATGCCGGGCAGGTCGGCGAGGGCGGCCCGGGTGGCGTCCAGGTCCTCGGGGCGGCGCACATAGACGTGGGCGATCTGGTGGTCCGCGACCGCGAAGGCACGGGACGCCGTCGGGTCGAGGTACTCCATGCCGTCCTGGGTGTGCACCTCGAGCAGTCCGGCACGGCGCAGGGCGCGGTTGATGTCGACGGGCCGGCTCACCGGGGTGATGCCGTACTCGGACAGCGCGACGACGGTACGGCCCTGCGCGCGTGCCTCGTCCAGCAGCGGGGCCATGGCGGCGTCGAGGTCGGCGGCCGCCCGCAGGGAGCGTGGGTCGTCGGGGCCGAAGCGCTGCAGATCGTAGTCGAGGTGAGGGAGGTAGCACAGGGCCAGGTCGGGCCGGCGGGTGCGCAGGATGTGCCGGGTGGCGTCGATGATCCAGCGGCTGGAGACCAGGTCCGCACCCGGTCCCCAGAAGTGGAAGAGGGGGAAGGTGCCGAGTTCGTCGGTGAGTTCGTCGTGCAGCGCCGGTGGCCGGGTGTAGCAGTCGGGCTCCTTGCGGCCGTCGGCGTAGTAGACCGGACGGGGGGTGACGGTGAAGTCGGTGTCGGCGCCCATGGCGTACCACCAGCAGATGTTGGCGACCGTGTAGCCGGGACAGGCCCGGCGGGCGGCGTCCCACAGCTTGTCCCCGGCGACGAGACCGTTGTGCTGGCGCCACAGCAGGACGTCTCCGAGTTCACGGAAGTACCAGCCGTTGCCGACGATGCCGTGCTCGGACGGGTGTGTGCCGGTGAGGAAGGTGGACTGGGCGGCACAGGTGACGGCGGGCAGCACGGTGCCGAGCGGCGCCGAGGAGCCGGCCTGGGCGAGGGACTTGAGGTGGGGCATGTGGTCGAGGAGACGGGGGGTGAGACCGACGACGTCGAGGACCAGGAGGGGGACGGGACGTTCCGGGACCGCGGCGGCCTCCGGGGTGGCCGTCGCGCTGGCCTCCGGGGTGGCAGAGGTCATGGCAGCTCCTTCAGTCCGAGGTCGGTCAACAGGTCGCGGGCCAGAGCGAGTTCGGCGGCGATGCCGTCGGCGAGCTGGGTCCTGCCGCGGGGGCGCAGCTCGGGCGGGAGGGCCTGCCAGGTGTAGGTCTCGACCTCGAGATGGCGGGTGAGCGGGTGCGGTCCGCCGACGAGGCGGGTCAGGGCGTCCTTCAGGACGGGGAGCGTGGAGGTGAGGGGCGCGGCGGGGGCCGCGTGCAGCGGTACGTGGAAGTGGGAGCGCCAGGGCGAGGTGTCGGGCAGGGCGTCGCCGGCGAGGGCCTGCCCGAGGTCGTCGGTGCCGTGCCGGCCGGTGCTGTCGACAGCGCGGGTCTGGTGCAGGAAGCGGGGTTCGTCGAAGGCGGCGAGGGCCTCGCGGACGGAGGGGAGGCGGGGGTGTTCGGCGTGCAGGGCGGCCGACAGCTGGGATTTGACGACGGGGACGTGGGCGGCGGCGAGCGCGTCCAGGGCGGTGTGCGGGTCTTCGAAGGAGGTGGCGAGGTGGCAGGTGTCGACGCATACGCCGATGCGGGGGTGGCCGACGGCGGTGAGCGGGGCGAGGGCGTCGCCGGTGGTCTCGACGATGCAGCCGGGCTCCGGTTCGAGGCCGACCCGGACCGAGCGGCCGGTCAGGTCCGCGAGGGCGTCCAGGCGTTCGGCGAGGGTGAGCAGGGCGGCGTGCGCGACGTCGGCGCGGGCGGCGGTCCAGGTGGTGCGCCAGCCCAGGGGCAGGGTGGAGATGCTGCCCTCGGTGAGGTCGTCGGGGAGGAGACCGGTGAGGACGCGGGCCAGGGCCGTGGTGTGCTCGAGGCGCTCGGGGTCGGCCCAGTCGGGCTTGTACACGCGGTACTTGACCTGCTCGGCGCCGAATCCCTCGTAGGGGAAGCCGTTGAGGGTGACGACCTCCAGGCCCCGCCGGTCGAGTTCGGCGCGCAGGGCGCGCAGGGCGGCCGGGTCGGTGTCGAGGGCCCGCGCGGCGTCCTTGGCGAGCCACAGGCCGATGCCGAGCCGGTCGCGGCCCAGGCGGCGGCGGACGGGCTCGCAGTGGTCGCGCAGTTGCGCGAGCACGCCGTCGAGGGTCTCGGCGGGGTGCACGTTGGTGCAGTAGGCGAGATGGACGGTGGTGCCGTCGGGGTGGCGGAAGCGCATCGCTCACTCCCCGCCGCGCAGCACGGAGTTGCCCTCGTGGGTGGTGTCGGGCGCGGTCACCTCGACGTTCAGCCGGCCGCTGAGGCCGTAGAAGGCGACCGGGTTGCGCCACAGGACCCGGTCGACGTCGTCCTCGGTGAAGCCCTCCTCCAGCATCAGGTCGGCCACGCCGCGGGTCTTCAGGGGATCGCTGCGGCCCCAGTCGGCGGCGGAGTTCACCAGGACCCGCTCCGGCCCGTACGCGCGCAGGATCCCGACCATCCGGCGCTCGTCCATCTTGGTGTCCGGATACACCGAGAAGCCCAGCCAGCAGCCGCTGTCCCTGGCCTCCCTCACGGTGGTCTCGTTGAGATGGTCGATCAGGACGTGCTCCTCGGGCAGCGCGGACTCGCGGACGACGTCGAGGGTGCGGCGCAGCCCGGCGAGCTTGTCGCGGTGCGGGGTGTGCACCAGCGCGGGCAGCCCGTGGCCGGCGGCGAGCTGGAGCTGGGCGGCGAGGGCGGTGTCCTCCGCGGGGGTCATCGAGTCGTAGCCGATCTCGCCGACGGCCACGACGTGGTCCTTGACGAGATACCGGGGCAGTTCGTCGAGGACGGGGACGCAGCGCGGGTCGTTCGCCTCCTTGGGGTTGAGAGCGAGGGTGCAGTGGTGGGCGATGCCGTACTGGGCGGCCCGGAAGGGTTCCCAGCCGAGGAGGGAGTCGAAGTAGTCGAGGAAGGAGGCGGGCGAGGTGCGGGGCTGGCCGAGCCAGAAGGAGGGTTCGACGACGGCGCGGACACCGGCGGCGTACATGGCCTCGTAGTCGTCGGTGGTCCGGGAGGTCATGTGGATGTGGGGGTCGAAGATGCGCATCAGGACTCCTTGCCGTGGGGGTGGCCCGTGCCGTGGGGGTGCGTCCCGTGCGGCGGGGGCACGGGACCGGCGGGGCCGGCCGAGTCGGTCAGGGCGAGGACGCGGTGCAGGTCCCGGGGCACGGGACGGTCCGCGGCCGTGCGCTCGGCGGCGTAGTCGCCGAGCATGCGGGCGAGTTCGGTGTCGGCGCGGGCCCGGTCCGCCAGGTCCGCCACCGCGTCGACGGGCACGCCGGTGAACAGGCACTTCAGGACGGCGTGGCGCCAGGCGTGGGCGTCGAGGTGGCGGGCGGCGTAGGGACCGACGGCGGCCGCCAGGAGCCGGGTGTCGTTGGTGCGCAGGGCGTCCTCCACCAGCGGCAGGGCGTCCGGGCCGGGCACGAGGTGCGGCAGGGCGAGCAGCACGGCCCGGCGTTCGTCGGCGGTGCCCTGGAAGTACACCCGGCCGAGGGCTCCCGGGTCGGCGCGGGCGGCGCGCAGGATGAGCAGCCGGGCGGCGTCCGCGTGCCGGCCGCCGCACCGGCGGCCGGCCTCGGCGAGCCGCAGCTCCCACACGGAGATCGGGCCGTGGGTGCCGGGATGGGCGGCGGCCTCGTCGAGTGCCTGGCGGAACCAGGCGCGGGCCGGTTCGGGCAGTTGGGATGCCAGGCGGTCGTGGAGGACGTCGAGGGGGGTGAGGGCCGGGGCGGAAGGCGTGCTGCCGGGGGCAGGGGTGGTGCCCCCGGGTGACGGCGCCGGGGTGGTGTGGCGGTGGGTCATGGGGTGCTCCCTTCCTGGGTGGCGGAGGGCTCGCCGGGCGGGGCGGAAGAGGGGGCCGGGGACGGCAGGGGCGGCAGCCGGGTGGGCCGCGATGCCTGGCGCTCGGCTCGGTGACCGGCCTCCTCGGGGGCGCTCGCGCGGCCGTCGGGCGACCGGTACCCGGCGCGGTGGCCGGCCTCCTCGGGGGCGCTCGCGCGGCCGTCGGGTGCCTGGCCCTCGGCTCGGTGGCCGGCAGCCTCGGTAGCAGTCGCGCGGTGCCCGGCAGCCTCGGGGGCGGTCGCGCGGTGCCCGACAGCCTCGGGGGCGGTCGCCCGGTCGTCGGGTGGGGTGGGTGTTGCCGCGCGGTGGAGGAACGGGAGGGAGAGTTCGGCCTGTCGGGGTCCGGCGTGTGAGTGGCGGGGCAGTTCGACGACCGTCAGGCCCTGGTAGCCGGTGGCGCGGAGCGCGGCGAGGACGGGCGGGAAGTCGATCTCACCGTCCCCGAAGGGGAGGTGCTCGTGGACACCGCGGCGCATGTCCTCGATCTGCACGTGCCGCAGCCAGGGCGCCGCGGCGCGCACGCAGTCGGCGGGAGAGAGCGGTTCCAGGCACTGGCAGTGACCGATGTCGAGGGTGAGGCCGAGCGGCTCGGGGTCACCGAGGAGGAGGCGCAGATGGTGGAAGTCGGCGATGGTGGCGAGGAGGTGACCCGGCTCGGGTTCGACGGCGAGGGGGATGCCGGCGGTGGCGGCGGCCTCCAGGACGGGGGCGAGGGTCTCCGCGAGGCGCTTCCAGGCCGTGTCCGGGTCGGTGCCGGGTGGCAGGGTGCCGCTGAAGCAGTGCACGGCGTGGGCGCCGAGGTCGCCGGCGATCCGGACGGCACGGATCAGCAGGTCAGCACGGCGGGCCCGGTCGGCCGGGTCGGGGTCCAGGAGCGAGGGTCCGTGCTTGCGGCGCGGGTCGAGGACGTAGCGGGCGCCGGTCTCCACGGTGACGTCCAGCCCGAGCGCGTCCAGCCGCTGCGCCACGCGCCGGGTGCGGGTGGCGAGATCGGGCGCGAGCGGATCGAGGTGCATGTGGTCGAGGGTCAGTCCGACGCCGTCGTAGCCGAGGTCGGCGAGGAGGGTGAGGGCGTCGTCGAGGCGGAGGTCGGCGAGGCCGTTGGTGCCGTAGCCGAAGCGGAGGGGGTGGGGTCGGGTGCCTTCCGGGACGCCCTCCGGGGGGACGGCGGGGGTGGGGTGCCGTGGGCTCACGTGACGCTCACCCGCCGGGCGAACCGCTGGGCGACCGGGGCGAGGGCGGCTGTGAACAGCGCTGTGGTGACGGCTCCGGAGCGGGCGGCGAGGGCGCACTGGAGGGGGATCGTGGCGCGGATGCCGGCTCCGACGGCCCGTTGGGTGAGAGGGGGTGACGGGTTGAGGACGGCGTGGACGTAGGGGCGGGCGACGGTCGCGGCGTAGGCGGCGGTGAGGGCCGTGGTCGCCGCGGCGGTGAGGCCGGGGGGCCGTCGTCGGAGCGGTGACCGGTCGCGCGGTGGCCGGTGGTGCAGGAGCCAGGCCAGGGCGCCCGTGGTGGCCAGGGCGGCGAGGGGGGCGGCGGGTGTGCTGTCGCGGGTCTCGTGCTGGGAGACGGTCGTGACCGCGAGGGTGTGCGTGCTCAGGAGCGCCGCCGAGGGGAGGGCCGGGCGGATGCGGCCGCCGGTGGCCGCGGCGCCGAGCAGGAGGTCCAGGCCGCGCGCGGCGGCCATGGCGAACGGACCGGCAGGGGTGCGTTTCAGGAGGAGGTCGTAGGACCAGACGGTCGCCGCGAGAGGGGCCGCGACCGTCAGCGCGGGCCGGCCCGCTCGGGCGGCCAGGGCCAGGCCCGCGGCGGTGAGGGCGCACGCCGCGCCGAGGGCGGCGGCGGGCCGCACCCGACCGGACGGCAGGGGGCGGTGCGGGCGCTCGGCGGCGTCCTCTTCACGGTCCGCCCAGTCGTTGAGGGCCATACCGGCCTCGTAGAGACAGAGGGAGGAGGCGATCGCGAGGACGGTGCGGCGGTCGGGACGGGCGGTGGCCGCGGCCGCTCCCGCGAGGGCGTCGCCGGGAACGGTGAACAGCGCGGGCAGGCGCAGGAGTTCGGCCCAGGCACGCAGGTCGGGGGTGCGGGGGGCGGGGCTGCGGAGATCGGGAGTGCGGGGATCGGTGGTGCGGGCCTGGTCCGTCGTGGACGCCGGGGCGCCTCCCGGATGTACCGCCGGTGCTGCGATCACCGCCTCCCGCCCGCTCACCGCCTCTCCCCCGCTCACCGCCTCTCTGCCGCTCATCGTCCGTCCTCCTCGCTCAGCCGTCGGGCGAACCTCTCCAGTTCCGCGTACTGCTCCGCCAGGGACGCCGGGGCGTCTCCCACGGGGTCCTTGAAGAAGAAGGCGAGTTCGGGGCGGGGGCCCGACAGGCCGCGCTCGTGGGTGCGGGCGAGGAGACGGGCCAGGTCCAGGACGAGGGGGGCGGCGAGGGCCGAGTCGCAGCCCTGCCAGATGGTCTGGAGGACCATGCGGGTGCCGAGGAAACCGTCGAAGGCGATGTGGTCCCAGGCGGTCTTCCAGTCGCCGAGGGCGGGCACGTCGTCGATGTGCACCTGGCCCTCGGGGACCGTGCCGAGGGTGTCGGCGAGGACGCGTTCCTTGCCGGCGTTCTTGGCCGCGGCGGCCGCCGGGTCGGCCAGGGCGGCTCCGTCGCCGCCGCCCAGGAGATTGGTGCCGGACCAGGCCCGCACCGCGAGGGCCCGCTGGGCGAACATCGGCCCGAGGACGGACCGCAGCAGCGTCTGCCCGGTCTTGCCGTCGCGCCCGGCGTGCGGCAGGCCGCTCGACGCGGCGAGGCCGGCCAGGCCGGGGTGGTGCAGGCCGGTGGAGGGGGTGAAGTTGGCGTAGGGGCAGCCGGCGCGCAGGGCCGCCGCGGCGTAGAGGGAGCTGGCGGGAAGGGCCGGTCCGGCGGGGGCGGGTTCGGTGGACGCGACGTTCACCACGACCGCGCGGGCCAGGCCGTGCCGTCGTACGAAGTCGCGCAGGTCCGTGACGAAGGCGGAGATCAGCTCCTCCTCGTCGCGGGTGTCGCCGGGCAGGGGTCCGCCCGGTCTGATCTCCCGGTCGGCGGCGGCGAGTTCGGCCCCGACGGCGGCGGGGAGGCCGGGCGGGAGGACGCCGCCGGCGGCGAGCTGCTCGGCGCGCTTGGGCAGCGGGCAGTCGAGCGTGTCGTGTCCGCCGAAGACGAGGGAGGACAGCGCGGGCAGTCCGCTGTCGGCGAAGGCGGGGGTCTCGGTGACCAGGCCCGTCGGCGGGCGCAGTCCGGCGGTCAGGGCGGCGCAGCCCGCCACGACGGTGGTGGCGACGGACCCACGGGCCCCGATCAGCCAGACGCCGACACGAGGGGGGAGTTGGCGGGGCGCGGACATGGGCGGCCTCCTTGTCGTGCACGAAGCTGGGCGCGGAGAGGTGAGCGCGGGGAGACGGGGCGGAGGGAGATGAGCGCGCAGAGGTGAGCGGCGGAGGGGTGAGCGGCGGTGGAGCGCGCTGATCAGAGGGGTGGTGACGGCGGGCGGAGGTCCGGCGTCCTCCGCCCGCCGCCGTTCAGGAGCCCTTGACGGGCAGTTCCTTGATCCGGACGTCGCGGAAGGACACCTGGTCGTCGGCTCCGTGGTTCTGGAGGCCGAGGTGACCGTCGCGCAGGCTGCGGGCCGGGTCGGTGTTGGTGAAATCGTTGATCTTCACGCCGTTGAGCCACACGCGCAGGCGTTCGCCCTCCACGCGGATCTCGTACGTGTTCCACTCCCCCGGCGGGTTCAGCGCACGGTCGCGCTTCTTCAGGTCGGCGGACCGGAAGCCGTAGACGGACCCCGTGGTCTTCTCGGGTACGTCGGTGGCGTCGATCTGGATCTCATAGCCGTTGTTCACCGCCGACCAGGGGTCGCCGGAGGGCGGGAAGCCCACGAACACACCGGAGTTGTCGTCGCCGGAAGCGCTTGTCATCTTCCAGTCGAGCTTCAGGGAGTACGAGGAGAAGCCCGAGGCGGCGTACCAGAGCAGGCCCATCCCGCCCGACGACGTGAGGGTGCCGTCGTCGTCGAGGGTGAAGGAGCCGGGGCCGGCCTGCCGCCAGCCGTCCAGCGAGCTGCCGTCGAAGAGTGGACGGTATCCGTTCTCCGGTCGACAGTCGGCCTGGATCTCGCCGACCGCATACAGGATTCCGCCGACCAGGTGTCCACGGAATACCGGATCCGTGTAGGACTCCTTCGTGTGGCCGCCCCCGGTGTAGAAGGCGCGGCCGCCCTGGTAGTCCTGGCACCAGGCGATCGGATGGTCGCCCTGCATGGTGCCGCCGGTGTACGAGGACTCGTCGAGCGAGGCCAGGACGTGCGCCCGGTCGCGGGGGTTGGAGCGGTAGTTGTACCACTCGTCGGTGCGGATCCAGGACCGCGGGAGTCCCGAGGTCGCCGGGTGGGCGTGGTCCTCGACGTCGACCGTGGCGGGCTGGATCGCCGGGTGCGACTGGAAGTAGGCGCCGGCGAGGCCGCCGTAGAAGGGCCAGTCGTACTCGGTGTCGGCTGCCGCGTGGATGCCGACGTATCCGCCGCCGCGGTGGATGTAGTCCTCGAAGGCGCGCTGCTGGGTGTCGTCGAGGACGTCTCCGGTGGTCGAGAGGAAGACCACCGCGTCGTAGCGCCGCAGGTTCGTGGGCGTGAAGGCGCCCGCGTCCTCGGTGGCGTGGACGGTGAAGCCCTCGGTGCCGCCCAGTTCCTTCAGCGCGGTGATGCCGTCGGGGATCGAGTCGTGCCGGAAACCTGCCGTCTTGGAGAAGACCAGGACCCGTGCCTCCGCGGGGGACGGGGGGTGCGAGGCGGCGGGTGGCGTGAAGCCGCCGAGGAGCAGGGCGGCTCCCACAAGTGACGTGGCCAGTCGGCCGGTTGAGCGCATGAGAGCCTCCTCTCAGCCTGTGGTGAAGGTGAAGTCGTCCAGCTCGTACAGGGCTCCGGAACCGCTTCCCTTGAAGACCAGATAGAGGGTGGTCGTGCCCCTCGGGGCGCGGGACAGTCCGGCGCTGACGTCCCTGTAGGTGTCCCAGCCTCCGGTGGCCGGCACGGTCGCCCTGCCGAGCAGGGTGCCCGTGCGCGAGCCGGCGCGGACCTCGAGCGTTCCGCCGGAACCGGCGGACGCGACGCGGGCGGTGATCTTCTTGGCGTCGGCGAGGACGTACGGCGTGAAGGAGATCCAGTCGCCGGAGGAGATCTCGCCGACGGTCCGGCCCCCGTGCGCCGACTCGCGCGTGGTCACGGTGACGCCGGAGGAGTTCCCGAAGTGCTCGGCCTGGCGGTGGCGGGGCTGGAGCAGGTTCTGGTCGTGGGTGGTGAGCGCCGCCTGGCCGCCGCCTCCGCCGTCGGTGTACTCGGCGTCGAACACGCCGAAGATGTTGGCGTCGTCGTCGTGGCCGCCGTCGGCGCTGGTCTGGACGGTGCCCGTGCAGCCGTTCGCCGAGGTCACGGGGTGGCCGTGACTGTCGTGACCGAGGATGAAGGTGACCTTGACCTTGGAGCAGTCGATCGTGCGGTCCTCCGGGTCGGTGACGCGCACCTTGAACGGGATGGCGTCGCCGAAGCTGAACAGCTGTCCGTCCTTGGGGAGTTCGAGGGTCACCTTCGGCGCGGTGTTCCCGACGACCACCTGCACGCTCGCGCTGCCGGTGCGTCCGCTCGGGTCCTTGGCGGTGAGCGTGGCGGTGTACGTGCCGTTCTTGCGGTAGCGGTGCGTGGGGTCGGCCGCGGTGGAGGTGGAGCCGTCGCCGAAGTCCCACCGGTAGGTGAGCGCGTCGCCGTCCTGGTCCGTCGTGCCGGCCGAGGAGAAGCTCACCCTCAGCGGCGCCTGACCGGAGGTGCGGTCGGCCGCTGCCTGGGCGACCGGGGAGTGTCCGTCGGTGGCGTTCTCGATGCGGTACAGGGCGGAGTGCTCGTCGCCGCCGAACCAGGAGACGCCGTAGTCGAGGACGTAGAGCGCGCCGTCGGGGCCGAAGGCCATGTCCATGATCTGGGTGCCGGTCCACGGTACGTCGTTGATCGCCTGCACCGTGCCGTCGGCGTCGCTGGTGATCCGCTTGATCCAGCGGCGGCCGAACTCACCGGCGAAGAAGTCGCCGTCGTAGGCCTCGGGGAACTTCACCGGCGAGTCGAGCGCCGGGTCGTAGTGGTAGACGGGGCCGCCCATCGGCGACTCCGAGCCGCTGCCGAACTCGGGCAGCGAACCGCCGTCGTACGGGATCCAGGCGGGCTGGGCCGGCGGCAGGTCGGTGAGGCCGGTGTTGTGCGGCGAGGTGTTCTTCGGGGCGGCGCAGTCGAACGGCGCACCGGATACACCGGTCGCGAAGTCGTATGCGATATACGGGTCATTGTCGCCCGTGCAGAACGGCCACCCGAAGTTGCCGGGGCGGGTGACACGTGCAAACTCGACCTGTCCGGCCGGGCCGCGGGCCGGATCGGCGGCGCCGGCGTCGGGGCCGTAGTCGCCGACGTAGAGGATGCCCGTCTCCTTGTCGACGCTGAACCGGAACGGGTTGCGGAAACCCATCGCGTAGATCTCGGGCCGCGTCCTGTCCGTGCCGGGTGCGAAGAGGTTGCCGTCGGGGACCGTGTACGAGCCGTCCGCGTTCACCTTGATGCGCAGGATCTTGCCGCGCAGGTCGTTGGTGTTGCCGGAGGAACGCCGGGCGTCGAAGGCGGGGTTGCGGTTCGGGCGGTCGTCGATGGGTGTGAAGCCGTCCGACTGGAAGGGGTTGGTGTCGTCGCCGGTCGACAGGTACAGGTTGCCCGCCGCGTCGAAGTCGATGTCGCCGCCGACGTGGCAGCACAGCCCGCGGGAGGCCGGCACGTCGAGGATCTTCGTCTCGCTGGCGGCGTCCAGGGTGCCGTCGGTCTTCAGGACGAACCGGGAGAGGCGGTTGACGCCGTCGAAGGGCGCGAAGTCGGCGGCCGTCCCGGTCTCGGGTGCGTCACCCGCCGGGGTGTCCAACGGGGGTGCGTAGTAGAGGTAGATGAAGCGGTTGGTGCTGAACTGCGGGTCGACGCCGATGCCTTGGAGGCCCTCCTCGTCGTGGGAGTACACGGCGAGCTTGCCCGCCAGGCGGGTGTTGCCGGCGGCGTCGGTGAGGCGCAGTTCGCCGTCGCGCGAGGTGTGCAGGACGGAGCGGTCGGGGAGGACGGCGAGCGACATGGGCTCGCCGACCTCCGCCTCTCCCTTGGCGAGGGTGACCTGCTGGAAGTCCTCCGCGGCGACGGTCGAGGCCGAGGCCGAGGTCGAGGCCGGGGCCGTCCGGCCGGCGACGGCTGCGCCGGCCTGGGGTGCGGTGAGGCCGAGTGACGCCCCGGCCAGCAGGGCGCCGCCGAACAGGGCGATCGCCCTGTGCAACGAGGGACGTCGTCTGCTGATCTGGTGTCTGGCGGTGCGGGTGGTGCGGTCGTTCCCGTGCACGGGTGCCTCCAGGATGGGGCCGGTTGTACGTGCGGGTGCTTGCGCCGGGATGCGCCGTCATCCCGGAGAGCCTGGGGTGAGCCTGGGATCAGTTGCCGAACGCCGCGTCGAAGGAGGCCGACGGCGGCTCGAAGTCGTAGGCCTTGAGGTGCTTCAGTGCCTCGGGGGCGCCCTGGAGCCGGTCCATGCCGGCGTCCTCCCACTCCACGGAGACCGGGCCGCGGTAGTCGATCGAGCGCAGCATCCGGAAGACGTCCTCCCAGGGGACGTCGCCGTGGCCGGCGGACACGAAGTCCCAGCCGCGGCGCGGGTCGCCCCAGGGCAGGTGGGAGCCGAGGCGGCCGTTGCGGCCGTCGAGGCGCTTGCGGGCCTCCTTGCAGTCCACGTGGTAGATGCGGTCGCGGAAGTCCCACAGGAAGCCGACCGGGTCGAGGTCCTGCCAGACGAAGTGGCTGGGGTCGAAGTTGAGGCCGAAGGCCGGCCGGCGGCCGACGGCGTCCAGTGCGCGTACGGTCGTCCAGTAGTCGTAGGCGATCTCGCTCGGGTGGACCTCGTGGGCGAACCGCACGCCCTCCGCGTCGAAGACGTCGAGGATCGGGTTCCAGCGCCGAGCGAAATCCTCGTAACCGCGTTCGATCATGGTTTCCGGGGCGGGCGGGAACATCGCGACCAGATGCCAGATGGCGGAGCCGGTGAAGCCGATGACGGTGTCGACGCCGAACGCGGCCGCCGCGCGGGCGGTGTCGGCGATCTCGGCGGCGGCCCGTCGCCGGACTCCCTCCGGTTCGCCGTCGCCCCAGATCCGGGCGGGCAGGATGGCCTGGTGGCGTTCGTCGATGATGGCGTCGCAGACGGCCTGGCCCACGAGGTGGTTGGAGACGGCCCAGCAGCGCAGGCCGTACTTGTCGAGCAGGGCCCGCCTGGAATCGAGGTACGTCGGGTCGGCGAGGGCCTTGTCGACCTCGAAGTGGTCCCCCCAGCAGGCGAGTTCGAGGCCGTCGTAGCCGAAGTCGCGGGCCAGGCGGCAGACCTCCTCCAGGGGGAGGTCTGCCCACTGACCGGTGAAGAGTGTGAATCTGCGGGGCATGCTGCGAGCCTCCTCAGTCGGCGATCGGGGTGTAGACGGCGTTCTTCTCGGCGCTCTCCTCGACGGCCGCGAGGACGCGCTGGACCTGGAGTCCCTCGGCGAAGGAGGGTTCCGGCACGCGGCCCTCGGCGATCGCGTGGACGAGGTCGCGCGCCTGGTGGACGAAGGTGTGCTCGTAGCCGAGGCCGTGGCCGGGGGGCCACCAGCCGTCCAGGTAGGGGTGGTCGGGTTCGGTGACGAGGATGCGGCGGAAGCCGGCGTGGACGGCGGGCTCGGTGGCGTCGTGGAACCACAGCTCGTTGAGCCGCTCCAGATCGAAGGCCAACGAGCCGCGCTCACCGTTGAGTTCGAGGCGCAGGGCGTTCTTGCGGCCGGTGGCGTAGCGGGTCGCCTCGAAGGAGGCGAGGGCGCCGGAGGCGAAACGGCCGGTGAACACTGCGGCGTCGTCGACGGTGACCGTTCCGGTGGCGGTCCCGGTCCCGCCGGCGCCCCCGGCCAGGCCGCTGCTCGGGCCGCCGGGCAGCGGCCGCTGCCGTACGAACGTCTCGGTGAGCGCGGAGACCCCGGCCAGCGGCTCCCCCACCAGGTGTTGCGCGAGGTCGACGATGTGCGCGCCGAGGTCGCCGAGGGAGCCGGAGCCCGCCCGTTCCCTGCGCAGCCGCCAGGTCAGCGGGAACCCCGGGTCGTTCAGCCAGTCCTGGAGGTACGTCACCCGGACGTGCCGCAGCGGGCCGAGCCGGCCCTCGGCCACCATGCGCCGGGCCAGCGCGGTGGCGGGGACCCTGCGGTAGTTGAAGCCGACCATCGCCAGCTGACCGCGTGTTGCGAAAGCGGTCTCGGCCGCGCGTGCCATGGTCTCGGCCTCCTCGACCGTGTTCGCGAGGGGCTTCTCGCACAGGACGTGCTTCCCGGCGGCCAGCGCGGCGAGCGCGATCTCGGCGTGGCTGTCGCCGGGTGTGCAGATGTCGACGAGGTCCACGTCGTCGCGTGCGATCAGTGCCCGCCAGTCGGTCTCCGTCGTCGCCCAGCCGTGCCGGTCGGCCGCCGCGCGGACGGCGGCGGCGTCGCGGCCGCAGAGCGCGGTGAGCACCGGGCTCAGGGGCAGGTCGAAGACGCGGCCCGCGGTACGCCAGCCCTGGGAGTGGGCGGCGCCCATGAACGCGTAGCCGACCATGCCGACGCGGAGCGGGGGCTTGCCGGCCTCCGCTCCGGCCTCCTCCGGTCCCGCTGACTGCTGCGGCTGTTCCATGCAGGTGTCCTCCTCGTCGTCGTGGCACGGTGGGGGGTGGGGCCTGCCGGGCGGGTGGCTCGGGGCGGGCCGTCGGCCGGGGTGCGCCTCGGCGGTCGGGTCACTCGTCGGGCCCCGGCCCGGTACGGCCCGCGGCGACAACGCGCCTCCTCGCCGGGACACGCCCCGCCCCGGACACTTCCCGCTCGGAACGCCTCTCGCCGGATGGCGCCTCGCTGTTGCGAGCGGCCTCCGCCCGGCAGGAGTCGACGGGAGTGGAGGCGGAAACGGGCCTGGAAGCGGTTTCCCCGGTCGGTGCACCCCGGTGGCCTCCGCCCGGTGACCGGCGCGGGCCGGCCGGGCGGAGCCCGTGTCTCACCGGAAGCCGGTGGACATGTACTGGTCGACGTTCTCCTTGTCGACCACCGCCGAGTAGAGGGTGATCGAGGCGGGGATCTCGTACTCGGCGAGGCCGCCGACGCCCTTGCTCTGGCCGAGGGCGCGGGCGAGGTCGATGGCGGAGGCGGCCATGGTGGGCGGGTAGAGGACGGTGGCCTTGAGGACGCCGTTGTCCTGTTTGATCGCCTGGAAGGCGGAGAGGGCGCCCGCGCCGCCGACCATCATGAAGTCGTCGCGGCCGGCCTGTTCGATGGCGCGCAGCGCGCCCACGCCCTGGTCGTCGTCGTGGTTCCACAGCGCGTCGAACTTCGACTGCGCTTGCAGGAGTTGGGCCATCTTGGCCTGCCCCGACTCGACCGTGAAGTCGGCGGCCTGGCGGGCCACCTTCTTGATGTTGGGGTAGTTCTTCAGCGCGTCGTCGAAGCCCTGGGTGCGCTGCTTGGTGAGTTCCAGGTTGTCCAGGCCGGCCAGTTCGATGACCCGGGCGTCGGACTTGCCCTTGAGTTTCTCGCCGATGTAGTGACCGGCGCTGAGGCCCATGCCGTAGTTGTCGCCACCGATCCAACAGCGGTACGCCTGAGGGGTGTTGAAGATCCGGTCGAGGTTGATGACCGGGATGCCCGCGCGCATCGCCTGGAGACCGACCTGGGTGAGGGCCTTGCCGTCGGCGGGCAGGACGACCAGGACGTCGACCTTCTTGTTGATGAGGGTCTCGATCTGGCCGATCTGCTGAGCGGTGTCGTTCGAGCCCTCGGTGATCTCCAGGGTGACGTCGGAGTACTTCTTGGCCCGGTTCTGGGCGTTGTCGTTGATGGCGTTGAGCCAGCCGTGGTCCGCCTGTGGTCCGGCGAAGCCGATGGTGACCTGCTTGCCGGGCTTGTCGTCGGCCGCCGGCCGGGTGTCGGCCGCGGGCTCATCGTCCTTGGGATCATTGCTCGTGCAACCGGTCACCAGGGCACCGGCCGAGACGGCGGCGGTACCGAGGAGCAGGCCTCGGCGACTGGTGAAGCGGCTCGGAAGTCTCATCGGCTCTGGCATGGCGGTGAACCCTTTCCTCAGGTCGTGCTCGCGGTACGGCGCTGGACCAGCACGGCGGCGACGATGATCGCGCCCTTGGCGATCTGCTGGACGTCGCTCTGCAGGTTGTTCAGGGCGAAGATGTTGGTGATCGTGGTGAAGATCAGGACGCCCAGCACGGAGCCGACGATGGTGCCCCGGCCTCCGCTGAGCAGGGTGCCGCCGATGATCGCGGCGGCGATGGCGTCGAGTTCGTAGAGGTTGCCGTTGGTGTTCTGGCCCGATCCGGACAAAATGATCAGCAGGAAGGCGGCGATGCCGCAGCACAGCCCGGACAGCAGGTAGAGGTACAGCCGCTGGCGGCGTACGTCGATGCCGGCGAGGCGGGCGGCCTCCGCATTGCCTCCGACGGCGACGGTGCGCCGGCCGAAGGTGGTGCGGTTCAGCACGAGCCAGCCGATGATCGTCACGACTGCGAAGACCATGACGAGGGGCGGTACGCCGAGGACGTAGGAGTCGCGCTCGCCGAGGTCGAGGATGCTGTCGGAGGTGACGATCTGCGTCTTGCCGTCGGTGATCTGCAGGGCGAGTCCGCGGGCGGAGGCGAGCATCGCGAGGGTGGCGATGAACGGGACCATGCCGCCGTAGGCGATGAGCAGGCCGTTGACCAGGCCGCAGCCGAGGCCGACGAGGACGGAGGTGAAGAGGATGCCGCCGAAGCCGTACTCCTGGGTGGCGAGTGTGGTCGCCCAGACGGAGGCGAGGGCGACGATCGCGCCGACGGAGAGGTCGATGCCCCCGGAGGTGATGACGAAGGTCATCCCTACCGTGACGACGCCGATCACCGAGCCCTGGGTGAGGACGAGTTGCAGGTTGCGGGTGTCGAGGAACTCGTCGGGCTTGGTGATGCCGCCGATCAGGACGAGCGCGGCGAGGACGCCGAGCAGGGAGAGGGTGCGGATGTCGGCGCGGACCACGAGGCCGCGCCAGGCGGGGGGTTGGACCTGGGGCACCTTGTCGGTGCTGCCCCGCGGCGGGGACACGGGCTGCGTCATGACGCCGGACTTCCTTCCATGACGAGGTCGAGTACACGGTGTTCGTCCAGCTCACGGGCTGGCGCGGTGTGGACCACGCGTCCCTCACGGAGCACCAGGACACGGTCGGCGAGGCCGAGGACCTCCGGCACCTCGCTGGAGACCATCAGCACGGCGAGGCCTTCGTCGGCCAGTCGACGGACGACCGCGTACAGCTCGGCGCGGGCGCCGACGTCGACCCCGCGGGTGGGCTCGTCGAGCAGCAGGACGCGGCAGCCGCGCAGCAGCCAGCGGGCCAGGACGGCCTTCTGCTGGTTGCCGCCGGACAGGGTCCGTACCGGCACGGACGGGTTGTCGGGGCGCAGGGACAGTTCGCGGGTCGCGGTGCGGGCGGCGCCCTGTTCGGCGCCGCGGTCGATCCAGCCGACGCGTGAGAAGCGGGAGAGGGAGGAGACGGAGACGTTGCGGGTGACGGACTCCAGCATCAGCAGGGCCTGGGCTTTGCGCTCCTCGGGGGCGAGACCCAGTCCGGCGCGTACGGCGGCCCGCACACTGCCCGGCCTCAACAGCCGTCCGTCCACGATCACTTGACCGGCGGTGGGTTTGCGTGCGCCGTAGATCGTCTCCAGGATCTCGGAGCGTCCGGAGCCGACCAGCCCGGCGAGGCCGACGATCTCCCCCGGCCGCAGATCGAGGTCGAGCGGTGCGAACTCGCCGTTCCTGGCCAGTCCGCGCACCTCCAGCACAGGCTTCACGCCGGTCGGCGGCACGCCGTCCGCCGGCCGCTCGGGGAAGACGTACTCGACGTTGCGGCCCGTCATCAGGGCGACCACCTCGCGGGTGGGAGTCGTCTTCGCGGGCAGCCCGCCGGCCACCGCCCGGCCGTCCTTCAGCACGGTGACGCGGTCACCGATGCGGCGGATCTCCTCCAGGCGATGGGAGATGTAGACGACGGCGACACCGTCCGCCGTGAGGTCGCCGACGATCCGGAAGAGGTTGTCGACCTCGTCCGGGTCGAGGGCGGCGGACGGTTCGTCCATCACGATCAGCCGGACGTCGTGGGAGAGGGCCCGCGCCATGGAGACCACCTGCTGCTGGGCCGCCGACAACTCCCCCACCAGACGGGCCGGATCGATTTCGCCATGTCCGAGTCGCCTCAGCAGTAGGGCAGTTGACTCACGAGCCAGTTTTCTCCGGACGACGAAGCCCGCGGCCGTGGGTTCGTGGCCGAGGTGGACGTTCTCCGCTACCGACAGGTGTTCCACCAGGTCGAGTTCCTGGTAGATGGTGGCGATGCCCAGGCGCATGGCGGCGATCGGGGAGCGCAGCACGACGGGTTCGCCCCGCCAGCGGATCGTGCCGCCGTCGGGCTGGTGGGCTCCCGCCAGAACCTTGATGAGGGTCGACTTGCCGGCCCCGTTCTGGCCGAGCAGGCAGTGCACTTCACCGGCCTGGACGTCGAGGTCGACGCCGTCCAGGGCCCGGACGCCGGGGAACGACTTGGTGATGCCGGACATGCTGAGCAGCGGTGGTTCTGGTGCCATGTGGGTTCCCCTCGGCGGACGTGCGGGCCGGAGTCAGGGCAGAACGCCAGGAATCGGGCGGTCTTGGGGCGGAGCAGGGTGGAGCGGGGCAGGGCAGAGCAGGGCGCTGTGCCGGTGGGGCCGTACGAGGTGGGGTGGAGGGTTGGTGAGAGCGCTGAGGCGGATGGCCGGTACGAACGGGTGGCTACGCGGGTGAGTACGGGTCGCCGGTACGAACGGGGTGGCTACGCGGGTGAGAACAGGTGGTCGCTGATGAGGCGGGCCGCGCCGATCACGCCGGCGGTGGGGCCCAACTCGCCCAGGACGATGGGGAGGTTGCCGGTCGCCAAGGGCAGCGACTGGCGGTAGACCTGGGTGCGGATGGCGGCGAGCAGGGTGTGGCCGAGGCCGGTCACCCCGCCGCCGATCACCACCAGGCCGGGGTTGAAGAACGAGACGAGCCCGGCGATGACCTGGCCGACGCGGTTGCCGCCCTCCCGGATCAGGTCCAGGGAGGTGGCGTCGCCCGCGGCCGCCGCGGCGGCGACATCGACGGCGGTGAGGCCGCCGTTCGCCGCCAGCCGTGCCGCGAGTTCCGCCGAAAGCCCCTGCTGGGCCGCGTCCATGGCGTCACGGGCCAGGGCCGCGCCGCTGAAGTAGGCCTCCAGGCAACCGCGGTTGCCACAGGCGCAGGGACGGCCGTCGGGCACGGCCTGGATGTGCCCGATGTCGCCCGCGCTGCCGGTGGTACCGCGGTAGACCTGGCCGCCGACGACGATGCCGCAGCCGATGCCGGTGCCGATCTTGACACAGAGGAAGTCGGCGACGGTGCGGGCGACGCCCGCGTGCTGCTCACCCATCGCCATGAGGTTCACGTCGTTGTCGACCATGACCGGGCAGCCGAGTTCCTGGCTGAGCGCCTCCCGTACGGGGAAGCCGTCCCAGCCGGGCATGATCGGCGGCGCGACCGGTACGCCTTCGGGGAAGCGGACCGGGCCGGGGACGCCGATGCCGGCGCCGTCGAAGCCCTCGGCGAGTCCCGTCGCCTTCAACTTCGCGGCCATGGCGAGCACTTGCTCGAAGACCGCGACCGGTCCCTCACGTACGTCGAGGGGCTGGTTGAGGTGTCCGAGCGTCTCCAGTTCGGCGTTGGTGACGGCGACGTCGACCGAGGTCGCGCCGATGTCGACACCGAGGAAACGGAGTTGGGGATTGAGCCGGACGTTGTGGGAGCGACGGCCGCCGCGCGAGGCGGCGAGTCCGTCGGCCACGACCAGCCCCGTCTCCAGCAGCCGGTCCACCTCCACCGCCAGCTTGGACCGGGAGAGGTCGACCTGATCGCCCAGCTGCGCGCGGGAGTTGGGACCTCCGTCACGCAACAGCCGTAGCAGCCGGGCCTGGTGGGCGTTCGCGGGTCGTGCCGTCATGCGTCTCACGAACCCCTCCCCGCCTCGATCGGCCGCCTGCTGTCGTGCTTTCGAGGGGAACGTAGCAGCGGTTGCCGGGAGTGGGAAGAAGTCGTGCACGGATTGCCGTCAACTTTCTCCACTCACAGGACAAAGGCGTGCCCTGCGCACGTCGAAGGCACGCAGGGCACGAGTGGGCGGCGACGGGGCGGCGGCAGGGGCGACGACAGCGGTGCCGTGACGGTTCGGCGCCGCGCTACGCCCCCTGGCGGGCGTGGTACGAGCGGCGCGTGTGTTCGGTGTGTTCGCGCATGAGCTGGGTGGCGCGCTGCTCGTCGCCTTCCGCGATCGCGGTGATCAGGTCCCGGTGTTCGATCCAGGACTGGTGACCGCGCTGCCGGGCGATGGGCGTGTAGTACCAGCGCACGCGCCGGTCGACCTGGCCCGCCAGCTCGGCGAGGACCGTGTTGCCTGCCAGCTCCATGATCTTCGCGTGGAACATGGCGTTGAGGAGAACGGCCCGGTCCACGTCGTCGGAGGCCACCGCCAGCATGCCCTGCGCCTGGAGATCCTGCAGAGCGTCGAGGCCCGCCTTGTCGGCGTTCGCGGCGGCGAGCCGGGCCGCCTCGGCCTCCAACAGCGTACGGACCGTGAGGAGTTGGTCGGCCTCCTCCTCGGTCGGCTCGTGCACGAACGCGCCCTGGGCGGGCCGCAGATCGACCCAGCCCTCGGTGTTCAGCCGCTGCAACGCCTCACGCACCGGCTGCCGCGAGACGCCGAGATGACCGGCGAGTTCGCTCTCGACGAGATGCTGGCCGGGCTGGAGAGCGCGGGTGGTGATGAGTTCCAGCAGCGCCTCGTAGACGCGCTCGCGCAGCGGGCCGGGGCGTTCGAGCCTGGGCACCGCACCCTGCGGCAGTCCTGTCGACAACATCGGTCGGTCCCCCTCCTGGGCAGCGCCGGGCGCCGGCAGCCGGAAAGCCAGTATCGATTGTCTTTCGTCTACAGTCTACGGCTCACTGTAGCCAGAGCCGGGCGCAGTCGACCGCGTCACACCTGTCGCCCGGATCCGTGACACCGCCCGTCACGGGCAGCGTACGACCTGCCCGGCGTACGACAGGTTGCCGCCGAAACCGAACAGCAGGACCGGATCGCCGCTGGTGATCGCGCCCTGTTCCACCAGCTTGGAGAAGGCGAGCGGGATGCTCGCCGCGGAGGTGTTGCCCGATTCGGTGACATCGCGCGCGACCACGGCGTTGACGGCGCCGATCTTCGCGGCGAGGGGCTCGATGATGCGCAGGTTCGCCTGGTGCAGGACGACGGCGGCGAGGTCCTCGGGGGCGAGGCCGGCCCGCTCGCAGGCCTCCCGCGCGAGCGGCGGCAGCCGGGTGGTCGCCCACCGGTAGACGCTCTGCCCCTCCTGCGCGAACCGGGCCGGCTGCCCCTCGATGCGCACCGCATGGCCCATCTCGGGCACCGACCCCCACAGCACGGGCCCGATCCCGGGCTCGGTGCCGACGGGGCAGGCCTCGACCACGGCGGCGCCCGCTCCGTCGCCGACCAGGACGCAGGTGGTGCGGTCGGTCCAGTCGGCCACCTCGGACATCTTGTCGGCACCGATGACCAGGGCACGGGTCGCGGCGCCCGCGCGGACCGTGTGGTCGGCGGTGGCGAGCGCGTGGGTGAACCCGGCGCACACCACGTTGACGTCCATCGCGGCCGGCCCCGGGATGCCGAGGCGGGCGGCGACCCGGGCGGCCATGTTGGGCGAGCGGTTCACGGCGGTGGAGGTGGCGACGAGGACCAGGTCGATGTCCTGGGGAGTGAGACCGGCCGCCGCGAGCGCCTTGGCGGCGGCGTGCGCGGCCAGCTCGTCCACCGGCTCGTCGGGCCCGGCGATGTGGCGCGTGCGGATACCCACCCGGCTCCTGATCCACTCGTCACTGGTGTCGACCAGTTCCGCCAGGTCCTCGTTGGTGAGTACCTTGGCGGGCTGGTAGTGACCGACGGCGGCGATGCGCGAGCCGTTCATCTGGGGGGTCCCCCTCGTTGCCTTGGGTAGCGGGATCCTCCAGTCTGATCAGTGACCCACGGGTAGGCGGGCACGTGAAGCGACAGGAAACCCGCGCCGGGGTTGTCGGCTTCCCGCTATCCCTCTCACGCCCGGACATCCGTCCGCCGTGGCCACCGGGCCACGGCGGACGGACGCCCCGCAAGCTATCCGGTGAACAACTGCGTGGCCTTCCGTACGAGTTCGTACAGCCCGTAGGCGAGCGGTGCGCCCACCCAGAGCCAGGCGAAGGCGATCAGCGGTCGCCGGTCAGGCGGATTCGGGCTGCTGGGGCTCGGCGCCTGCGACGTCGGTTGCGGAACCGGTTGTGGAACCGGTTGCGGTGTCGGCTGCGGCATCGGCGGCCTCCCTCGGGGCGGGGACGTGGTGGTGGCGGGGGTGGACGGGGCGGACGAGTTCGTTGGCGACGAAGCCGACGACGAGCAGCCCGATCATGATGACCAGGGACGCGGTGTAGAGGGACGAGCCGTGTTTGCCGGCCTCCTCCTGCCGGTCGGCGATCCAGTTGACGATCAGCGGGCCGAGGACGCCGGCCGTCGACCAGGCGGTGAGCAGCCGCCCGTGGATCGCGCCGACCTGGTAGGTGCCGAACAGGTCCTTCAGGTAGGCGGGGATCGTGGCGAAGCCGCCGCCGTAGAAGGAGAGGATCACCAGCGCGGACAGGATGAACACGGGCTTGGAGGAGTCGCCGACCAGGGCGATCAGCGCGTACATGAGGGCGCCGACGCCCAGGTAGACGCGGTAGATGTTCTTGCGTCCGATGAGGTCGGAGGTCGACGACCAGCCGATGCGGCCGGCCATGTTGGCGGCCGACAGCAGGGCGACGAAGCCCGCGGCGGCGGTGACGGACACGGGGGTCGAGGTGTCGGCGAAGAAGTCCGTGATCATCGGGGCGGCCTTCTCCAGGATGCCGATGCCGGCGGTCACGTTCATGCAGAGCACCACCCACAGGCACCAGAACTGCGGGGTGCGCACGGCGGTGCGGGCGGAGACCTGCACGCCCGCCGCGGCACCGGGACCGCCCACCGCGGCCGGCTCGACGGGACGCGGCACGCGCACCAGGAGGACGCCGAGGGTCATGAATACGGCATACGACAACCCGTGGACGAGGAACGCCAGCGCGATCCCGGAGTGGTCGGAACCGAACGACTCCAGCATCTGTGCCGACCAGGGCGAGGCGATGAGCGCGCCGCCGCCGAACCCCATGATGGCGATGCCGGTGGCCATGCCGGGCCGATCCGGGAACCACTTGATCAGCGTGGACACGGGCGAGATGTATCCGATGCCGAGGCCGATGCCGCCGACGAAGCCGTAGCCGAGGACGATCAGCCAGTACTGCTCGGTGGCGGCGCCGAGCGCGGAGATGAGGAAGCCGGACGAGAAGCAGATCAGGGCGACGGTCATCGCCCAACGCGGCCCGTTGCGCTCCACGAGGGTGCCGCCGAACGCGGCGGACAGACCGAGCATGACGATCGCCAGCTGGAAGGGGAGCGCGCTCTGCGTGCCGCTGAGGCCGAGCGCGGATTCGAGCGGCGGTTTGAAGACGGACCAGGCGTAGGCCTGCCCGATGGAGAGGTGGACGGACAGGGCGGCGGGCGGGACGAGCCAGCGGCTCCAGCCCAGGGGTGCGACCGGGGGACTCATGATCCCGGACGGTAGGCAGCCGCGGGGGAGTTGGAAAGTCGGCGCATCCCGCGTATGCGGTGAGCGGTATGCAGGATGCGGCGAACGGTAGGCACGCGCGCGAACCCTTGCTGGACCCTCCTCCATACTGTAGACAATATTCCGTCGACAGAATTCGGCCTGGTTGCGACCGGCCTCCCCACCTCCGCGGTATCCCTCAAACCGAACGGAGTGCTCCTGTGAAAGTCGCAGTTCTCGGCGCCGGTGCGATCGGCGCCTATGTCGGTGCCGCGCTCCACCGCGCCGGCGCCGATGTGCACCTCGTCGCCCGTGGACCGCACCTGGCGGCCATGAGGCGGGACGGGGTGCGGGTGCTCAGTCCGCGCGGCGACTTCACCGCCCGCGCGCACGCCACCGACGACCCGGCCGAGATCGGCCCGGTCGACTACGTCTTCCTCGGCCTCAAGGCCCACTCGTACGCGGCGTGCGGGCCGCTGATCGGGCCACTGCTGCACGACACCACGGCGGTCGTCGCCGCCCAGAACGGCATCCCCTGGTGGTACTTCCACCGGCACGGCGGCCCCCACGACGGTCACCGCCTGGAGAGCGTGGACCCCGGCGGCACGGTCAGCGCGGTGCTCGCGCCCGAACGGGCCGTCGGCTGTGTGGTGTACGCGGCCACCGAACTCGAAGGGCCGGGCGTCGTACGGCACTTGGAAGGCACCCGGTTCTCGGTCGGCGAACCCGACCGCAGCGTGTCCGCGCGCTGTACGGCCCTCGGCGAGGCCATGCGGGCGGGCGGGCTGAAGTGCCCGGTCGAGGCCGACCTGCGCAACGACATCTGGCTCAAGCTGCTCGGCAACATCTCCTTCAACCCGATCAGCGCGCTGGCCCGCGCCACCATGCGGCAGATGTGCCTGCACGGCGGCACCCGACAGGTCATCGAGACGATGATGCGCGAGACGCTCACCGTCGCCGAGGCCCTCGGCTGCGAGGTGGGCGTCTCCATCGAGCGCCGCCTCGCGGGCGCCGAGCGGGTCGGCGACCACCGCACCTCCACGCTCCAGGATCTGGAGCGTGGCAAGCCACTGGAACTCGACGTCCTCCTCGCGGCGGTCGTCGAACTGGCGGAGATCACCGGCGTCGAGGTGCCCACCCTGCGCACCGTGCACGCCATCTCGGACCTGCTCGCGCTGAGGAGCGCCGCATGAGGAAACGCGACCGGACCCCGAAGACCTACACACGGCTCACCCACCCGCTCGTCCGCGACGCCCTGGACGAGCCGTTCCGCCAGGCGAGTTGGGACGAGGCACTGGACCGGACGGCGCGGGGCCTGGCGGCCGCACGCGGCGCGTTCGGCATGTTCTCCTGCGCCCGCGCCACCAACGAGATGAACTACGTGGCACAGAAGTTCGCCCGGGTCGTCATGGGCACCAACAACGTCGACTCCTGCAACCGCACCTGTCACGCCCCGAGCGTGGCCGGTCTGTCGGCGGCGTTCGGCTCCGGTGGCGGGACGTCGTCGTACGAGGAGATCGAGCACACGGACGTCATCGTGATGTGGGGGTCCAACGCCCGGTTCGCGCATCCGATCTTCTTCCAGCATGTGCTGAAGGGGATCCACAACGGCGGTCGACTGTATGCGGTCGACCCGCGACGGACGTCGACCGCCGAGTGGGCGGAGAGCTGGCTCGGCCTCGACGTCGGCACGGACATCCCCATGGCCCACGCCCTCGGCCGCGAGATCATCCACGCCGGCCTCGCCAACCACGCCTTCATCGAGCGGGCGACCAGCGGCTTCGAGGAGTACCGGGCACTGGTCGAGCCGTGGACGCTGTCGCTGGCCGAGAAGGTGACCCGGGTACCGGCCGCCGCCATCCGGGAGCTGGCCCACGCCTACGCCCGCGCCGAGCGCGCGCAGCTCTGCTGGACCCTCGGCATCACCGAGCACCACAACGGCACCGACAACGTGCGCGCACTGATCAACCTCTCCCTGCTCACCGGTCACGTCGGCCGGTACGGTTCCGGGCTCCAGCCCCTGCGCGGGCAGAACAACGTGCAGGGCGGCGGCGACATGGGCGCCATCCCCAACCGGCTGCCCGGCTTCCAGGACATCCTCGACCCGGACACCCGGCTGAAGTTCGAGTCGGCCTGGGACACCGTCATCCAGCCGCACCACGGGATGAACCTGACGGAGATGTTCGAGGCGATGGAGGAGGGCGGGCTGAAGGCCGTCTACTGCATCGGCGAGAACCCGGCGCAGTCGGAGGCCGACAGCGAGCAGGCGGTACGGCGGCTGACGTCGCTGGATTTCCTCGTCGTACAGGACATCTTCCTCACGAAGACGGCCGAGCTGGCGCATGTCGTGCTGCCCGCGACGGCCGGCTGGGCGGAGACCGAGGGCACGACCACCAACAGCGAACGACGGGTTCAGCGCGTGCGGCGCGCCGTGACGCCGCCCGGCGAGGCCCGCGAGGACATCGACATCCTCTGCGACCTGGCGTCCCGACTCGGCCACGACTGGAAGTACCCCGACGCCGAGTCGGTGTGGAACGAGCTGCGCTCGGTGTCGCCGGACCACTACGGGATGACGTACGAGCGGCTGGCGGAGCACCAGGGCATCCAGTGGCCATGCCCGAGCACCGAGCGGATCGAATCCACCTATCTGCACGGGCGGTTGTGGGAGAAGGAGCCGGGACTGCGGGGCCCTCGGGCGCCGTTCGGGATCGTGCAGCACGATCCGCCGGTCGACCTCACGGATGAGGAGTACCCGATCCGGCTGACCACCGGCAGGCGCCTCGACTCCTACAACACCGGGGTGCAGAGCGGTGGTTACGCCTCCCCGCTACGGCGCGGCGAGTTCGTCGAGCTGTGCCCGGAGGACGCCGAGCACCTCGGGGTGGTGGTCGGCGAGGAGGTACGGGTGTCGTCCCGGCGCGGGTCGGTGACGGCGCCGGTGTGGATCGACACCGCGCTGCGGCCCGGCCTGGCGTTCATGACGATGCACTTTCCCGACGAGGTGGACACCAACCAGCTGACGATCGAGGCCAACTGCCCGATCGCGGGGACGGCGGAGTTCAAGGCCTCGGCGATCCGGATCGAGAAGCTCCCGGCCCCGGCCTCCGTCCCGGCCTACGTCCCGACCTACGTGAGGTGACGGTGTGGACCTGCACTTCGGCGACAGCAAACCGACCGACGAGGAACGGGCGGCCGTCGACGCCCTGTTGGGCCCCCCGCGGTCCTCCTGGGAGGGCGCCGACCGCAGCGATGCCGACCTCAGGTGGGCGCGCGGCGGACGCGAGGCGCGGGACCGGCGCGACCTGCTGCTGCCGGGGCTGCACGCGGTCAACGACCGGGTCGGCTGGATCAGCGAGGGTGCCCTCGACTACCTGTGCCGCCGGCTGACCGTGCCGCCTGCGGAGGCGTACGGGGTCGCCACCTTCTACGCGATGTTCTCCGTCAGGCCCCGCCCCGCGACCGTCCTGCACGTCTGCACGGACCTGGCGTGCACGGCCGCCGGCGCGCAGGACCTGGCCGCCGGGATCGAGGCGGGGCTGGGCCCCGGCAGCGGCGTCCACGTCGAGCGCGGCCCCTGTCTCGGCCTGTGCGAACGCGCCCCGGCCGCGCTCGCGGTCAGAGCGGGCGACCCGGTGCGTACGGCGGTGGCGGCGCCGGCGACCGTGCGCGAGGCCGTGCTCGCCGCGAGCGCGCCGGACTCGGCGGCGGCGGAGCCGCCCGCGGTGTCGGCGGTCCCGCAGGCGGGAGAGGACGGGCTGGTCCTGCTGCGCCGGGTGGGTGTGGTGGACCCCTCCTCGCTCGACGACTACCGGGCCCACGGCGGTTACACGGCACTGCGCGAGGCCTTCGCCCTCGGCCCGGCCGGTGTGATCCGGGAGGTCACCGACTCCGGGCTGGTCGGGCGGGGCGGTGCCGCCTTCCCCACCGGCCGCAAGTGGCAGGCGACGGCGTCCCAGCCCGACCGTCCGCACTACCTGGTGTGCAACGCGGACGAGTCGGAACCCGGCACGTTCAAGGACCGGGTGCTGATGGAGGGCGATCCGTACGCGCTCGTCGAGGCGATGACGATCGCGGCGTACGCGGTCGGCGCGCACCGGGGCTATCTGTATCTGCGCGGCGAGTATCCGCGGGCGATATCCCGTATGCACCATGCCGTCGACCAGGCACGCGCCCGTGGGCTGCTCGGCGACGACATCCTCGGTCAGGGCTACTCCTTCGACATCGAGATCCGGCGCGGCGCGGGCGCCTACATCTGCGGTGAGGAGACCGCCCTGTTCAACTCGATCGAGGGCTACCGGGGCGAGCCGCGCTCGAAGCCGCCGTTCCCGGTGGAGAAGGGCCTGTTCGGGAAGCCGACGGTCGAGAACAACGTGGAGACGCTGGTCAACGTCCTGCCGATCCTGACGATGGGCGCCCCGGCGTACGCGGTGATCGGCACCGCGAGGTCCACCGGCCCCAAGCTGTTCTGCGTGTCGGGCGCGGTCGAGCGGCCCGGCGTGTACGAGCTGCCGTTCGGCGCGACGCTGGGCGAACTGCTCGGGTCGGCGGGCGTCCGAAACCGGTTGCGCGCGGTTCTGCTCGGCGGGGCGGCCGGCGGCTTCGTACGCCCCGACGAGCTGGACCTCCCGCTCGCCTTCGAGGGCACGCGCGAGGCGGGCACCACCCTCGGTTCGGGGGTCGTGATGGCCTTCGACGACACCGTCCCGCTCCCCCGGCTCCTCCTGCGGATCGCCGAGTTCTTCCGCGACGAGTCCTGTGGGCAGTGTGTGCCGTGCCGGGTCGGGACGGTCCGTCAGGAGGAGGCGCTGTACCGGATCGCGGAGCGCACGGGGGCGGCGGCCGCCGAGGACATCGCCCTGCTCAGAGAGGTCGGCCGCGCGATGCGGGACGCCTCGATCTGCGGTCTGGGGCAGACCGCGTGGAACGCCGTGGAGTCAGCGATCGACCGTCTGGGGGCGTACGAATGACCGTGACACCGCTGGGGATCCCCCGCCGTCTGCTGGAGTTCACCATCGACGGGGAACCGGTGCGCGCGCCGGAGGGCTCGACGATCCTGGACGCCTGCCGCGCCGCCGGGAAGGACGTGCCGACGCTGTGCCAGGGCGACACGCTCACCCCGAAGAACGCCTGCCGCCTCTGCGTCGTGGAGGTCGAGGGCTCGCGCACGCTCGTCCCGGCCTGCTCCCGCAGGGCCGAGCCGGGCATGGAGGTCCGCACCGACACCGAACGCGCCCGGCACAGCCGCAAGATCGTCCTCGAACTCCTCGCGTCCTCGGTCGATCTGTCCACGACACCGACGGTCGCGGAGTGGATCAAGGAGTACGAGGCGAAACCGGACCGCTTCGGCCCCGACGCGGCCCGCGTGAACGAGGAGCCCAGGATCGACAACGACCTCTACGTCCGCGACTACGACAAGTGCATCCTCTGCTACAAGTGCGTCGACGCCTGCGGTGACCAGTGGCAGAACACCTTCGCGATCTCCGTCGTGGGCCGTGGCTTCGACGCCCGGATCGCCGTCGAGCACGACGCGCCGCTGACCGACTCGGCCTGCGTGTACTGCGGGAACTGCATCGAGGTGTGTCCGACGGGCGCGCTGTCGTTCCGGTCGGAGTTCGACCGGCGGGCGGCGGGTACCTGGGACGAGTCGGCGCAGACCCGGACGACGACCGTGTGCGCGTACTGCGGTGTGGGCTGCAACCTGACCCTGCACGTGCAGGACAATGAGATCGTCAAGGTCACCTCGCCGCACGACAACCCGGTGACCCACGGCAATCTCTGCATCAAGGGCCGTTTCGGCTACCAGCACGTACAGAACCGGGGCTGACGACATGGGACGAGTCACCGAACGACGCAAGGTGCTCCGCATCCGGGACGGGGCGGTGTCCAGCCGTCCGGACACGCTGGTCGCGGAGGAGCCGCTGGAGATCCGGCTCAACGGCAAGCCCCTCGCCATCACCATGCGCACGCCCGGTGACGACTTCGCGCTCGCCGCCGGATTCCTGGTCAGCGAGGGCGTACTGGCCGAGGGATCCGATCTGCAGAACATCGTCTACTGCGCCGGGGCGACGGCGGACGGTTCGAACACCTACAACGTCGTCGACGTGCGCACGGCACCCGGCGTCACCGTCCCGGACATCACGCTCGAGCGGAACGTCTACACGACCTCCTCCTGCGGGCTGTGCGGCAAGGCCAGCCTCGACGCGGTCCGTACGACGACCCGCTGGCCCATCGCCGACACTCCCCCGCTCCGCATCGCGCCCGAACTCCTCGCGGTCCTTCCCGACCGGCTGCGCGAGTCCCAGCGCGTCTTCGACCGCACCGGCGGTCTGCACGCGGCGGCCCTGTTCTCCGAGGACGGCGAGCTGCTGGACGTCCGCGAGGACGTCGGCCGGCACAACGCGGTCGACAAACTGGTCGGCCGTGCCCTGCAGAACGGCGGCCTGCCGCTGTCCCGGGCGATCCTGCTGGTGTCGGGCCGGGCCTCGTTCGAGCTGGCGCAGAAGGCCGTGATGGCGGGCATCCCGGTGCTCGCGGCGGTGTCGGCGCCGTCCTCGCTGGCGGTGGACCTGGCGGCGGAGACGGGACTGACGCTGGTGGGTTTCCTGCGGGGCGCTTCCATGAACGTGTACGCGGGTGAGGACCGTATCGCCCTGCGGACCGCGGCCGCGCGGGGCTGACGCGGCTGCCCGCGGCACGGCGGCGGGGCTCCGACCGGCGGGGAGCGCCCCCTGCGTCGTAGGGGCCCCGCCTCAGACCCTGGCCGCCTCCGTCTCCGCCTTGGCCCCGGTCTCCGGCCCCGCCTCCGGGTCGTGCGACCGGCGCTTGGCGATGACCGCGCACACCATCAGCTGCATCTGGTGGAACAGCATCAGGGGCAGTACGGCGAGGGAGGCGTGCGCGCCGAACAGGACGCTGGCCATGGGCAGTCCCGAGGCCAGTGACTTCTTGGAGCCGGCGAACTGGATCGCGATGCGGTCCGCCCGGTCGAACCTGAGCGCCTTGGCGCCGTACCAGGTCAGCGCGAGCATCACGGCGAGCAGGACGGCCTCGACGGCCAGCAGACCGGCCAGCCGGGCCGGGCTGACCTGGTGCCAGATGCCCTGGACCATGCCCTCGCTGAACGCGGTGTAGACGACGAGGAGGATCGAGCCGCGGTCGACGTGGCCGAGGACCTTCTTGTGGCGGGCGACGAATCCGCCGATCCAGCGGCGCAGCAGCTGCCCCGCCATGAACGGCACGAGCAGTTGCAGCACGATCTCGACGACGGAGTCCGCGGAGAAGCCGCCGCTGCCGCCGAGCAGGGCGGCCGCGAGCAGCGGCGTGACGACGATGCCGGCCAGCGAGGAGAAGGAGCCGGCGCAGATCGCGGCGGGCACGTTGCCGCGGGCGATCGAGGTGAAGGCGATCGAGGACTGGATGGTCGACGGGACCAGGGTCAGGAACAGCAGTCCCTGGTGGAGCGGGTCGGTGAGGATCACCGGGACGAGGCCGCGGGTGGCCATGCCCAGCAGCGGGAAGATCACGAAGGTGCAGGCGAGGACGGTGACGTGCAGGCGCCAGTGCCTGAGCCCGTCCATCGCCTCCCGGGTGGACAGGCGGGCCCCGTACAGGAAGAACAGGAAGGCGATCGCGGCCGTGGAGGCGCCGGAGGCCACGTCGGCGGCGCCGCCGCGGGCCGGCAGGAGCGCCGCGAGACCGACCGTCCCGAGCAGCAGCAGGATGTAGGGGTCGATCGGCATCCAGCTCGGCCAGCGCAGGCGTTTCAACGGTGCTCCACTTGCTCGTTCTTGCTCGTTCGTCCATGTGCCGTGGGGCCGGAGGGCCCCCGTCCATCGTCCTCCTCGGCCTCGTGATCGGGAATCCGGTATACCGCTCTCACTGTCATCGCGCCGCGTGATAGCCGGTACGGTGGCCGGTGTGTACGAGCCGTCCCAGCTGCGCACCTTCCTTGCGGTCGCCCAGACCCTGAGCTTCACGCAGGCCGCCCGGCGGCTCGGGCTGCGCCAGTCGACCGTCAGCCAGCACGTACGCCGGCTGGAGGACGCCACCGGGCGGACGCTGTTCACCCGTGACACGCACTCGGTGGAGCTGACCGAGGACGGCGAGGCGATGCTCGGATTCGCGCGCCGGATCCTGGAGGTGCACGAGCAGGCGACGGCGTTCTTCACGGGTACCCGGCTGCGCGGCCGGCTGCGCTTCGGCGCCTCCGAGGACTTCGTGCTGACGCGGCTGCCGGAGATCCTGGAGGGCTTCCGGCACGACCACCCCGAGGTCGACCTGGAACTGACCGTGGAGCTGTCCGGCACGCTGCACGAGCAGCTCGCGGCCGGGAAGCTGGACCTGGTGCTGGCCAAGCGGCGCCCCGCGGACCCGCGCGGCGAGCTGGTCCGGCACGACGAGCTGGTGTGGATCGGCGCGGACCGGCTGCGGCTGCACGCCGACCGGCCGGTGCCGCTGATCGTCTTCCCGCCGCCGGGGATCACCCGCGCCCTCGCCCTGGAGGCGCTGGAGCGGCAGGGGCGGGCATGGCGGATCGTGTGCACGAGCGGCAGCCTGAACGGGCTCATCGCGGCGGCCCGCGCGGGCCTGGGCGTGATGGCGCACTCGCGCGGCCTGATCCCGCCGGGCCTGGTGCGCGTCCCGGAACGGGCGGGCCTGCCCGAGCTGGGCCGGGTCGAGTTCGTCCTGGTGCACGGGCGGCGGCGTACGGCGGCGCAGGGGGCGGCGGACGCGCTGGCGGCGGCGATCCTGGCGGGCGGCGACCGGCTGCACCGGGGCGGCTCGCGCCCGGCGGACACGGACCGGACGAGCGGCCCCGGCCGGCAGCCCTGACCATCGACCCCGGCCGGGGTGGGGAGCGCGGCGGGGACGACGGCGTAACGGAATCGATTGCTCCGGCGCTGGACCGAGGGAGGGCACCGACGCGCCGCCGACTTTTCGCGCCGGGGTCGGGCAGCGTAAGCGGGTCGGGCAGATTCGGTGGAGATTACGGCACCGAAACTTACTCTTCGGTCAGTTTTCTGTCCGACCCTTCCGCATGTGAGCCCATTTTCCCGCACCGACCGGCGCGGACGAGAGCATCGCTCGCTTTCCGGACCCCTCCCGCCCCGCGCGGGGGTGGGGTAGCTTTCACGGCGCTGTGCGGCCATGAGAAGCGGGGTGCGGGGTTTGCGCGAGTTCACCAACCCTCCGTTGGCGTCGGCACCGCCGGTGGGCGGTCTGGCCGACGTCGTGTTCCAGCACGCCCAGGACGACCCGCGCCACATCGCGCTGGGCCGCAAGGACGAGCGGGGCGAGTGGCGGGACGTGACCTCCGCCGAGTTCCGCGACGAGGTCCTCGCCCTCGCCAAGGGCCTCCTCGCCCAGGGCATCCGGTTCGGCGACCGCGTCGCGATCATGTCCCGCACCCGCTACGAGTGGACCCTCTTCGACTTCGCCCTGTGGACCATCGGCGCTCAGGTCGTCCCCGTGTACTCCACGTCCTCGGCCGAGCAGTGCCTCTGGATGCTGTACGACTCCGAGGCCACCGCCGCGATCGTCGAGCACGAGGACCACGCGATGACGATCGCCACCGTCATCGACCGCCTCCCCCGGCTGCACCGGCTGTGGCAGCTGGACGCGGGGTGTGTGCAGGAGCTGTACGACGCCGGCGCCCACATCGAGGACGAGGTGGTGCACCGGCACCGGGAGGCCGTCACCCCGGACTCGACCGCGACGATCATCTACACGTCCGGTACGACGGGCCGCCCCAAGGGCTGTGTCATCTCGCACGGCAACTTCATGTTCGAGGCGGACACCGTCATCGAGCGCTGGGAGCCGGTGTTCCACTCCAAGAAGGGCGACGAGGCGGCGACCCTGCTGTTCCTGCCGCTCGCGCACGTCTTCGGCCGGATGGTGCAGATCGCCGCGATCCGCGGCCGGGTCCGCTTCGGCCACCAGCCCCAGCTGCACGCCGCCGCCCTGCTCCCCGACCTGGCCGCGTTCCGGCCGACCTTCTTCCTCGCGGTGCCGTACATCTTCGAGAAGGTCTTCAACGCGGCGCGCCGCAAGGCCGAGCGGGAGGGCAGGGCCGGGCCGTTCGAGAAGGCCGTCGAGGTGGCCGTCAACTACGCGGAGGCCGTGGAAGCGAAGGCGTGGGGCACCGGACCGGGCCCCACGGCGGGTCTGCGCATGCAGCACCAGCTGTTCGACAAGCTCGTCTACTCCAAGGTGCGCGCGGCCATGGGCGGCCGCGTCCGGCACGCCATGTCCGGCGGCTCGGCGATGGACCGCAGGCTCGGCCTGTTCTTCGCCGGCGCGGGCGTGCAGATCTACGAGGGCTACGGCCTGACCGAGACCACCGCGGCCGCCACCGCCAACCCGCCCGGACGCACCCGCTACGGCACCGTCGGCCAGGCCATCCCCGGCCTGACCGTGCACATCGCGGACGACGGCGAGATCTGGCTGCGCGGCGACAACGTCTTCCAGGGGTACCTCAACAACCCCAAGGCCACCGACGAGACCCTGCACGAGGGCTGGCTCGCCACCGGCGACCTCGGCTCCCTCGACGAGGACGGCTACCTCACCATCACCGGCCGCAAGAAGGAGATCCTCGTCACCTCGAGCGGCAAGAGCGTTTCACCCGCGCTGCTGGAGGAACGCGTCCGGGACCACCCACTGGTGCACCAGTGCATCCTCGTCGGCAACGACCGGCCGTTCGTCGCCGCCCTGGTCACCCTCGACCAGGAAGCCGTCGAACACTGGCTCCAGATGCGCAGGAAGCCACAGCTGCCGCCCGCCGAACTGGTAGGCGACCCGGACCTGGAGGCCGAGGTGCGCCGGGCCGTCGTGGCGGCGAACACGCTCGTCTCGCAGGC
Source organism: Streptomyces sp. NPDC058335 (assembly GCF_042723915.1). Lineage (NCBI taxonomy): Bacteria > Bacillati > Actinomycetota > Actinomycetes > Kitasatosporales > Streptomycetaceae > Streptomyces > Streptomyces sp. NPDC058335. The sequence goes on along the minus strand of NZ_JBHXHX010000001.1, from coordinate 582,142 downwards.
CGAGTCGATCCGCACCTTCCGCATCCTCGCCCAGCCGTTCACCGAGGAGCACGGCCTGCTCACCCCGTCCCTGAAACTGAAGCGCAAGGCCATCGAGAACACGTACGCCGACGAGGTCGACGCGCTGTACCGGAAGTGAGTCCCGGACCCGGCATACCGGGCCGCGGATTCCGGGGTCAGGAATGCATCACGCCCCGTGATCGTTGACCATGGGAGTACCACATGACGGACAACCGAAGGATCAAGAGCTCGTGAGCAGCAAGGTCCCCCCGATCATCCTGAACAACGGCGTCGAGATGCCCCAGCTGGGCTTCGGTGTCTGGCAGGTGCCGGACGACGAGGCCGAACAGGCGGTGGCCACCGCGCTGGAGGCCGGGTACCGCAGCATCGACACAGCGGCGATCTACGGCAACGAGGAGGGCACCGGCAAGGCTCTCGCCGCCTCGGGCGTGGCCCGCGAGGACCTCTTCGTCACCACCAAGCTCTGGAACAGCGACCAGGGGTACGACGCGACGCTCCGCGCGTTCGACGCCTCGCTGGAGAAGCTGGGCCTGGACTACCTCGACCTGTACCTGATCCACTGGCCGCTGCCGGCCCGCGGTGCCTACGTCGACACGTACAAGGCGTTCGAGAAGCTCCTCGCGGACGGCCGCACCCGGGCCATCGGCGTCTCCAACTTCCTGCCGGAGCACCTGGAGCGGCTGATCGCCGAGACCTCGGTCATCCCCGCGGTCAACCAGATCGAGCTGCACCCGCACCTTCAGCAGCACGCCTCGCGGGAGTACCACGCGGAGCGGGGCATCGCCACCGAGGCCTGGTCCCCGCTGGGCCAGGGCAAGGGGCTGCTGGAAGTGCCGGCGATCGTCGCCATCGCGCGAAAGCACAACCGCACCCCGGCCCAGGTCGTGCTGCGCTGGCACCTCCAGCTCGGCAACATCGTGATCCCCAAGTCCGTGACGCCGTCGCGGATCAAGGAGAACATCGAGGTGTTCGACTTCAGCCTGGACACCGAGGACCTGGCCGCGATCAGCGCGCTGAACGAGGACCGGCGGATCGGCCCGGACCCGGCCACGTTCGGCGCCGGCTGAGTCCCCGGACGGCAGCGGGACAGCACACGAAGGGCGCCCCTCCGGCCGAGGGGTGCCCCTTCGCGCGCCGGTCGGGCTGTCCCGCGGACGTCAGTTGGGCTGTCCGACGGGGCGTACGACGACGGTGTTGATGTCGACTCCCTCGGGCTGGCGGATCGCCCACACGACGGAGTCGGCTGTCTGGTCGGCGGTCAGCAGATGCCCGGTCGGCAGGCTGCCGTAGCTGTCCCAGAAGGGGGTCTCCACCCGGCCGGGGGCGATCAGGGTGACGCCGACGCCCCACTCGGTGACCTGCCGGCGGGTGTTCTCGGCGAGCCCGGTCACCGCCCACTTCGTCGCGCCGTAGATGTTGCCCGGGGTGGGCACGAAGCCGGCGACGCTGCCGATCAGAACGATCCGGCCGCGGGTCTCCTTGAGCGCGTCGATGGAGGCGCGGACAAGGAAGGCGGGGCCCAGCACGTTGGTCAGGACCATGTCGGTCCAGCCGGATGGGTCGCCTTCGGCGACGGAGTCGTGGGTGGCGGTGCCGGCGTTGGCGACGACTGTGTCCAGTCGGCCGAACTCCTTGAGCGTACGGTCGACCGCCGACTGTACGTGGTCGTAGTCGGAGGTGCTGCCCACGACCGTCAGCAGCCCCTCCGGCTCACCGAGTTCCGCGGCGAAGGCGCGCAGCCGCTCCTCGCCGCGGCCCGTGACGGTGACCCGGTACCCGGCGTCCAGCAGGCGCCGCGCGACGGCGGCGCCGATGCCGCTGCCGCCGCCGGTGATGAGGGCGACGGGTGCGGCCGTCGCGTCCGGTGCGCCTGACGTCTCCGGAGAACTGCTCATGGTGTACCCCCTGTGCGTTGCGTGAACGGCACGGAGTCCATCACTTGGAGCGCTCTCCAAGTCAAGTCCCTTGCTACTGGAGCGGCTTGACGGCCGTGTGCACCGAGTGGGCGGCCAGGACGAACACGTCCGGCCTGCGGTGCACGCCCGCCGGGTCCTGCGGGTCGAGCAGCCGGTCGAGCACGGCCCGGTCACCCGGGTCGAGGGTGTCGCCGAAGATGTCACGGAGCCGGCCGAGGTAGTCGGCGATGTAGGCGCGGGCCCGGTCGGAGGCGGGGGCCGGCAGATCGAGCAGGAAGCTGCGGCTGCGGGCGTGCTTCAGGCCCGCGGCGCTCAGCATCGCGGCCCAGTCCTCGGCCTCCCCGACGACTCCGGGCAGGTCGGCCCGCATCCGGGCGAACCATTCCGCCTCCAGCGCGTCGAGCCGCGCCTCCAGGCCGGGGCGGCCGAACCCGAGGTCGCGCGGCAGGAACCGGCTCGGCAGGCCGCCCTCCATGATCGCCAGGGTGCCGCCGGGCGCCAGCCGCTCGGCGAACGCCGCGAGGGCGGCGCGCTGGTCGCCCAGGTGGTGCAGACTGCGGCCGGCCCAGATCAGGTCGGCGGGGTAGTCCAACTCATCGAGCACATCGGGGAGTTCACCGGTCAGCGTGCCGAAACGGTCGCCGTGTCCGAGCCGGCCGGCCCGTGCCTGCGCCCGCTCCAGGAGCGGTCCGGAGCCGTCGACGGCCATGACCCGCGCGCCCGGGAACACCTCGGCGAACAGACAGGACACCACGCCTGGTCCGCTGCCGGCGTCGACGATCAGGCCCGGCTCGGTCACCTCCTTGCCGAGCCAGGACAAGGCCTTCTCGTACAGGGGCATGAACAGTTCGGCCTGGGCCTCCAGATGCGGGGCCATCGCGGCCCAGTCGATCTCGGCGCCGTGCCCGTGGCCGTGGTGGCCCTCGTGGGCCTGACCGCCGTGCTGGTGCTGTCCGTGCTGTTGGTGCTGTTCGTGCGCCATGGTGGTCAGCCTCTCGTCCGGGATGCCGACAGCGTGCGCCGACGCACCGGCCGGAGGCCACCTCTGTTGCCGGTGCAGCAAAAAATTCGTATGCGGTTTCCCGGATGACGCGGCCCGGCCGCTCCCGGTGAACGGGAGCGGCCGGGTACTGCGCCGGGGAGGGGCGGGGCGATGGTCCCCGGCGGGCCGGACGGTTACGACAGGGGCGGGTAGGCGTTCTGCATCAGCTGCTGGAACTGGGCGGAGAACCAGTGCCCGGAGACCGGCGCGTTCGGCAGGGCGCCCGACAGGTTGTTGCCGTTGCGCGGGTTGCCCGTGTACGTCGGGTCGCACATCCGGTCGAAGCCCTTGCCCTCGTCGTTCGGGATGGCGCTGCTGGAGCCGTCGGACTCGCCCGGCGGCTTCATCCAGACGTAGGCGTCGATCCCGGCCGCGGGGGCCGCCTGCGGACGTTCGCCGAGACCGGCACCTGCCTGGTTGCACCAGTTGCCGATGTGGATGCGGCGGTCGTAGCGGCCGCCGTCGATGTAGGTGTCGACGGTGGTCGTGGCGCCCGGTCCGGCGGGTCGGGCGGTGCCGCCCCAGCCGTTGCGGGAGGTGTCGATCAGCATGCCGATGCCGGAGTTGAAGCCGGCCGTCACCAGCTGGTTGCGGAAGCCCTGGGCGAAGGACAGCTCGTCGACGTAGCGGTTCCAGTCGACCCACTTCGACTCGCGGACCGACTTGCCGGCCACGTTGTCGTTGATGGTGAAGTTGTTCTCCTTCAGGGCGCTGTAGTTGGCCGTGTTGGTGATGAAGCCGTGGACGTCGTTGACGGTGGCGCCCTCGGTGGTGGCCGCCTCCTTGAACAGGGCGGCGCTGGGGGCGAAGTTGTCGTCCCAGCCGATCCAGCCGTGGTGTCCGGCGTCGATGTAGTTGTAGACGTTGGGCGCGTCACCGAGCTTGTTCAGGGCGTAGCCGACGCCCTTCTGGTAGTTGCCGTTGGCCTTCATCACGTCGCACTGCGGGGTGGCGGTGGGCCGGCTGCCGGTGTTGGTGACGAGGTTGGGCAGCGAGTCGATCTCGATCGTGTTGACGATGCGCAGCCCGGCGTACTTCGAGTCGGCGAGGATCGACGCGATCGGGTCGATGTACTGCGTCTTGTACTTGTCGATCTCCGTCGGGCCCAGCTCGCCGTTGGAGGCGAGGGCGGCGCAGTCACGGCCGGGCAGGTTGTAGATGACCAGCTGGACGACGAGTTCGCCGGAGCCTTTCTGTGTCAGCGCCGCGTCGAGGTGGTCGCGCAGGCCCATGCCGCCGTTGACGCCGTTGATCGCGGCGATGCGGTCGAGCCATACGCCGGTGGGCTGGCTGGAGATGCGGCTGCCGCCCGGTTCGGCCGCGGCCTTCGCCGACCACTCGGGGTTCACGTACACCTTGGCGCCGGCGTACGGGTTGTCGACCTTGGTGCCCGGACCGGTCGGGCCGGGATCCGTCGGACCGGGGCCGGTGGGGCCGCCGCCGTCGACGTTGCAGGTGACGCCGTCGAGGGTGAACGTCGTCGGGAGCGCGTTACTGCCGCTGTAGGTGCCCTGGAACCCGAAGCTGGCCGAACCGCCGGTCGCCAGTGCGCCGTTGTAGCTCTCGTTGGCGGCGGTGACTGCCGTGCCGGACTGGGTGACCTTCGCGTTCCAGCCGTTGGTGACCTTCTGGTTCCCGGCGTACGACCACTTCACGGCCCAACTCGACTTGGCGGCCGAGTTGTTGGTGACGGTGACGCTGGCGGTGAAACCGGTTCCCCAGTCGTTCTGCACCTTGTAGTCGACGGTGCACGGCACGGCGGTGATGCCGGCGTCACCGGGGACGACGGCGAGGGCCGTCCCGGAGGCACCGGCGACCAGCGCCAGCGCGGCGAGTATCGCTGTTCTGCTACGGCTCATGAGTGCGGGTTTCCTTCTCGGTTGCGGGTGTCGATTGGTGCGCGTTTCCCTAGTGGTGGCAGTGGTGCAGTTGTGGCAGTGGTGCGTTGTGATGCGCGTTTCCCTCGTGGTGGCGGGTGTTCCGGTGGTGCCGGTGTCAGCCGTTCAGGGCGCGCAGATGATCACGCAGCCCGATGCCGTACGCGGTGGGTGTCCCGTCGTAGTGCGAGATCAGGGACGGACCGGTGGAGCAGTCCCAGGTGTTCCAGGTCCAGCCCAGGTACGACAGTCCGCGGTCGTCGAACCACTTCATGACCTGGTCGACGAATCCGTGCGAGCAGGTGTTCTCGCCGATCTCCCCTGCCACCAGCGGAACCTGGGCGGCGACGGGGGCGAGTGTGGAGTTCCAACAGTTTTCGTTGGCACAGGAGTTGAAGTTGTACACATGCCAGGCGGCGGCGAGGTTGCCTGTCGGGTCGGTCGGCTTGTACGTCAGCCACTGGCTGAGGTCGTTGGAGTAGGCGAGCCCGGCGGCGAGGATCACGTTCCTGGCTCCGGTGGACCGTACGGCGTCGACCAGATCCTGCATACCGGCGACCTCGTACCCGATGCCGGCGCAGGTGCCGCCGTCCCGCCAGCACTGCCACGCCTGGGTGGCCGTGGAGGTCGCGCGGTCCGGGTAGGGCTCGTTGAACAGGTCGAACACCACGGCCGGGTCGTTCTTGAAGGTGTCGGCCACCGACTTCCAGAACGCCGGTGTGTACTGCATGTCCGGCATCGGCTTCTGGCAGCTCGCGTGCACGTCGGAGCAGCCGGCCGAGTTGCCCGTGTACCGGCCGTACGTCCAGTGCAGTTCGACGATCGGCGTCATGCCGTGCGCCTCGACACGTGCCACCAGATCCTTGACCGCGTCGACGTAGTCCGGACCGCCGTACGCGGGCCGGATGTGGGACAGGCCGAGCCAGCACTCCTCGTTCAGCGGAATGCGGACCGTGTTGACGTTCCAGTCGGCGATCGCCCGGACGGCGGCGTCGTCGACCGGGCCGTCGAAGATGCCGCGGCCCTGCACGCACATGAACTCGCCGCCGGAGCGGTTGACGCCGAGCAGGCGACGGGTGGTGCCGTCGGCGTCCACGAGCTTGTTCCCGGAGACCCGCAGCGCGGGCGGCTCGTCACCGGGCTCCGACGGTCCGGTCGGCGTCGGCGTCGGCGTCGGCGTGGGAGTGGGTGTGGGAGTAGGGGTAGGGGTCGGCGGAGAAGTCGGGTCGGCGTCGACGTTGCACGTCGTGCCGTTCAGCTCGAACGTCGTCGGTACGGCGTTGGCACCCGACTTCGTGGCGATGAATCCGGCGCTGACGCTCGCGCCCGTGCCGAGGGTGCCGTTGTAGCTCTCGTTCACCGCGGTGACGGCCGTACCCGACTGGGACCACTTGGCGTTCCAGCCCTGCGTGACCTTCTGCCCGGCTGCGAAGTCGAAGCTCAGGGTCCAACCACTCATGGCGACCGTGTGGTTGGTGACCTTCACGGCCCCCTGGAAGCCGGCGTCCCACTGCCCGGTGACGGAGTACTCCACCGTGCAAGCGGGTGTGGCTCCCTGTGCCGTCACCACCGGCAGGGTCGCGCCCAGGGCGAGGGCGACCGTGCCGGCGACGGCTAAAAGTACTGAACGCGGGGGGTGTCGCATGAGCGACTCCTCACAGCTCGGGCGCGTCGGTACGGACGCGTCGACTGATGGAACCGCTCCCACTGGTGTCAACGAAGCTAGCGCCAAGTGTCGGCAAAGAACAGGGGAGTCACTGACTTTCCCTCAACATCGCCTGTCGAATCTTTTCGACTCTTCAAGCACCTTGACCGCCCACACCCTCGTCCCCACTATGGGAGCGCTCCCACTGGTTCAAGGCTTGTTGCTCCTCCCCCCCTTCTCCGAGCCGCAAGGAGGAACCAGCACCATGGATCCCTCACGCAGACGCCGCAGGGCGCGGCGACTGTGGACCGCCGTCGTGGCGGCCCTCGCGCTCCCCCTGACCATGCTGGGCACGAGCACAACTCCCGCCCAGGCCGCTGCACTTCAGTGCAGCGTGGATTACAGGACGAACGACTGGGGCTCCGGCTTCACCGCGGATCTGACCCTCACCAACCGCGGCACGGACCCGATCAGCGGCTGGACCCTGGCGTACTCCTACGCCGGTGACCAGAAGCTGTCGAACGGCTGGAACGGCAGCTGGTCGCAGTCGGGCAAGCAGATCACGGTGACCAACGCCTCCTACAACGGGACGATCGCCGCCGGCGCGGCGGTCAGCACCGGGGCGCAGTTCACCTACAGCGGCAGCAACGCCGCTCCCGCGAGTTTCTCGGTCAACGGCACTCCGTGCACCGGCGCCCACCAGCCGCCTGTCACGGTGCTGACCAGCCCGGCCGCCGGCGCGGTCTACACCCAGGGTGCCGCGGTGCCGCTCGCGGCCACCGCGGCGGCCGCCGACAGCGCCACCATCACCAAGGTCGAGTTCTACGACGACACGGCCCTGCTGGGCACCGACACCAGCGCGCCGTACTCGCTGTCCGCCTCGGGATTGACCGTGGGCAGTCATTCGCTGGTGGCGAAGGCCTACGACAGCCTGGGCGCCTCCGCGTCGTCCACGCCCGTCGGCATCACGGTCGCCTCGGGACCGGCCGTGGTGGCCTCCACCACCCAGCTCGCCGTCCAGCAGGGCAAGACGGGAACGTACGAGATAAGGCTTTCCACCCAGCCGTCGGCCAATGTGACCGTGACGACCGCCCGGACGAGCGGCAACACGGGACTCACGGTGACCGGCGGCGCGAGCCTGACCTTCACCCCGTCCAACTGGAACACCGCACAGCGGGTGACCGTCACGGGCGACAGCTCCGGCACGGGCGCGGCGACCTTCGAGTCGTCGGCGACCGGGCACGCGAAGGCCGCGGTCACGGTCACCCAGATCGCCGCGTCGAAGGCGTACGACGCGCGCTTCCTGGAGCTGTACGGCAAGATCACCAACCCGGCGAACGGCTACTTCTCCCCCGAGGGCATTCCGTACCACTCGGTGGAGACGCTGATCGTCGAGGCTCCGGACCACGGGCACGAGACCACTTCGGAGGCCTACAGCTATCTGCTCTGGCTGCAGGCGATGTACGGCAAGGTCACGGGCGACTGGACCAAGTTCAACGGCGCCTGGGAGATCATGGAGAAGTACATGATCCCCACCCACGCCGACCAGCCGACGAACTCCTTCTACAACGCGTCCAAGCCGGCGACGTACGCGCCGGAACTGGACACGCCCAACGAGTATCCGGCGAAGCTGGACGCCGCGGTGTCGGTGGGGCCGGATCCGATCGCCGGTGAACTGAAGTCCGCGTACGGCACGGACGACGTCTACGCCATGCACTGGCTCCAGGACGTCGACAACGTCTACGGCTACGGCAACTCCCCCGGCAAGTGCGAGGCCGGCCCGTCCGACACCGGCCCGTCGTACATCAACACCTTCCAGCGCGGTGCGCAGGAGTCGGTGTGGGAGACGGTGCCCCAGCCGACCTGCGACAACTTCACGTACGGCGGCAAGAACGGTTACCTGGACCTGTTCACCGGTGACGCCTCCTACGCCAAGCAGTGGAAGTTCACCAACGCCCCGGACGCCGACGCGCGGGCCGTGCAGGCCGCGTACTGGGCGGACATCTGGGCGGAGCAGCAGGGCAAGGGCAGCCAGGTCTCGGCCACCCTCGCCAAGGCGGCCAAGATGGGCGACTACCTGCGCTACGCGATGTACGACAAGTACTTCAAGAAGGTCGGCAACTGCGTCGGTCCGTCGGCCTGCCCCGCGGGCACCGGCAAGGACTCCTCGCACTACCTGCTGTCCTGGTACTACGCGTGGGGCGGCGCCACCGACACCAGTGCCGGCTGGGCCTGGCGCATCGGTTCCAGCCACGCGCACGGCGGCTACCAGAACCCCCTGGCCGCCTACGCGCTCAGCAGTTACGCCGACCTGAAGCCCAAGTCGGCGACGGGACAGGCGGACTGGGCCAAGTCGCTGGACCGGCAACTGGAGTTCTACCGGTGGCTCCAGTCCAGCGAGGGCGCCATCGCGGGCGGCGCGACGAACAGCTGGGCGGGCCGCTACGCGACTCCCCCGGCCGGGAAGTCGACCTTCTACGGCATGTACTACGACCAGCAGCCCGTCTACCACGACCCGCCGTCCAACCAGTGGTTCGGCTTCCAGGCGTGGTCGATGGAGCGGGTGGCCGAGTACTACCAGCAGACGGGTGACGCCGACGCCAAGGTCGTCCTGGACAAATGGGTCGACTGGGCCCTGTCCAAGACCACGGTCAACCCGGACGGTTCCTTCCTCATCCCCTCCACCCTCCAGTGGTCGGGCCAGCCCGACACCTGGAACGCGTCGAGTCCCGGTGCCAACACGGGCCTCCATGTCACCGTCGCCGACTACACCAACGACGTCGGTGTGGCCGCCGCGTACGCCAGGACCCTGACGTACTACGCCGCCAAGTCCGGTGACGCGGAGGCCAAGTCGACGGCCAAGGCGCTCCTGGACGGCATGTGGAACAACAACCAGGACGCCCTCGGCATCGCGGTCCCCGAGACCCGCGCCGACTACAACCGCTTCGACGACGGCGTGTACGTCCCGAGCGGCTGGACCGGCACGATGCCGAACGGCGACCCGATCAACGGCTCCTCGACCTTCGACTCGATCAGGTCCTTCTACGAGGACGACCCGTCCTGGTCGAAGATCGAGAGCTACCTCGCGGGCGGAGCCGCGCCCGTGTTCACGTACCACCGGTTCTGGGCCCAGGCGGACATCGCCATGGCCATGGGCTCGTACGCGGAGCTTCTCGAATAAGCCCCCGCTAAGGCTCCGCGTACCGCGCCGGGCGGTCCCCACCCGCACAGGGGACCGCCCGGTCGTCGCACTCCCGCAGGACACCTCCCACAGGACACCTCCCGCACGATCCCCTCACCCGACCTCTGACCTCTGCCCCCTGGCCTCCCCGGCCTCATCCGGGCTCACATGGCTTCGCGAGGAAGGACCCCCACCGTGCGAAGAACCCGTATCCTCACGGCCGCGCTGGCACTCGCGGCCGGCCTGCTCGCCGGCACCCCGCCCGCACTGGCCGCCGACGGCGCTCCCCCCACGACGACCCTGGCGGCGGAGTCGTACACCTGGAAGAACGCCCGGATCGACGGCGGCGGTTTCGTCCCGGGCATCGTCTTCAACCGCAAGGAGAAGGACCTCGCCTACGCCCGCACCGACATCGGCGGCGCCTACCGCTGGCAGCAGAACAGCAAGACCTGGACGCCGCTGCTGGACTCGGTGGGCTGGGCGGACTGGGGGCACACGGGCGTGGTGAGCCTGGCCTCCGACTCCGTCGACCCGGACAAGGTGTACGCGGCCGTGGGCACGTACACCAACAGCTGGGACCCGGGGAACGGGGCCGTGATGCGCTCCGCGGACCGGGGCGCGAGCTGGCGGAAGACGGATCTGCCGTTCAAGCTGGGCGGCAACATGCCCGGCCGGGGCATGGGCGAGCGGCTCGCCGTCGACCCGAACCGCAACAGTGTGCTGTATCTGGGCGCACCGAGCGGCAAGGGGCTGTGGCGGTCGACGGACTCGGGTGTCACCTGGTCGCAGGTGGCGAACTTCCCCAACGTGGGCAACTACGTGCAGGACCCGAGCGACACGAGCGGCTACTCCTCCGACAACCAGGGCATCGTCTGGGTCACCTTCGACGAGTCCACGGGCACGTCGGGCAACGCGACGAAGACGATCTACGTCGGTGTCGCGGACACCGGCAACGCGGTGTACCGCTCGACGGACGCGGGCGCGACCTGGTCGCGGGTGGCCGGACAGCCGACGGGATATCTGGCGCACAAGGGTGTACTGGATACCGTCAACGGCCAGCTGTACATCGCATACAGCGACAAGGGCGGCCCGTACGACGGCGGCAAGGGCCGGCTGTACCGGTACACGACGGCGACCGGCACCTGGACGGACATCAGCCCGGTGGCCGAGGCCGACACCTACTACGGCTTCAGCGGGTTGACGCTCGACCGGCAGCGTCCCGGCACGGTGATGGCCACCGCCTACAGTTCCTGGTGGCCGGACACCCAGATCTTCCGCTCCACGGACAGCGGCGGCACCTGGACGAAGGCCTGGGACTACTCGTCGTATCCCACCCGCCAGAACCGGTACACCATGGACGTCTCGTCCTCCCCCTGGCTGACCTGGGGAGCGAACCCGTCGCCGCCCGAGCAGACGCCGAAGCTGGGCTGGATGACGGAGTCGCTGGAGATCGACCCGTTCGACTCGAACCGGATGATGTACGGCACGGGCGCGACGGTCTACGGCACGGAGAACCTCACCAACTGGGACTCCGGCACCCAGTTCACCATCAAGCCGATGGTGCAGGGCCTGGAGGAGACCGCGGTCAACGACCTGGCCGCTCCACCGGCCGGCGCCCCGCTGCTCAGCGCCCTCGGTGACATCGGCGGCTTCCGGCACACGGATCTGACCAAGGTCCCGTCGATGATGTTCGGTTCGCCGAACTTCACCACGACGACGAGCCTGGACTTCGCCGAGTCGAACCCGAACACGGTGGTGCGGACCGGCAATCTCGACTCGGGCCCGCATGTGGCGTTCTCGACGGACAACGGCGCCAACTGGTTCGCGGGCACCGATCCTTCGGGGGTGAGCGGCGGCGGGACCGTGGCCGCGGCGGCGGACGGCAGCCGCTTCGTGTGGAGCCCGGCGGGCGCGGGCGTGCACCACACGACGGGCTTCGGCACCTCCTGGTCGGCGTCGAGCGGCATCCCGGCCGGCGCGATCGTGGAGTCCGACCGTGTCGACGCCAAGACGTTCTACGGCTTCAAGTCGGGCAGGTTCTACGTCAGTTCGGACGGCGGCGCGACCTTCACCGCCTCCTCGGCGACCGGACTGCCCAGCGGGGACAGCGTGCGGTTCCAGGCGCTGCCCGGCACGAAGGGAGACATCTGGCTGGCGGGCGGTGCGAGCGACGGGGCGTACGGGCTGTGGCACTCGACGGACGGCGGCGCGAGCTTCACCAAGCTGCCCGGCGTCGAACAGGCCGACACCATCGGCTTCGGCAAGGCGGCCACGGGCGCCTCGTACCAGACGCTCTACACCAGCGCGCAGATCGCCGGTGTGCGGGGCATCTTCCGTTCCACGGACAAGGGCGCGACCTGGACGCGGATCAACGACGACGCCCACCAGTGGGGTTGGACCGGCGCCGCGATCACGGGTGACCCGCGGGTCTACGGCCGGGTCTACGTCTCGACCAACGGCCGGGGCGTGATCTACGGCGACAGCTCGGACACCGGAGGCGGGGGCGGCGGGGGCGGCGGTGGCGGTACGGACCCGACGCCGACGGGCGCCTGCGCGGTGACGTACACGATCACCAACCAGTGGTCCGGCGGCTTCCAGGCGGACGTGAGACTCGCCAACACGGGGACGAGCGCCTGGTCGGGATGGTCGCTCAACTGGGCCTTCGCCAACGGCCAGACGGTCTCCCAGCTGTGGAACGCCGAGCACACCCAGTCGGGTGCCACGGTGACCGCCAAGAACATCGGCTGGAACGGCAATGTGGCGGCGGGCTCCTCGGTGAGCTTCGGCTTCACGGGCAACTGGTCGGGCACCAACACGAAACCGGCCGCGTTCAAGCTCGGTGACCAGAACTGCGCGGTGAACTGAGCGGCCCCGGGCCGAGCAGTCACCGAACCCCGTGGGGCGCGGGGCGCCCGCGGCCCCCCCCCGTCGCCCCCTAACCGGGGAGGGCGGGTTTAACCGGGGGCCGGGGGGCGGCGCCCATCCCTTTGCGAAGAAGAAACAAC